>NZ_JAFFZO010000028.1:0-55780 GCF_016924145.1 Amphritea pacifica | reverse complement strand
AAGTACGGTAGTTTTTGTTGTTGTTTCAATCGCCGCGAGGGCGCGCCTCCTACAAAACGTATTACGAGCCATAGAGAGATTTTGCTTTTTCTAGCGACTAGCAAGCGACGAAGGAGCGTCTAACAAGTCACGCAGTGACGTCTAGCGACTGCTCTTACGCATATCATGCATCTTCGGTGTGATGCCGTTGTTTTTGTAGAGGGCGAAGTTTTTCCGGGTGGCGGCGAGGATGTCGGGTTGCTGGATAACGATCTCGAGGATGCGGTCGAATTTCAGCGTTTCTTCTGAAGCATCCAGCGCCAGGTTGATGTAGACATCACGGTGTTGCGGTAGCTGATCGCCCCAGCCGATCTGCACCGGGGCGTCGGGTTTTCTGTTGAGCAGGCCGTGGGGGATGAAGGCGTCGGCGCGATAATCCCACAATAGCTGATCCAGTCGTTCCGCCTCGGTTTCTCCGGCGACATGGATGTAAGCGTTGCGGCCGTGGCCCAGCACTTTATCCGCCAGGCGGCAGAGGAAGGCGGTGCGACTTTCCGGATCGGCGTCGGGCAGAACATAGAAATCAGCCTGGCTCATCGTTGCTATCCTGTTTGATTCAGTCGGAGGAGTGAATTCGCTGGCTTAACGGGTCAGGCCAGGCATCAAAATGCAGATCTGGCCCGTTAAGAACCTGATTTACTCGTCGTCGGTCAGATCATCCACCTGGGCAATCAGATGCTGACACAGCAGGGGGACACAGCGGCCGGTGGCCCCTTTCGATTTACCGTTGCTGTTCCAGGCGACGCCGGCGATATCCAGGTGTGCCCAGCGATACTTCTTGGTGAAGCGTGACAGGAAGCAGGCCGCAGTAATGGTGCCGGCGGAGGGGCCGCCAATGTTACCCATATCGGCAAAGTTGCTGTCCAGCTGTTCCTGATACTCATCCCACAACGGCAGGCGCCAGGCTTTATCCGCGGCAAACTCACCCGCGGCCAGCAGATCGTCGGCCAGCAGATCGTCGTTGGATAACAGGCCGGTTGCATGGTTGCCCAGAGCCACGATACAGGCGCCGGTCAGGGTGGCGATATCGACGACGGTTTCCGGTTCAAAGCGTTCGGCGTAGGTGAGCGCATCACACAGCACCAGTCGACCCTCGGCATCGGTATTGAGGATTTCAACCGTCTGGCCGGACATGGTGGTGACGATATCGCCGGGCTTGGAGGCGTTGCCGGAGGGCATGTTCTCTGCAGCAGCGACAATGCCGACGACATTGAGATCCAGCCCCAGTTGCGTCAGTGCTTCCATGGTGCCAATGACACTGGCCGCGCCGCACATATCAAACTTCATCTCATCCATCTTGGCGCCAGGCTTCAGGCTGATGCCGCCGGTGTCGAAGGTGATCCCTTTGCCCACCAGTACGTGAGGCTGTTGATCCGGCTCGCCACCTTTGTATTCCATCACAATCAGTTTGGATGGCTCAGAGCTGCCCTTGCCGACCGATAACAGGGAGTGCATACCCAGCTTTTCCATCTCATCCTCGTTGAGAATGGTGGTGGTCAGCTCTTTACAGGTCTCGGCCAGAGCCAGCGCTTTTTCCGCCAGATAGGAGGGGGTGCAGATATTACCCGGCAGGTTGCCCAGTTCGCGGGCGGTATCGATACCGTTGGCGATTGCGGAGCCGTCACTGATGGAAAACTCGCCCAGTTCGGCATCGTCCTGGCTCAGCAGGAAGGCGATGCTTTCCAGGTTGAGTGGATCGGCTTTTTTGCTCTTGGTGGCGTCATACTGGTACAGCTCGGCGCTGGCCCATTCGGTGTTGTGGCGCAGTTGGCGGTAGAGGTCCTGATCGGCACTTTCCAGTCCATCCAGAGCGATCACTGCGGTCTTGCAACGAATCGCTTTGAGGCTGGCCATGATGCTCCTGATGATCTTCAGCTGATTACGGTCGCTGCGCTCATCGGCTTTCCCGAGGCCCACCAGTAGCACCCGGCTGGCGCTGATACCGGGAACCTTATGCAGTAGCAGGGTTTCACCCGCCTTGCCGTTGTGATCGCCGAGCACCTCTTTGAGGTAGCCCGCTGATGCCTTGTTGACCAGATCAGCAGAGGGGGCTAGTTCGCCATCAGGGGCAACGCCGACGATTAAACAGTCAGTTTCAAGGGATTCTACTGAACCGGTAACGATTTCAAATTCCATGCTTTCTCCACACAAGACATCGTGCTTGGTTTATAAGATAATGACGCACCGGCGCAACCTGTATCTGTTGCCCGGTTTTTAATTTGATACCCGGATTTTATCCTAATGCCGCAGAAACAAAACCCTGTTTTCGGTATCAGAGAGAATTCTTTACCTGCAATTACACAGGATATGGCAGTTTGATTATCTTTCGCTACCTGGCCAAAGAGGTGCTGATCAGCATGGCCGCAGTTACTCTGGTGCTGCTGTTGATCATTATGAGTGGTCGTTTTATCAGTTATCTGAGTATCGCTGCGGCCGGTGAGATACCGATGGAAGCGGTATTTTACTACCTTCTGTACCGAATGCCCGGTTTTCTTGAACTGATTTTGCCGCTGGGGCTGTTTCTGGGTATTTTGCTGGCCTACGGTCGGCTCTATCTGGAAAGCGAGATGGTGGTGCTGCAGGCCACCGGTATGAGTCAGCGCCGCCTGACCATGTATACCCTGGGACCCGCGCTGTTTACCGCTCTGCTGGTATCACTGATGAGTCTCTATCTCTCGCCTGTGGGCGCAAATCAGACCGAGATTATGCTGCAGAAACAGCGCAATGTCGGTGAGTTTGATGTGATCACCGAGGGGCGCTTCCAGACCATGCCCAGGGGCAACCGGGTCACCTATATCGAACATCTGGATAGTCTCAGCGGCTCCATGAGGGGAGTGTTTATCTCTGAGAAGGTGAAGGTGGATAACCGGGAGCAGGCGGTAATGGTGGTGGCAGAAAAGGGGCGCAGTTATACCAACCCTGACACCGGGATACGTTATCTGGTGCTGGATAATGGTTATCGCTATGAGGGCAACCCCGGTGAAGCGGACTATCGTCAGATTCAGTTTCAGGAATATGGAATTCGTCTGCCGGATCAGCAACCGATCCAGCAGGTGAATGAACTCTACTCCCTGCCGACCACTAAGCTGTTTGATGGCAGTGCCGCAGAACGGGCACAACTGCACTGG
Organism: Amphritea pacifica; assembly: GCF_016924145.1. Taxonomy (GTDB): domain Bacteria; phylum Pseudomonadota; class Gammaproteobacteria; order Pseudomonadales; family Balneatricaceae; genus Amphritea; species Amphritea pacifica. The sequence goes on along the minus strand of NZ_JAFFZO010000028.1, from coordinate 52,613 downwards.
CGGTTGTCATTGCCGATGCTGACCCTGATTGTTGCGCTGCTGGCGGTGCCATTGAGTAAAACCAATCCCCGGCAGGGGCGCTATGCCAAGCTGATACCCTCCATTCTGCTTTACATGGCTTATCTGATGCTGCTTACCAATATACGTAAATATATTGAGCGAGACGGGGGCGAGGTGATCCTGCTGTGGCTGGTACATCTGCTGTTCTTTGGACTGGCCATGGGGCTGTTATATGTCGATGGTTCCTGGAAGAAACTGCTGGGATGGCGGAGGGCTGATCATGCTGCTTAAGCTGGATCGTTATGTCGGTCAGCAGGTTTTGCTCAGCATTATGGTGGTGATGCTGATTGTGGTCGGCCTGGACTTTCTGTTCCAGATCATCGATGAGATGTCGGAGCTGAATGAGGGCTATACGCTGATTATCGCATTGGGGTATTCCGCCCTGAATATGCCCGCCGCGTTTTATGAATATCTGCCGCTGGGGTGCCTGGTTGGCTGCCTTCTGGGGCTTGGCGGACTGGCAAACGGCAGTGAGCTGACAGTGATGCGGGCTGCCGGGGTGTCGGTATGGCGTCTGGTGCGGATGGTATTAAAACCGGTGATTGTGCTCGCGGTAGTGGCGCTGTTTCTGGGGGAATATGTGGCGCCCTATGCCGGCGCGCTGGGGGAGAGTATCCGCGCCCAGCACCTTAATCGCGGCACTATCTCCGCCCGTACCGGGGTGTGGCATCGGGAGAATGGCGAGTATATCCATATCAACGTGGTGACCCCTGCCGGCGATATACAGGGCGTAACCCGTTTGGGTCTTGCCCCCGATAGCAGTCTGTCGTTCAGCAGCTATGCCAAATCGGGCCATTACCAAAACGGCGTCTGGGTGTTGAAGGATGTGGCTGAAACCCGTTTTCTGGAAAATAAGGCTCAGACTCAGGTCCAGCATTATGATTCTCAGGAATGGAATATCGAGCTGAACCCCCAGCGTCTCAAGGTGTTGATGGTCAAACCGAAAGAGATGTCCACCAGCGAGCTGTATCAATACAGCCAGTACCTTGATGACCAGGAGCTGGATAATGATCGCTATATGCAGAGTTTCTGGCGCAAAGCATTTCAGCCACTGGCTATTATCGGGCTGGTGCTGGTGGCGGTGTCGTTTATCTTTGGCTCATTGCGCAGTGTGTCTTCCGGACAACGCATCATCACCGGCGTGGTGGTGGGAATGATCTTCAAAATCAGTCAGGATATTCTCGCGCCGATGAGCAGTCTCTATAGTATTGACCCGGTCTGGTCCGCGCTGGTGCCGATTATGATCTGTATGATGCTGGGGAGTTGGTTGATTAAACGAGCAGGATAAATTGCAAAAAGCGCGAGAGTGGCTAGACGTCACTGCGTGACTTGCTAGTGGTTAGAACGCTGCGCTTGCTAGAAAAAGATCAAAGCCACTCCGTGCTATTGCTCTTAATCTTTGCTTTTTCTAGCAAGCAACGCAGTTGCGTCTAACTACTAGCAGGAAGCGAAGCTTCCGTTCTAGAATAAGCGCTTGCAGGGGCATGGTTGTCAGCTTTTTGTGTGCATTATGTAGGAGCGGCTTCCAGCCGCGATCAGTCATTCGCGGCTGCAAAAGGCGCGAAAGTGGCTAGACGTCGCTGCGCGACTTGCTAGTGGTCAGGGCGCTGCGCTTGCTGGGAAAAGAGAAGGATTAAGCGCTTTCAGAGGCATGGTTGTCAGCTTTTTTGTGTGGATTGTGTGTTTTGTGTAGGAGCGGCTTCCCGCCGCGATCAGTCATTCGCGGCTGGAAGCCGCTCCTACAAGGAGAGGTCCTACAAAGCCACTCCGTGCTATTGCTCTTAATCTTTGCTTTTTCTAGCTAGCAACGCAGTTGCGTCTAACTACTAGCAGGAAGCGAAGCTTCCGTTCTGGATTAAGCGCTTGCAGGGGCATGGTTGTCAGTTTTTTGTGCGCATTATGTAGGAGCGGCTTCCAGCCGCGATCAGTCATTCGCGGCTGGAAGCCGCTCCTACAAAGAGAGATCTTACAAAGTTCTCGCTTCACTTCTTGGGCAGCAAAACTATCTGCGTTTCTGAGAAGCTGTCATGCCAGGTGGCTTTGTTGGATGAAAACAGCATCCAGAAGAAGCCCAGGCCTAAGCAGGCGAATGAGACGATGGCGGTCATAAAGCGGATCAGCGCCTGGCGCAGGCTGATATGGCCACCATCGAGGGTTTGCACTCGTAGTTTCCATGCTTGCATCCCCAGGGTCTGACCCAGACGGACCCAGAAGTAGGCGAAGAAAGCGAAGGTCAGCAGAAACAGGACTGATTGAAACAGCGGACCGCTGACCGCTTCACCATGGTTCAGTCCGACGGCTGCGAAACCGGTGCACATCCAGATGGCAACCACCAGAAAACCATCATAGATCATGGCTGCGAAACGGCGCATCAGGCTGGGCTGGCGCAGTTCGCCTTCAAGTTCCGGGAAAGGTTTGCTCATCTTGATTCTTACAGTCTCTGGCTAAGATTGACTACCGGCTGGGCTTGCCTGGATTGATGCAGGCAAGCCGCGACCATCTAACAGCCGCAGACTATACCATCAAAACATGCCCGGTTGTTACGACCCGCATATAAAAAAACCGGACACAGGCCCGGCTTTTCAGTTGTGCGATCGTGTTATTTGAATGGTGTGACAAACTTCTCTTTGTATTCAGTCGCCAGTGCTTTGGCTTGTTCCAGTTCGCTGTCAGAGAGTTTCATGACGATGCGGGACTGGATCGCTGTCGCGGTCTGGTTGCCCAGCTCCAGCGCGTTTTGTAACCAGGCGTAGGCGATGATGTTGGTTTGCTGATCATCCTCTTCACCGTGGTTGTTGGAGTACAGTGCACCAAGGAAGAACATGGCGTCCATATGTCCCTGTTCAGCGGCTTTACGGTACCACTTCTCCGCCATGGCGAAATCCTGCTGAACACCGGTGCCGAAGTTATAGGCCCGTCCCAGGTTGTGCTGAGCAACGACCAGCCCCTGATCCGCGGCCAGTGAATACCATTTGAACGCCTGAGCTGCATCGCGTTTGACACCATAACCAAACTCATACATCTCACCGAGGCGGTTCTGAGCGGTGGCATCGCCGGATTCAGCGGCCGGTTCAACGGTTTTCAGTTCAACTTTGTAACCTTTATCTTTGTAAGCCCGCAGACTGTTGACACAGTCCAGGTGTCCCTGAGCGCTACAACGGTTATAGAGCTTTACGGCGGCCTGCTCGTCGGCTTCAACGCCGAGACCGAATTCATACATCTGCCCGACAAGATTCATTGCGTCCAGATTGTTGTCATTGATCAGTGGCTTCAGCTCAGTCATGGCAGTGCTGTAGTCCTTGGCTTCAAAGGCTTTCAGGCCTTTTGCCAGACTGGCGGCATATGCGGAGGCTGTGTTGAGAGTCAGTAGCAGCCCGGTCATGGCCAGTAGTAGTTTCTTACTCATCGAGTTACGCCCGTAGTTAAAGATAAAAAATTGGCGCCTATTATAACGGCCTGCTTTCCGAAGTTGATAGGGACAAAACGGATCTTTTTGGCCGGCACTGTTGGCGCAGATCAGTGAAATGCTTAATTAGCAGTATCTAATGTTGGGCGTATTCTACATGATAAACGTGCAAAAATCATGACGTTGACCGGGCAGTATTCTTTATCGCTGCGTGATCGGCGAAGCAGTCGCTGGCTCAGTTACTCAGTAGTTCGATCATATAGCCGTCGGGGTCGCGGACAAAGGCCAGGATGGTTGAACCGTGTTTCATCGGTCCCGGCTCTCTGACGATCTGTCCGCCGAGGGATTTTATCTTTTCGCAGGCGTCGTAGACATCTTCCACTTCGATGGCGATATGGCCGTAGGCGTTACCCATATCGTAACTGCTGGTCTCCCAGTTGTGGGTCAGCTCCAGCACGGTGTTGTCGGACTCAGGACCATAGCCGAGAAAGGCGAGGGTGAACTTGCCGTCGGGAAAATCTTTGCGCCGTAACAGTTTCATATTGAGGATCTCAGTATAGAATGAGATCGATTTCTGCAGGTCTGTTACCCTGAGCATGGTATGCAATAGTCGCATTTTGAGGTCTCCTGTTTGTGGCCTGATGGTTGTTCATCGTAAACTATCCCTCTGGCAGATCAAATTAATCTATCTATATATTATTGGGGTTCAGACACCCGGCCGGGTGGCGAGCAAGGATATTGTTATGTTTCAAGATATGTCTAAAGTACTGAGTCAGTCTATGGGGCCGTTTAAAGAGTTAGTCAATATTCAGACAAAAATGCTGGAAGAGCTGACCCGGCAGCAGATGGAGTGTACTAAAGCCTGTATTGATGCAACGGTGGCGCAGACGCGGCAGATGCAGAGCTGTACCTCGGCAGAGGAGTTAATCAGGTCGCAACAGGAGTATGCGGAGCAGCTGGAAGAGATGCTCAGGCAGGCGAACGACAAAAATATGAAGGCGCTGCATGAGGCCCGGGAGTCGGTTGAACGGCTGGCCGGTGATGCGTTTGATGCGTTTGCTCCAAAACGATAATGTTTCTGGTCTGATTAATTAAGTGAGACATAATGAGTAAGGACGTGGGGCTTTTTTACGGATCAACAACCGGCAATACGGAAAGCTGTGCCGAACTGATTGCGACGCATATTGGTCCTGAGCGGGTTGATCTGCATGAGCTGGCGACAGACGGACTGGCGGGGCTGGGCAATTATAGTTATCTGATTCTGGGGATCCCTACCTGGGACTATGGTGAGCTTCAGGAAGACTGGTCTGATGTCTGGGCGGAGCTGGATGAGGTAGATCTCAACGGCGTCAGATGTGCGCTGTTTGGTCTGGGAGACCAGGTTGGTTATGGCGAATGGTTTGTGGATGCAATGGGTGCGCTGCATGACAAACTGGTGAGCCGGGGCGCGCTTATGTGCGGTTACTGGCCGATCTACGGCTATAACTTCGAGGCGTCCAGGGCATTGAATGAGAGCGAGGATTATTTTGTCGGTCTGGTGCTGGATGAAGACTGTCAGAGTGAGCTGACGGCGGACCGGATCGCACAGTGGGTGCCCCAGGTAATGGCCGCGTTTGAACTCTGAGCGGCTGGCAAACTTACGGCTTAATAGCCATTGATCCACAGGTGGGCGGTGATGCTGAGCAGATAGCCCAGCGCGATCGCCCAGCTCCATTTCAGATGGGTGTAAAAAGTATAAACCCCTTGTGCCTGCCCCATCAGTGCAATCCCGGCGGCTGAACCGATGGACAGCAGCGAACCGCCGATGCCGGTTGTCAGAGTCACCAGCAGCCATTGATTGGTGGACATCTCCGGCTGCATGGTCAGCACCGCAAACATCACCGGAATATTATCAATCAGGGCGGAGACCACCCCGATCATGCTGTTGGCCAGGGTCGCTCCCAGGGTGCTGTAGATCAGGTCCGACAGTAACGCCAGATGCCCCAGGGTGGATAAACCGCCCACGCATAACACCACCCCATAGAAAAACATCAGCGTATCCCAGGAGGAGCGCTCAACCACCTGAAAGATATCGAAACGGCGGATAACATCGGTATGATCACCTTTCATCTGACTGATATCGGTCAGGTTATCGATATGATGGTTATGAATATGGCCGGTATCCCGGATGTGAGCTTCAAAACGGCTCAGGTAGTAGCCATACAGTTTTAAGATGCCCAGTCCGGTCATCATGCCCAGCACCGAAGGCAGATTTAGCAGGCTATGGCTGGTGACGGCCAGCATTATGGTGAGCATAAACAGCAGCAAAATCGGCAGCGCTCCGCGTTTCATCCGGCGTGGCTCGTTGCGGCGTTCCGCAACCGGGTTGCCTTTTTCAATGGCAACCGACATCAATACGGCTGGTACCAGCCAACTGACTGCTGAGGGGATAAACAGCGCGAAAAAGCCGCTGAACTCAATTACCCCTTTCTGCCAGACCATCAGCGTAGTGATATCGCCAAAGGGACTGAATGCCCCACCGGCATTGGCGGCGACCACCACATTGATACAGCCGACGGCAACAAATCTAATGTTGTGCTGACCCACCGCCATCACTACCGCCCCCATCAGCAGGGCGGTCGACAGGTTGTCCGCCACCGGCGAGAGAAAAAACGCCAGAGCCCCGGTTGCCCAGTAGATCTGTACCAGCGTCAGTTCGCAGGACACCAGCCAGGCACGCAGGGCGGCAAATACCTGTCGTTCCTCCAGGGTGGTAATAAAGGACATCGCTGCCAGCAGGAAGAAAAACAGCTCAGCGTATTCAAGCAGGTTATGCCGGAAGGCGATCGCCGCGGTTTCGCTATCCCCATCCAGGGTATAGGCCAGCCCGATTAACAACCAGATCAGTCCGGCGGCGACAATCACCGGTTTCGATTTGCGCAGATGAAAAAACTCCTCCCCCAGCACGAACAGATAGCTGATCAGAAAAATGACAATACAGGCGATGCCGATAAATGTATCAGTATGGGGGGGGGCAGTTTCTTCCGCGGCCATCAGGGGCGAAGGAAGTAACGCGAAAAACGTGCAGAAGATGATCAACAGTCGATACATTTTAGTATTGGTTATCTCGCAGTTCCCTAGGTTATATCCAATTCTTGCTGATAAAGGGGGGCAAAGTCGAGTTTTTTCAGCCGTTTGGATACACAGCCGCAGGGGAATCGGGTAAAATGTGCTGCTTTTTTAAACGGCTAATTCAGCCAGTCCCGGTACCGATCAGATAGAACGCTGCCAGCGCAGATAGAGAGAGTAAAGCGATTACGATGGAAATCAATCCGATCATCAATAGCCTGAAAGATATAACCGAGCGAACCGAGGTGTTACGTACTTATCTGGAATACCCGGAGAAGCAGGAACGCCTGGAAGAGGTCAATCGGGAGCTGGAAGATTCTGCCGTCTGGAGTGAGCCGGAGCGGGCGCAGGCGCTGGGTAAGGAACGGGCGATGCTGGAAGGTGTGGTGCAGACTATCGATGATCTGACCGCCGGTGTTGCTGATGCCCGTGATCTGCTGGACATGGCGGTTGAAGAGGATGATGAGGATACCGTTGAAGAGGTGCGCAGCGAAGTTGCAAATCTTGAGGGGCTGCTGAATCAGCTGGAGTTTCGCCGGATGTTCTCCGGTGAGGCGGATGCTAACAACGCTTTCCTCGATATTCAGGCCGGTTCCGGTGGCACCGAAGCGCAGGACTGGGCTGAGATGATGTTGCGGATGTACCTGCGCTGGGGTGAGGATAAAGGCTTTAAGACCGAACTGCTGGAGTGTTCTGCCGGGGATGTGGCGGGTATCAAATCGGCCACCATCCGCTTTGAGGGTGAATATGCCTTTGGCTGGCTGCGCACTGAAACCGGGGTGCACCGTCTGGTGCGTAAATCACCGTTTGACTCCGGCGGCCGTCGTCATACATCGTTCTCCTCGGTATTTGTTTCCCCTGAGATCGACGATAACGTGGAGATCGAGATCAATCCGGCCGACCTGCGGGTGGATGTATACCGGGCCTCCGGTGCCGGTGGTCAGCACGTTAACCGGACTGAGTCTGCGGTGCGTATTACCCACGGACCTTCCGGTATTGTGGTGCAGAGCCAGAGCCAGCGTTCGCAGCATCAGAACAAAGATACCTGTATGAAACAGTTGCGGGCCAAACTGTACGAGATGGAGATGCTGAAGCGCTCCGAGGCCGCCCAGGAACAGGAAGACAATAAAGCGGATATCGGCTGGGGCAGTCAGATCCGTTCCTACGTACTGGATGATCAGCGTATTAAAGATCTGCGCACCGGGGTGCAGAGCAGTAACTGCGATAAGATTCTCGATGGCGATCTGGATCTGTTTATTGAAGCCAGCCTGAAAGCCGGTCTTTAAGTGTTAAACACTGCGAAAGCGGTTGCGCTCATCACGCTTTCACCGCGTTTAAGTTATTGTGCTGGCTGGCGCAACGCTTAAACGATTTAGAAAATATGAAGAGATTGCGATTTAGCGATCTCTGGAATTAAAGAGTTAACCATTAAAGGTTCCACATAACATGTCTGATAACACTCAGCAGCAAGATGAAAACCGCCTGATTGCGGAGCGTCGTGAAAAACTCAACGCGCTGCGTGAAGCGGGTAACGCTTTCCCAAACACTTTCCGTCGTGATAGCTATGCTCAGGATCTGCAGGATCAGCATGGCGATAAATCCAAGGAAGCGATTGCTGAAGAAGGCATTAAAGTCAGTGTTGCTGGCCGGGTGATGCTCAACCGCGGTGCTTTTGGTGTCATCCAGGATATGTCCGGGCGGATTCAGTTCTACGTGAACAAAGAGGCGCGTGCTTTCGCTAAATCACTGGATCTGGGCGATATTATCGGTGTTACCGGTACGTTGCATAAGTCAGGCAAGGGCGATCTGTATGTCGACATGGAACAGTATGAACTGCTGACCAAGAACCTGCGTCCGCTACCGGATAAGCATAAGGGGTTGCAGGATACCGAGATTCGTTACCGTCAGCGCTATGTGGATCTGATCACCAATGAACAGTCCCGCAAAGTATTTGAAACCCGTTCTAAAATTGTTGCCGGTATCCGTAACTATCTGACTGAAAAACGCTTTATTGAAGCGGAAACGCCGATGCTTCAGGTGATTCCCGGTGGCGCCAGTGCCCGGCCCTTTATCACGCACCACAATGCGTTGGATCGGGATATGTATCTGCGGATCGCCCCGGAGCTGTATCTGAAACGTCTGGTGGTGGGTGGTTTCGAGCGGGTGTTTGAGATCAACCGTAACTTTCGTAACGAAGGCCTGTCGACCCGTCATAATCCAGAATTTACCATGATTGAGTTCTATCAGGCGTACGCGGATTACCATGATCTGATGGACCTGACCGAAGATATGCTGCGTACCGTGGCGCAGAATGTGCTGGGAACGACGACGATCGTTAACACCGTACGCAATGAAGACGGAGAGGTGCTGGAAACCTTTGAATACGACCTTGAAAAGCCGTTTACCCGTCTCAGTGTGTTTGATTCTATCCTCCACTATAACGACGATATCACTGCCGAAGCGCTGGCCGATGATCATGCTGCCCGTCAGATCGCAGAGCGTATGGATATCGATGTGAAGGATAGCTGGGGGCTGGGTAAGGTGCAGATCGAGATCTTCGAGAAGACCGTTGAGCACCGACTGCAGCAACCGACTTTTATCACCGAATATCCGACCGAAGTTTCACCGCTGGCCCGGCGTAGCGACGCCAACCCGTTTGTGACTGACCGGTTTGAATTTTTTGTTGCCGGACGCGAGCTGGCGAACGGCTTCTCTGAGTTGAATGACTCTGAAGATCAGGCGGAACGTTTTCAGGCACAGGTGGCAGAAAAGGATGCCGGTGATGATGAAGCGATGCACTACGATGCAGACTACATCAATGCGCTGGAATATGGCTTGCCGCCCACTGCCGGTGAGGGTATCGGTATCGACCGGCTGGTGATGCTGTTCACCGATTCGGCTTCGATTCGGGACGTTATCCTGTTCCCGGCGATGCGCCCCCGGGGCTGATGCGTCTTTGAACAGAACCGGTTAATCTATAAGGGCTGCCCTCGGGTGGCCCTTTTTGTCTTCAGGAATCTCTGTATGAGCTGGTTAATACCGCAACAGAAACGCCATCTGCCCGGCAAACGCTGGATCAGCATTATGCTGCGTTCGCTGCATCTGGTGGGAATTGCCGGGCTGGCGGGTGCTTACCTGTTTCATCAGCCGCAGGCGGCCTGGTTTCCCTATCTGCTGCTGGCTGTTGGCAGTGGTGTGCTGATGGTGGCCAAGGAGCTCTATGTGGACTCTATCTGGCTGTATCAGCTGCGGGGTCAGTTAATACTGTTTAAACTGTTGTTGCTGAGCGCCGCAATCTACTGGTTTACTCAGCCACAGGCCTGGATCTATATCGTGGTGATTCTGATCTCCGGCGTGATCTCCCATGCCCCGGGTAAGGTGCGCTATTACTCGATTATCTATGGTAAAACCCTGACCCGTGAGGTGTGGCTGGGGCGCTCTGATGCGAAGATTCGTGACTGCGGTGATAACTGAATGAATGAGGAGTGTATTATGGCACTGGACAATGCCCCGAGCTGGCAACCCTGGTTAAACGCTGAGTTTAAAGCGCCCTATATGCAGCAGCTGAAACAGTTTTTACAACAGCAGAAGGCGGCTAAAAAAACCATCTACCCCCATTCGACTCACTGGTTTCATGCCCTGGAGGCAACACCGCTGGACCGGGTGAAGGTGGTGATTATCGGTCAGGACCCCTACCATCAGCCAGGTCAGGCCCACGGTCTGTGCTTCTCGGTGCGACCCGGTATCAAGACGCCTCCTTCGCTGGTGAATATCTATAAAGAGCTGCACAGTGATCTGGGGGTGACCCCGGTGAATCACGGTTATCTGGAAAGCTGGGCAAAACAGGGGGTGTTACTGCTGAATGCGGTACTCACGGTTGAGGATTCGCAGGCCGCCTCCCATCAGGGGAAAGGCTGGGAACAGTTTACCGACCGGGTGATCGCCACGGTGAATGAGCAGTGTGAGCACGTGGTGTTTCTGCTGTGGGGGAGCTATGCCCAAAAGAAGGGGGCTGTCATCAATCCGCACAGGCATCTGGTGCTGAAGTCTGCTCATCCATCGCCACTGGCGGCCTATCGCGGCTTTTTTGGCTGCAAGCACTTTAGTCAGGCGAATGAGTATCTGCAGCGTTGTGGGCGTGACCCGATAGATTGGCAGCTCCCGGGGGAAATTAGCAGCTAGACGCGACTTCGTCGCTTGCTAGAACGGCGCTGCGCGCCTGCTAGAGGCTAGCAAAAGAGAGAGTTTGAGCAAATATTAGTAGAGTAAACTGCTGATTGTGTTACGCTTTTTCTAGCCACTAGCCACTAGCCACTAGCCACTAGCCACTAGCCACTAGCCACTAGCCACTAGCCAGCGGCGTAGCCGGTCTGTCGACTGGAAGGAGACACCCCATGAATGAAACTGTGCGTTTGAAAGTATTTCATCTGGATACCGATGCTCAGGAGACGCTTTCTCAGTTATTTGATTTGCGTCTGGATGAGATCTGGGCAGGAGGGCTGCATACCTGTCTGGGACAGGATATGAACCGAGCCTGCTGGCTGCGATTTCGTTTGAGTGATGAACAGTGGATCGAGGTGAGTGTTGCCCGGCATCCGTTTGCCGATGGTTTTACGGTGGGTTGTCTGGCGGTTAATGAGGTTGAAGCGGTGGTGCCTCGTCCTGATCGGTGCAGCTGGATCAGTCTGCCTGCAGCCGCTAGTATTCTCTCTATCGAGATCTATGAGCAGAGGGAGCTGATCGATATTGTGGCGGCAGAACTGAATATCCCCTCTGAATCCCTTAACTATGACGCGCTGCTGATTCTCTATCTGGATAACGGTTCTGCGATTATGTTGGGGATGGAGCAGGATTTCGTTGATGGTGAACTGGTGATACTTCAGACTGACCAGCCTGAGGCGCAGGTTGGCCCCGGCTTACGTTTGCGGCGTAAACTGGAAAACCGTCAGAAGTGAAATTCAGGGGTGCAGAGCAGCCATGAGTGCCCCTAAGGAGATGAAATATGAGTGATACATTAACGGTAACGGGTCAGTGTCTTTGTGGTGCGGTGTCGATGAGCACCGGATCGATGTCTCCTTCAATGGGGGCCTGCCACTGCAGTATGTGCCGGACCTGGACCGGAGGTCCGTTGCTGGCGGTGGACTGTGCTGCTGATCTGCAGATCTCAGGTGCTGAATATATTCGCCGGTTTCAGTCCTCGGACTGGGCTGAACGGGGTTTCTGCAGTCAGTGTGGCACACATCTGTTTTACCATTTAACGCAGCAGGACCAGTATATTGTCCCGATCGGCTTTTTTGCGGTTGATGAGGGGGTTACGTTCAGTCATCAGATATTTATCGATGAAAAGCCTGAATACTATTCGTTTGCCAATGTCACAAAGGATATGACCGGGGCGGAGGTCTTTGCTCTTTATGCTTCTGAATAAGCATCACCGATAAAAAAACCGCCTGAGTTGGCGGTTTTTTTATAAGCTGTGTTAATTATGCACGGCCGGTAAATTTACGCTCTTCCACGTTGACCTTGATGCGGTCGCCGGTGGAGATATGTTCCGGCACCTGCACCACCAGTCCGGTGGACAGTTTGGCTGGCTTGGTGCGGGCGGTGGCGGAGCCGCCTTTGATTGAGGGGTCGGTTTCGATGATCTCAAGTTCGACAATACCGGGCAGGTCCAGCGCCACCGGCACATCATTTAAAACCATGACATGCATCCCCTGCAGATCTTCAGTGATAAACGGTAGCTCATCTTCGATGGTTTCTTTGTTCATGCTGTAGGAGGTGTAATCCTCGCTGTCCATGAACACATACTCATCACCATCAGTGTACGAGAATGTGGCTGCACGACGGCTCAGGTCGGCCAGGGTCAGCATATCGGAGTCTTTGAAGGTCTCATCTATCTTAGCGTTGGTGGCAACATTGTACATCCGCATGCGATAGAGGCTGCCTCCGGCGCGCCCTTGCGGAACTGAGCGTTCAATATCCCTGACAATATAGGCTTCGCCATTGATCTCGATGGCGGCATTTCTTTTTATTTCGCTAGCTTTAGGCATGATCTGATGTTCCAGGATAAAAATGTTAGCGTAGTATAATCAGGTCTTCGGCCGGAAAAAATGGGGCGTCAGATATTTTCTCTATAAAGATGATGCGAGACCGGCAACCGCCAGGCGGGCAATCGTTATTTTCAGCGCTATAGCGACGCTGCGTTCATGGATCAGAGCCGCTGGGGGCGCTCAAACAGTTCCGGATCGAGTTCGTAGGGCAGTGTCAGGCGCTGCAGTGGCTGATCACCGCCTTCCAGTGTCAGCGCGGTCTCGGTGTCATCAAAACTGGTTTTCAGAATGACAGCCAGCAGTTCACCCTGCTGCTCTGAGGTCATTGCGGCACTGACAACGGTGCCAACACCTGCGCGCTCCGGCGTATTGATCGCGGTGCCGGGGGGGGGAGTCTGGTCAGCGCTGAACGCCAGTCGGTACATTGGTCGGTTGAGTTTGCCCCGATGTTGCAGGCGGGTAATCACCTCCTGACCGGTATAGCAGCCCTTGCTGAAGCTGACACCGTCGAACACCTGAAGGTTGGTCATCTGAGGGATAAAGGTTTCCAGGGTCGCGCTGTCCAGTGACGGGATGCCGCTGCGGATATCCTGCAGCTTCCAGCTGTTGGTATCCGCCAGAGTGGCCTCTTTCAGCAGTCCGCTGAGCAGGGTTTTGGCCTGTTCAACCGGCAGCCACAACTCAAATCGCTCTCCCGGAACCCTGATCAGTAAGCCGCTGCCATAGACGGCGAATTCTCCGGTTTCTGCCGGGAGGGTGAAACCTTCTGCCAGGAGTGCCCGGTCCGCCTGTGCGCCACTGATCCCCAGCCCCACAATCTCATCTGAACGGTTATGGCTTTCCGCTTTGGAGAAGATCATATACTTTTTCAGGTTGGCCATCGCGGTGTCCAGAATCGGCCGTTCAGTGCGTAGCCAGAAGCCATTTTCAACCGGCATCAGACGACTGAGGCTGATCATGCTTCCTTTGATATTACAGTGTGAGCCGAGCAGACTTTTACCTGCACTAAGCTGTTGGACATCGCAGGAGAGTTGGCCCTGAAGAAATTTCTCTGCATCAGGACCGGTGACACTGAACAGCCCCAGATGGGTCAGCGGGGTAACCGTGACCGCCGCATCGCGGCTCTCTGCTGCTGAAACCTGGCAGTTTCCCAGCTCATCAACCTGAACACCCAGCGCATTAAGCGTTTCTAACCAGCTCATAATATAACCTGAAAAAGTGAAGTTCTTGTATTAAGTTCTTATGCAAGCTCTTGTATGTAAGCGCTTGCCAACTCGCAGTGGCCTGCTTAATCTTTTTCTAGCCACTAGCCACTAGCCACTAGCCACTAGCCACTAGCCACTAGCCACTAGCGAAGCCGCATCTGGCGAGTCACGCAGTGACGTTCTTGCACGGCTCGTTCACGAGCCACTGATCGCCTGGCCAAGACGCACCGGATCATCCGCTTTCAGTGTCCCTGACCATTCTATCGCATCTTTACCAAATAGCAGCACAACGGTCGACCCGAGCTTAAATCGGCCCATCTCTTCGCCCTGTTGTAGCACGACCGGCTCTGCCGGTTTGTGGTGGTCTGTACGCCAGCTGTGTTTCTGCGGTGGGGCCACCTGACCGCTCCAGACCGTTTCAATACCCGCGACAATCATCGCTCCGACCAGTACCATCGCCATCGGCCCCAGCTCTGTATCAAATATAGCGATCAATCGTTCATTTCGGGCGAACAGATTATCGACCCCTTTGGCGGTGGTCTGATTGACTGAGTAGAGATCGCCCGGAACATAGATCGTTTCCCGCAGGGTGCCGGTAACCGGCATATGTACCCGGTGGTAATCACTGGGGGACAGATAGATGGTGGCAAAATGGCCATGGATAAATTCCTGTGCCAGATCTGCGTGGCCGCCTAACAGGGTACTGAGGCCGTAACCCCGGCCTTTTGCCTGTAAAATCCGGCCATAATCGATACCACCGATCTGGCTGATCGCGCCGTCGGCAGGAGACACCACGGTGGCCTCATCAAGTGGGCGCATACCGGGTTTCAGGGCGCGGGTGAAGAAGGCGTTGAAATTGTCAAACTGGTCCAGATCCCCGATCAGTGCTTCACTCATATTGACCCGGTAATGTCTGGCAAATGTTTTAATAAAGGGTCGCTTGATCCAGTTGCAGCGGCTTTCAGCCAGATAACCTACCGCCCGGGACAGCAGGTGTTGGGGCAGTATGTGTTGCAGCAGAATAAACAGGGAGTCTTTCACAGTCAGGTTTCCGAAAAATAGGTCAAATAATTCTGTTAAATATTATCGTTGAACAGCGGTGTGGATGATCGCGGCGGAAGAACAGCGGCGTTGCTAACATCAGGTCTCAATCGGCGTATCATCCCGGTTACCCCATTCAAACCAGGAGCCATCGTAGCAGCGTACCTTGTCGAACCCAAGGTGTTTTGTGAACAGATAGCTGAGGCCCGAGCGGCGGTGGGTCTGGCAGTGGGTGATGACGGTCTTATCCGGGGTGACACCCAGGGCGTTGAGTTCTGCCATTATCTCCGCGGCAGGTCGCAGTTGTGGCTGCTCGCTGGACACCAGGGCGCGGGTCCATTCATAGTTCACCGCGCCGGGAATATGCCCCCCCCGTTTTGCGTTAATGATCTTCTCGCCCGCGAACTCTGCGGGGGAACGGACATCGAGAACGATATGGTCACTGGCATTCAGATGGTCGCTGATATAGGCGATATCTGCCAGATACTCTGACGTTAAGGTTACCGGGTAAAGGGCTGGGGTTGCGGTGTTTGGCCGGGTCTCCAGTGGCAATCCCGCTTGAACCCAGCCCGCCAGGTGGCCATTCACAAATGAGCAGCGCCGGTGGCCGATACTGTTCAGGGTCCAGATCATCCGTCCGGCCCAGGGCCCCATCTGGTCATCGTAAACAACCACATGTCGTTCAGGGGTCAGGCCGATCTCCCCCAGTAATCTACTGAGCTGTTCAGGCTCAGGGATTTTGTTTGGCACCTCGCCATGGCCCCGTAACAGTCTGGCCGGGTCCATATGTATGGCGCCGGGGATATGCCCCTTGTGATAGTTTTCTGCTGAAGAGAGATCAAGAATCAGCAGATTTGCGGTGGATGGTTGTTCAGCTAGCTGCTGAGGGGAGATAACCAGTGGCAGGCTCATTTTTTGGCTCCGGCGCGTAATTTATAAACATGGTCCAGACAGCGTCCGGCGCTATTACACAGGTCTTTAAACTTTTTATGATGAAAGGTCTGCACCCCATCGGCAGTGTTATCCCGGTCAGCGTAGATAATGACCACCGAGCGGTTACTGGCGATCAGTGACATCAGCAGGTAGTCATTCTGGCTGACATGGCGGCTGAAGGTGGCTGGTAACATTGTTCTGACCTGTTCTCGGTTGGTCTGGTTAATCAGCAGACATCCCGGTTTTTCGTTCAGGCGGCTGAACAGACTTTTGGGCCCCAGAATATGGGTGGAGTGTGGCAGGGGGTGGTTGTCGGCAAAACCGGTGGCTTTGACAACTTTCAGGGAGTTGCTTTTCGGTGGCAATATAATCAGTGCAGCGCGTTGCATACCCAGCCCGGCAATGAGCGCTTTTAGCAGATCATTAAGCACCTGGGCACCCTGACTGTAGTAATCCCCTAACTCATTGAATCGTTGCAGATACTGCCGGTAGAGATTCTTGTCGAGAAAGTCAGCGTCGGCCACAGTGCGTTGCTCAGCTGTTCTGATCGCTGGCTGAGTTTCGGGGGTCACGACCGGCTCAGCCTCAACCGGGGTTTGCCGGTTATCCGCTGACGCGGCCTCATCTTGGCTGATACGACCAGCAGCAGGTTGATCGGTTGCGGCTTCAGCTTCAGCTGCGACTCGTTGCGGTGGGGCCGGCCGGTTAACTGTTGTGGTTGCGTTGGTTTTGGCAGACTCTGAAATTGATTTATCGTGAGGCAGTTGAAAGAGTTTTCTGTCTGTTGCGGTCAGTCTGTATGTGGGAGACAGATCCGATTCAAGCATCAGCATCTCTGCGGCAGGGGCGAGCGTTCCGGCGACATGATAGTTTCGTGAAGCCATAACACAATTTCGATGCAGGAACGCGAAGGTATGGTTGAGTTCGCCCCGCAGGTAATCATTGATGATGTCGATCAGATGGAGAGTCGCTTCTGTCCCCCAGCCATAGTTGGCCGTCAGCGCCAGCAGATTGCCCAGTTTGACCGGGAAAAACTTCTGCTGTGTCAGATGGTTTAGCTGACGCAGCTGGTCGCCATCCAGTCGGGGATCACTCAGGGCGCGCTGGTGTAGCTGCAGGATCATCTGACGATTAAGAGGGGTGCTGTTTTCCAGCGTCACTCTGGCCAGTGACGATACTGGCCAGAGGGACAGCAGTCGCTTGGAGATGCCATCAATGGTGCAGCCCAGTACCCGGGTCTCAGCCAGTTCAGGACTGACATTTTTTTCGCGGATCATGATCTGGATTTTAACCATATGCTGCGGGGCAAAATACCACAGCAGCCAGTGACCTATGTTGTAAAACAGCGCGGCCAGATAGCTCTCTTCGGCAAACATACCGCCACGGCACTGTTTCAGCCACTGATGCACCTGAGTTGCAGCATGATGACTGTTGGCAACGGCCCGGAAATACATTTTCTGCGCGGTACTGGCCGGATTCAGGCGGAGGCTGGGCAGACTGTTGATCAACTGTTCCAGTTTATGCATCCCCAGTGAGCCGATGGCGTGATCGATACTGGTGATCTCTGACTGCTTTTCATCATGCAGCCTTCCTGCAGCCAGTGCCACGTGAAAGCAGAGCAGAGGATCGCTTTTGATCAGCTTGCTCAGATGGTTGACTGAGCAGTTCGGATCGGCCAGTTTTTTTTGTAGCCGTTTGATGATGCTGAGTCTGACCGGTGGCTGTTTTTCACTGAGAAAGTGGTACCACTGCTCAGCATTCTGCGGAATCTGTTGTTCGGTCATTGGTCCTGCTGCCCCGTCAGTCCTGATTCAGGGTATTCAGAATATGCTTGTAGCTGTTTACCCGTTGCTCACTGATCTTACCCTCTTCGATGGCCTGTTTGATAGCGCAGCCGGGCTCCTTTTCATGGTTGCAGTCTCTGAACTTACAGTAGCCGATAAAAGGGGCAAACTCGCGAAACCCATCGAGAAGATTATGTTCATTAATGTGCCACAGGGCAAACTCCCGGATTCCGGGGGAGTCGATCAGGTCGCCCCCATCAGGAAAGTGAAACAGCCGGGCGGTGGTGGTGGTATGGGTGCCTTTGCGGGTGGACTCGGACAGAGCCCCCACTTTGAGATCTATTCCCGGTAGCAGGGCGTTAATCAGTGATGATTTGCCCACGCCGGACTGGCCGACAAACACACTGATACGGTTATTCAGCTGTTGTCGCAGAGGAGCCAGCCCCTCTTTGTCCATCGATGAAACCTGCATCACCTGATAACCGATGGAGCGATAGAGGTCGACCATCGTGTCTACCCGTTGGCGATTTTCATCGTTTAGCAGATCGGTTTTGTTGAGCAGGATGACCGGTTCGATGCCACTGAGTTCGGCAGCCACCAGATAGCGGTCGATCAGATTGTAATGGGCCAGCGGTTCAACGGCGATGGTGATCACGATCTGATCGATATTGGCGGCTACCGGCTTGAGCTCGCCGTGGTTGTTTGGCCGTTGCAGAATCGTGTTGCGTGGCTGGGTGGCCACCACCACACCATATTCAGCTCCGGCGCGCCAGATTACCCGGTCACCAGTTACCAGCGTGTCGAGATTGGTGCGCATATGACAGCGAAAGATCTGCCCGGCAGCATCGCCTTCCTGCGCTTCAACGTCGACCTGCCGGCCAAAGTGGGAGATGATCTGGCCGTGTTGTTCCGGCCCCAGATCACCGCCTTCCAGTTGCTGATCGATATCTGAATCTTTGCGCGCTGCTCGCTGGGCACGCTCGTCCTGAATCTTCTGTACGCGCCAGGTCTGGCGGCGGGTAAGCTTACGTTTCGACATTTATCAGCTAATTCTGGTATAGGGGTGAATTTTCACAGCATGCTAAGGTATTCTATTAAGCACTCATTTTACAGTACTGGTACTAAGGAATACTAATATGTCACGGCAGAATAACCTGATCTGGATCGATCTTGAGATGACCGGTCTTGATCCGGAGCATGACAGAATCATCGAGATCGCCACTATCGTAACAGATTCGCAGCTGAATATTCTGGCAGAAGGGCCAAATCTGGTGGTTCATCAGTCCGATGAGTTGTTAAACGGTATGGATGAATGGTGTACCAGGCAGCATGGGCAGTCTGGGCTGACGCAGAAAGTGCGTGACTCTCTGATCAGTGAGCGACAGGCTGAGCTGGATACAATCGAATTTGTCAGTGAGTATGTGGATAAGGGCGCTTCGCCGATCTGTGGCAACTCAATCGGTCAGGATCGGCGTTTTCTGGTGAAGTATATGCCGGAGCTGGAAGCGTTTTTCCATTACCGCAATCTCGATGTCAGTACTATCAAAGAGCTGGCCCGGCGCTGGGCACCAGAGGTGCTGGATGGTGTGGTAAAAAAAGGCAGTCATCTGGCGTTGGATGATATTAAAGACTCCATTAATGAGCTGCAGCACTATCGTGAAACATTTTTTAAGCTATAAATGATAACGTCTGAATCAGGCTCCCATTATGGGGGGAGAGCTTCGGGTCGGGTGAAGACTTATTCCTTTTTCTGCCATATGCTTACTGGTGAACCGGAACCTGGACACTGCTCATGATTGATGAAATCGATAGTGTAAACTCATACGACCAGCCGCCTGTTGAAGAGCGGGCGATGTCGGTTGAGGAACTGGATAAGATTCTCAGGTTGCAACAATCTATTTTTGCTCAGGTTGCCGGCAACGCTGAGTATATCGATACCCTCAATGCTTTGTGTTGCATGGCGGAGCAACTGCTGCCCAATTCTGTTGCCTCGGTTATGCTGCGCGATGAACAGAGTGGTCTGCTCAATGTGCTGGTTGCCCCCAGTGTGCCGCAACAGGGGGTCGATGCGCTGCAGGGCCTGGCTCCGGGGCCTGGCAGCGGATCCTGCGGCAATGCGGTGATGCGCAATGAGCCGGTGTTCGTCAGGGATACATTCAGTGATCCCCGCTGGCAGGATCTCAGGCAACTGGCTCGTGATTTTAATCTGTGCGCCTGCTGGTCAATGCCGGTGCGCAACAATGATGGCAACGTCATTGGGTCGTTTGCGCTCTCCTCTTTTGAACAGCGTGCGCCATCGGCTTTTCATATTCGGTTGCTGGATGTCGGCGCCTCGATGGTGAATATTGTGCTGGCGAAACAGCATCAGGAGCAGGCGCTGGAAGAGCAACGCAAGCAACTGATAACGGCGCTTGAGTGCGACAGTCTGACAGCCCTGCCGAATCAGTCAAAACTGAAGGTGCAGCTGAAAAACTGTATCGCTATGCAGTCCCTGTTGCTGATCAATCTGGATAACTTCCGCTTTATCAATACCGCTTATGGTCCCTCCTTTGGTGATCTGTTTCTCTGCAAGGTGGCGCAACTGCTGCGGCAGCAGTTTCCTGAGGCTGAGCTATACCGTATTAATGCGGATGAGTTTGCGCTGTATTACCGGCTGCCGACCGATCTGCAACAACAGGTTGAACGGTTCAGGGAGTATCTGTTCGGGCATCCGCTGAAAATTGACGACCAGTTGTTCAGTATCACTTTTACTGCTGGTGGTGCATCGGGACGCAAAAATCTGCTGGAACAGGCCGTTCAGGCGATGAGCCAGGCAAAAGCACGGGGTAAAAACCGTTATCACATCTATGACGCCGAGCTGGATGAGCCTGACCAGACATTGCGCCGTGAATATATCCGCTGGAATGCTATGCTGCATCAGGCGCTGAATGAGGGACGGGTGAAACCGTATTTTCAAGGGGTGCGTGATAATAGTAGCGGCGACATTGTCAGTTATGAGGCTCTGGTGCGTCTTGAGGATCGTGGTAAGGTCTATACCCCCTACCATTTCTTTAATGCGGTCAGGCTGTCCGGCCTGTTTCCCACCATTACCCGTCTGGTGATTGATAAGGGGCTGGCAGAGATTGCCGGTACCGGGTTAATTCTGTCGGTTAATATCACTGAGGATGATCTGCTGCTGGAGTACCTGGAAACCTATCTGACAGAGAAGACGGCCACCTACGGAGTAGCGCCGGAGCAAGTTGTACTGGAGATTCTTGAAGGGATCAGTGCGTCAGGTAAGAAAAATCACATTGCCCAGTTAACCCGGCTTAAAGATCTGGGGTATAAACTGGCCATCGATGACTTTGGCACTGAGTATTCCAATTTCGAACGCCTGCTTGAATTACACGTCGATTTTGTCAAGATCGACGCGAAATATATCAAAAATATCGCTACCGATAACAAAAGCTATGAGATTACCCGGGCAATTGTCTTCTTTGCCCGTAACGCTGGCATCAAAACCGTTGCTGAGTTTGTTCATAATGCTGCGGTGCAGCAGGTGGTTGAAGCATTAGGGATAGACTATTCTCAGGGGTATCTGTTTAGCGAGCCTGCCGCGAAAATTACCGTTGATCACTATTAGATAGAGAAAGCAGCGTTTCGCTTACCTTTCAGCGCAAACGAAAAGTATTCATCTCTAATTCACCTCTGGTATGTTATTTTTGTGCATTGCACAATAAGGCCTGAGAGGTGTCTATGAAACCTGTTTCTATCAATCTTGCATTACAGGGGGGTGGTGCCCACGGGGCATTTACCTGGGGAGTGCTGGATCGTTTGCTGGAGGAGTCCTGGATCAGCTTTGATGGTGTCAGTGGCACCAGTGCCGGGGCTATGAATGCGGTTATGCTGGCTGAGGGGTGGCGCAAAGGTGGTCGTAGCGGCGCTAAGGCGCAGTTAGCGTCGTTCTGGCTGGCGGTCGCTTCCAGTGATTTTTCGATTCGCTTGCCGGAACAGCTTGAGGGGGCGGTGACCCGTTTCTGGCTACATGCGATGCGCTATCTTTCCCCCTACGACCTCAATCTGTTGGATATCAATCCTCTCGAAGACCTGCTGCAGCAGCAGGTGAATTTCAAAAAGCTGAGGCAGGACTGTCCGTTTAAGCTGTTTATCGCCACCACCGAAGTAGCCACGGGAAAATTAACCCTGTTTAATGAGACTGAACTGGATCTGCCCCATCTGTTGGCGTCGGCTTGTCTGCCTAATATCCATAAAGCGATTGAGATTGACGGGGCATTCTACTGGGATGGGGGTTTTTCCGGCAACC
This sequence comes from Amphritea pacifica, assembly GCF_016924145.1. Lineage (GTDB taxonomy): Bacteria > Pseudomonadota > Gammaproteobacteria > Pseudomonadales > Balneatricaceae > Amphritea > Amphritea pacifica. Next base: position 30,726 of record NZ_JAFFZO010000028.1, on the reverse strand, counting down.
CCGCAGTGTTTCCGCTGATCTATGAGTGTGTTACGGATGATGTGCTGATTATTCTGCTGCAGTCGTTGCAGCGGGATCAACTGCCGGTTTCCGCAGAACATATTGCGGCGCGGGTTACCGAACTTGGATTTCAGAGCACCTTTATGCGGGAGATGCGGACCATTACCAATATCCGCAAATACAGTTCAGGCTCGCGTTGGCGGCAGGGCTGGGCAGAGCGTAAGGTAAACGGCATGCGCTGTCACCTGCTGGAGAGTGATCCTCTTTTGGCGGGGCTGGGTGGGGCCAGTAAGTATGATAACAGCAAGCAATTTCTGACCGGGCTGATGGAGTCTGGCCGGGAGGCGGGCGAACACTGGCTGTCTGCCCATGGAGCCCAGTTGGGGAAGCGGGAAAGTTGTGACCTTAACGCCCTGTTTAGTTAAGTAAACTCATGAATATGGGTTTCTTTATTCAGTCCGGCAGTGTTGCTGACCGGCGGTGGTTCAGAATGGGGGGCTGCTGATCGGCGCGTCGGCTTTGCAGATGCTGTAGCGCCCAGAGGGCGTGCTCCCTGACCAGTGGATCATCACCATCGATCATGCTCTGTAACGCCTTCAGCACCTGCTCGCCCCCGCGGCTGTTGCCCAGGGCAACGGCGATATTGCGCTGCCAGCCGCTGTAGCCGGTGCGCCGGATCGCCGACCCTTCCGTGCGTTTCAGAAAAGTCGCCTCATCCCACTGCTGAAGCTCCAGCAGCGATATGCGGTCAAGGTTATGGCGTGGAGTGAAATCAGTCTCGTCGCTGTGCTTTGCAAAACGGTTCCAGGGACAGATCAACTGGCAGTCATCACAGCCGAAGATACGGTTGCCAATCAAAGGCCGGAACTCGGTAGGAATAGAGCCCTTTAGTTCGATAGTCAGGTAGGAGATGCAGCGCCTAGCATCCAGTTGGTAGGGCGCGACAATCGCCTGGGTTGGGCAGATATCGATACACGCCTGACACTGGCCGCAGTGCTCCTCTGTGTAAGGAGGATCGACCGGTAGCGGCAGGTCGACAAACAGTTCCCCCAGCAGAAACCAGGAGCCGGCCTGACGATTTAAAATCAGGGTATGCTTGCCCTGCCAGCCCAGGCCGCTGTTGCGGGCCAGCGGCCGCTCCAGAACCGGTGCGCTGTCGACAAAGGCACGATAACCGAACTGACCGATCAAGGTTTCCATCTGTTTGCCCAGTTGGGTCAGCTTTTTGCGCATTACCTTGTGATAATCCCGTCCCATGGTATAGCGGGATATATACGCCTGATCCGGGTTTTTCAGCACGCTGATGGTTTTTGTATCGGGGGGCAGGCAGTTCATACGGACACAGATAATACGCTGCGTTCCCTCGGTGAGCAGTGCCGGATTAATCCGTTTATCGAAGTGATTTTCCAGATAGCTCATCTCTCCCTGATAACCTTTATCCAGCCAGGCTTTAAGGGGCGCAGCTTCCGCACTCAGGTCGGTGCCGGTGATGCCGCACTGCTGAAAACCCAGGGATATGGTCATCGCTTTGATCTGATCCGCCAGGGTTTGCAGTATTTCAGGGTCGTATTGAGTCATCGGCGCTATATAATGAAGTTAGGAAAAGTCTTTCAGAGACCATGTTTACAGAGAGTATGTTATGTCACATTCTGACCTGCCAGCATCATTATACACAGCGAAACAGACCCGCGCTCTTGATCAGACAGCGATAGCGTCGGGTGTGCCGGGTTTTAAACTGATGCAACGGGCTGGGCATGCCGCCTTTGACCGTTTACGGCAGCGCTGGCCCGACGTTCGGAAGCTGACGCTGTTGTGTGGCGGTGGCAATAATGGTGGGGATGGCTTTGTGGTGGCGGTGCTGGCGCAGCGTTTGGGTATGCAGGTGCAGTTGCTCTGTGTCGGCGGCGATGATTTTGCCGCGCGGTTGTCCGGTGAAGCACTGCAGGCCTGGGAGTGGTTGCAGACGGAGTCTGTGGCGTGGCAGCTTTACAACGAGCAGCCTTTCACCGGTGAGCTGATCATTGACGGGCTGTTGGGAACCGGGATTAGCGGCGAGGTACGCGATCCATTCCGCACCGCGATTAAACAGATTAACCGGGCGGGCCTGCCGGTTGTGGCGCTGGATATTCCATCGGGTTTATGCAGTGATACCGGCGCGGTTCTCGGCGTTGCTGTGCGGGCCGATATGACGGTGACCTTTATCGGCGTTAAGCGCGGATTGCTGACCCATGAGGGGCCGGCGTTTACCGGAGAGCTGCTGTTTGACGGGCTGCGTGTCAGCGATGATGTTTATGAGTCGGTGGATGTCGCTGGATTTATTACCGGGGCAGATGATCTCAGCCACCTGTTACCGCCCCGGAATACAACCACTCACAAGGGTGATTGTGGTCATGTGTTGGTGATTGGCGGCGATACCGGTATGGGCGGCGCGGCAATTATGGCGGCCCAGGCAGCCGGGCGCTGCGGCGCCGGGCTGGTGACGGTTGCGACCCGGGCTGAGCATCTCTCTGCGCTGTTGTCCCGCTATCCTGAAGCGATGGCGGTGGGGGTTCGTTCAGGTAGCGAACTGGAACCCTTTATCGAACGGGCTGATGTATTGGTGGTGGGACCGGGGCTGGGGAAAAACGCCTGGGGCGAGCAGTTGCTGATGCAGGCGCTGGGCGCTGACAAACCGCTGGTGCTGGACGCGGATGCGTTGAACCTGCTGACGCTTCGCCGGGAGTTTGGGCAGCGCAATGGCGAACGCTGGGTGATCACGCCACATCCGGGGGAGGCCGCCCGGCTGTTAGGCTGTAGCGTTGCCGGATTGCAGGCTGACCGGTTTGCTGCGGTGGTTGAGTTGCAAGCCGCATTTGGCGGGGTTGCGCTGTTGAAGGGGCCGGGAAGTCTGAGTTTTGATGGCGACGCGCTGCATCTGAATCCTACCGGAAACCCGGGGATGGCCAGCGGTGGCATGGGCGATGTATTGAGCGGTGTGATCGGCGCGCTGATCGCTCAGGGGCTGTCTGCTGCCGATGCAACCCGTTTGGGGGCCTGGTTGCATGGTGCTGCAGCAGACCGCAGTGCTGCACTTTATGGTCCCCGAGGTATGCAAGCGACCGATCTGTTGGCACAATTACGCCTGTTGGTTAATGGTTTGTAAGGATGGGCAGAGTGCCGCAGAAATCTGATTACAGTGTGTTTATTGCCGATGAAGCGGCAATGGTTATGTTTGGACAGCAGATTGCCCGTGCAACCACCGGCGGAGAGGTGATCTTTCTGGAGGGAGACCTGGGTATGGGTAAAACCACCCTGAGTCGGGGTGTATTGCAGGGCTTTGGTCATCAAGGCTCGGTTAAGAGTCCAACCTATACACTGGTTGAACCCTATGAGCTGGGCGATATAACGGTGTTTCATTTTGATCTGTATCGGCTGGGAGACCCTGAGGAACTCGAATACCTGGGTATCAGAGACTATTTTACCGATCAGAGCATCTGTCTGATTGAGTGGCCTGAACGGGGTGAGGGGGCGTTGCCTCTGGCGGATCTGTTACTGAATATTACGGTGGAGCAACGGGGCCGTCGGATAAACTGGCAACCGCAGACTGAAAAAGGCCGGCAACTGGCCGATAAGCTGATAGTCAGTTGATGTGATTGGCAGGCAGCCTGTCAGCAGGTATGTTGTAATGGATATATTCAGAGCGTATGTGAGCGCTTGATTTAGGGGCTTGGGTTGTAACAGTACGATGAGAAACCGAATGATACGACGGGCGGGACTGATAGTATTGCTTTTGAGCTGTTGGCTGGGGACTGCTGGTGGCTATGCGGCTGAAGTTCATAATGTGCGGGTGTGGATCGCTCCGGATCATGCCCGGCTGGTGTTCGATCTGTCCTCGGAAGTACAGCATAAGTTGTTTACTCTGAAGAAGCCTGACCGCATCGTGTTGGATGTCTCCGATGCGTCTCTGCAATCCAATCTGGAAACTGTTGATCTGTCTGGCAGCCCGGTATCACTGATCCGTTCCGGTTCCCGTAATGGTGGTAAAGATCTGCGCATCGTGCTTGATCTTAAAGAACATGTGAAGCCGAAGAGCTTTGCCCTCAAACCGAATGATCAGTATGGGCACCGGCTGGTGCTCGATCTTTATCGTGATGTGGCGCCTGAAGCCCCGCAGAAAACCGCAGTGGCGTCTGCAGACGACCCGGCAGCGTTGCGGGATATCGTGATTGCGATTGATGCCGGACACGGCGGTGAAGACCCCGGGGCTATTGGTCCTGGACGGGTCAAGGAGAAAACCGTGGTGCTGGGGATCGCCCGGGAACTCAATGCACTTTTGCAAAAGGAGCGGGGGTTTCAGCCTAAACTGACCCGTGATGGGGATTACTATATCAGTCTGCGCAGCCGTACTGAACGGGCGCGCAAGATGAATGCAGATATGTTTGTCTCGATCCATGCGGATGGCTTTCGCGATCACCGTGCCCGGGGGGCTTCGGTCTGGGTGCTCTCCCCCCGGGGGGCCAGTAGTGAGATGGGACGCTGGCTGGCGCAGAAAGAGAACAGTGCCGATCTGATTGGTGGTGTGGGCGGAGTGAGTCTGGAGGATAAAGACGATGTGCTGGCCAAGGTGTTACTGGATATGTCGATGACCGCCAGTCGCAGTGATAGCCGGGATATCGCCCACAGTATCCATAAAAATATGAGTAAGTTTGCCAAAATGCATAAAAAGCAGGTTGAGCAGGCGGGATTTGTGGTTTTGAAGTCTCCTGATATCCCCTCTATTCTGGTCGAAACCGGTTTTATCACCAATCATGACGAGGCGGCCAAGCTGAAATCTAAGGCGTATCAGCGAAAGATGGCCGAAGCCATTTTTGCCGGCATCAAAGCGCATTTCTCGGCTAAGCCCCCCGCGCTGACCTGGCTTGCCTGGCAAAAAGAGGGACGGGGCGCCGCCAGGGCAGCACCCTCCAGCTACAAGGTGGTGCGGGGGGACACTCTCTCTGTTATTGCCAGCAGGAACGGTGTATCGTTGTCGGCACTACGCAAGGCGAACGGGCTTAGCAATGCTGACCAGATACTGGTTGGCCAGGTGCTGAAGATCCCTGCCAGTTAAATAACTATTTGTAATCTGTGATATGTCCCGAATACACCTGCTGACCCCCCGGCTGGCGAACCAGATCGCCGCTGGTGAAGTTGTTGAACGTCCCGCTTCGGTTGTGAAAGAGATCCTTGAGAACAGTCTTGATGCGGGGGCTGGCCGGATTGAACTGGATATCGAGCAGGGTGGGGTCAAACTGATCCGCCTGCGGGATGATGGACAGGGGATAGAGAAAGATGATCTGCCGCTGGCGCTGAGTCGCCACGCCACCAGTAAAATACTCAACCTGGATGATCTTGAAGCGGTCGAAAGTCTAGGCTTTCGCGGTGAAGCCTTGGCATCGATCAGTTCGGTATCCCGTCTGACGCTCACCTCACGAACCGCGGATCAGGAGGCAGGCTGGCAGGTGCAGACTGAGGGGCGGGATATGGTCGCTGAGGTATCGCCCGCAGCGCACCCGCAGGGCTCTACAGTCGAAGTGCGGGATCTGTTTTTTAATACCCCGGCGCGGCGTAAATTTCTGAAAACGGAAAAAACTGAGTTTAAACACCTGGAAGAGGTGGTGAAACGGCTGGCACTGAGCCGCTTTGATGTCGGATTTACCCTGCGACATAACCAGAAAGTGATCCATCAGTTGCGTCCCGCCATCAGCGAAACCGAACAGGAACGGCGAATTTCGACCCTGCTGTCGCCAGCATTTATTGAAAATGCAATGAAAGTGGATGTCAGTGCCGAAGCCTCAGGGCTGCGTTTATGGGGCTGGGTGGCGCTGCCGACCTTCTCCCGCAGTCAGGCCGACCTGCAGTACTTCTTTGTCAATGGCCGGATTATCCGCGATAAAGTGGTTGCCCATGCACTGCGACAGGCCTATCAGGATGTGCTCTACCATGGCCGGCATCCGGCCTATGTCCTCTATATGGAACTGGATCCGAAACTGGTGGATGTCAATGTGCATCCTACCAAGCATGAGGTGCGCTTCCGTGAGACCCGTCTGGTACATGATTTTATCTTCCGCACTACCCATCGGGTGATAGCCGATATCCGCCCGGAGCAGGGTAGTGAGCCGGCGATCTCCGGTGCCGCAGCCAGTCACCTGTTGAGTGCTGCACCGGGACAGTCCGTGACGCAGCAGAGTTTTGAACAGAGTCGCATGCCTCTGCATCAGTTGCAGCGTGATTCCGGCAATGCAGCCGGTGCCGGGTTTATTTCCCGTGCTACGTATCAGTCAGATCGCCCGGGGGCTGGCCAGGTTCGTGATCAGATCTCCGCCTATGGTGCGCTGCATCCTCAGGGAGATTCTGCCACTGGCATGCAGCCGGCCTCTATGCCGCAGGCGGATGATACCGAGTGTCCGCCGCTGGGGTACGCTATTGCTCAGTTGCACGGCGTGTTTGTGCTGGCACAGAATGATGCTGGTCTGGTGGTGGTGGACATGCATGCCGCCCACGAGCGGGTGGTATATGAGCGGATGAAACAGGCATATGAGATGGAAGGGGTTCGCAGTCAGCCGTTGCTGGTGCCCGTGAGTATGGCGGTTAGTTCTATGGAAGCAGACTGTGCTGAGGAGCAGGCACAGGTGTTCTCGAAGCTCGGTTTTGAGATCGCCCGGATGGGAGAGGAAACCCTGGTTGTCCGCCAGGTGCCGGTGGCACTGGCCAGCGCCGATATCAGTAAACTGATTCTCGATGTGTTGGGGGATATGGCGCAGTTTGGTACCAGTCAGAAAATTCAGCAACACACCAATGAGTTGCTGGCGACCATGGCCTGTCACGGTTCTGTGAGGGCTAACCGGCAACTGACTATTCCTGAGATGAACGCATTGTTGCGGGATATGGAGCGTACCGAACGCAGTGGTCAGTGTAACCATGGCCGTCCCACCTGGACACAGATGTCGATGAATGATCTCGACAGTCTGTTTATGCGGGGACAGTAAGTTGGTTGATCAGTTGCCGCCAGCCATCTTTCTGATGGGGCCGACTGCGTCAGGCAAAACAGATCTGGCGATGGCGCTCTGTGATCGCTTGCCCTGCGATATTATCAGTGTTGATTCGGCGATGATCTACCGGGAGATGAATATCGGCACCGCGACGCCGGATGCAGAGTTTCTGTCCCGTTACCCCCACCGGCTGGTGAATATCCTTGATCCGGCTGAGAGTTACTCTGCGGCTGATTTCAGAACCGATGCCCTGCGGGAGATGGCTGAGATCACGGCAGCAGGGCGGATTCCGCTGTTGGTAGGCGGCACCATGCTCTATTATCAGGCTCTGCTGAAAGGTCTGGCCACCCTGCCGCAGGCGGATCAGTCGATCCGTGAGCGTCTGGTTAAGGAGGCTGAGCAGTCAGGCTGGGAGACGCTGCATCGGCGTTTACAGCAGGTGGATCCGGTGGCCGCGCAGCGTATCCATCCGAATGATCCGCAACGGATGCAGCGGGCGCTGGAGGTGTATGAGCTGACCGGACGTTCGATGACTGAGTTGTGGCAGGAGCAGGAGTCACAACGGTTGCCCTATCATGTCACCCAGCTCTGCGTTATGCCGGGTGAGCGTAAAACTCTTCATGAGCGGATTGAACAGCGCTTTCATATTATGCTGGAACAGGGGTTTGAGGCTGAGGTTAGAGCGCTCTGGGAGCGTGGCGATCTCAATCTGCAGATGCCTTCGGTGCGCTGCGTTGGTTATCGGCAGATGTGGGAGTATTTCGAGGGCGTTTGGGATTACCCGACAATGATCGAAAAAGGTGTCATCGCGACGCGACAATTAGCAAAACGACAGGTCACCTGGCTGCGTAGTTGGGACAATCTGCATCATTTTGAATCGGCAGACCCTAATTTAACTAATAATGCCTTGAAATTGTTGGATGGGATCATTATATAATGCAGTACTGAAAATAACTTTTGGGCTGTCCGGCTTTTTAGAGGCAGCATTTTGTATCGCGGGCTATAAAATATAGCTGACCAGCGCTGCATTACTTAGTCTTAGGAAGGAGCTTCCAATGTCAAAAGGGCAATCTCTACAAGACCCTTATCTGAACGTACTGCGTAAAGAACGGGTACCTGTTTCGATTTTTCTTGTAAATGGTATCAAACTTCAGGGACAGATTGAGTCCTTTGACCAGTTCGTTATCCTGCTGAAGAATACTGTCAGCCAGATGGTATACAAGCACGCTATTTCTACTGTGGTTCCAGCCCGTCCGGTAAAACTACCGCAGGGTGACGAATCGACCGACTGAGGTATTCATTGTTCTTTGAGCGCCCTGAGTCTGGCGAATGCGCCATACTAGTTCATATCGATATGGCAGATGAGGTGGACCGCGAAAGTCCTAAAGAGCTCGAAGAGCTTGCCCTGTCTGCTGGTGCAGATCCGGTAGCCTTTCTCACCGGATCTCGCAGTCTCCCAAATCCGAAAACGTTCATCGGCTCCGGTAAGGTAGAGGAGCTGAAGGATCTTGTGCACCTGCATCAGGCTGAACTGGTGATTTTTAATCACAGTCTGAGTCCGGGGCAGGAGCGCAATATCGAGCGTGAGATCGAATGTCGCGTACTTGACCGTACCGGTCTGATTCTGGATATCTTTGCCCAGCGGGCACGCACCCATGAAGGTAAGCTTCAGGTTGAGCTGGCTCAGCTTGAGCATATGTCGACCCGATTGGTGCGCGGCTGGACCCACCTGGAACGACAGAAGGGGGGGATCGGTCTGCGTGGTCCGGGTGAAACCCAGCTGGAAACCGACCGCCGGCTGCTGCGGGCCCGTATAAAAAGCATTCTTAAACGGTTGGAAAAGGTGCGCAAACAGCGCGAGCAGGGGCGTCGTGCCCGCAGCCGCTCCGAGGTGCCAACAATCTCATTGGTTGGTTATACCAATGCGGGTAAATCAACTCTGTTTAATCGTATTACTGATGCTGAGGTTTATGCTGCAGATCAGTTGTTTGCCACGCTGGATCCTACCCTGCGCCGGATTGATCTGGCGGATGTGGGGGCCGCAATCCTGGCTGATACTGTGGGCTTTATCCGCCATCTGCCCCATAAGCTGGTTGAAGCGTTCCGTGCTACTCTGCAGGAGACTACTGAGGCCGATCTGCTGCTGCATGTAATCGATGCCTACGATGAAGATCGGCAGTCACATATGGACGAGGTGCACTCTGTCCTGAAAGAGATCGGTGCCGATGAGGTGCTGACTCTCGAAGTTTATAACAAGATCGATATGCTTGAGCGAGCTGAAGCACGTATCGACCGTAATGATGAGGGAAGACCTGTACGGGTCTGGTTATCTGCAGTCTCAGGTGAGGGGATCGATCTGCTATTTCAGGCGATCACTGAGCTGCTGGCTGGCGATATCTTCCATGAACAGCTGAGCTTACGACCGGAGGAGGGTGGTTTGCGTGCCCAGCTTTATGCTCAGGGGGCTGTTCTGAATGAAGTGGTGGATGATCAGGGAGTTATCGATCTGGAGGTTCGTATTCAGAAAAAAGATCTGCTGCAGCTATTAAGTCGTATGAACATAGCACCAGAGCGCTATCTTGGCGTTAATGTCAACAAACCCGAGTGGTTGCATAGTTAAGTTATGCTGCTTACAATTTTTTAATGGTTTAAACAGTTCTAGACGGAGTACAGTATGGCTTGGAATGAGCCTGGTGGTAACGGGAATAATCAGGACCCCTGGAATAACGGCGGTGACCGTCGCGGTGGTGGTAAAAAGGATCAGGGGCCGCCTGATCTGGATGAAGCACTGCAAAAGCTGCAGGAAAAGCTGAACGGTATATTTGGTAAAGGCGGTGGCAATAAAGGCGGCGGTGGTTCCGGCTCTGGTCCATCGGCGGGATCTTCTTTCGGTATGCTGGTGGTAGTTGCTGTTGTGTTGCTGGTTGGCTGGGCGGCGATGGGCTTTTACACCGTGGATCAGCAGGAGCGTGGTGTGGTGTTGCGGCTGGGTAAATATCACGAAACCGTGATGCCGGGGCTGCAGTGGAATCCGCCACTGATCGATGATGTAACCACTGAAAACGTAACCCGCGTTAGCGCCTATGAGCATCGTTCACTGATGCTCACCGAAGATGAAAATATTGTCGACGTCAGTATGACGGTTCAATACGTTATCTCTGATCCGGTCAAGTATGTGCTTAAGGTTCGTGATCCTAAGTCCAGCCTGGAGCATGCGTCAGAGTCTGCTCTGCGTCATACCGTTGGTTCCTCTGAGATGAACTCGATTCTGACCGCGGGTCGGGAGGTGCTGGGTAATGATGTGAAGCAGCGACTGCAAAATTACATGGATGGTTATCAGACCGGTCTGCGGATCACGCAGATCAACATCAAAGAAGCGAAAGCGCCGTCCCAGGTGCAGGATGCGTTTGATGACGTGATCAAGGCTCGAGAGGATGAGCAGCGCTCTATTAACCAGTCAGAATCATACCGTAACGGTATTGTCCCTGAAGCACGCGGTAATGCGCAGCGGATGAAAGAGGAAGCGAATGGTTATCGTGAGCGGGTTGTGGCGCAGGCTGAGGGTGATGCCAAGCGCTTTACTTCGCTGCTGACTGAGTATCAGAAAGCCCCTGAGGTGACGCGTGAGCGTCTCTATCTGGATGCCATGGAGTCCGTGTATGCCAGCAACGCTAAAGTGTTGGTTGATGTCGAGGGGGGCAATAATATGATGTACCTGCCTCTGGATAAGCTGACAGAGAGCCGGCCCCGGACGGCTACCGGCAGTAATACAAGCCGGTTGAACAGCTCTGAGTTGCGGGATGTAACTAATCAGGTTATTGAGCAGCTTCGTCAGCGTCAGCAATCGACATCACGGGAGGTACGCTAATGTCTGGTAAATCTATGACGGGATTAGTGATCGCGCTGTTAATTATCGTGGTTGGCTATAACTCCCTGTATATCATTAAAGAAACCGATCGGGCGGTACTGCTGAAGTTTGGTGAGATCGTTAATCCGGATATCAAGCCCGGCTTGCATATCCGCTGGCCGATTATCAATAAGGTGCGTAAGTTTGATGGCCGGGTGCAGACACTGGATGCTCAGCCACAGTCATACCTGACAGTTGAAAAGAAGCGACTGGTTGTGGATTCGTTCATCAAGTGGCGTGTCATCGATCCGCAGAAATACTACACCGCCACTTCGGGCGACGAGTATAAAGCGGCAGAGCTGTTGTTCCCGAACGTCGATGCGGGACTGCGGAATCAGTTTGGTGAGCGTACCCTGACCGAGGTGGTTTCCGGTGAGCGCGATGAGTTGATGCTTGAGCTGGTCGACTCCCTGAGTGTTCAGACAAAGGAAGAGCTGGGTATTGAGATGATCGATATTCGCGTCAAGAAGATCGATCTGCCGCAGGAGGTGTCTGCCTCTGTTTACGAGCGGATGCGTACTGAGCGTGAACGGGAAGCCCGTGAGCTGCGTTCCCGTGGTAAAGAGCTGGCTGAGGGTATTCAGGCGGATGCCGATCGTCAGAAAGCGGTTATCGAAGCGAATGCTTATCGTGATGCGCAGCAGGTTCGTGGTGAGGGTGATGCCATGGCGGCCAAGATCTATGCTGAAGCCTACAATAAGGACCCAGAGTTTTATGCCTTTTACCGCAGTCTGAATGCGTACAAAGAGGCGTTTAATCAGCAGGGCGATATTCTGGTGCTCAAGCCTGACAGTGATTTCTTCCGCTATCTGGGAAATTCCAGCGGAAAGGGCAAGTGATCACAATGCGCCGATTGTAGTATAAAAAATCCACGGAATAGGCTGCACTAACTGACCTGTTCCGTGGTAGAATTCCGCAACCGGGTTTTGACCCGGTTTTTTTATGTGGCGGCCGTGCCGCTGTGTTGAGGTGGGTAATGCATTCTGAACTCTGGCACCAGTTACTGATTGGCTTCTGTCTGATGCTGGTGATGGAGGGAGTTTTGCCTTTTCTCTATCCACAGCGCTGGCGTAATCTGGTTCATCAGTTGGCTTTGGTGAGTGACCGGGCGCTACGTATAACAGGTTTTGTAAGTATGATGGCTGGCGTCATCCTGCTTTATATATTTAACTGATCCACTGTATTTCGGAGAGTTACATGTCGTTGGCAGAACGCTGGTTATTACCAGACGGCGTCAAAGAGGTGCTGCCGCCTCGGGCACAAAAGGTCGAGACAGCGCGGCGGCGTTTGCTGGATCTTTATGATACCTGGGGTTATGAGTTGGTGATGACCCCGCTGATTGAGCATCTGGATTCTCTGCTTGTCGGAGTGGGACGCGATCTGGAGCTGGACACCTTTAAGGTCACTGATCAGTTGACCGGACGGATGCTGGGTATTCGCGCAGATATCACTCAGCAGGTGGCCCGCATTGATGCCAACCATCTTAGCAATCAGGGACCGGTCCGTTTCTGTTACTGCAGCACCATATTACACACTCTGCCAGCTAATCCTTTAGCCTCGCGAAACCCTCTGCAGGTGGGGGCTGAGCTGTTTGGTCACAGCGGTGTCGCCAGCGATGTGGAAATTATCTCGCTGATGGTGGAAACTCTGAATGCGATGCAGGTTAATCAGGATCTGAGTCTCGATCTGGGTCACGTAGGTATCTACCGTGGTTTGATGGGCGAGGCGGCACTGAGTGCAGATCAGGAAGCTGAGTATTTCGAGTTGTTGCAACGTAAGGATCTGCCTGAGATAACGCGCTTTCTGGCGGGTTCCGGGCTTCCTGAAAGTGTTAAGACTCATCTGACTATACTGCCAACACTGCATGGCGGACGTGAAGTGCTGAACAAGGCGCGTACCTGCTTTGCCGACGTTGAAATGATTAAGGATGCGCTGGATTATCTGGATGCCGTTGCAGATCAGATCTCCCGGCGTTACCCCCAACTGGATCTGTATTTCGATCTGAGTGAGTTGCGGGGCTATAACTACCACACGGGCGTGGTGTTTGCTGCTTATGTTCCGGCATTCGGACAGGCGGTTGCCAAAGGTGGTCGTTATGATGAAGTGGGGCGCGATTTTGGTCGTGCCCGTCCGGCAACCGGATTCAGTGCTGATCTGAAAACTCTTGTTGAGTTATCTGCCCTGGAAGATAAGCCTGCACGTAAAGTGGTGCGGGTTCCGGCTGTTGAAGATTCTGCAGCGCTGGATGCTGTGGCTAAGCTGAGAGCTCAGGGGGAGCGTGTTGTGCCGATGCTGGATGAAACGGTTGTGGAAGATGCGCAGCAGTTTACCCACCAGTTGGTGCAGCAGGATGGAACTTGGGTTCTCGAGAGCCTGTAAATTTTTGATTGATTAATCGCTAGAGACAACCAATGGGCAAAAACGTAGTTGTTTTAGGAACGCAGTGGGGCGACGAAGGTAAAGGCAAAATCGTTGACCTGTTAACAGATCAGGCATCTGCCGTGGCGCGCTTTCAGGGCGGGCATAACGCAGGCCATACGCTGGTAATTGATGGTGAGAAGACGGTACTGCACCTGATTCCGTCCGGTATCCTGCGTGAGAATGTACTTTGTCTGATCGGTAACGGTGTGGTGTTGTCACCGGAAGCGCTGTTGAAAGAGATTGATGAGCTGGAAGGCCGCGGTGTGCCTGTGCGTGAGCGACTGCGTCTGAGTCCTGCATGTACTCTGATTCTTCCATATCACATCGCACTGGATCAAGCGCGCGAGCTTGCGCGTGGTGAGGCCAAAATTGGTACCACCGGTCGGGGTATCGGCCCTGCCTATGAAGACAAGGTTGCACGTCGCGGTTTACGCGTCGATGATCTGATGCATCCGGAGCGTTTTGCGGTGAAACTGAAAGAGGTGATGGAATATCACAACTTTATGCTGCAAAACTACTATAAAGCCGAACCGGTCAGCTATGAAGCAGTGCTGGAAGAGGGGCTGCGGATGGCTGAAGTGATGCGGCCGATGGTGGCTGATGTCACTGCTAAGCTGCATGAGTATCGCGAACGTGGTGAAAATATCATGTTTGAAGGCGCACAGGGCTCTCTGCTGGATATCGATCACGGTACTTATCCTTATGTAACGTCATCTAATACAACTGCGGGCGGCACCTCGACCGGTAGTGGTTTTGGTCCGCTGTACCTGGATTATGTTCTGGGTATCACTAAGGCTTATACCACCCGGGTGGGGTCTGGTCCTTTTCCGACTGAGCTGGGGTGTGCGGTAGGTGAGCGTCTGGCTGAGCGTGGTCATGAGTTCGGTGCAACCACAGGGCGTGCCCGTCGTTGTGGCTGGTTTGATGCCGTTGCACTGAAGCATGCGATTCAGATCAACTCTGTATCCGGTATCTGTCTGACTAAGCTGGATGTGTTGGATGGTCTGGAGACGATTGAGATCTGCATCGGCTATAAAGATGCTCAGGGTAATGTGGTGACCTCGCTGAGCGGTAGTGAGGCGTATGAGGCAGTTGAGCCGGTATACGAGTCTATGCCGGGTTGGAGTGAGTCTACTCTTGGCGCGAAAACCCTGGATGAGCTGCCTGCTGCTGCCGTTGCTTATATTAAGCGTCTGGAAGAGCTGACCGGTGCGCCGATTGATATTATCTCAACCGGCCCGGACCGGGTGGAGACGATTGTCCTGCGTCATCCGTTTGATGTCTGATCTGCTTTTCTGAGATTTATAGACACAAAAAAGCCCGGCACTTCGCTTTGCCGGGCTTTTTTGTGTCTGGTGTTATTTTTTTGAGACTAAAAAAAACCGGGCAATGCCCGGTTTTCTGTGAGCAGCCGATGTGAAAGCTGCTTTATTAGTCGGTCTATTTTAGTTCGTCATTCAGAGCCGGGCGGATATTCTGCAGCAGTGCTTTCAGAATTTTCGGATTGCCGGCGACCAGGTTGCCTGAGCTCATGAAGTTGTTGTTGCCGGTAAAGTCGGACAGCAGGCCGCCTGCTTCCTGGATCATCAGGATACCCGCTTCCATCTCCCACTGGTTCAGTCCGATCTGGAAAAAGCCATCCAGTCGTCCCGCCGCTGTGTATGCCAGGTTCAGGGCAGGTGAGCCGCCGCTGTAGATGCTGCCGCTTTCCAGGGTGATGTTTTTGAAGATCTGCTGGAAGCTGTCCAGGTGGGCTTTGTCACTGCTGCGGCCAAAAAAACCGCTGCCGATCAGGGAGTTGTCCAGGAGTTTGCGATTGCTAACCCGCAGACGTTTGCCGTTCAGTTGTGCTCCTCTGCCCCGGCTGGCGGTGAACTCTTCACCGGTAATCGGGTTGAGGATAATGGCGTGTTCAAGTTTGCCGCGCTGGTGGCAGGCGATGCTCAGGGCAAAGACTGGCAGGGCGTTGGAAAAGTTGGAGATACTGTCGATCGGATTCACTGTCCAGATGACATCACAAACCCGGTCTTCAGGTTTGTGTGTGCCGGTATATTCACAGTTGATCTGATGCTCTGGGTACGCCTTATGGATCGCGTTAACGATAGTGCGTTCAGCTTGTTTGCAGGTGTCTTCGAGAAATTCGATAACACTTGATTGTTCAGATTTGATCAGATCGAGTCGTTCGACTGAACGGGTGATCTGTTCACCTGCGACGCGAGCCCCGCGCAGGGCGATATTAACCATCGGTTGCATCTGTAAATACCAGTAAGGGAAGCAAAACGCGCATTATACAAAACAGTTGTCATATAAAGAACAGTCCGGGATTAATAGTTGTAAAATATCTGATAAAATACGCCCTTTTTTTCAATGGGTGGGTTAAAGATGCTGGAAAATGTCCGAATCGTGTTGGTGAATACCACCCATCCGGGAAATATCGGTGGTGTTGCCCGGGCGATGAAAAATATGGGGCTGTCTGATCTTTGCCTGGTGAAGCCGAAACTGTTCCCTCATGCTGATGCAGAGGCGCGGGCGTCCGGTGCCGGCGATATTCTCGCCCAGGCGAGGGTAGTTGAGAGTCTTGAAGATGCCCTGGAGGATTGCCATCTGGTAGTGGGAACCAGCGCCCGGAGTCGGACGATTCCCTGGCCTCTGGTTAATCCGCGAGAACTGGCGGCGATTGTCGCACCTTTGCCGGAAGCGACCCGGGTTGCGATTGTCTTCGGGCGGGAAGACCGGGGGCTGACAAATGATGAGCTGCAGCGCTGTCATCAGCATGTCCATATTCCGGTAGATGAGCAGTTCAGCTCGCTCAATCTCGCCGCGGCGGTGCAGGTTATCAGTTATGAGCTACGCATGGCGAAAGTGTTTGGTGTTGATGATGTTAAGCCGCGCTGGGGGACTGAGTGGGATGTGGAGCTGGCTGAAAACCGCGAGCTTGAGCTGTTGTTTGGCCATCTTGAACAGACTCTGACAGAGATTGAGTTTCTCGATCCGCAGAAACCGCGTAATCTGATGCCAAGATTACGTCGTCTGATATTGCGGGCGGTACCTGATAAGGTCGAGGTGAATGTGCTCAGGGGAATGTTGACAGCAATACAGAAACGTAGCCGTCGCTGAGTGTTGTGCTACGGGTTGTAGCTGATCTGTCTATAGTTGACTGTTTTAGTCGGCTTAATAGTTGACCAAAATAGTTGGTTATTGCATAATGCAACCAGCTTCGTTGAACCACGAAGAATGACGGAGAGATTGGTAATGCGATTAACAACAAAAGGCCGCTATGCGGTGACAGCAATGCTTGATCTGGCAATACATGCCGGAAAGGGACCCGTAAGTCTGGCAGATATTTCCGAGCGTCAGGGTATCTCCCTGTCCTATCTTGAGCAGTTATTTGCCAAGCTGCGCCGCAACGAGCTGGTACGTAGTGTACGCGGTCCTGGTGGTGGTTACCAGCTTAACCGTGAGCAGCAGGATATCGATGTGGCGCAGGTGATTGATGCCGTAAATGAGTCAGTTGATGCCACTGGCTGTGGTCACACCGGCAGTTGTCATGATGGTAATATCTGTCTGACACACCATTTGTGGTGTGATCTGAGTAGCCAGATTCATGACTTTTTAAGCCAGATATCACTGGCTGATCTGATGGCAAGAAGTGACGTTCGCAGTGTTGCTGAGCGGCAGGAGCGCGGTCATATGGCGTCATTCGAAGATTCACTTATTTCCGCAAAAGTAACAGCCTGAACCGCGATTCAGGTTTTGGAGAAGTATAGACAATGAAATTACCAATCTACTTTGATTATTCTGCAACTACGCCGGTAGACCCCCGGGTTGCGGACAAAATGATTGAGTGTCTCACTATGGACGGTAATTTCGGTAACCCGGCGTCCCGTTCACATGTGTACGGCTGGAAAGCCGAAGAGGCTGTTGAAACGGCGCGTCGCCAGGTTGCTGATCTGCTTAATGCCGATCCCCGGGAGATCGTCTGGACCTCGGGCGCCACTGAGTCTGACAACCTGGCGATAAAAGGTGTAGCGCACTTCTATCAGAAGAAGGGCAGGCACATCATCACCTCCAAAATTGAGCATAAAGCGGTGCTGGATACCTGCCGCCAGTTGGAGCGTGAACGGTTTGAAGTGACCTATCTTGACCCTGATAAGGAGGGCATTATTCAGCCGCAAGCGGTTGCTGATGCACTGCGTGAAGATACTATTCTGGTTTCGCTGATGCATGTCAATAATGAGATCGGTGTGATCAACGATATCGCGGCAATCGGTGAAATTACCCGTGCCAATGGTGTGCTGTTGCATGTCGATGCGGCGCAGAGTGCTGGTAAGGTCGATATTGATGTTGACAAGATGAAGGTTGATCTGATCTCTCTGTCTGCCCACAAGATGTATGGGCCAAAAGGGATGGGGGCACTCTATGTTCGCCGTAAGCCACGGGTTCGTCTGGAGGCGCAGATGCATGGTGGAGGCCATGAGCGGGGCATGCGTTCCGGTACCCTGGCGACTCATCAGATTGTCGGTATGGGTGAAGCGGCGGCCATTGCCAAAGCCGAGATGCACCAGGAGAAAGAGCGGATAACCGCGTTGCGCAAGCGTTTCTGGGAGGGGCTATCCGATATGGAGGAGATCTACCTGAACGGTTCCGAGAATCAGCGCTATATTGGCAATATGAATGTCAGTTTTAACTATGTTGAGGGTGAATCTTTGCTGATGTCGCTGAAAGATCTTGCGGTCTCTTCCGGGTCCGCTTGTACCTCTGCCAGTCTGGAGCCCTCTTATGTGCTGCGAGCTCTGGGATTGAATGATGAGATGGCGCATAGCTCTATTCGCTTCTCGATCGGTCGTTTTACGACTGAAGAGGATATTGATCAGGCTGTCGAAGAGATTCGCACAGCGGTAGGTAAGCTCCGTGAACTTTCTCCTTTGTGGGATATGTATAAAGACGGTGTGGATTTAACCAAAGTTGAATGGGTTCACCATTAATCTTTATCAGGTGAATACTGCTTTAGGAGGTCGTTATGGCTTATAGTGAACAGGTTATCGATCATTACGAAAATCCTCGTAATGTCGGCAAAATGAATGATCAGGATGATAACATCGGTACAGGCATGGTGGGTGCACCGGCTTGTGGTGACGTTATGCGTCTGCAGATTAAGGTCAGTGATGACGGTATTATTGAAGATGCCAAGTTTAAGACCTATGGTTGTGGTTCTGCCATCGCTTCCAGCTCTCTGGTGACCGAATGGGTAAAGGGGATGACTCTGGACCAGGCTCAGGAACTGAAAAATACTAAGATTGCAGAAGAGCTGGCTCTTCCGCCGGTGAAAATCCACTGTTCAGTCTTGGCTGAAGATGCAATTAAAGCCGCGGTTGCCGACTACAAAGAGAAGCAGGCGAAAAAGCAATAACAGAGCTAAGGGCTCAATGGAGAAATCGGATTCATGGCAATTACAATGACACCGGCAGCGTCTGATCATGTCAGCAAATACCTCAAAACCCGGGGGCACGGGTTTGGCATCCGTCTGGGCGTGCGGACATCGGGCTGCTCTGGTATGGCCTATGTGCTGGAGTTTGTTGATGATATTCAGGATGAAGATAAGGTGTTTGAGTCTGACGGTGTAAATGTTGTCATTGATCCGAAAAGTCTTCTCTATCTTGATGGTACTGAGCTGGACTTTGTTAAAGAGGGGTTGAATGAAGGGTTTAAATTTAATAACCCTAACGTCAAAAACGAATGCGGTTGCGGCGAAAGCTTTAATATCTGAGCCTTCCCTCTTTACGCCACTGTTATCTGAGCGCTTGTTTATTAAAGCGCTTTGATAATGTATAACACTTCTTTTTTCACCTGCTGGTTAGATAATGGATATTACCCAGAACTATTTCGAATTCTTAGCTCTGCCGGTGACGTATCAACTGGACCTGCAGGCGCTGTCTGAACGCAGCCGGGAATTACAGAAAACCCTGCACCCGGACCGCTTTTCACACTTGTCAGACCGGGAACGCAGGCTCTCGGTACAATATACAGCCTATCTGAATGAGGCTGTATCGACGCTGAAAAATCCTCTTTCCCGCGCTCAGTACCTGTTAAAGCTGAAAGGGTTTGATACCTTCTCTGAAAGCCAGCGGCAGCTTGATCCGATGTTTCTGATGCAGCAGATGGAACTGCGCGAATCGCTGGCAGAGATTTCGGCTACAGCCGATCCTGAAGCTGAGCTGGACGCTCTGAGGGCAACGGTTGAGCAGGAGCTGAGGTCTCTGCGTGAACAGTTTGATAAGTATTATCAACAATCGACACCATCATCTTTTGAAGCTGCTGCGGTCTGTGTCAGAAAGATGCAGTTTTTTGATAAGCTGGGCCGCGAAATTGAGGCTCTGGAAGATCAACTATTCGACGAATAAACAAATACTATGGCGTTATTGCAGATTGCAGAACCGGGACAAAGTCCTGAGCCCCACAAGCGTAAGCTTGCGGTCGGCATCGATTTAGGAACAACCAACTCGCTGGTTGCCGCTGTGCGTAGTGGCGAATCAACCACGCTGCCGGATGAGGGCGGGAGCCACCTGCTCCCCTCTGTTGTGCGGTATACCGAGCAGGGTGTGGTGGTTGGTCAGGCTGCCCTGTCGAAAGCATCGGTAGACCCGTTTAACACTATTGTATCGGTTAAACGCCTGATGGGACGCGGTGTTGATGACCTTAAAGGTCTGGAAGGTGAGGCGGTGTATCGCTTCACTGAGCACGAGGGTGGAATGCCATATCTGCAGACAGTCGCCGGGGATAAGAGCCCGGTTGAGGTGTCTGCTGAAATTCTGAGAACACTGAAGGCGCGGGCACGGGCTTCATTGGAAGGTGAGCTTGAAGGTGCGGTTATTACCGTTCCGGCATATTTTGATGATGCCCAGCGGCAAGCCACTAAAGATGCGGCGCAGCTGGCGGGTATCAAGGTTCTGCGGTTACTGAATGAGCCGACGGCGGCTGCGGTGGCCTATGGTCTGGATAAAGCTGCCGAAGGAGTGATCGCGGTCTATGATCTGGGTGGCGGAACCTTCGATATCTCTATCCTGCGTCTCAATAAAGGGGTATTTGAGGTGCTCGCCACCGGTGGTGATAGTGCGCTGGGCGGTGATGATTTTGATCTGGCGCTGGCGGGATGGTTTCTGGAGCAGCTTGGCGGTAAAGAGGTGGTTGCCGGTGAATCCCGTTATCTCACTGAGAAAGCTCGCTGGGTGAAAGAGCAACTGACCGATAATCCGGCGGTGGCCGTGGATCTGGATCATGCGGGTCAGAAGATCTCGCTGGAGGTTTCGCGGACGTTGTTTGATGATCTGGTTGAACCACTGGTGAGTAAAACAATTCGTGCCTGCCGTCGTACACTGAAAGATGCAGGTGTTACTATTGGCGAGGTGCAGGATGTGGTCATGGTCGGCGGCAGCACCCGGGTGCCGGCTGTGCGTAGTCGGGTAGAAAGCTTTTTCGAGCGAGCACCGCGGATCGATATTGATCCCGACCGGGTTGTGGCTGTGGGCGCGGCGATCCAGGCTGATGTGCTGGCAGGTAACAAACCGGACAGTGAGATGCTGCTGCTGGATGTTCTGCCGCTCTCGCTGGGACTTGAAACGATGGGCGGGCTGGCAGAAAAGGTGATCCACCGTAATACCTCAATACCGGTTGCCAGGGCGCAGGAGTTTACCACCTATCAGGATGGTCAGACGGCGATGATGATTCATGTGGTTCAGGGTGAACGGGAGTTGGTTGATGATTGTCGCTCGCTGGCTCAGTTTGTGTTGCGGGGAATTCCTCCCATGGCGGCGGGGGCCGCTAAAATCAGAGTGGCCTTTCAGGTTGATGCGGACGGTTTGCTGGGGGTGTCAGCGAAAGAGTTATCCACCGGTGTTGAAAGTGAGATCCAGGTAAAGCCCTCATACGGCCTGGATGATAATGAGATCGCTGAGATGCTGAAGGCATCCTATAGCTTTGCCGAAGATGATATGGCGCTGCGCAATCTGCGTGAACAGCAGGTGGAAGCGGATCGTCTTTTGGTGTCGCTGGAACAGGCGATGCTGACTGATGGTGAGCAGTTGCTAACCGCTGAAGAGATGGAACATCTGCGTGAGCAGATGGCGATTCTGCAGGCGCTGCGTAACGGCTCCGATGCTTCAGCAATTGAGCAGGGGGTGAGTGTATTATCCCAGGCCAGTGATTTTTTTGCCGCACGCCGGATGGATCAAAGTATTAAAAATGCTCTCAAAGGGCATAGTATTCAAGAGATTGAGGGAGAGTCCTGATGCCGCAAATTATTTTTCTGCCCCACGATGAGCTGTGTCCGGAAGGTCGGGTCATTGACGCTGAGGCGGGGGAGACAGTCTGCGATGCTGCCCTGCGGGAGGGGATCGAGATTGAGCATGCATGTGAGAAATCCTGCGCCTGCACAACCTGTCATGTCATTGTCCGGGAAGGATTTGATTCCCTGAATGAGTCCGATGAGCTTGAAGATGACATGCTGGACAAGGCCTGGGGGCTGGAGCCCGAGTCCCGTTTAAGCTGTCAGGCTGTGGTGGGCGACGATGACCTGGTGGTCGAGATTCCAAAATATACCATCAATCAGGTGTCTGAGCGTCATTGATGTCTGAGTTTAAGGGCTGTGTTTAAGGGGTGAGTTCAGGACAGAGCGGAGGTGATTATGAAGTGGGTAGACGTTTACGATATTGCGATAGAGCTGGATGAAAAGTATCCGGATACAGATCCTCTGGCAGTCAGTTTTCCTGATCTGTATGAATGGGTGATGGCCCTGGATGGCTTCGATGATGATCCTGACCGTTGTGGCGAAAAAGTCCTGGAAGGGATTCAGATGGCCTGGATCGAAGAACGTCGGTAGATGATATGGAAAAAGCCCGCACTTGCGGGCTTTTTCATGGCTGGAGACGCTGTTCACTCCGGATCGCATAGCGTATAATTGCGCGTTTCATTTTTCTGGCGAGTCTGCGACTTTAGTCTGCCGGCTTCAATTTGCCCTGAACTTTATACAGAGGATTAATAGCACATGGCTATCGAACGTACTTTTTCTATCATCAAGCCTGATGCAGTTGCAAAAAACGTTATCGGTAAAATCGTTTCCCGTTTTGAGTCTAACGGCCTGAAAATCGTTGAGATGCAGCTGAAGCAGCTGTCCCGTGAAGAAGCTGAAGGTTTCTATGCTGAGCACAAAGAGCGTCCTTTCTTTGGTGATCTGGTTGAATTCATGACTTCCGGTCCTGTTGTTGTTCAGGTACTTGAAGGTGAAAACGCTATCGCTCTGAACCGTGAGCTGATGGGCGCAACTAATCCACAGGAAGCTGCTGAAGGCACTATCCGTCGCGATTTCGCTCAGTCTATCGATGCGAATGCGGTACATGGTTCCGATTCCCCGGCGTCTGCAGAACGCGAGATTGCTTACTTCTTCGGTAAGTAATCCCTGCGGGCCGCTGACCGGCGGCCCGTCATTTCATGAAAGTTGAGACCGCTATGACTGAATCCACTCAAAAAATTAACCTGCTCGGATTCTCTCCCAAAAAACTGGAAGAGTTCTTTGTGAGTATTGGCGAGAAACCGTTTCGCTCAACTCAGGTGCTGAAATGGATTCATCAGTTTGGTGCCAGCAGCTTTGATGAAATGACCAATATCAGCAAGGCGCTGCGGCAGAAGCTGAGTGAGGTTTCTGAAATTCGCGAGCCTGACGTGCTGGTGCAGAATATTTCTAAAGATGGTACCCGTAAATGGGTGATCCAGCTGGATGGCGGTTCCGCTGTTGAGGCGGTATTGATTCCGGAAAATGGCCGTGCCACCCTGTGTATCTCATCTCAGATCGGCTGTTCGCTGGATTGTAGTTTTTGCTCAACTGGTAAGCAGGGATTTAACCGTAATCTCAGTGCAGCAGAGGTTATCGGTCAGGTGCGCGTTGCTATCCGCTCATTTGGTCCGTTTGATCCTAACGGCGACCGTCGGGTGACCAATGTGGTGTTGATGGGGATGGGTGAGCCGCTGATGAACTTCGATAATGTCGTTGATGCGATTCAGCTGATGATGGATGATAATGCTTACGGTCTGTCCAAGCGTCGTGTTACCTTGAGTACAGCGGGTGTGGTACCGCAGATCGATAAGCTGAGTGAGGTCACCGATGTCTCTCTGGCTATTTCGTTGCATGCTCCCACCGATGAATTGCGTGATCAGTTAGTGCCGATCAATAAGCGTTATCCGATCGCAGAGCTGGTTGATGCCTGCAATCGTTATATGGCAAGTTTAAAGGATAAGCGGGTGATTACGGTTGAATACACTCTGATTGCCGGTGTAAATGACCACCCAAGTCAAGCAAAACAACTGGTTAAGCTGTTAAAACGTTTACCCTGCAAGTTAAACCTAATACCATTTAACCCATTTCCGAACTCAGATTATCGGCGACCCTCTGAAGATGCTATTCAGGCCTTTAAGATGATCATGGTTAAAGCGGGCATTGTTACCACTGTGAGGCGAACCCGGGGGGATGATGTGGATGCAGCCTGTGGGCAGCTGGTTGGGCAGGTGATGGACCGCACCCGGCGCAGCGAAAAATATATCCCTCTGAAAGATGCCAGCGGAGTGCAGCAGGAACCGCCCCGTTAATTGATACAATGTGATACTAATCTCACCAGGAGTGAATACGATTGAAAGGTTATCTGATATTACTGATTAGTCTATTGATTACCGGGTGTGCTGGGCAGCAGGTTAGTACAGCAGAACAGGATTCTCCCAAAGCGGTTCAGGCGTATAATTCGCTGGGTATGCAGTATCTTCGCCGGGGCGATACAGGCAATGCCAAACTCGCGTTCCAGCGTTCCATCGAGCTCGATTCAGGTTCCGCTCAGGCCTACAACGGTCTGGCAATGGTGTTTCAGCTGGAAGAGGATGCGACGCTGGCCGAAAACTATTTTAAGAAAGCGATCAAGGTTGAGCCGGACAGTGCCATGCTACACAACAATTATGGCGCTTTTTTGTTCAGTCTTAAGCGCTATCCGGAGGCCTGCAAACAGCTGGCCCGGGCCACAGAGGACCCGTTTTACAATCAGCGTAGTCAGGCGTTTGAAAACCTCGGCCGGTGTTATCTTCTGATTGATCGTCTGGATGCCGCAGAACATGCTTTTAAGCGCAGTCTGACATTGAATCCGAAGCGGCCTCTGGCCATTCTGCAGCTGTGCGATGTCATGTTGCAGAAAGATGATCTTGAAGCAGCGGTGAATCTGTTCGATCAGTACAGTGCGATGGTGGATGCAAAGCAGATCCAGCATAACGCTCAAAGTCTGTGGCTTGGGGTGCAGATCTCCCGGCTGGAGAAAAACGGCGTAGATGCTGCAACCTATGGTCTGATCCTGAAGAACCTGTTTCCGGATTCAGAAGAGTACCAGCAGTATAAGGAGTCGACTCCGTGAGTAATGAGCAGTTGCTGAATCAGGAAGCTGAAGGGCTCGAAACAGAGTTTCCGGCAGGTGAGCTTGCAGTCGCCAGAGAACAGCAGGGGCTGACCCGCAGTGATGTCGCCCGGGAGCTGAGGCTGTCGGAAAAGTATATCGATTCGCTGGAACGGGGGGCGTTTAATGAGTTGCCCAGTATGGTGTTTGCACGTGGTTATGTTCAGTCATATACCAAACTGCTGAAACTTGATGCGAAGCATTATCTGGACCTTTTTGATCGTCTCTATGGTCGTACCGGAGCCGGAGCTGCGCCGCAGTTTCGTATTGCCCCGGGGGTACAGTCTACCGCGAAGCTTGGTGACCCGGTGATCAAGTGGTCGGCCTGGATATTTGTACTGGCGATTATCGCTGCCACTGTTTGGTGGTGGAAAACCCAGCAGGGAGTCGGTCAGCCAGTATCGCAGATGCCTGCAGCACAGTCGGTGGAAGTGGAATCAGTTGATGGCAGTACTCTGATCGTACCCTCGGGTATCACGGAAGAGTCGGAAGCGCAGAATCCGGACCAGTCGGGGATTGATGCTGCTTTGCCAGACGTAGCTACTGAGGCGGGAGAAGAGACTGCAGGTGCGGTCACAGGCTCACCAGAAGAGGAAATGGATCCGGAAGAGGGTGATACCTCAGAAACGCTGGTTGCTGGTGATACTGCTGTTGAAGAACCGGACCCTCAGCCGGTAACTGGCAGTGATGCTTCGCTGCGGATTACGTTTACCGATGAGTGCTGGGTGAGTGTTGAAGATCATACCGGTAAGGTGCTGGCTATGCGGGTTAAGCCTGCAGGCAGTGAACTCAGTGTCAGCGGCGAAACGCCGATTAAACTTCTGCTTGGCAGGGTTGAGGCCGTCGGACAGGTGTTTTTTAATGGCACGCCGATAGAGTTTAACCGTGACAGTCGCTCAGGGGTGGTGCGTTTAACGCTGCCGCAATAATTGATAAAGTCATAACAGATCAGGAAATAGACATTGGCCAAGATTAAAGCCATACGTGGAATGAATGACATCCTGCCAGACCAGACACCGGTCTGGCATTTTCTTGAGAACAGTGTGAAGTCGGTGCTGGGCGCTTATGGGTATTCTGAGATCCGTATGCCGATTGTAGAGCAGACCGATCTTTTTAAACGCTCCATCGGCGAAGTGACCGATATCGTAGAGAAAGAGATGTACACCTTTGAGGATCGCAATGGCGAAAGCCTGACGCTACGACCTGAGGGGACCGCCAGCTGTGTTCGCGCTGGTGAAGAACATGGTCTGCTGTTCAATCAGGCTCAGCGTCTGTGGTATCAGGGGCCGATGTTTCGTTATGAGAAGCCACAGAAAGGACGTTATCGTCAGTTTCATCAGATCGGTGTTGAAACCTTTGGTATGTCGGCCGCTGATATTGATGCTGAAGTGATCATGCTTAGTGCGCGGCTGTGGAAGCAACTTGGAATCATTGATTCGGTTACCCTGCAGCTGAACTCGCTGGGCAGTAATGAAGCCCGTACCGAATACAAAGCGGCACTGGTTGAGTATCTGTCCGCCCGTAAAGATCAGCTCGATGAAGATAGTCAGCGTCGTCTCAGTAGTAACCCTTTGAGAATCCTGGACAGTAAAGATCCTCAGACCCAGTCGTTGCTGGATGGTGCCCCCTCGCTGAGTGACTATCTCGATGATGAGTCGCGGGAGCATTTTGCAGATCTGTGTGAAATGCTTGATCAGGCAGGTATCGCCTATGAGTTGAACCCGCGTCTGGTACGGGGCCTCGACTATTACTGCAAAACCGTTTTTGAGTGGGTTACTGATAAGCTTGGTGCTCAGGGTACAGTGTGTGCCGGTGGCCGCTATGACGGTCTGGTAAAACAGCTGGGTGGCCGGCCAACACCTGCCGTGGGTTTTGCAATGGGGGTTGAGCGACTCATCCTGTTATTGGAAACACTGGCGGTGATTCCAGAGTCGGTGAAACAGCCCTTTGACCTTTATCTCGCAGCAGAGCATAAAGGGCTGCAGCAACCGCTGATGGTGTTGGCTGAGCAGTTGCGGGACGAGATTCCCGGCCTGAGAGTCCGGGTGCATTGCAGTGGTCTGAAAAATATCAGCAGTAAGGCCAGGCAGACGGGTGCTCCCTGGGTGGTATTGGTCCGTGAAGAAAACGGGTCTCTGCTTGCCAACCTGTGGTATAACTCTGAACCAACCTATGATGTTCAGGTCAACAAGCTGAGCGGCTTGCTGCTGCAGCAACAGGCATAATAACTAAATTTTCAAAGGCGATTAGGAGCTGGCTGTGTCGGATATGCGCACTGAAGAAGAACAGGTTGAAGCGTTAAAGAACTGGTGGAAGGAAAATGGTAAATCGCTTGTATTAACCATCGCGCTGGCGCTGGCGGTTGTTTTTGGCTGGAAGGCCTGGCAGAACAATCAGCGCATCACTGCTGAGAATGCCGGTGTTATGTATCAGAACCTGGTTCAGGCTGTCGCGCTGGCGAGTGCCCCTCAGGCCACCGATGATCAGCGGGCGACCGCATCGCATCTGGCAAAATCGCTGAAAGATGAATACGGCGATACCACCTATGCGCTTTTTGGTGCGCTGTTCAGCGCCCGTTTGTATGTAGATGCCGGTGATTATGCGGCGGCGCTGACTGAGCTCGACTGGGTATTGGCCCAGTCCGATGACAGTGTGATGAAAACGGTTGCGACGATGCGTAAAGCGCGGGTGATGGCGGCGATGGGTGATGCCGATAAGGCGATCTCGCTTCTTGATGGACTGGCAGAGCCCAGCTTCAGCGTCAGTGTCGCGGAACTGAAGGGCGATCTCTATCTGCAGACGGGTGAGGTTGATAAGGCGCGTGCTGCATATCAGTCCGCAGCCGCTGATGCGCCTCAGGGCGCACGTCCGCTTCTGACTCTGAAGCTTGAGAGTCTTGCTGTAAAAGGAAGTTAACAGATGAAACAGCTATGTCGAGTTTTACTGCTGACTATCAGCATGCTGTCGATGACAGCGTGTGGCTGGTGGGGTGGCGAGGTCGAGATTGAGCCGGCTGAACTGGTCGATTTTCAGGCTGAAAAAGAGGTTCAGGTCCTGTGGAGTCGCTCTGTCGGGGCGGGCCTGGGGGAGAAATTTAATAGGCTCAGTCTGGCGGTGAATGGCGAGGTTATTTACGCACTGGATGTTGATGGCAAAGTGTTTGCGGTCAACCGCAGTGATGGTAAGGAGATCTGGAAAACCGATCTCGATACCCCTATTCTGGGCGGGGTTGGTGTGGGGCCAAACCACGTTGCAGTTACCACCGAGTCGGGTGAAGTTGTTATGCTGAGTGCCGATGATGGGGCGGAGATGTGGCGTCAGCAGCTCAGCAGCGAAACCCTGAGTCCGGTACAGATGAACACTGACATAGCGGTTGCTCAGCTGCAGAATGGTAAACTGGTGGCTATGGATATCAGCACCGGTAAGCGTCTGTGGAGCTATGATAGTCAGATTCCACGGTTGACGCTGCGCGGTACCAGTTCACCGATTGTTGCTTCTAATGTCACTATTGCCGGATTTGCAAATGGCAAGCTGGTGGCGGTGCGCAATGATAGTGGCGCTGAGTTATGGGAGCGCCAGGTTACAGTACCCGAAGGTAAAACTGAGCTGGAACGTCTGATCGATATTGATGCCAGGCCGCTCTATATCAATGGTGTTATCTATATTGTCTCCTATCAGGGGCGTCTTGTTGCAGTGAGTGCCTCGGATGCTCAGATACTGTGGTCGCAGAAAGCTTCCAGCTATCAGAGCCTTGCCGCCGGTTTTGGCAATATCTATGTAAGCCAGGAGAATGGCTTTATAGAGGCTTTTGATCAGCGCAGCAGTGCCAGTGTATGGCGTCAGACTGCTCTGGAGAACCGTCAGACAACCGCGCCAGAGGTGCTGGGAACCACCGTTGCGGTGGGTGATTTTGATGGTTATCTGCACTTTATGTCTCAGGTTGATGGGCATTTTGTGGCCCGTTACCGGGTCGATAGTGATGGTATGCGTGGCGATATGGTCGTCGTTGATGATGTTCTCTATGTGCTGGGTAATAGCGGTCGTCTGGTGGCGCTGCAGTTAAACTAGCCATAGAATTTCTGATCGGGCGGCTATCTGTTACTCCAGGTAGCCGCCATTTTGTTTTATATGTAACGCTTTCTTAAATGTGGTAATGAAAATATGCTTCCGGTAATTGCACTCGTCGGCCGACCCAATGTGGGCAAGTCGACACTGTTTAACAGACTGACAAAAAGTCGCGATGCGCTTGTCGCTGACTATTCGGGTCTGACTCGTGACCGGAAGTATGGCGAGGGTCGTCTGGGTGATCGTGACTATATCGTAGTGGATACCGGCGGTATCTCAGGTGATGAAGCGGGCATTGATTATAAGATGGCTGAGCAGTCGCTACTGGCGATTGATGAAGCGGATATCGTGTTGTTCCTGGTAGATGGCCGGGCGGGACTTAATCCGGCTGATGAGATGATTGCAGATCATCTGCGCCGTTCCGAAAAAGAGAGCTATCTGATTGTTAATAAGACCGATGGTCTTGATCCTGAAGTAGCGATGGCGGATTTCCATGGTCTGGGGCTGTCTGAGCCGCTGCCTATAGCTGCGTCACATGGCCGGGGTGTTACCCAGTTAGTGGAATATGTTCTGGCCGAACTGCCTTTGCGGGATGAGGCTGAAGAGGAAGAAGAGCGACAGCGGCAAAAGAAAATCGCGATTATTGGCCGCCCTAATGTGGGCAAATCGACACTGGTGAACCGGATTCTGGGTGAGGATCGCGTGGTTGTATTCGATCAGGCAGGCACAACCCGGGATAGTATCTATATCCCGTTCGAAAGAGATGAAGAGGCTTATACGCTGATCGATACGGCGGGGATTCGTCGCCGCAAAAATGTGACCGAGGCGGTGGAAAAGTTCTCCATCATCAAAACATTGCGTGCAATTAACGATGCCAATGTTGTCGTGCTGGTTATCGATGCTCGTGAAGGGGTTTCAGAGCAGGACCTGCATCTGCTGGGGTATGTGCTTGATGCCGGGCGATCCCTGGTGATTGCGGTCAATAAATGGGATGGTATGTCCGGCGATGAGAAAGAAGCGGTGCGTGAGCAGTTGCGCCGTCGGCTTGAATTTGTCTCGTTTGCGCGGATGCATTTTATCTCCGCCCTGCATGGCAGTGGTGTAGGCAACCTGTTCGCTTCCGTCGATGAGGCCTATGGCTTTGCGATGGCCAAGTGGGCAACCAACAAGCTGACCCGCTTGCTCGAAGATATTGTTGCGGATCATCAGCCTCCGATGGTCAATGGCAACCGGATTAAGTTGAGGTATGCTCACCAGGGTGGTTCTAACCCGCCCATCATTGTTATCCATGGCAATCAGACCCGTTCCCTGCCGGGGTCATATAAGCGATATCTGGAAAATAAATTCACCAGCGTCCTGGGAATCAAGGGCACGCCTCTGCGCTTCGAGTTTAAGAGCAGTGAAAACCCATTCAAAGATAAGAAGAATGAACTGACTAAACGTCAGGTGATGAAAAAACTGCGCCAGAAGATGCATAATGATAAACAGAAAAAGAAAGGTAGAAAGCGGTGAGGGCTTTGGAGTAGCTAGACGCTTCGCTTGCTAGTGGCGAGAACGGAAACTGCGTTTCCTGCTAGAAAAAGCAAAGACAAAACATAAAAACCGCCGCGAGGCGGTTTTATGTTTAAGGGTTAAGAGATTTTATTCTACGGACTCGCGTACGAAGTGGGTTTTCACAACACTGATAAAGAAGGCTCTGCTAACCACTAGCAAGCGAAGCGTCTGGCAGCGGCGAAGCCGCGTTCTAGCCACTCGGTCTTAAAAACTTCGATGTTTTTCAAATATTCTTAACTTTTTCGTGCTCCCCCTGTTGACTCCTCTGCCGACGGCGGTAGAATGCGCTTCC
>NZ_JAFFZO010000278.1 GCF_016924145.1 Amphritea pacifica | reverse complement strand
CCAGCTCCGGGATATCGGGCATTGGCTGGCTGGTGTCCATATAGCGCTGGATCAGGTTCCAGATCCGTTCAAGCTCCTCCGGTTGCTGGCTGGTGCTGAAACCGTGCAGGGGGATGCTGTCGAAGTAACGATGATAGCGGTGCACCAGATGCAGCTGATAGCTGAGTATACCCTGATGGCTGGGGCTGCTGACCAGATAGCAGTCGAACTC
>NZ_JAFFZO010000277.1 GCF_016924145.1 Amphritea pacifica | reverse complement strand
CCGCTATAAAAACAATAAAGAGCTCTATAGCCATCCTTTCCCCGAGTTCGACTGTTATCTGGTTAGCAGCCCCAGCCATCAGGGTATACTCAGCTACCAGCTGCATCTGGTGCACCGCTATCATCGCTACTTCGATAGCATCCCCCTGCACGGCTTCAGCACCAGCCAGCAACCGGACGAGTTTGAGCGGGTCTGGAACCTGATCCAGCGCTATA
>NZ_JAFFZO010000276.1 GCF_016924145.1 Amphritea pacifica | reverse complement strand
CCTGCGTCGCGATTTTCTCAATATTATGCACCATGCAGTACATTAACCATTGTGCGCTGACCTTCTCTTTGCCTCTGAGCGTAAATCGCTTCAGGCCTTTGTTGCTTTCCAGATTACCGAACACCGGCTCTACCGTACCTAAACGTTGACTATAGATATGGCGTCCCATCGGACTGTCGATCTTCTCTTTCATCCGATCCATATAGCTGACTTCCG
>NZ_JAFFZO010000275.1 GCF_016924145.1 Amphritea pacifica | reverse complement strand
GCAAGACCTTCACCGTGCAGACCACCCAGGATGCCCAGTACGAAGGCGGCGAGACCTTTACCGTACAACTGGATACCCCCACCAACGGTGCCACCATCTCCACCGCGACCGGCACCGGTACTATCCTCGATGACGGCACCGGCCCGGGTCCCTTCGACCCTGCCGGTCCGGGCACCCCGGATGATGACCGTACCGGCTTCAGTGTTGATGACGTGC
>NZ_JAFFZO010000274.1 GCF_016924145.1 Amphritea pacifica | reverse complement strand
ACTCTCTGTTACCGCTCGACTTGCATGTGTTAAGCCTGCCGCCAGCGTTCAATCTGAGCCATGATCAAACTCTTCAGTTTTAATCAGAATATGCCGGAAATTGACATATATAAATCTAGCTCAAAGTATTAAACAACTTGCAAATACACTTAAATGAATTTACTTGGTGTCGCTTACTTTGATAAAGCTTTTGTGCTTCATCTCAACAAGCGCCCACACGA
>NZ_JAFFZO010000273.1 GCF_016924145.1 Amphritea pacifica | reverse complement strand
ACGATTAATCGTTAGAAGACAGGCTTGCCAGGTGGCATGAAGCGCATCTCTAAAGGGCATACTAAAGCCATTGTCGGCATCTTCTAATGTACGTTGAACGGCACCGCTCAAGCCGCCTCTACCTTTGACAGACGATCCGTGAATATTAAATTCAGCGAGGAGTGCGCGAACCTGATTCTGTAGAGCAATTTTCTGTTTAACGGCTAATTCACGCATTCTCA
>NZ_JAFFZO010000272.1 GCF_016924145.1 Amphritea pacifica | reverse complement strand
GTCGAACTCGGGGAAAGGATGGCTATAGAGCTCTTTATTGTTTTTATAGCGGGTGACCATGCCAGTGGCACGGCTGAACGTAAAATGTTTGACCGCTTTCATAAACCAGGGCATGGGGAGGTAGCCGCGGCCCGAGGCTTCGAAGTAGCCCCAGATCAGGGCTGAAGGGATATATATATAAATACAAAAGAAAATCATTATTTCGATGAAATCAATGAAAT
>NZ_JAFFZO010000271.1 GCF_016924145.1 Amphritea pacifica | reverse complement strand
TTGGCGACATGAGCGTCAGTGAGGGTGGCCTGATGACCTTCACCGTGACCCGGAGCGGGGATGCGGCGGATGCCCAGACCATCGACTTTGCCACCAGCATTGGGGCCGGTGATACCGCCGAAGCCAATGACTTTACTGGCAACAGCGGCACCCTGACCTTTGCGCCGGGTGTCACCAGCCAGACCTTCACCGTGCAGACTACGCAGGACGGTATCTATGAAGGCGGCG
>NZ_JAFFZO010000270.1 GCF_016924145.1 Amphritea pacifica | reverse complement strand
ATGCCGATTGCTCGGGCGTCTCGGCGATGCCTGCTCGTATTGGGTTAAGGTCAACATACGCCATGCAGCTCAGTAGTGCCTGCTCGTCCAGCAAGGCCTGACTTTTAAAACGCGCTTCCCAGAAATGTCCCCGACAGCTATCCTCCTGGTTGGCTTTACGGGCGATATATTCATTCAGACTGCGCATAAACCAACTGATATCGGCTAACCGTGCGCGCCAGGTCTCAG
>NZ_JAFFZO010000269.1 GCF_016924145.1 Amphritea pacifica | reverse complement strand
GATGAGGTCATTGAGCGCTGGTGTGTGCTGTATAAAGGCCCACTATTGGTGCAACGCTACCGGGCGGGAGAGGCATTAGGCATCGCCGAACGGCAAACCGTCTCAGAAATAGCTGAGACCTGGCGCGCACGGTTAGCCGATATCAGTTGGTTTATGCGCAGTCTGAATGAATATATCGCCCGTAAAGCCAACCAGGAGGATAGCTGTCGGGGACATTTCTGGGAAGCGCGTTTTAAAAG
>NZ_JAFFZO010000027.1 GCF_016924145.1 Amphritea pacifica | reverse complement strand
TCCGGGCTGTCAGGGTAAACTTACTCATGGCGTATCTCTCTTCTGTTGATTGCGATCTGGCGAGATCAATCAACAGGATACGCCACCCTCTCTATCTTTCTCCATACACCAGAAATCACCATATCTCAACCAGGCAGCGGCTGATGTTCAAACAGCATCGCTCCGGCATTCTTATAAGTAATTGCACCCATAAAGGCATGCTGCGTACACATCATGGAATCACGCATAATGCGTGACAGAGGATGGTCGTTATAGGCGCCGGTCATACCGGAAACCTGATAAGCGATGCGAATCGCTTCAGCACATTCGTGGGTCAGATTAGTGGATGCCAGGCGCAGCATGCTGACCTGTTCCGGAGATGGGGTCCCCCCCTTCTGAATCACCTGCCATGCGTCATCTGTCGCTTCGTAGAAAAACGCCCGGGAAGATCGCACTTTAGCCTCAGCCCTGGCGATCTCCATCTGTACATATTCACGCTCACCCAGGTTGGGCGCTCCGGTCACCGATTTACGACCGGCTGCCATACCCAGCACAACATCGATCGCTTCACGGGCCAGACCCAGTGTTGTCACCGACAACACCTGAGTGGCAAACGCCAGCGAGGGATACTTAAAAAACGGATCATTAAGGTTGGGTTTGCCACCCCGGGTAAAAGTCCACTCCTCAGGCACCAGCACGTTGTCGACCACCAGATCGTGTGAACCGGTGCCAACCATACCGATCACATCCCAAGCGGGCTCAATGGTCAGTTTCTCCTGCGGCATCACCGCCATCCGGGGTAACGACTGGCCATCATCCGGCGCGATACCAACACCACAAACACTGGCCCCCATGCAGCCACTGCCAAATTGCCAGCGCCCCTTGACCAAAAATCCACCCTCAACCCGCTTCGCAGGTTGCGGCGGAAAAATACCACCGGCAAATACAACATCCGGCGTTTCCGCCCAGACCTTTTCAATGGTTTCCAGGGGTAAACAGGCCAGATAAGCAGGGTTCATTCCAAAGCTGGCAACCCATCCCGCTGAACCATCAGCGGCGGAGATCGCTTCCACCATCTGTAAAAACTCAGCAGGCGATTTTTCATCCCCACCAAAACGTTTCGGCACTAACGCCCGGTAAACACCGATCGACTTAAACCGTTCGATAATATCCTGAGAGATATATTTCTGATCTTCAAACTCCTGGCGACGACAACGAATCTCTGCCAGCAGGGAATCAAACTCTGCAGCGCCGCCCCAGATCTCTTTGTTGATGACATTGGAAGTCATTACTCAATACTCCACACTGTTATTATTTTGTTGAGGTAAAAACTCACTCAATACGCAAGCAAGTTCGCATAGCATTTCATCTTCACCTTTGCGCCCCACCAACTGCAGTCCAACCGGACGGTTGTCAGCGGTTTGAAGAGGGACAGAAAGAGCCGGATGGCCCGATAGATTGAATGGACGCACCAGCGCAGAGATGCTCAGATCGGTTTTGCCCGCCAGCGCATCGGCAAGGCTCATCGGAAATGCAGGCAGTGTTGGTAAGACAAGAACAGAGATCTGCTGCAGTGCCTCATCTACCTGTTTAGTAAAACGTTCGCGGACAACTTCTGCTTCGCGCAGCTGATCATCCGTGGTATTAGCGGCATTGGTTAAACGCAGCGCTACATCCTCACCGACTTTGCCGGTTTCAAGGAGATCACCGCAGGCACGCCAGGTTTCCGCATTAATGACTACCATCCCGGCCGTAAACGCATCAGAAAATGAAGATAAAGCCACAGGAGCAGTGTCATACTCCAGGCGACTTAAAAGTGCGTCAATGGTGTCTGAGATTAGAGGATCGGCGGCGACATCCACCCGACCGAGGCGAATAGTCTCCGGTAATGCAGACGGCTCAAAGGATGGATCAATCACCTGCATGGCGGTTTTCAGCATTTTTGCGGAGGAGGCAAAAACGCCGACACAATCAAGGGTTGTTTCTGCCGGCAAAACACCCTTGCGACTCACCCGGCCAAAGGTTGGCTTGAAGCCGTAGACACCACAGCAGGCAGCAGGTACCCGAACCGAGCCACCGGTATCCGTGCCGATAGAGAAGTCTGCCTCTCCTGCAGCAACCGCCACAGCAGAACCACTGGATGAGCCGCCAGGAATCAGATCCGGAAAGTGATAATTAACCGGCGTTCCTGCCCAATGATTAACCCCGGTCATGCCATAGGCAAGTTCATGCAGATTGGTTTTACCCACCAACTGGCAACCTGCATTCAAAACCGCATTAACGACGTCTGCATTCTCTTGCGCAGGCAAGGTATCTTCAAGCGCCTGACACCCCGCGATGGTCGGCAAGCCCTGCACATCTATCGTATCTTTCACGGCTACCCGGTAACCCTGACCACCCTGAGAAATACGCTGAGAAAAAATAGACATCATTCAGCTACTCACATCATTCTTGTTCTAATTAACCATCACTCTCACCAGGAAGAGTGTTGATTGTTGACTTGCATCAAGAATTATACATTTCACTTGAAGTGTCAACTAAATTTAGTTGAATATTCATCTATTATTTTATGATAAAAACACCATAAAAAAACACAAAGTTAAGATAACCACTTATTAATCAATATCTTAATAGACGAAAATAAATTGAATGAATGATATGAAAATTCACATAAATTATTTTTTTGATACTATTTTTCAATATATAACAGCCTTCCGAAGCCAAAATTCAGGCACAAAAAAGCCCCCGTTCAGTTGCCTGAACGGGGGCTTTTACCTGAGACCGGAAAGTCTATTCAGCTGACATATTGATAAAATAACGCCGGAGCAGCTCAGTAGATTTCTTAATCTGGGGCTCTGTGAACCCCTTAAAAGCCTTTGCAAACACCTTTTTTTCAGTCGTCTTTAATACCATTTTAACTTTGTCGTGGCCCTCGTCAGTCAACGACACCACGGTAACACGGCCATCCGTTTCAGACGCATTAACCTCAACCAGCCCGGCATCACGCATACGATAAACAATTTTTGTCATGGTTGGCAGTTTACCGATCGCATGTTCTGCAATATCAGAAATACTCAAGGTGCCATACAAACTCAGCAGCACTGCAACCCGCCAGCGGGCGATATCCATCCCCAGGGGTTTCAGCGTTTTTTCCATTTCCTGAGAATACAAAGCGTTTACACGAGCGATCCAGTAAAATGGGAACTCATTAATATCGAAAAACTGGCTGGATGGACTATATTTTTCCAGCTTTGACGAGTGAAAAACCATGGCAACCTCAATACACTTTGCTCGATGGCAGCAATCTCTGCGCTACCCTCGCTAAATTGGCGCAACCATAGCAAATAAATAGCAACCAGACGAGTATAGAGCCATTCAATTGAATAATTAATTGAACAGTAAACCACCTGATATCAATTTTTAGGCGAAGTCATGGCCTTTACTTGCCCCTGTACAGCTATCTATACCCGTGCCAGCTCCCCCTTTTATAAAAAAAACCCGGCTAAAGAGCCGGGCTAAGCTTCAACAAGGAAGAAAGTTCCAACAAGGAAGTACATAGTGAAGAAGAGATCAGCGCTGGTCGAAATCCACTACAACGGTGTCAGAGATCGGATGGGCCTGACAGCTGAGAACATAACCCGCTTCAATCTCATGGGATTCCAGACCATGGGAGATATCCATATCGACCTCCCCTTCGACCAGCTTACATTTACAGGTGGAGCAGACACCGGCTTTACAGGAGTATGGCAGGTCGAGACCGTTGTGCATCCCGGCATCGAGGATATTTTCACCCACCGTGGCCAGATCAAACATCACCGCCCGGCCATCGGCACGCACGGTCACTTTAGACATCTTCTCTTCGCCAAACTGCTCTTTACGTTTAGCCGCTTTTTCCAGCATCTCTTTCGAATCTGCCGAGGAGTTAGCAAACAGCTCGTAGTGGATCTGCTCATCGGTCAGCCCTTCCAGCCGGAAACCCCGGGAGACCTCTGACATCATCGATTCCGGACCACAGATAAAGGCATCATCAACCGTTTTAATGTTGATCAGTCCGGCTTTCTGCAACGCATAGCCTTTAGCATTGTCGATCCGTCCATTCAGCAGGTCAGCCCCCTGATCCTCATAGTCCATTATATTGATCCACTGGAAGCGGTTCATATAGCGGTTCTTAATGAAGTTCAGTTCATCTTTAAACATCACCGAGTTACTGCGGCGGTTACCGTAGATCAGCGTCACCTTTGAACCCGGTTCGGTGTCCAGCGCCGATTTAATAATCGAGATCATCGGCGTAATACCGGAGCCCACAGCGATGCACATATAATCTTTACTGTTTTCAGGGCTAAGTTCAGTATAGAAGCTCCCCTGTGGCGGCATCACCTCAACAGACATGCCGGGCTTAAAGGTATCGTTAGCAAAATTGGAGAACTTACCGTTCTTAACCCGCTTGATACCCACCCGCATATGACCATCATTGACGCCAGAGCAGATCGAGTAAGATCGACGGACATCTTCACCATCGATGGTGGCACGCAGAGTCAGAAACTGACCCTGAATAAATTTGAACTTATCGGTTAGTTCAGCCGGTACGGCAAAACTGACGCAGATCGCGGTGTCCGTTTCCGGCTGCACATCGGCGATTTTCAGCGTGTAGAAATTGGTGTCTGACATGCTTCACCTTTTGTTTTTATAGAGCTGATTAATCATCAGATCTTTTTGAAATAATCGAATGGTTCACCACAATCATCACACTGAAACAGTGCTTTACAGGCGGTGGAACCAAACTCACTGATTCTACGGGTATGACGTGAAGCGCAATGGGGACAGGCTGCATGGGCATCCGGGGTTAACCCATCGTCATCCAACCCAGCATCCTCAGGCGGAGCAATACCATACTCACGCAACTTCTTACGCCCTTCTGGCGACATCCACTCCGAGCTCCAGGCTGGTGAAAGTGACAGTTTTACCGTTGCATCGCTGTAACCATTGTCATGCAACAGCTGAATCACATCGGTAGTAATATTGTCCATCGCCGGGCAACCTGAGTAGGTCGGGGTAATAGTGACGGTCACCTGATCGCCGTTACGCTGCACATCACGCAAAATGCCCAGATCCCAGATGCTCAACGCGGGGATCTCCGGATCTTTAATCGCATCCAGCAGATCCCAGAGTGCTCTGACATCTTCAGCATGACGCTGTTGCAGACGCTGGTACTGCTCTTCTGGCATCAGTGAGATCTCGTTCATAAGCCGTTACCACTTACAGCCAGGGTGAGAACGGTGCACTATCTGCATCTCTGTCAGCATATGCCCCAGATTCTCAGTGTGATAGCCAATACGGCCTCCGCGAACCGCCCAGCTGTCTTCAGGCACTGTCAGCGTCGCTTCAGTGAGAATAGCGCTGACCATCTCTAACCAGCGATCACGCAGCCCGGCAACATCGACACCGATACCGGCATCCGCCAGCAACTGTTCAGTCTCATCCATATCGAACAGTTCATGGGTATAACCCCACAGCTGATCGACCGCTTTCTGTGCTCGCTGATGACTCTCTTCAGTGCCATCACCCAGACGCAACACCCAGTCGCGGCTGCGGCGCAGATGATATTTTGTCTCTTTGATCGCTTTAGCGGCGATAGCCGACAGCGTCTCATCTTTGGATTGCAACAGCTCCGGCAGCATCAGGGTGTAATAGACATCGGCAAACAGCTGACGCACCTGTGAGTAAGCGAAGTCACCCTTTGGCAGTTCCATCAGCAACAGGTTGCGATATTCACGATCATTACGCATATAGGCGAAATCATCTTCATCGCGACCATCATCGGCCAGCTCTGCGGCATAGGTGTAAAACATCCGCGCACGACCGATGTAATCCAGTGCTACGTTGCCGTAGGCGATATCCTCTTCCAGGAAAGGCCCATAGCTAACCCATTCGGAGATCCGGTGCCCCAGTACCACAGAATCATCCCCCAGACGGGTCGCGTATTCCTGTGTCGCTTGTTTAATCTGATCACTCATACTCGATTCTCCCCGATCACATGTTGTTTACTGGGTCAGGCAAAACGTAATAGGTCGCATGACGGTAGGGCTTGTCGTCACTTGGGTCGTAGAAGCAATCGGCATCATCTTCCTGAGAGGCACAGATATCGCTGGATTTAACCACCCAGATACTGACGCCTTCACTACGACGGGTATAACAGTCGCGGGCATATTCCAGTGCCTGCTCATGATCTTCAGCATGCAGGCTGCCAACATGTTTATGGTCCAGACCACGCTTGGAACGTACAAACACCTCAAACAGTTCCAGTTTTTCAGTAACGGTTGTCATCTCATCTACCCCTTATGCCGCATGCTGTGCGTTTTTAGCACGTTTCTTTTCGTTATAGGCTGTGATTGCGTCCCGAACCCATTCACCCTCATCATGAGCGGCAACATGGTGTTCAACACGCTGGCGGTTGCAGTGGCCGTTGCCGTTGATCACACTCCAGAACTCATCCCAGTTCAGGTCGCTGCTGTCGTAGTGGCCACGCTCCTCATTCCATTTAATATTCTTATCCGGATGCTCCAGCCCCAGCACTTCGATCTGCTTCACTGTCTGATCAACAAACTTCTGCCGCAGGTCATCGTTGGTTTCACGCTTGATCTTCCACTCCATCGACTTTTGCGAATGAGCTGATTCTGAATCGTGAGGACCAAACATCATCAGGGCCGGCCAGTAGAAGCGATTCAATGCATCCTGAGCCATCGCCTTCTGACCTTCTGAACCTTTTGCCAGTGCCAGCATCGCTTCATAACCCTGTCGCTGATGGAAGGATTCCTCTTTACAGATACGGATCATGCCGCGGGAATAGGGGCCGTAAGAGGTACGCTGCAGAGACACCTGATTGACAATCGCCGCACCATCCACCAGCCAGCCGATCGCACCAACATCCGCCCAGGTGAGGGTTGGATAGTTGAAGATCGAGGAGTACTTAGCCGCCCCGCTCTGTAACTGTTCAATCATCTCTGAACGGGAGATTCCCAGGGTT
Source organism: Amphritea pacifica (assembly GCF_016924145.1). Classification (GTDB taxonomy): domain Bacteria; phylum Pseudomonadota; class Gammaproteobacteria; order Pseudomonadales; family Balneatricaceae; genus Amphritea; species Amphritea pacifica. Next base: position 68,546 of record NZ_JAFFZO010000027.1, on the reverse strand, counting down.
TCACAGGCACTGTACAGATACAGACCATGGCCCGCCTCATCCTGAATTTTGGATAGCAGAATCGCCTTACGACGCAGAGACGGCGCGCGGGTCAGCCAGTTCCCTTCAGGCTGCATCCCGATCACTTCAGAATGGGCATGCTGGGAGATCTGCCGAATCAGGTTCTTACGGTACGCATCGGGCATCCAGTCTTTCGGCTCAATCTTCTCTTCGGCCGAAATTTTGCGCATGAAGTTTTCTTCTTGTGGTGTTGTCATTTCAATCGTCTCCACTTCGTTTTAAGAGCGTAATGCACAGCTCTCAGGCGATGACTTTTTGGCGATCTGGCAGCAGACCCGCCTGTTATTTTATTTTCGGACGGTTATCAAACACCCGCTTAGCCTTGCCTTCTGAACGGGGAATAGATCCGGGTTGAAGAATCTCAATCTGGGTTGAGATGCCCACAACCGCCTTGATATGGTGGGCGAGTTCTTTGGCGCTCTGATCCTGACGGGCGCCCGCCGCTTCTGAGGTCAGCTCAACCTTCACCAGCACGGTGTCAAGGTTGCCCTGTTTCTCAACGACGATCTCATAGTGAGGCGCCAGTGCCGGAATCTTGAGAATCTGCTCTTCGATCTGTGTCGGGAAGACATTCACACCCCGGATAATCATCATGTCGTCGGAACGACCGGTGATCTTATCGATTCGACGCATCGGCCGCGCGGTGCCCGGCAGCAGACGGGTCAGATCACGGGTGCGATAACGGATAATCGGCAGGGCTTCTTTGGTCAGCGAGGTAAACACCAGCTCGCCGTATTCACCATCGGGCAGTACTTCACCGGTATTCGGATCGATGATCTCCGGATAGAAATGGTCTTCCCAGATGGTCGGGCCATCTTTGGTTTCGATACACTCCTGCGCCACCCCCGGTCCCATCACCTCTGAAAGGCCGTAGATATCTACCGCATCAATACCCAGACGGTTTTCGATGTTTTTACGCATCTCATCGGTCCATGGCTCTGCACCAAAGATACCGCAACGCAGTGCCATCTTGTGGGGGTCCAGCCCCTGACGTTCGATCTCATCGATGATGTTCAACATGTAAGACGGGGTGACCATGATGATATCGGGATCGAAATCATTCATCAGCTGAACCTGTTTCTCGGTCTGACCGCCGGACATTGGAATAACGGTACAACCAAGCCGCTCAGCACCGTAGTGCGCCCCCATACCGCCGGTAAACAAACCGTAACCGTAGGAGATATGTACCTTATCACCGGCATGACCACCGGCGGCACGGATTGAGCGGGCCACCACATCAGCCCAGACATTGATATCGTTCTGGGTATAACCCACAACCGTTGGTTTGCCGGTTGTACCCGAGGAAGCATGCACCCGCACCACATCGGTCATCGGTACCGCAAAGGAGTTAAACGGATAGGCATCTCGCAGATACGCTTTAGTGGTAAACGGAAAGTGCCGCAGATCGTCCAACTGCTTCAACTCAAACGGATGAACTCCGCTTTCGTCGCACAATTTTTTATACGCCGGTACATTATTGTATGCGTGAGCGATACTCCACTGCATACGCACCAGCTGCAAGGCACGAAGTTCATCAATGCTGGCGGTTTCAATGGGATCAAGCGCCCGACGGGAATGCTTCTCATATTTCATAACGTTGCTCGTCCTGTATTTTTATATTGCCGTAGTCAGAACATTGAAAAATAAGCCTGTCAGGATGCTGTCCAGTGCCAGGCTGATTAACGTGTTACCGGTTTTACACTCGCTCGATGATCAGCGCGATGCCCTGCCCCACACCGATACACATGGTACAGAGTGCATAGCGGCCACCCGTGCGGTGTAGCTGATACATCGCCGTCGTTACCAGGCGGGCACCACTGGCACCCAAAGGATGTCCCAGCGAGATAGCCCCACCGTTCGGATTGACATGGGCAGCATCATCGGCCAGGCCAAGATCACGCATCACTGCAAGCCCCTGAGATGCAAACGCTTCATTCAGCTCGATCACATCCATCTGCTCCAGCGTCAGCCCGGTTTTAGCCAGCACTTTACGGGTTGCCGGTGACGGGCCAAACCCCATAATGCGGGGCGCAAGACCCGCCGTCGCCATACCGACAACACGGGCCTTAGGTGTCAGGCCATACTTATCCGCGGCGGCTTGGGACGCGATAAGCAAGGCACAGGCTCCATCATTAACCCCGGAGGCATTACCGGCTGTGACTGAGCCGCCTTCACGGAACGGTGCTTTCAGTTTAGACAGATCTGCCAGGGTTGTTGAGCCGCGGGGATGCTCATCGGTATCAACCACCAATGGCTCACCCTTACGCTGCGGAATCACCACCGGCACGATCTCTTGCTTAAACAGGCCTGCAGCCATCGCTGCAGCCGTTTTTTGCTGGCTACGAAGGGCAAACAGATCCTGATCTTCGCGGGAGATGTTGAACTCTTCGGCAACGTTTTCAGCTGTTTCAGGCATACTGTCAACGCCATATTCAGCCTCCATCTTTTTATTGATGAAGCGCCAGCCGATGGTGGTGTCGTACAGGCCATTTGGGGTACGGCTGAAAGCAGCCTCCGCTTTACCCATCACAAAGGGTGCTCGGGACATCGATTCACAGCCACCGGCAATCATCAGTGCGGTCTCGCCCGCTTTAATCGAGCGCGCCGCCATACCAATGGCATCCATACCGGAACCGCACAAACGGTTGATGGTGGTGCCAGGCACATCGGTGGGCATACCCGCCAACAGTGCCGACATACGCGCGACGTTACGGTTGTCTTCACCGGCCTGATTAGCATTACCGTAAATAATGTCATCTACCTGAGACCAGTCCACCTGTGGATTACGATCCATCAATGCCCTGATAGGCACCGCACCCAGATCGTCAGCCCGAACAGCAGAAAGTCCGCCACCATAACGACCAAAAGGCGTTCTGATTGCATCGCAGATATAGGCATCGGTCATGTTATTTCCTCATTCTTTTTTTTCTGAGAACACTAAGATCACTGCCATGCAGCACAGACCCCGTCAAAGCAATAGTCTCAATTATTCCCGATCGAAGTTAATATTACATAAAAACTAATTAGTGACAACTTTTTTGTATCACTTTAAACATAAAAGCGGGTTGATATTACATAATTCAATCACCCTTAAAGAAACAATAGCATCAGATAATGAAACTTAATTCATGACCAATCCAATTCCAGCTGTATCAGTACAACTCTCCTCAGTAGAGTATAGGCAACCCACAGGATAAAACTCATTCAGGACTCTTCCGGCGCACCGTTATTAAAACAACAGAGAAAAACACGGGAAACAGCACTATTCGTACTAAACTAAAGAGAGTTGCTCAGGGATTAGTTTCAGGAACAGGGTCGGGATAGATGTGAAGATCAGTTTCGGTATTTAACTCAGTGAACAGAATAAACAGCCAGCAACTACTGACACGCTATCAACTCAGCTCATTCAGCAATGCTTCAGTGTTTGGAGCCCTGCCGAATCCGGCGATCTACTGGTTGCTGGATCACGGGGTTATCCGAGAGGTCAAAAAAGGGGAGGCGCTATTTGTCCCTGGCGAGCCCGGTAACAGCTTTCACGTTATCCTGGCCGGGTCCGTGGACTACTATAAGTATCATGACAACCGTTTTGCCTATATCCGGAAATTTAACAGCGGGGAACAAATCGGCTTCGTCAGCATGATAGCACTGCATGACCGGGTGGGCCGTGCTGAAGCGTGCGAGGAAAGCATTACCCTGGAGATAGATACCGATGTGTATCATGATTTCCATATCAGCCATCCTCTGGAGTTTGGCATACTGATGATGAACCTCGCCCGGGAGATGGCCCGCACTCTCAGAAGCACCAATAATCTTGTGGTTGAACAATCACTGAAGGGTGACACCGGTCATCGATGACTGATACCACCATAGATAGCGTGATCATGGCCGCTCAGGTAAGCCCAGAAGCGGTCGCCATAGGAGAAGTGCCACCACTCCTGAAGGTAGTTAACAAACCCCGCCCGGGTCATCACATCATTCAGCAGGACACGATTTTTTACCGCCAGATCACTGATTCCCGTTGCATGTGTCAGACACAGGTCTGGCTCTGTTTCAGTCCAGCGATAGATATCCATGCCAACATCCAGCATCGTGCCACTGCCATCAACCAGAAACAGGTCCACTGCCGCCCCGGTATTGTGGGGCGGAATATTCAGGGCACCATCCGGATAGGCCACCGCTGAAACCATGCGGGTCGCCTCATCGAAAAGCGCCGCCCCGGAGATCCCTGGCTGACGACGCTGTACCCGTTGCAGTTCATCGTTAAACAACATTTTCTGAACGTTCAGACTACGATAGCCTTCATAAAGGCGCAGATAAATACCAACTGGCAGAAGCGACTGGGCATGCAACAGACGGGAATAGATCCCCTCCCGAACCAAAGTGTAATCGTCCTGAGTTTCCGGACATTCTGGCGCGGGACCATATTGCAGACCACCCAGAAATTTTATATCCACAAGCGGTTCACCACACTCATGGACAGGCACGGCCAGCACCTGCGCAGAGGAAGGTGTCAATTGATGCATTGGACTCTCCGGTTAACCAACCCTTACGACAAAGCGTCTGAAGAAACTCATCTGCTAAAAGTATATAGGTAAACAGGAAGAAGTGTGCAGCCAGAACGGCTGCACACAGATAAGACTTCAGAAATTGATCAGCTTGCGGCTATCGGCGTAATGTTAACCGCGTGTATGCCCACTTCTTTGGGTGAAGCTTCAAAGCGAACAGACTGTCCCGTCTTCAGACTTTTATAACCTTCGGTAATAATGGCCGAATAGTGGACAAACAGATCCTCTTCGAAGTCAGGTGAGACAATAAAGCCAAACCCCTTCGCATTGTTAAACCACTTAACTGTTCCCGTATGCATTCAGCACTCCTTTTTATTCATCCGTCACTGCGAGTCGTCAGAGAGTATTCAACGTCTATATCGATCTACGCTACTCTGTGACTATTTTCAGAAATCCGGGCAAACGGGTATATAAGAAAAAATCCTATTATCAGCAAACAATCATAAGAAAGCTGGTTCAAATCAAAAAAAGGAGGGGGAGGAAGAAAAAAAAGCAGGCCTGAGGCCTGCTTTCATCTGGGATTATGCCCGGTCCTGCCGGTCCATATCACCATAGATATCTCGTTTCAGCCGCTGTCTTTCAAGGCGATCCTCGATATCTCTGCGACGACTGTGGGATTTACGACCCAGCTCTTCCGGCAGCTCATCATCTGCCTCATCCCAAAAGTCGTCTGAACTGTAATCTATTGCTCGGATCGGGCGCGCACGTCGCTTGCTGCCTTTATAACTATCATACTCTTCATCCCAGTCATCCTGGTCATCTGAATAGTTACTGATACGATTCCTGTTACTCATAATACTTCTCTTTAATACCTCAAGGGCTTTTAATGCTGCGCACGGTCAGGGCAATATTTCTGAACCGTCGCCGGAAACCGATCAAGCGTTTCTGAGCAGATGATCATAAAAATATCTGATCGGCTTTTAACATACTGTTTAAAGTACAATTGGATTATTATCAGAGATTCAGAGCCTGTAAAATGATGCTTTTTTATGATTTCAATCAAAAATACTAATCGAACTTACCTGCTGAGCTTTCTGCTGACACTATGGAAATAGGACTATTACGCACATTTCTGGAAGTGAGCCGTACCCGCCATTTTGGCAAGGCGGCTCAGAACCTTTACCTGACTCAGTCGGCGGTGAGTTTTCGTATCAGGCATCTGGAAGAGCTGATCGGTGTTCCTCTGTTTTCCCGTCAGCGCAACAACATTCTGCTGACCGCAGCCGGAGAACGACTGATACCCCATGCGGAAAATATCATTAAAAACTGGCAGTTGGCGCTTCAGGATGTAGCTATCTCCCAGGAACAGGATCTGCAACTGGTATTGGGTGGGATATCCAATCTGTGGGGAACCTTTCTGCAGTCCACACTGCCGAAACTGGCTGACAGTTTTCCCAGCATGGTGATTCGTACCGAAATCAACAATCATCTGGAACTCACCCGCTCACTGCTTTCCGGTACGCTGGATCTGGCTATTGTACTAGATCCACCGAGCCTCAACGAACTCGGTCACCAGCAGATTGGCCAGATAGAGCTGGCGCTGGTCAGCAGCTATAACGATCTGATGCCCGATCAGGTTCAGAGTCATGACTTTGTCTATGTGGACTGGGGGATGGCTTTCAATCTGAGAACCAATAAACTGTTTAAAAAGCCGATGACACCTGTTCTGCATACCGAGCAGAGCCAGATCGCACTGGAATTTATTCTCAGCCATGGTGGCTCTGCATTTTTACCGCTGGTACTGGTAGGGCCTTATCTGGAGTCAGAGCGGCTGCACCGGGTCAATAATATCAAACCGGTTAAGCGTTCAGTCTATGCCGTCTATGTGAAAGACTCTGAACGGTATCCGCAGCTGAAACCGATTATCGATAAGTTGTGTCAGTATGAGCTGAAACCAGAAATGCGACTCTGACGCTTGCACGACACTCAGTCCGGATAGCCAACCCGGATTCAGGACTCTTTGGCGATCAGTTATCCAGCAAAATAGAAAGTGCTTCTTTAACCTCAGGCTGCATCACCGGTGTATTGTCCTGTAGTTCGGCCACCGTCACGGCAAACTGGGTACGGATAACATCGTTCTGATCGACCAGCCAGGCAAGCGCTGCCTGACTACATTGTTGCGGTGTCCATGTTTGCTTCAAAGGTACGCCTGAGCCTTTGAGAAAAGCAATAAAATCATTCTGATCCTTCAATACAGAATTCATATGCGCCTGCTCCTGTGCAACACTTTCGGCTGCTTTATTATTATACTGTCCCTCAGAACTAACGGAGTGAGAGACAAAAACCAGCATAAAGCTGGCCCTTGGTTAGACCTTAGTTGTATACCATCGGAATCTATTGTTCAACAAGTTTATCGACACAATCCGATAGCCTGTACGGCGCAGCACTGACCTGGAGAAACAATCACTACCTCACCACTGAAAATCTGACCTGCTGCCATACCCCCTGCTCATCAACCAGTCGCAGCTGATGAGGGCCTTCATCCAGTGCGACGCTGAATTCATGAAAGGTTCGGGTCTCACCCAGATAATGTTTATCAAGATGCCAGAAGAGTCTGGCTGACTCTCTGTTGGTACTGGCCCGCAGGACAACCTCCCCCTGCAAGCCATTCAGATATCTCGGCACACTGATCACCTGTCCCGGTGCCGGATAGGTGATCTCGAAGTTTCCACCCAGCATACGGCGGTCGGGTGAACAGGCGGAATTAAAACCAGGCAGCGGTGTGTAGCCCGGGTGAGCGATCCGATAGTAAAAGGCCTGTGAAGGAGGCAACTGAAAAAAGGTTTTACTCACCACACTGCCGGTCTGATCGCATTCCCGACTGGTACGTAAGCCGGTTTTCCGGTCCACCGTGACCTGAACATGATGCGGACTGATCTTTTCAAAACGCGCCCCGGCTGGAATCAGTACCGACTGTCGGGAACAATCAAATTTCGGCAAATAGCCATTATCCCGGCACACCTGTATCGGTTTCAGTGCCGCATCCGGAGTCTGCGGCCAGCTTAATCCGGGCATGATATTCAGAGTATCAAACAGTATCGGTGCTGCAGCCCGGGTGCCGGTCAGCAGTTGACGACCTTCACCATTGGCATTGCCGGTCCAGACACCGACGGTGATATCCCGGGTGGTGCCGATCGCCCAGCCATCCCGTAAGCCGTAACTGGTGCCGGTTTTCCAGGCAACTTTCGCAGAACCGGCAAACAGACGATGCATGCTGTGCAACCCCGGACGGGTGACATCGGATAGCGCATCCAGTGTCAGCCAGGCGGCCCCCTGGCTGATCGGAGAGTGCCCGGCTTCCGGCAGAACTGCCTCACCGTACCTTACAGGCAGTTGCACAATCGGCTTCGCCCTCTGCGCCTGCCGGCTCAGATTCGCATAGGCCGCTGTCAGATCCACCAGACTCACCTCTGCGCCCCCCAGAATCAGGGAGAGGCCATACTCGTCAGGCGTACGGAACAGATGACTGAAGCCCATCTGTTTTAACTGATCATAGAATGCCTGATAACTGTACTGATCCAGCATCCGTACCGAGGGGATATTCAGCGATGCGGTCAACGCCAACCGGGCAGAGACCGCCCCCCGGTAAGATTCATCATAGTTAGTCGGCTGATAGCTGCCATACGCGGTGGGAATATCGGGAATCAGCATCCGTGGGGTGATATCACCACTGTCCAGCATCGAAGCATACAGAAAGGGTTTCAGAGTGCTGCCCGACGAGCGTGGCTGACTGGCAATATCCACATAGGGCGCAAACTCTGGCCGCTGACTGAAGGGCGTATTGCCAAAATAAGCCTTCACCTGCAGCGTGGCATTATCAACCACGATTAATGCGAGATTATTAATTCCAAGCGCCCCGAGTCGCTGACTGTGCTGCTGCAGAATAAACTCGATTTTCCGCGTCAGACGACGGTCAATCTCAGTATGAAACACCGCCTGACCGGGGAACTCCTGACTGAGCCGGTCAAGCAGATGCCCGGCCAGGGCGGGCCATGGCTGAGGTTTATCGGGGATCGGTTCCAGCAGTGACAGCCGGTAGTCCTGCTCACTGAGAACTCCCTTCTGCCAGAGTTTATGCAGCAAAAAGTCCCGTTTATGGCGCAACTGTTCCCGACTACGAGCCAGATGCATCGCCGACGGGCTGTTAGGCAGAACCGCCAGCAGCGCCGACTCCGCCCAGCTCAGTTCGGTTAAGCGACGGCCAAAATAGCGCCAGGCGGCCGCTTCAATCCCCACCGTATTACCGCCCATCGGCGCATTTGCTGCATATAGCGACAGAATCTGCTGTTTCGACAGCTGCATCTCCAGTCGTAATGCAAGATGCAGTTCCTGTAACTTCTGCCACCAGGTGCGGGCACGGTTGCCCTCCACCATACGTGCCAGTTGCATGGTAATGGTGCTGCCACCACTGACGATCCGCCCTGACTTCAGGTTGAGATAAAACGCCCGGATAATCGCCAGGGGATCAACCCCCGGGTGAGACATGAAACGCTTATCTTCAAACTGAATCAGGGAGGTGGTATACGCCTCAGGCAGTGGCGACACCGACTGAAACCGCCACTGCTGATCCGTGGCGATCCGGGCGCTGAGCAACTGGCCGTTCTGATCCAGCAGTAAACGAGACAGCGGTTGATTGAACAGCGGCTGCGGCAACGGCCATCCCAGAGAGAGGCCGAAAACCGCTACCAGCGTCGCAACGACGATGAGCCAGCGTTTATTGATCAGCCGCGATAACCGCAACACTCTGACCTTTCACCTGGACTTTAAGGTTATCGTTATACATCGCAGAGGCAGAAATCGCCGGCAGATAGAATCGACCGATAAACGAGGCATTCAACTGCACGGAAAGCATTTTCTGCTCGCCCGCTTTAAGCCCCATATAGGCACTCACCCGATCATCACGAATATCCACATAATCAAACTGACAGACTGCCTCTGAGCAGGCCTCCCGCTCATTATCGATCTGCCAGCCACTGGCCGCGCGAAAATTAAGGGCAATATTACTGATCTCATGCCGGGTGGTATTACTCAGCCGTAGCTGCGCCGTAAGATTTGTGCCCTGGGTTAAGCGGTCAATCTCAACCGTTTCCCCCTCACTATTCTCATAGACCACCTCAAGTTTCAGCCCCTGGGAATACTCCAGCTCTGATCCCGGCCCGGCAACACCGTTCTGCGTCAGGGTTATCCACACCGGTTGAATCCCGGCATTACTGACGTTCACCGCTGTTGCAGTATCATCACCTGACAGATCCACCTCACTCACCTGCGGAGTCACTTCCAGAGTCTGCTGACTGCCCTGCTGCGCGACAACCACCTCTGAGTTGCCATGGTCAGAGCCACCAATGGACTGCTGAGCCTGTTGATAACGGGCTAACGCGACCAGCGCAAAGGCGGTGGACTGGGTGCTGTGCCAGCGATCCTCCGCCAACTGCCCGGCAATCTCATCGGCCAGTTCAGTGGCACTTACCGGGTCAGCCAGTTTGGCATAGAGCATCAGGAACAGAGCGTTATCCCGCAACACCGAGCCAAAGCTGGCAGAGCTGGTATCGTACTGCTCAACCGCTGTCAGGCCATCTGAGATCAGCGACCGGGCAACATCATCCTGACCGGCATACAGGTAGGCCAGTGACAGCAATGCCACACTGGCGCTGTCATCCACCTGCAACGCTTTAAGTCGATACATAGCAGACCAGTTAGGCTTGCCATACAGACTCAGGGTAAATAGCCGGTATGCCTGGGCTTTAATCTTTTCCACATCAGAGCTGTCGACGGCAAAGTTAGACTGCTGATACTGATAGGCAAGCCACTGCTGCATCAGACTCTGCGGCACCTCATAACCCGCCTGTTGCGCCAGCAACAGGAAGTGCCCGGCATAGTTGGTGCCCCAGGCATTACTTTGCCCCTGCCCCGGCCAGTAAGCGAAACCACCATCCAGAGTCTGGAACGTCTGCAACCGGTTGATCCCCGCCGAGATATTCGTCTCAATCTCTGACAGTTGTTTCTCATCCAGCCTGCTCAACTGATCCAGATAGAGCTGTGGAAACACTGACGAAGTGGTCTGCTCAATACAGCCGTGTGGATAACGCACCAGATAATCCATGCGCGCTTTCAGGCTGACGGGTTTAAACAGACTCAGTGCCAGAGACGCCTGATTGCTGCCCGGAATACCGAAGGGTTCCAGCCTGACGTCCTGAGAAGACCCGGCCTTCACAAGATAGGAGGTGGTGCGGGTTGTCCGCTCATTCGGAGCATTGATATCCAGATAAACCGTTTGACTGCTGTGAGCATGTGCCGACTCCAGAGCAACGGTAAATTCCGCTTTACCGGTTATATTGCCGGTCTGAATGGCAAAACTGGCAATCGCGGAGGAGTATGGCGGCAGAGTCAGTTGCTGCGTTGTTTGTTCAACCTGCACCCGGGTATCATCGACCTGCAAACTGATCTGCACAGGGGCGGGTTCAGCGGTGTTATTAAACAGTTCCACCGGCACCTGAGCCTGTTCTCCGGTTCGCATCACCCTTGGCAGGGTTGGAAAGACCGAGATCTCATCCCGCACCACCACTTCCTGCTCCGCTTTACCGTACGCGGTGCCATCTTCGGCCACCAGCATCACCCGCACCGCACCCAGATACATCGGCAGGGTGACATGGTGACTACGCTGCTCTCCGGCAGCCAACTTAAAACTGCCAATAAACTGCACCAACGGAGGAAAGCGGCGGTTCTTCTTGCTTTTCTCATCATCGGATTGGGCATCACTGCCGCCAACCGGCAACAGGCCATGCAGCTCACCACTGTAAGCGCCGACGACATCTTTATAGAGATCCCAGGTTTTCACCTGTAATGCCTGGCGCTGATAAAAGTACTTAAACGGATCCGGCGCGCTGTAGTTGGTCAGCCCCAGCAGCCCTTCATCCACCAGCGCCAGCGTATAGGCCATTGGACGGCCCTCAGACTCAGAGACCTGAATATCAAAACTGGCGCGGGAGTTCACCTGCTCCACAGTCGAGATCAACGGATGGAGATGTTTCTGCGGATCTTCAACCTGCAGCGGGATAATACCCATCAGTCGCATTGGCCGGTCATTTTCACGGCTGGCGTGGGGTTGCAGATAGGTCACGCTGAGATAGATATTCGGTGCCATCTCCGGGGTGATCGCGACCTCAATCTGCTGTTGCAGCATCTTTTTCTGCGCATCCTGTTCAACCCAGAACTGTTGTAACACCCGGGTTGCGGACTCAACGGTCACCAGCGCCCGTCCCTCTTTCAGTTCCGGCAGCGTCACTGTTGCGGTTTCCCCTACCTGATAGGTCTCCTTATCGCTGAACAGTGTCAGACGATCAACATTGTCACCCTGTGACTCCTGCTGACGTCCCGCCCAGCCGGGCCAGTCAATGTAGACCACTTTACCGCTGCAGTGGGTATCTTTACCGGCGATACAGGCGCGTACCAGATAACGCCCCCATTGAGGATAGTTGACCCGCAACGGCCACTCCGCCATTCCATTTTCATCGGTGACCGCTTCACCACTGGTAACCATTCTGCTGTGCTGAGCGTCAGTATAACGGGCCAGCGATTCACTGCTCTTCTCATACCACCACTTCCACTCAAGCTTATAGACGCTGATCTCAAGATTGGTATCACTCACCGGCTGACCACTCTTATCCAGCACCACCAGACGGGTTTTATGGTCCTCATCGGTTAGCAACATCCCCCGGGCAGCGTCCCCTTTCGGCAGTTGCAGTCCCAGATAACGGTCATAGTAATCAAAGGGGCGGGAGAAGCTGTTACTGCTGAACTGGCCACTCTCTTCAAACACCCGGTTAGTAAAACGCGCTTTAAGCATGCCGGGGGGTGGGGTTTTACTTTCAATCAGCAGATCAAATTCGGTATCGCCCTGCTCATTGAGGGTCCCTTCAAACAGATTGATTTTACTGGCACGGTAATCCCGGGCCGGATCATCAAAGGTATAATCAGGAAACTTACCGGCAAACCGGGTGTTCACCGGCACCAGAGTGACCGACACATCCGCTTTCAAGCCACTGGCAGGGGCACCATGCAGCCATTGCGAATGCAACCCGACCCTTTGCTCAACGGCGTTTTGCAAACGGAGATCCTCGGCCAGATCCAGCTCAACTTTGAGTCGGTTAGGCACCACGGTTTCGATCCGCAGAGGATAATGGAAATCCTGTCCGCCTACCCGGATCACCGCTTCCCAGTTACCGGTCGGGGCATTCATCGGCGTCGTCAGCGTAAAGGTGTACAGATTACCCACCGGATGATTACTGTAGATCGACTCGATCAGTTGTCCGGAAGGGTTAAACAGTTCCACAACCACCGGATGTTCGGCAGGCAGTTCATTGAGCTTATCCTGCAGGATAAAGCTCAGATAGATATTATCGCCGGGTCGCCAGATATCCCGTTCACCATAGATAAAGCCATCGATATTGCTTTGCAGGTGGGTGCCGCCGATATCAAACTGACTGGTGGTCAGGGCACTGACCTCATTCAGTTTAAGGTAACCAACCTGATCACCCGCTGCGGCCTGAAGATAAAACGCTTTACCGCTGAGTTTAACATCAACAAAACCACGTTTATCCGTTTTACCCTGGCCCACCGACTGACCCTGATAGTTAAATATTTCAACCTCAGTATTGGCGACAGGCTCAGCGGTTTTCAGGTTGGTGATAATGACATGGGCAGTATCCGCATCCGGCGCCTGTTTCACGACGATACCGATATTGGAGCGCAACAGATTTTTCGCAGCACGGGTATCGGCAGAATATTTATAGTAACTGTCATCGCAGGCGCTCAGACTATTCGCACGGGAGGAGGTCTGGCTAAAGTAGTTCCATGAACTCTCACCATCCTCATGCTGCAACTGATCGGCACTGGCAGGCAGTTTGCGCTCTGGCAGTGGCACAGCATTCTCTGCATCACTGCAGGGCAGCAGTGAGTCACCCCGGTCCAGTGACAGAGTAAGGCGGATCAGGCTGCCGGTCTTCTTGTTCATCAACTCGCTGATATCCATGCGATAGTCCTGCCAGCTGCGCAAAGCGCCCTCATCCAGCGGGATCGACTTTTGCCAGATAAAACGGCCAACCTTCTCCAGAGACCGATCACCGTCCAGACGGTTTTCCTGCAGGAACTGACCGACATTGTCAGCAAAAACCTCAAACGCAGTCACAGTTACTGATTTTGCGCTAACCGCCTGAAACGGCAGTTCAATGCGTGCGCCATCCGGCAGAATCATCCCCTGGCCGGTAAACCGTACCGCAGGCTTCATCGGCGCAATATTAAAGGTTTTATCCTGACTGGCAGCAAGGCCTACACCGCAGCGATCCTGCAGTTCCTTATGCACCGTCAGCTGTACACTTTCGGCATTGGAGTTGTTCAGTCCCAGGCGCAGCCTGTTCCCCCTGACCTGATAACGGGTAAAACGGTACTGACTGGAGATCAGATGTTTAAATGCCTGGTCTTTATCGAGATTACGGTTAAACACCAGTTCAAGCACACCTCCGGCATCCTCGACAATGCCTCCGGAAAGCAGCTCCAGAGAACTGCTGTCATCGCCTGCAGAGCTGGGCACTAAGAATACCTGTTGCTTACGGGAATCAGCACCGGACTCACGACGGTTCCAGCTAACGGTAATCTGCTGACCACAACTGGCACTGCGGGCTATATTACTGATTACCAGCTCGGGTAAAGCCGCTTTCCCAGACTCACCCTCTGCACTTTCCGGCATCAATACCGCAACCACAGCGGTGCTGTCCGACACACTGATCAGTTGCTCAATCTCAGTACTCTTCAGCCCCGCAGCACCGCTGATCTGGGCATGAATAGACACGCTGTTGGCGGTGTCATCCCGAACCACCGGCTGGCCCTGTTTAAGATCTGTCCAGTTCAGACTGAACGGCGAGTCGGCAGCCTCAGAGGCGTCAGTCGCAGAAGAAGAAGGAGCGGAATTGTCACTACTGGCAACACTAACCGCTGTATTTTCGGTGTTTTCATCCGCTGCTGCATCGACTGCTTCGGCTACAACAACAGGTTTGACCGGTTCAGAACTGGCAGCAGCGCTACTCTCTGCCGTCTGTGTCGCGGAGGGGGCTGAATCATCACCACACCCGGCCAGGTTCAGCAGTAACAGTAGCGCAACAAAAGTCCGCAGCAGTGACAGAGAAACAGGAGAAGCCCTTAACATATATAAATCCTTTTATAGAGTGGACGCCGAGAGAGTGAATTGTGCGGTAGAGGAAGCATTATACCAATGCTTTATGTCAGTGTTATATAACATCGGGGTCTGCCTCCATGACTGGCACTTACTGTAAGGTACAGAGTACGCATGTCCACCGATACTACCCCTGCCATCCTTAATCGTCCCTGAAGCTATTACAGCAGTGGCTCGTTGCTCATGCCCTTCATCAACCCCATGCAACAACTTTCTTACAAAGCTGTTAACCAAAACACTTACTATCAAAACAATAAAGAAGGCTGTTGCGAGCTACGAGTAAATCACGTTCTTGGTGACGTTCGAGATAAGCCACGAGCAACGACGGATAGCTTTTACTTCTTCCGGTTCTTCGCTGCGGGCTTTGCTGTGCCACTTTTACTGCGGATAATCTTGGTCCGCCCGGCTTTATTGGTGCGCGGCCGGTGGATCTTTTTACCCAGTTTTTTACGCAGGCCATCGCGGCTGCCCACTTCATAACCCGGCATATAGATACGCTGGATACGGCTGCCGATCAGACGTTCGATATCATCCAGGGCGCGCTCCTCTTCCCGACTAACAAACGAGATCGCTTTGCCCTGAGCGCCAGCCCGGCCGGTGCGACCGATGCGGTGTACATAATCTTCCGCCAGATAGGGCAGATTATAGTTCACCACCAGCTCCAGCCCCTGAATATCGAGACCACGGGCCGCCACTTCGGTGGCCACCAGTACCTGAATCTTGCCCTCTTTAAAATCAGCAATCGCACGACGACGCGACCCCTGCGACTTATCCCCATGACAGATCGCCGCTGAGATACCATCAATCTTAAGATCCACCATCAATGAATCAGCCTGGGCTTTGGTGCTGGTAAACACCAGCACCTGAAACCACTGATGCTTGTTAATCAGTTCTGCAAACAGATCCGCCTTGCGCTTCTCCTCAACCGGATAGACCACATGTTCCACGGTATCTGCGGTGGCATTCAGTTTTGCCACCCGAACGGTTTCGTAGGGTGTCATCAGCTGTTTCGCCAACTGATTAACGGTTGGTGAGATGGTGGCCGAAAACATCAGTGTCTGGCGTTTTTTGGCGGTCTGTTGCAACAATGTGGTGACATCGGCGATAAAGCCCATATCCAGCATCCGGTCGGCCTCGTCCAGCACCACAAACTCAGCTTTCGCCAGACTCACATTACACTGCACCACATGCTCAAGCAGCCGTCCCGGTGTCGAGATCACAATATCAACGCCCGCTTTCAGCTTTTTCTGCTGGCTATCCATATTAACGCCGCCATACAGGGCGAGAATTTTCAACGGCAGGAACTGTGCATAACGCTTAATCGTATCCGCCAGCTGTTCTGCCAGCTCACGGGTTGGCGTCAGAATCAGTGTGCGCGGACAGCCGGACTCGGTGGGTTTAGGCCGGTCATGCATCTGCTGCAGGATAGGCAGTGCAAATGCAGCGGTCTTTCCGGTGCCGGTCTGTGCATTGGCCAGCACATTCTTACCCCGCCGGGCGGGTACAATGGCCTGCTCCTGAACCGGGGTCATCTGACTATAACCACAGGCATCCAGGGCCTGCTGAATCTCAGGTGCCAGATCTAATGCTGAAAACTTCATGATAAATCCTCGGTATGCCTGTTTTTACGGGCGCATATGATAAAGGAATTTCAACATTTAAGTGAAACTCTTTACAGATCATCTCCGTTACAACACGGTCAGATCTTTACTGTCTCCATAATGGCCTGCATACCGGGCTTATTGGCAAAGATCTCCGCTTCCGTTAACCCGACCATCTCATAGGGCAGCACCAGCCACTTATCTGAGGTATGGATATAGAAATCAGGAACCCGTTGTGTCCGGTTATTGGCCGGTTTGAACCAGGGTACAGCGACTTTCACATCCACCGGCATATTACGCTTAGCCCGCTGAGACAGCTGGGTAATGACCGCATCAATGCTTTTGCCCGAGCCGTAAACATCATCAACAATCAGCAACTTGTCATCACGATTCAGATTTTCCAGCAGATAGCGCAAACCATGGGCTTTAATATTCCCCTCCCCCTCGATCATCGACTGATACCCAGGCAACCCGCGATAGGAGGTGCGAATTGAGATATGATCGGTTTTCACCCCCAGGTATTGCAGGCACTCCTGCACATAGATACCGACGGTACTGCCGCCCCGCCAGATGCCAACGATAAAATCGGGGCGATAACCGCTTTCAAAGATCTGAGCGCCTAAGCGAAACGAGTCACAGATCAGTTCCTGTTCATTAATATACTGTTTTTCCACAATACTCCCCCTCCCAATCGGGAACCGCCTCCTGTTTTGCCTTTAGCCCACCCGGGGAATCAGATCACCAATGATGTCAAACAACTCCGGCCGATGGCTCTTAATCTCATCCACGGTCAGCCCTTCAAGTGAGTGGGGATATTTCAGCCAGGCTTCGGTTTCGTGGAGATAATATTCAGGGTCAACCCCGGTTTTATTCCGTGCCGGCTTAAAATAGGGCACTGCGATGCGAATATCTTCCGGTGTGTTGAGGCGGCATTTCAGTTTCAGTTCTTTAATTACCGCCTGAATTGTCAGCCCGGTATCGTAAACATCGTCAACAATCAGCAGGCTGTCTGTGGCCTGGATATTCTTGATCAGATAATCCATCCCATGGATCTTCACCGCTTTAGACCGGCCATCGATACCGTCACTGTATGAGGAGGTGCGAATCGCAATATGGTCACTCTGAATACCGTAGTAGGCGAGAAACTCCTGTACCGCCACGCCAATGGGGGTGCCTCCCCGCCAGATAGCAATAATATAGGTGGGTCTGAAACCATCATTAATAATTTTTGCCCCTAAGCGGAATGAGTCTTCCAGCAGCGTCTGGGCATCGAGATATGTTTTTTCCATCATTTCATACTCTGTCGATAACGCCTGCCATCATAACAACCGGACCGCCATTTCTGTATCGGAATTTGAGCATAACGGTATATTTTCACGATGGCACTCCATCACCATTGCCGTGTTTTCAGGATACCTTCTCGAATACTCTTGTGCGATCAGGCTTCGGAAAAAGGCAGGATAACGTCCAGACACTCAGCACAAAGGGGGCGGTCAGGGGCATAACATCAAAGAGTTGCAGCAAACGACTCAGCAACACCGCCAGTAGTACACCGCAGACGAAAGTCAGTGGCCGGAGATAACTGCGCTGGTGTAACGCCAGAATCACCAGCACAGCGTTATAGCTGTATACACCCGACTGGGTTTGAGCCATCGGAAAGTCCAGCAACAGCGAGATCACCAGACTCAGAATTACCGCGCATACCACAACCAGGGTAGCCGCTCTCGAGGCGATAAACAGACCGGCTAGCAACAGCGCCCCACTGACACTACTATTGAGAAACAGCACCTGCCCAACAGCCGACACAACACCGCTGAGCAGACCCGTCACGATGCCTGGTGCTCCCGGGTCAACGATATCAGATAAACCGGACTGAGCCATCGGTTGGGGAGTGAAAAGCAGCCACAACAGCCAGACCGACAGAATAAACGGCGAGGTATAGGTAGCGCAGTCCAGTCGTTGTAAACCGCGCCCGATAATCGTGGCAAGCAGCGTAACGGCGACCGTCAGCATTAACACCAGCGGCCCGCTTAACGGCCATAAACAACTCACCGCCAGCCCCACCAGCGCACCATTAAAGCCATACAACCCCTGCCCCAACGGATTATGCTGGCGATTCGACTGGCTGAGCAGCATCAGGGTACAGAGCTGTTCAACCACACAGCCAAGAACGGCCGCAACCGCCATGATCGGTGCCTGAATCGCCACGGCAAGGATAAACAGCAGACCGGTCCAGCGGTTATGCTGCAACAAAATCTGGCTGAAACTGGTTAGCACACCATGCAGGAACGGGGTTCGCCACAGCAAACCTGGCCACGACAAAACATCACTGGACACCATCGGGAGATTCTCAAAAGTACTCAGATAAAAACCATACGCGAAGTATGAGGGGCGCTATGCCATCGATAACAATCTGCCGGATGCCGAAGGGGGAGGCATCCGCAGATTGTTATACAACGTGATGGCTAAGCGCCGGGATTACGCGCAAAACTGCGCGATGTTTTAAGTGGGACCAATCAGAAATGCCACTTCAACAGCAGTGCCGGATTACGCTCGTCAACGCCATCGATACCAAACTTATTGTTCCAGTAGGCATACTCCACACCAACATACACCGGGGCTTTGGTACCGATCAGCTTGCCGGCATTCCATTTCAGCTGCGAGGTGAAGTTCATCTCCGAGGCTTTATCCGACTCAGACGTGGTCCAGTCGATAAAACCATCATAAAGAAACTCCGCATCGCTCAGCGCAAATGGTAGTCCCCAGGTGAGGGTCAGTTGAGTATCATTGGATGACTTATCGTTATTGGCACGATACAGGTTGGCATTGAAGTACTGAAATCCCGGTACATCCAGACTGACGCCCACTCCGGCAAGAAAGTTATCAAATCCCTCCCCGCTCTCCCAGGTGCCTGCCAGCAGCACATCTTTCACCGGGCCAAACGAGAGATCATTACCGGTCAGGCTGGACAAGCTCAGCCGGGGTGACAGCTCCATATAGTTTTCGCTGTCACCATTATCCGATTCCAGCCGGTCGAGGAAGAAGAAGTTATCGCCCCAGCTATGACCGCTGGCATGTTCAACCGTCACCACCTGACGGTCCGGATCGCCCACCTCATAATCGCTACCGTTCAGATAAGTAAGGCTGAACGAGCTCCACAGCATCTCGGCAGAGGCCGACATAGAGAGTATTGAGAGCATCGCTCCGGCGACTACACTGACAGACATTGGTGCTATTTTCATCTTAGGTTTCCTTATTGTTATATTTTCAGTTTTCAGACACACTTTTTTGCAAACGCGTTTTTTAAAACGAGCGTTGCCCTGCCGGCCAGTTGTGGCCAGCATGACGGGGTAAAATTACACAGGGTAGTAAGGGTTATGTCCGCTACGAAGATGCAGCGGACAGCATCAGACCGCGTGGCTGATCAGTTGGCGGCCAGTTTTCTTGCCAGAGCTTTCTGTCGCTGGATTAATTGCGCGATATCATAATCGACGATGGCACCGTCAATCACACGCCACCGGCCAGCCACCATCACCCGGTCGGCCTGATGGGCACCGCAGAGCACCAGCGCCGCCAATGGATCGCCAGCACCGGCAAAGCGCAGCTCATCCAGTTTGAACAGGGCAATATCCGCCTGTTGCCCCACTTTAAGTGATCCCAGATCATCCCGGCCCAGACAGCGGGCAGAGCCTTCAGTCGCCCAGGACAGTACTTTCTGATGGGTAATTTCAGATGCATCGTACTTGAGGCGACCCAGCAGGAATGCCTGACGTACCTCCTGAATCATGTTGGAGCCATCGTTGGAAGCCGAACCATCCACCCCCAGCCCCACAGGGCTACCCGCAGCTTCAAGATCCAGTGTCGGACACAAGCCTGACGCCAACAGCATATTGGAGGATGGGCAGTGGCAGATACCGGTTCCCGCAGCCCCCAGACGACGCACTTCATTGTCATTAAAATGGATTCCGTGAGCCAGCCATACCCGGTCGGTCAGCCAGCCAACCTTCTCCAGGTAGTCCAGTGGCCGCAGACCAAACATCTTGATACAGAACGCCGTTTCATCATGGGTTTCCGCCAGATGGGTATGCAGTCGCACATCATATTTTTGTGCCAGTTCAGCGCTGGCCCGCATCAGACTTTCGCTTACCGAAAACGGTGAACAGGGCGCCAGTGCAACCCGGCTCATCGCCCCCGCTTCGGACTGATGATACTGGCTAATCAGACGTTCGCTGTCATCCAGAACAGCCTCTTCACTCTGCACCGTTGACTGAGGTGGCAAGCCGCCATCCTCTTCGCCCAGGCTCATCGAACCACGGGTGAGATGCACCCTGACACCCAGTTTTTCAGCCTGCGCCATCTGAATATCGATAGCGTTCTCCAGCCCCTGAGGAAACAGGTAGTGATGATCACTGGCGGTAGTACATCCGGACAGCAGCAACTCTGCCAGCGCCACCTGAGTCGACACTTCAATCATCTCCTCTCCCAGCTTAGCCCATACGGGATAGAGGCTTTTCAGCCAGCTGAACAGGGATTTATTCAGCGCCTGGGGAAACGCCCGGGTGAGGGTCTGATAAAAGTGGTGATGACTGTTAATCAGTCCCGGCAACAGGACATGTTCACGGGCGTCAAACACCTCATCCACAGGCTGAACCGGTGATGCGCCACTGGCCAGCACTGCAACAATCGTCTGTCCCTCTATCACCACCCCGCCAGCACACTCACTGTCCAGTGTTGCCAGAGGGTTCTTAATCCAGATACGCCGGGAACTGTTCAACGTCTTCACTCCGTTAGTAAACTCATTTATTAGATATGACGGGCAATCATTAGCCATTAACACTGGAACACAGCGAGGGATTTTGTCCCTGAGGGGTCATAGTGTCTGCAGCTGTCTCTGCTGCAGATCCTCTGCAAGCATTGTCATCAGTACCCTCGACTTCTGTCTCTTCAACCTCTTCGCCATCCATATTGGTTGGCAGGATGAAGTTCAGGATAATGGCTGCCAGTGCACCAATGGTGAGCGGCGAACCGATAATATTTTTCAGCGTCGCTGGCATGGCAGACAATACTTCTGGTACAGATGCCACCCCCAGTCCCAGACCGATAGAGATCGCGGTGATCAGCATATTGCGGCGATTCAGTCCCGCCTGGGAGATAATCTTAACCCCCGCCATCGCCACGGTACCAAACATAATCAGCGTCGCACCACCCAACACCGGTTTTGGCATCTGCTGCAAGACGCCGCCGATGATGGGAAACAATCCCAGTAACACCAGAATGCCGGCAATAAACAGCGCCACATGGCGGCTGGCCACACCGGTCAGCTGAATCACACCGTTATTCTGGCTGAAGGTGGTCATCGGCAGACTGTTCAGCGATGAAGCGATCGCCGAATTGCAGCCATCAGCCAGTACACCGGCTTTGATTCGCTTAACATACACCGGCCCGGACACCGGCTGATTTGACACCATACTGTTTGCCGTGAGGTCGCCGGTGGTTTCCAGTGCAGTAATCAGATAGATAATAGCGATTGGCAGAAACGCCGCAAAATCAAAACTGAAACCATATTTAAACGGTACCGGAATCGCAATCAGCGCCACCTCATTCAAACCGCTGAAATCAACCTTACCCATCGACCAGGCGACAAGAAAGCCAAATGTCAGGCCGATTATCACCGCACTCAGACGTAACATCTGTACCTGAAAACGGTTAAAGATCACGATAGTTATCAGCACAATCCCTGCCAGCGCCAGGTTCACCGGGGCCCCCAGATCTTTGGCTCCGAAGCCTCCGGCAATATCGGTCATCGACACCTTTATCAGTGACAGGCCGATCAGCGTGATTATCGTGCCGGTAACCACCGGGGTAATAATCCGTTTCAGCTTATCGATAAAGCGACTCAGAAATATCTCCACAAACGCGCCGAAAAAACAGACGCCGAAAATGGTCGAGAGGATCTCCTCCGGGCCGCCGCCCTTACCTTTGACAATAAAACCCGCCGCCAGGATGGAACTGAGAAAAGCGAAGCTGGTGCCCTGCACACAAAGAAGCCCCGATCCCACCGGGCCTATACGACGCGCCTGAATAAAGGTTCCTATACCGGAGACTATCAACGCCATGCTGACCAGATAGGGCACCTCACTGCCAAGCCCCAGCACACCGCCAACAATCAGTGTCGGGGTGATTATGCCGATAAAACTTGCCAGTACATGCTGCAAAGCCGCAAAGGTTGATACGGTAATCCCCGGCTTGTCTTCCAACCCGAAGATCAAATGAATTTTGGAACTCTGATTTGCCATTGTGACATACCTATTTATTGTTATTGGCCCCCTGCAGCGTATCAGGCAACAGGGGCTTCACAAGCGATCAGCCAGACTGTTTGTCCAACGAGTTATAAAAGTAATCCAGATAGAGATTATTGTCCACAAAATATAAAAACATTGTATCCACATTATGAAAACAGCCCTTCGGCTTTATCCTCTTCTGAAAGCCCGGCCAAACCAACGGCCGGGTTAAAACAGCAGTGCAACGCTCTGCCACCGCTGCCATCACGGCATTGCAGTCTTCCTGAGTTTTCCCGATGATAGCGACAGGCAGTTCGCAAACGGTTTTCAATGCAACACACCAAAAGACACACCCATACTTTGTATACAAAAATAACAAAATAAAGGTATACAAAATACTCTTTTTATTTATTACAGAAATTCCAGCCATATTTCACACCCACCACAGAACAATCTCCCGCATTTATTCAAACCAACAGGCAAATACCATATGCAAAACCGTTGGATTGCAGATCAGTGAGCTGCAAATAAGTTGACTTAAAAGTCAGGTTTTAATTTAATGGCTTAAATCCGAACTAAACTCCATAAAGATAAAACCTAAAAACAGGAGGTCCACCTTGATCAGGTTCTTACTCAACAGGGAACTGCGGGTCGAGCAGCAGCTAGACCCCAATATGACGGTACTCAACTACCTGCGTTCCGAATCCGGCAGGACGGGCACTAAAGAGGGTTGTGCATCAGGCGACTGTGGCGCCTGCACCGTGGTAGTGGGGGAGCTGGATGGCGACCGTATCCGCTATAAAAGCCTCAACTCCTGTCTGACCTTTGTTTCCGCCCTGAACGGTAAGCAACTGATAACCGTTGAGGACCTCAAGCAGGGATCTGCGCTACATCCGGCGCAACAGGCGATGGTCGACTGCCACGGCAGTCAGTGTGGTTTCTGTACCCCGGGCATCGTTATGTCGATGTTCGCGCTGGGCAAGAATATCACCCATCCTGACAAAGAGGAGATCAATGAAGCACTGGCGGGCAACCTGTGTCGCTGCACCGGTTACCGGCCGATCATAGAGGCCGCTGCAAAGATGTATGTGGATGCCACACCTGACAGTTTCAGCACGGAACAGGATGCCACAGTTGCCAGACTGCGGGAGATACAACCCACGCAACAAGCCGAACTGAGTGATGGCACTAAACGATCCTTTAACCCGACCACGGTGGCAGAGCTGTCAAACCTGTTAGAGCAGTATCCCGATGCCCGGCTGCTGGCTGGCGGCACCGATCTGGCCCTCGAAGTTACCCAGTTTCACCGGGCAATAGAGACGCTGATCTATATTGGTGATATCGCCGGGCTGAAACAGATCAGTGTCAGCGATGAACAGATCGAGCTGGGTGCCGGCGCCTCTCTGAGCAGTTGCTACCACGTCCTGAATAACGATTACCCCGACTTTGGTGCCCTGCTGCACCGCTTTGCTTCGCTGCAGATCCGCAATCAGGGCACCCTGGGGGGCAATATCGGTAACGCATCGCCGATTGGCGATTCCCCCCCGGCGCTGATCGCGCTGGACGCAAAACTGGTACTGAGAAAGGGTAACGCAGTTCGCACCATCGATCTGCAGGACTACTTCATCGACTATAAGGTCACCGACCAGCAACCGGGTGAATTTATCGAAAAAGTGATCGTCCCCCGGGCGGCAGACAATGGCGTGTTCCGCAGCTATAAGATTTCCAAACGAATCGACGACGATATATCTGCTGTGCTGGGTTGCTTTAACCTGAAAATCAGCAACGGCATCATTGAATCAGCCCGCATCGCATTTGGTGGTATGGCGGCAATTCCGAAGCGTGCCAGCCTCTGCGAGCAGGCGTTGACAGGCGCTCCCTGGACGATGGCAACGATCGAACAGGCCAAACAAGCACTGCAACAGGATTTCAGTCCGATCTCAGATTTCCGTGCCTCGAAGGAGTATCGCATGCAGGTCGCTGGCAACATGCTGACCCGCTACTTTGTTGAGATCGAATCCCCAGAAGTTGAAACACGGGTAACTGCATATGTCTGATCATAAGAAAAAAGCCAGCTATGAAGAGATGCTGGAACTGACGAAACAGGATCTGAATACCGGCGTTGGCCGCAGCGTCAAACATGAAAGCGCGGCAAAGCAGGTCAGCGGTGAAGCGATCTATGTCGATGACCGGCTTGAGTTCCCCAATCAGCTGCATATCTATGCGCGGATGTCTGAAAAGGCCCATGCCCGGATCACCCGCATCGACACCAGCCCCTGCTATGAATTTCCAGGGGTTGCCATTGCGATCACCGCTGAGGATATCCCCGGTATAAAAGATATCGGCGCCCTGAAACCCGGGGACCCTCTGCTGGTTGAAGATCGGGTGGAGTATTACGGTCAGCCGCTGCTGGCGGTAGCCGCCAATGACCACGAAACCGCCCGCAAAGCAGCGATGGCTGCCATTGTTGAGTATGAAGAGCTGGAACCGGTGCTGTCGGTTGAACAGGCTCTGCGAAACAACCACTTTGTCAGCGATCCGCACACCCATCAACGGGGAGATTCTGCCGCTGCGCTGGCCTCTGCACAACACCGTATCTCCGGCAGCGTGCATATCGGAGGTCAGGAACATTTCTATCTGGAAACCCAGATATCCTCAGTTGTGCCCACCGAAGATGGCGGCATGATCGTCTACTCCTCCACCCAGAACCCCACAGAGGTTCAGAAACTGGTGGCTGAGGTACTCGATATTCCCTTTAACAAGGTGCAGATCGATATGCGCCGCATGGGCGGCGGCTTTGGTGGTAAAGAGACTCAGGCGGCGGGACCTGCCTGCATCGCCGCCGTGGTGGCTAAGCTCACCGGTCGCCCGGCCAAGATGCGCCTGCCCCGTATGGAAGATATGATGATGACCGGTAAACGTCATCCCTTCTTCAACCAGTATGACGTTGGCTTTGACGACAACGGTATGATCACCGGCTGCGAAATGAAGCTGGCGGGCAACTGCGGTAACTCCCCCGACCTGTCCGACTCAATTGTCGACCGGGCGATGTTCCACAGCGATAACAGTTATTATCTGGGTGATGCCACTATCACCGGTTATCGCTGCAAAACCAACACCGCATCGAATACCGCCTATCGCGGCTTTGGTGGCCCACAGGGGCTGATCATGCCGGAAATCATTCTCGATGAGATCGCCCGCACACTGGGAAAAGACCCGCTGGAGGTACGCAAGCTTAACCTCTATGGCGATGAGGGCCGCGACACCACCCACTACTACCAGAAGGTGGAGGATAATGTGCTGCCCGAAATGCTTGCCGATCTTGAGCAGAGCAGCGATTACCATCAGCGGCGCCGGGAGATTAAGGCATACAATGCCAGCAGTCCATTCCTGAAAAAGGGGCTGGCGCTGACACCGGTCAAATTTGGCATCTCCTTCACGGCCACCTTCCTCAACCAGGCCGGTGCCCTGATCCATATCTACACCGATGGCAGTATCCACCTCAATCACGGGGGTACCGAGATGGGACAGGGGCTGAACACCAAGGTTGCACAGATCGTCGCAGAAGAGTTCCAGGTGGACTTTAACAACATTCAGATCACCGCCACCAATACTGAGAAGGTGCCCAACACCTCACCGACAGCCGCCTCATCCGGCGCCGACCTGAACGGTAAAGCTGCGCAGAACGCGGCCCGTACCATCAAACAGCGCCTGGTAGAGTTTGCCGCCCGTCACTTTAACGTGACCGAAGAGGATGTTGAGTTTCACAATAACCATGTGCTGATCCGGGATCAGCTGATGCCCTTTGCCGACTTTATTCAGCTGGCCTATTTTAATCAGATCTCGCTCTCCAGCACCGGTTTCTATCGCACACCTAAGATATTCTATGACCGGGAAAAAGCCAGAGGTCGTCCTTTCTACTATTTTGCCTATGGCGCGGCTTGCAGCGAAGTGGTGATCGATACCCTCACCGGTGAATACAAAATTCTGCGGGTTGATATCCTTCACGATGTAGGTGCATCGCTGAACCCGGCCATCGATATTGGTCAGGTTGAAGGGGCGTTCGTGCAGGGTGCCGGCTGGCTGACAACAGAGGAACTGGTGTGGAATGATCAGGGGCGTCTGATGACCTCAGGCCCGGCCGGATACAAAATTCCTGCGATCACCGATATGCCGATCGATTTCCGTGTCCGACTGGTTGAAAACCGTAAAAACCGCGAAGACACTGTATTCCACTCTAAAGCGGTGGGAGAACCCCCCTTTATGCTGGGGATCTCGGTATTCTGCGCCATTAAAGACGCCATCGCCAGCATTGGGGATTATCGCAGCAGCCCGGCACTGGATGCACCGGCAACTCCCGAACGGGTGCTCTGGGCGGTCCAGGATATGCAGCAGCGACAAACGCAGCATAACCCGGCCCCGGCGGCTGAGATAACCACCTGAAGCGAAAATCGCAGGAGCCTTGCCATGAACACAGCATGGATCAGAGCACTAAGTCAGATTGAAGCCGATGCCACTCCGGCGGTTATCATCACGGTGGTGGAGGAGCGCGGGTCAACCCCGCGCAACGCCGGCGCCAAGATGATCGTCAGCGAAGCACAGCAGTTTGACACCATCGGCGGTGGACATCTGGAGTATAAGGCGATCAAAATCGCCCGTCAGCTACTGCAGGAACAACAGACCCAACCGAGGCTGGAACGCTTCTCTCTGGGGGCCAGTCTGGGGCAGTGCTGCGGCGGCGCCACAACACTGCTGTTTGAGCCGATGAACACTGATATAGTCAAACTCACCCTGTTCGGTGCCGGTCATGTTGGCCGGGCGCTGATACCGATACTGGCCAGCCTGCCCTGCAAAATCCGCTGGGTCGATGCCCGTGAGGATGAGTTTCCGGCCAGCATCCCTGAAGGAGTGGAGAAAGTGGTCAACGAGTTCCCGGTGGATGAAGTCGGGAAGCAGCCTGCGGGCAGTTACTTTATCGTCATGACCCACAACCACCAGCTGGATCAGGAACTCACTGAAGCGATACTGAAGCGAAATGACTTCAGCTACTTTGGACTGATCGGCTCGCAAACCAAACGCAACAAGTTTATCCACCGGCTGCAGGCAAAAGGTTTCAGCAGCGAACAGATCGGTCGGATGACCTGCCCAATGGGTATTGCCGAGGTCAAAGGCAAGCTGCCCGCCGAGATCGCTGTATCGGTGGCCGGAGAGATCATCGCCCACTATAACG
The DNA here is from genome assembly GCF_016924145.1 of Amphritea pacifica. Lineage (GTDB taxonomy): Bacteria > Pseudomonadota > Gammaproteobacteria > Pseudomonadales > Balneatricaceae > Amphritea > Amphritea pacifica. Next base: position 40,584 of record NZ_JAFFZO010000027.1, on the reverse strand, counting down.
CTGGATTCAACAGCGGACATAACGCGACAACCACGACGTCAGCAACCGCTGTGGTTGATCGTCTGGCCATCTGAACCGGCCAGCAAATGATAAATGATGTACAACAGAGAACCCGCATGACACAAAACACCGCAATCGCTTACCGTGCCGCTATGCTGGACAGCCTGGGCGACCCCGCCGAGATCGGTTTAACCGACTGCATCCGCTATTTTGAAGATGGCCTGATGCTGGTTGAGAACGGTAAAATCAGCGCACTGGGAAACGCCCCGGACCTGTTACCACAGCTACCGCAGGGCTGTGAAATCAAGCATTACCCAAATGCACTGATCACCCCGGGGTTTATCGACACCCACATCCATTATCCACAAACGGGCATGATCGCCTCCTACGGCGAGCAGTTACTGGACTGGCTGGAAAACTACACCTTCCCGGCTGAACAACAGTTTGCCGACCGTCAGCATGCTGACGAGGTCGCTGATATCTTCCTGACCGAATTACTTCGAAACGGTACTACCACTGCACTGGTATTTGGCACTGTGCACCCGGAATCAGTTGACGCCCTCTTCAGCAAAGCGGAGCAGCGCAACCTGCGTATGATTGCCGGTAAGGTGATGATGGATCGCAACGCCCCTGAAGCGCTCACCGATACCCCTCGCGGCAGCTACGAAGAGAGTAAAGCGCTGATCGAACGCTGGCATGGTAAAGGCCGCCTGCACTATGCGGTCACCCCCCGTTTTGCCCCCACCAGCTCAGCGGAGCAGCTGGACCTGGCCGGCCAGTTACTCAAGGAGTATGACGGCCTCTATATGCACACCCACCTGTCGGAAAACAGGAGTGAGATCGAGTGGGTTAAAGAGCTGTTCCCGCAACAAAACGGCTATCTTGATGTATATGATCACCACCAGCTACTGGGTGAGCGCTCGGTATTTGCCCATGGCGTGTATCTGTGTGATGAGGAGTGTGCGCGTCTCAGTGAAACCGGCTCAGCCATCGCATTCTGCCCCACCTCCAACCTGTTCCTCGGCAGCGGGCTGTTTAACCTGCCCCAGACAGAGCAGCACAGAGTCAAAGTGGGGCTGGGTACCGATGTCGGTGCCGGCACCAGCTTCTCGATCCTGCAAACCCTCAATGAGGCCTATAAGGTGATGCAGTTGCAGGGCGTCAGACTACATCCGTACAAGTCCTTCTACCTTGCCACACTGGGCGGCGCCCGGGCGCTGCAGCTGGATCATCAGATCGGTAACCTGGAACCCGGCAGTGAAGCCGACTTTGTGGTGCTGGACTATCAGGCCACACCGCTGCTGAGCTACCGTATGGCACAGACCAGATCGATTGAAGAACGTCTGTTTGTGATGATGACGCTGGGGGATGACCGGATGATCAAACATACCTTCGCCATGGGAGAGCCGGTATATAACCGAGACTAAACACTGCCGTTGAGAATAAAAAAGGCTGATTCGAAAAAGATCAGCCTTTTTTACATTCTGCGGTTAACCCCATGCCCGCTGTAGCAAAGCGTTAACAATACTTAACCGCAGAGCTCGACAAGCGTGAGAAACCAGCAATCATCTCGGATTACGTACATGGGAGAAGATCGCCTTCAGATCATCGGTAGCGATCTCATCATCCAGACTCAGCTTCTCCTCAATATGATCCAGATGATGCATCATCAGGCTTACCGCCCGGGGCTTGTCTTTCCCGGCAATGGCATCGATCAGCTCAAAGTGCTCATCATAGGAACAGTGAGACTTTGCGCCACTTTCATACTGGGCAATAATCAGTGAACAGAGCGACACCAGACTGCGCTGAAAACTCAGCAGCGGTGGATTATTTGCAATCTCTGCCAGCAACAGATGAAACTCGCCGGACAACCGGATACCCGCGCCCCGGTCACCACGATCAAAGCAGGCCTGCTCATCCCGCACCATCTGTCTCAGTTGCTCCAACTGTTTCTTCTGGGCATTATCACACACCAGCTCCATAACCGCCTTCTCGACCACCCGGCGGGCAAACACGATCTGCCGGGCCTCTTCGATGCTCGGACAAGCCACCACGGCACCACGGTTAGGCCTTAAAACCACCACCTGCTCATATCCCAGGCGAGATAGCGCACGACGAATAATGGTGCGGCTGACACCAAAGATTTCACCCAATGATTCCTCATTCAGCTTAGTGCCGGGAGAGAGGCGCTGTTCCAGAATCGCATCAAAGATATGTGCGTAGACAATATCATCCTGGGTCTTTTTACCGTCCCTTTTGGTATCACTCTTTTTTAGCTCAGATATCTGACTCATTTAAGCCTCATTAACTCCGGGTTAGCGGTCAAAAGCAGATCGAAAAACAGCCATAACGTTTTGATCATAAACGTGATTCGATAGTACACAAAAGTGGTTATTTTGTACACATAATCAATTTTATGCTTCCCTCAACCTCATCGCATCAGGGTCTGTTCAGACAGGCTGATTCAACCTCTGTTCCAGCGGTTTCTCTGCTACGTTCGATACCCGGCTGACAAAACAATTTCATATAATAAAACTAGCAGAATCCAAAAACCTGACTTTTAGGTTGACTTTTTTGTATACAATTATAGCATGAATACAAGCACAATATTACTCAGGACGCGTTATATTTCCAGGGAATGAAACACAACAACCCGGCAGCTACCCCTTCCGTTGACTGCCTCCATAAAAATAAAATGGGTGACACCCCAAATCAGGAGTTAAAGTTGTGGAAAACATACAACTCGATACCGCCACGATGGATTCACCGTCGGCGTCGCAAAAGCGCACGTTTCTGGACCGTTTTTTTAAACTCAGCGAACATAAAACCAATCTTCGGACAGAGATGATCGCAGGCCTGACCACCTTCGTCACCATGTCCTATATTATGTTTCTTAACCCCATCATCATGTCGAAAACAGGCATGCCGTTTGATGGTCTGTTTCTCGCCACCTGTATCGGTGCGGCGATTGCGACTATTTTTATGGGGCTTTATGCCAACTGGCCTATTGGTCTGGCACCGGGCATGGGCCTGAACGCCTTCTTTACCTTTACCGTTGTGCTGGAGATGAACTACAGCTGGCAGATCGCCCTGGGGGCGGTATTCCTCTCCGGGGTGCTGTTCGTGCTGATGAGTATCACCCGTTTAAGAGAGTGGATGCTGGAAAGTATTCCCCTGAGTCTGCGTCTGGCAATGACCGCCGGTGTGGGGCTGTTCCTCGGCTTTATCGGCCTGCGCTTTACCGGCCTGATTGTGCCCAACTCCGACAATGTGGTCGCCCTGGCAGACCTGACCCACTTCGGCTTTGGTCCCTTCGGTCCGGAAGCCCCCGCGCTGGGACTGCTGAGCTTTCTGCTTATATGTATCCTCAGCTATCGCCGTGTCTTCGGTTCAGTCATTATAGGTATCGCCATTACCACTGCGATCGCCTTCCTGATGTCGGCAGTACTTCCCCATGAATTTTTCAGTGTGACCTCAGACAGAGCACCCGCCTCTGGCTTTATGGCCTGGCCTGAAAACGGCCTGATCGCGGTACCCAACTTTAGTGATCTCGGACCGGTCTTTATGCAGCTGGATATTATCGGCGCGTTGGATGTCGCGTTGATTCCGGTGATTATCACCTTCCTGTTCGTGAATATCTTTGATACCGCCGGCACCCTGATGGGGGTTGCTCAGCGAGCCAACCTGCAGGATGAAAACGGTAAAATCGAGGGGCTGGACAAATCGCTGAAAGCCGACTCTATCTCTTCGGTTATCGGTACCGCGTTTGGCTGCCCTCCGGTCACCTCCTATGTTGAGTCTGCAGCAGGGGTTGCCGCCGGTGGCCGTACCGGTCTCACCGCTGTGGTGATCGGTATCCTGTTCCTGCTGGGGCTGTTCCTGCTGCCGCTGGCGCAGATGCTGCCAGGCTTTGCGGTGGATGGTGCTCTGATCTATGTCGCGATGCTGATGATGGGCTCACTGGCCAGTATCGACTGGGATGACCTGACCGAATTTGCCCCCGCGCTGATGACCACCATCATGATGCCACTGACCTTCTCCATTGCTAATGGCATCGCCATCGGTTTTGTCACCTACACCTTTATGAAAGTGGCGACCGGTAAGGCATCCAGCATCTCCACCGGAGTCTGGGCACTGACCGCGATATTCGTTGCAAAGTTTATCTTCCTGCCATAAAGTGCGCTTAATTTTTGATCAGCTTTAACCGGCCCTCCCTTCTCAGGAAGGGCCTTTTCTTGACTCAATAACCTAAGAGAAACAGATGACCCTGGACACCTGGCTACTTTACTGTTCTGCCGCCCTGCTGGTAATCCTGATCCCCGGCCCGCTATCGCTACTGATGATGGCCAACAGTCTGAATTTTGGCATCCGCCGCAGCTATCCGGCATTTTTAGGCGGTGTCAGTGCCTCCCTGATTCTACTGATCGCCTCGGCCACCGGACTGGGGGCATTGCTACTGGCCTCAGAGCAACTGTTTACCCTGCTACGTTATTGCGGTGCCGCCTACCTGATCTGGCTGGGTTACCGCGCCTGGCGTGATGCCGGTCAGACAAGCGGCAAGAATGAAACGGCGAGTAACAGTGGTCGCGGAGTGATGTTCCGGCGGGCATTTACGCTGGGTATCAGTAACCCCAAGGATATTCTCTTCTTTGTTGCCTTTCTGCCGCAGTTTATGACTCAGGAAAGTCCACTACTGACCCAGCTACTGATTATGTCGATCAGTTGGTGTGTCCTCGATCTGATCAGCAAACTGGGATACGGCCTGGCCGCCCGGGTGCTGGCACCGGCCCTGAAAAAGCAGCGCAATATCCGCCGCTTTAACCGCGTCTGTGGCGGGCTGTTTATCAGCGCAGGAAGTCTGGTGTTTATCCGCTAGCCGGAATGTATGTTTACCACAGATACCAAGAACACCAAGAACATCAAGAACACCAAGAACACCAAGAACACCAAGAACACCAAGAACACCAAGAACACCAAGAACACCAAGAACACCAAGAACACCAAGAACACCAAGAACACCGATAGGATTATATATTATCCTGGTGTACAAACAGGTTAATTCACCCCTCTATTCAGAGGGCTTGTTCTGTACTGTGTTGCCCCACCGGTTTTACATGAGATCCAAGAAAAACACAATGTCACACACGTTACTCCTGACTGATCCGTTATTTACCTGAGAAATCACCGGGACTTATCCGGCGGCGTAGTGTTGATTTGGTACTCTTCGCGTCCCCCCCTGTACATAACAGTATGGCAGTCTCCAATTCCGTCAGATGATGTGCAGATCTGACAATCTGATTCTAAAGCCCTATGGCTGCGGCCCATATTCCGACGAAGGCTGCTGCCGGGTGAATGTTAAAGAGACTGACTTCTGCAGACTTAACGACGCGTCATTCGCCAAATACCTCTGAAGACAAACCGATGTCTGCCACCCACCGCCGAGAAAACAGCTACTAAACCCAGCGCTGGATCGGTGAAAAAACATCCACTTTTTACTCTTCATGTGTTGACACTCTCTCCCGACAAGCGTATTGGTATATAGAACAGACCATTAAACCAATACAGCGAGAATGGGGAAATGAGCATAAATAACAATAAAACAGGTCGCCTGGCTGGAAAAACTGCGGTCATCACTGGCGGTGCCAGCGGAATTGGTCGCGCTGCATCACTACTGTTTGCTGAAGAAGGAGCACGGGTTGCAATTTTGGACATTCAGAAAGAAGCCGGCAGCAATACCGCCGAAGAGATCCGGAAGATGGGTGGTGACGCGCTGTTTGTACATTGCGATGTGTCAAACGCTCAGTCCGTCGACCAGGCATTCGCGGCCGTTCTCGAAGTGTATGGCGTGGTGGATACCTTGTTTAACCACGCAGGTACTATCATCGTCAAACCATTGCATGAATCCACGGAAGCCGATTATGACAGGCTGATGGACATCAATGTGAAATCTGCTTTCCTTGTCTGCCGCCGTATCGTACCGCACATGGTTGAAAATGGTGGCGGATCCATCGTTATAACCTCGTCCATTGGAGGTGAGAAAGGCTTTGCCCTGGAGTCTCTATATTGCATGTCCAAAGGGGCTGTCCTGCAGCTGGCACGCTCAATTGCCATTGAGTATCGCGACGCCGGCATTCGCTGCAATGCCGTTTGCCCGGGCTTTGTCAAAACCGCACACGGTCTGCGCGAAATTGATGAATTAGACGATTTGGGCCAAAACTGGGATTCCTCAGAACTGGAGATGGCTCAGGTTCGAATCTGCGAAGCCGAAGAGGTCGCTTCAGCGGCGCTTTATCTGGCCAGCAATGATGCCAGTTTCGTAAACGGAACGGCACTTTATGTGGATAACGGCTGGTATGCCAAAGGCTGACCCCTGCGGTACGGCTCATTTATACACACAGCATTAATGATCTCGAAACAGACGCAACATCACAAAAAATCCAATAAGTGGAGTCTACGAACATGAAAAAGCTAATCGCCTCAATTGTTTCAAGTGCAGTTATCCTGAGTGTTTCTCAGGGGGCACAAGCATTCACACCCGAATCGAAACAACCGATCAAATTAATGGTGGCGGACTGGACCTCCATGCTGATCAACACTGAAATTATGAATATTATTCTGTCCACCTACGGCTATAATGTTGAGAAAGTCATCGCCGACGACTCAGCGCGCTACCCGGGTTTTGAATACGGCGATTTGCACATTGCCCTGGAAACCTGGCAGACCACTCAGGAAGCAGCACTGGCTAGCTCAATCAAAACCGGCAAGGTGCTCGATCTGGGTGAAACCGGTATGCACGCGAAAGAGGACTGGTGGTATCCACTATATATGAAAGAACGCTGTCCGGGCTTACCCGAGTGGAAAGCGTTGCAGGACTGCGCGGCGGCGTTTGCCACTGCAGACACTGCACCAAAAGGCCGCTACCTGAGTGCTCCGGTCAGCTGGGGCGGTAACGATGAAGAGCGTGTCGCGGCGCTGGATCTGCCCTTTGAAGTGGTGCATGCCGGAACTGACGCGGGTTTAACCGCCGAGCTGAAAGCCGCGTATGAGAGAAAAGCACCAATTATTCTGTGGGTGTATGAACCAAACTGGGTTTCAAAAGCGTTCGAAGGTGAATTTGTAAAATTCCCGGCCAACACACCTGAATGCACCAGCGACGCCTCCTGGGGACCAAATAAAGACGCCACCTATGATTGCGGCAAACCCGAAGGCTGGATCAAGAAAATGGGCTGGGCCGAAGGCGAGACAATCTGGCCATGCGCATACGATATGGTTCGTAACTTCAAGATGGACAATGCCACTATCAGCGATCTGGTGTATCAGGTTGATGTCGAGGGCAAAGAGGTCGAAGACGTCGCCATGCAGTGGGCCAGAGACAACGAGAAAACCTGGCGTAGCTGGGCGAGCTGCGCGGCTAATTAAGCCTGTATTCTCGTTACTGTAATGCCATCTTCCAATGGCATTACAGATTGTCTTGTCACCTTGCAATCGCCGCAGTGCGATTAAGGAACGTCCTATGATAAAGGCTATGCGTTTTGCCATGCACACACCGTGGCTGGTGTTTGTTCTGTTGGTATTAGTCTTATTCGCGATCAGCTCTAACTCCGTGTCGTTATTCGGTACCAACTTACGCAGCATTCCTGAGTTTATGATTTTGCCGCTGTCCGATTGGGCCGGTAACGCACTGAACTGGTTCGCTCGCGAAGCCAGTATCGGCAGTCTGACCGTTCAAACCATTACCCGCAATTTTGCTGAGCTGGTCAACTGGCCAATTACAGCGCTGAACATGCTCCTGGCCGATGGCATCGTCACCGGTGCCGGATTTAACAAGCATCAGCTGATGCCACCGCTATCCTGGTTGGGACTTTCCTCTGCGCTGGTTTTGTATTCCTATTTTCTCGGTGGCCGCCGACTGGCCTGGCTATCAGCTATCGGCACTGCTTACCTGGTGTTTTTCGGTCTGTGGCAGCACGCGATGACAACTCTGGCCAGTGTCATCATGTGCGTCATCGTAGCAGCCGGACTTGGCCTGTTCATTGGCATAGCTTCATACCGGGCCGAAAAGGTTGAAATCGCATCACGCGTTGTTATGAATGTCATGCAAACAGTGCCGATCTTTTCCTACCTGGTGCCGACCCTGTTGCTATTTGGTTATGGCCCCAGCGCGGCGTTGCTTGCCACTGTTTTGTACGCATTGCCGCCGATGGTTCATGCCACAGTTCTGGCATTAAAATCGGTGCCAACTGAAATCCGTGAATATGGTGAAATTGCCGGTTCCACCAAACGACAACTGCTGTGGAAAGTCGAACTGCCAGCAGCACTGCCGATGCTGACCGTTGGCTTGAATCAGGTCGTAATGATGTCATTGAACATGGTTATTATCGCATCAATGATCGGCGCCGGCGGCCTCGGCTACGATGTATTGCGGGCGCTGCGTCGCCTCGATATCGGTGGCGGATTAGAGGCGGGTATGGGCATCGTAGTACTCGCGGTCATTCTTGATCGCATCACTCAGGCGGCTGCGAGAAGACAAAGCGCCGGACTAAACCATGAGGTTCGTTCACCCCGGCCATGGTTATATCTGTTAATTATTTTCGGAGCGACTGGGGCCAGTTTCCTGCTACCGGCACTTCAGTTCTGGCCCGAAAAAATGATGCTCTCCACTGCGCCTTTCTGGAATGAGTCGATCAGCTTTATCAATCAGCACTTCTTTGACCAGATGGAAGCACTGCGTAATTTTTCACTGCTTCATATCATGAACCCCTTTCGGGACTTTCTGGTTGAACTGCCATTTGTGTTAGTGCTGCTGACACTCGGTGGTATTGCCTATGTTCTGTCGGGTATTCGCCTTGCAGCAATAGTAATGGGCATGACGGCATTTATTGCGGTATCTGGATTCTGGGAAGCGGCCATGATTTCCGTTTACCTGACCGCGTGTTCGGTCGTCATCGCAGTTCTTATTGGTTTTCCGTTTGGGGTTTATATCGCCTCCAGCCCACGGTTGCTCAAACCTGCGTCACTGCTACTGGACACACTGCAAACACTACCGACGTTTATCTATTTGTTACCGGCGGTCATGCTATTTCGTAACGGTGATTTTTCGGCGCTGATTGCCATCGCCTGTTACGCCATCGCTCCGGCGATTCGCTATACCATTCATGGTCTGCGAAGCGTACCGGAAAGTCGTATCGAAGCAGCCATCATGGCCGGTTGTACTCCGACACAGGTATTCCGCCATGTCAAAATTCCGTCGGCATATCCCACTCTGCTGCTGGGATTGAACCAGACCATTATGATGGCGCTTTCCATGCTGGTTATTGCTGCCTTGGTCGGGACCCGTGATCTGGGCCAGGAAGTTTATATTGCACTGACGCGCGCCGAAACGGGCAACGGAATCATTGCCGGCTTAGGTATCGCCGCAATCGCACTGATCTCAGACAGCCTGCTGAAAGCCTGGGCTGCTAAAAAACAACATCAGTTGGGAGTCAAACCATGACCAACGCATCTGTTTTAGAAATGAATCTGGCCGGGGGACATCTGTCCGCGCCAGCCGCCACACAGGAAGCACGTGAAACGATATTATCCGTCTCCGGGTTATGGAAAGTGTTCGGGGCCAGTGAAAAAGAATTTAACCAGGCCAACGGAACACAACTATCGGATGAGGAGTTCGCGGCCCACGGCTGGACGGCGGCGGTGAAAGACGCGACATTCGATGTAAAGCAAGGCGAGATCTTTGTCATCATGGGCTTGTCTGGCTCGGGCAAGTCGACGCTGATTCGCAGCCTGACGCGCCTGAATACCCCCACCGCCGGCTTACTGGAGATCGACGGGCAGGATATTACCCATGCCACACCGGATAAATTGCTGGAGCTGCGCCGTAAATCTCTGGGCATGGTGTTTCAGAATTTTGCTCTGCTGCCGAACCGCACAGTGGAATCCAATATTTCCTTCCCGTTGGAAATTCAGGGCATCAGTAAAGAGGACTACAGCGCACGCGCACAGGAACTGGTCGACCTGGTCGGACTGCGCGGCCGTGAAGATCATTACCCGGCAGAATTATCCGGCGGACAGCAACAAAGAGTCGGTATCGCTCGTTCTCTGGCAACCAACCCCAAAATATGGGTGCTGGATGAGCCCTTTTCAGCCCTGGACCCTTTGATTCGGAATGACCTGCAGGATGAGGTCCTGCGACTGCAGGCAACACTCCATAAAACCGTTATTTTCATCACTCACGATCTGGATGAAGCAATGAAAATTGCTGACCGTATCGCAATTATGGAAAACGGCCGGATCGTTCAGATTGGTCGTCCGGAGGAGCTGATTTCAGCTCCCGCCGATGATTACGTTAAACGCTTTGTCAGCAAAGTACCTCTTGCGAAAGTCACCCGGGTCAAGCATATTATGTCGTCTGCCAGCACTCAGGACTTGCCTGGCCCTTCGGTATCCGCCAACGACACGATTGCAGAAATCGGCCCGTTGATTATCGATGCTGGCACAGATATTCCCGTCACCGAAGACGGCAAAATCGTTGGTGTACTAGCCAAAGAGCGCGCTATCCGGGTGCTGGCAGGTGCCAGAGACTGAGCCTGTGTCGGTTTGGTTGGAACGGGTTCCGACCGTCAAATCGACCCGATATTTCCTGTGAATGTCACTGTAATGGTTTTAACGTTGAGGCGCCTCAGAGAACAGGCTCAGTTCCGACCTGAAGCTGCCGACAACAGCCCAAGAGATTGTGAACGTGGTGCTACATCGCGAAAAATAACCATAACCGCTTTTCTGCCGCTGGCCAGCAGTGCCTGGAAAGCCACGTGATCCGGAAATCATCAAACAGAGCACAGGATAGTAATATCATGCAAACCGAACGTAATTTATCAGGAAAATATATCTTGGTGTCTGGTGGAGCCAAAGGAGTAGGCGCGGCAAGCTGTCGTATGTTTTGTCAATCCGGAGCCAGTGTCGCCATTCTGGACCGGGATAAAGACGCCGGTATTGCGCTGTCAACTGAGTTGCAGAGTGACGGCTTTTCGGTCGAGTTTTTCGAAACCGATGTATCCGTCGCCGAGCAGGTTAGCGATGCCATTGAACAGGTTTTCAAGCGTTTTCCGCGTATTGATGTGCTGTTCAATCATGCCGGCATCATGTTGGTAAAACCCTTTCTGGATATCACGATCGGTGAGTGGGATGAGCAAATGAACAACAATGCGAAAAGTGCGTTTCTGGTGACTCGCAAAGTGTTACCGTCGATGCTGGAGCAGGGCCACGGAGTCATTGTGAATACCTCGACTACCGGCGTTCGGGCGGCGACACATCTGGAGTCCGTCTATTGTGCATCAAAAGCCGCCATGCATCAGTTATCGCGTGCGATAGCCGTGGAGTATCGCGATCAGGGCATACGCTCCAATGCGATCTGTCCAAGCTTTGTGCGCACAGATCACGGTGAAGATGAAATCCAGCAGTTGAGAAACTACGGAGTGTTTGCCTCGGAAAACGACGTCAACATGATGCAGGGACGAATCTGCGAGCCAGAGGAAGTGGCAGCCGTTGTACTGTTTCTGGCATCAGACGATTCCAGCTTTATCAATGGCGCAGAACTGTTCGTCGACAATACGTTTACGGCGGTCTGATTATGCTTTGGGGACTTAGACCAGTTGAACAACAGGCGGCTTATGGCTTAGCCGTGGATCGACTCAAACGCCAGATCCATATGGGCCTGCTACTGCCAGGTGAACGGCTGCCTGCAGAGCGTAAACTGGCCGAAGAAATCGGGATTTCACGAGTCACCTTACGTGAGGCGTTTCGTATTCTGGAAACCGAGCGCTATATTTCCACCAAGCGCGGTGCACACGGCGGCACTTTTGTCGCAGACGCCAGCATTCTCGATGACATTTCTGGCCATCGAATTGCTTTAATGAATGCCACCATCATGCGTGCTATGGAGTTTAGGGAGGCGAATGAAAAAACAGCCGCGGTGTTAGCCTGTAAGCGGAGAACATTGCCAGAGATCAAAGGCATGACAGCAGCATTAAATGATATGAATAACGCCAAGTTGCCTGGAGACTTTCGCCGGGGGATAACCTTGTTTAAACTAGCAATGGGTGCGGCCTCTCATAATCACTACATCAACGATGCGGTTGAATACGGCCTGACAGATATGTTTTTCCCAATTCACATTCTGGAATCGGAGCACAACCGGCCCAGTCTGATTACGATTTATCAACAATTGCTTCAGGCCATTCAGGACCACGACGAAGTGGTCGCAAAGAATCATGCTGCGGCACTGATTCAGCTGGACTGGGACATGTTGCGCGACATCCAGAGGGTCGATTAGCCGGCCCCGGCCGCAAAGCTCATCTGACTTATCCAGATGGTGTTGTCTGCCGGGTAGCAACAGAACTCAATCACTTGGCCATAGTAGAAGCCCGCAGGAATCAAACGCTTATTATCTGCATTTGAAGCCCACGTTTCCAGCCCCGAGCCCGTTGTTCTTTATACGTGACTGAGTCGGTATAAAAACATCCCATCTACCCCTCTTATCACCCCTTATTTCTCTGTCGGCGCTTTTTAGAATAAACCACGTCGGAACCGGACAACCCCGGATATCACACTGCCATACAATAGCCGCTCTTTTAATACAAACCTTTGGAGCCGATATGTCCGATTTCATCACAGTAATGCGCGAAACCTGCCCCACTCCAGTCGTTGACGCTACCAAGTGGAAACGCATCGGCGGCGAACCGCACACCGTGAACCTCAACGCCTACCTGTCTGAAGATGGCAGCAAAATCATGGGTACATGGATCTGCACACCGGGCAAATTCGAAGTGAACTATGACAAATGGGAATTCTGCCACTTCCTTGAAGGCTACTGCATCATCACCCCGGAAGGCGAAGAGCCGGTACACCTGAAAGGTGGCGATGTATTCGTAATTGAACCGGGGATGAAAGGCACCTGGGAAGTCGTAGAGACGGTACGCAAATATTTCGTCTTTGCCTGATTCAGGCTGACGCGTTGGGCTGAGCCAGGCGAAGCCCAACGTTTATCACACGTTCTGAAAATACTCAGCGTCAGATCTCTCTGGCAGAGTCTGCACTCGTCTCCTTGGCCGTTGTGGTTAGCGCATGCAAACAGCGAGCGGTTTCACCACCGGAATCACCAGAGAACAGCAAACCTCTATACTTCTCTTCCATTGTTTCAGTGGCGACCAGCGAAAGTAAAGTAACGTAAAGTGAATTGAACACTCCCCTGCGTAAACGTTATAAAACAGTGGTTGTCTAATAATAAGGAGAAGATTATGAATAAGTATATCGCTTCATTTCTTGCTGCCAGCGCGCTGGCATTCACAGGCACCAACGCTATGGCGCAGGACAGTAGCCGCACCGAAAGCCAGACAGAAGAACTCCGGTCTCAGTCAGAATCCACAACCGAATATTCAGCTATTTCAGACAACGAACTCTGTTCATATACCAGCTTAAAGGATAACCAGGCTGAAGGGTAATTCAGCTTAGCGATTATTAACGGGGAAGCGGTTACTCCGCCGCTGGAAAAAGGCTCTCCCCCTTGATGCAGTCAGGCTATGCAGACCTGAGTCATTCAGCAGCCAATCCCGTGTCGCAGGCGCGCTGCTTATGGCACGGCCAACACCGCGCAATTGCACAGATCATCACTTTCAAAAGCCGTCATATCGCCCGCATCCAGGCCAGGAACGGGAAACACACGCACGGTTAATGGTTTGTTCAAACGGTATGCCATCGTCCCGGTATCTCTCATCAGTGCCGCAATCTTGTCTGCTGGGGTGTCTCCAGGGATAGGAACGGTATCCAGCCCAATGCCACACACCGCGCTATAGGTTAACAATGAACGGATATCAAAATGTGCATCGATACTGCCCTGCGCCAGGCCGGTATCTTCTGTCAGCGCCAGCATCAGGCCGGAAAAGCCGACCAGATCGACACCCTCAATCGACTTGAACACCCGGGTCAATAACGCTGACGCCTCAACGGTGCCCGCGGCACCAAAATATTCCACCCCCATCTGCTCATAGACAGCGGTCATACTCGCACAGTTTTTAGACGGGGCGGCAGAGCTGTCAAAGCCAGAAAACTCAAATGGCATGTCAAATTCAGCATGGTCGATAATCGTTTGAATATGGCTGATATGGTGCTGTAGTGCGTTACGCATCACCTGATAATACCCTTGAAACAGGTCATTATGGTTTTCAGCATCCGTGGTCTGGTTATATGTCTGCAGCACATCAACCAACAGGTCCGGTGTTTCAAGGCCGATAACAAAGCGGTTAGCTGACGCTTTGCGATGATAGCTGGCGGGAAAATAGGGAATAAGCGGCTCACAGTTAAAATTAACGGTGAAGTTAAAGTTCCCCTCACCCCGCGGGGTGATAGCGCTGATCCTTTTAACCGCCTTTACCGCATGGCGGATCAATTCGTTATCAAGAAAGCCATATTCATCCAGACCGACATTGACACACACATTGCACAGATCACCAAACGCATGAATTAACTCGGGTAAAAGCGATATTTCATGCGCAGTTTTAGCCTCACCGATGGCAAAGCGGATGCGCAAGCCGGACAGATCAGACGCGTTCAACAGCTCACTCAAAAAGGCCAGGTCAGCTCTGGCGCTGTCAAGACTGGCGGTATTCAGATACTCACCGAAGGGGTTTGTCACAATGCGAATCGACTGAACAATATAGCCATTATCGTTAAACTCTTGTGATAATCGCAGACAAAACCGGGAGGCTCTAGCGATCTCGTCTTTCCAGCTCTCTTTATCACCCGTCAAAGACAGAAAAGTGGTGATCGTTCTGACTTTACAAAGATCTTTATTGTAATAGCTCAATTGTCTGCCTCCATTCTATCTAAGCTCTCTAACCCGGTCTTAGAGTTCTGTCTGAGAATTGTGTGATCAACACAGCTCTACCGTTTCTTACACATTAACTTTGTAGTTCAGATCCCTGGCTTCATCGCCAGTTATCCCTCTGAAGCCCCACTGATAAGGAGCTTGCTCCTTAATGGTAATCTCAACATCCACCGGGGAGATAGACAGCTGCCCCTCGATCTCATGAAACAGGGCCTTGATCAGCGCCTTTTGCGTTTCCGGTTTACGACCCGCCATCATATTAATCTCAATCACCGTATAGGCGTCAGATCGGCCACCCGGATAATAGAAGTCCTCTTTATCCATCGGCACAAAACGGTGGGCACGCTTATCTTCAGGCATACCCAGCACCGCTTGCATACAACCATGAATCACATCGGATAGCTGAGCTTTTAGCGGATTTAATCGCTCTTTAATTCCATAGACAACGATCATAATCATTCCTTAATGATGATAGGTACGGGGCTGCGAAAACCGCAAGCCTACTGAATGCGCTATGGCTTCACACACACATACACCGAATTGGTCGATTCGCTGCCCTGAAACGGATTATAGAAAGAGACCACATGGGATTCCACTTGTGCAAAGACAGTCTTCAGCAGCGCCTCAAACTGCGCTTCCGGGAGATTTTGCGACCACATGGCAAACACACCACCGGGCTTAAGTTGTTGCGCCATCCGTGCCAGATTTTCAGTGGTATAAAAGCTGGCATTGGCGGAGTTAAGATACTCCGTAGGCGAATGGTCGATATCCAGCAGAATGGCATCAAACTGTTTACCAGCACTGTCCGGATCAAACCCCTGCTCAGGGTCTGTCGCCAGATCGAAGAAGCTACCCAGCACATAGCGATTACGAGTATCTTCATTCAGTATTTTCCCCAGCGGCACCTGCTCATTCCGGTGCCAGCCGATCACAGTCTCAATCGCATCCACCACCAGCAGCTCTGCAATGCGCTCATCCTTCAGAGCAGCCACAGCGGTATAACCCAGCCCCAGTCCACCGACCACAACACTAAGGTTATCGCCCAGCACCGCCGCTAAACCCAATGTCGAGAGCGCCTCTTCCGCCTCAACAAACATACTCGACATGAGAAACTCTTCGCCAAGTTTCACTTCGTAGATATCCCGGTCACCAAAAGCAGGCATCCGCCGTTTGCGTAATGAGATCTGCCCTAATGGCGAGCTCTGGCTATCAATCTCTTCAAATAATGGCGGCATGGCGGGTCGGTCCTGATGTCAGATGTGGAATGGAGGCAGGCAAACATCATACCCACTTAGTCCCTTTTTGGAAAACACTGGCCTCGCTCGCTGCGTCCCGGTCACTTTTTCAGAGATCATCACAAGGAAGCCAAACCACCAGAGCCAGAGCTGAGACAGCTGATGTTGTTTGCCCATCAACCAACTTTCTCAGGGTATTTTTGGCTGTTCGCTTTTTGACAAACTTCAGAACTAGTTAACATATTTATTATTTTTAGCGCTTCACGTATATTTAAGCTCCACTGATTTTCTATGGCTGAAAAGTAATGAAAAAAACAATCATATTAGTTGCAGGGCTGACTCTGGGGATGCTTCAGAGCCATCTGTCTATTGCTGAAGAAAGCGCAATGCAGACAACCACAGAGATCACGATCAAATCTGGCCAGCTGAAAGGCCTATCCAATGAGGGTGTGACCTCTTTCTACAATATTCCCTACGCGAAAAATCCATTTGATCAGGAGCGTCGTTTTCAGGCGCCTCAAGCCTATGGCCGTTGGGATGGGGTATTAGATGCAACGGCAGCGGGACAACCGGTTCCCCAACCCAGCCGCGGGAGAGAGGTTTCGTTGGTCGGGGCACCGGGTGACCTTACCCTGAATATCTGGACGCCCACCAAAGCTCTGCCAACCAATACCCTGCCAACACAAGAGCCGACGTCAGCAGCAAAACTGCCGGTGATGGTGTGGCTGCCAGGTGGCGCATTTATTCGTGAAGACGCCGCCGAGCAGGTCTATAACGGCAGCCAATTTGCTAAAAACGATGTCCTGGTCGTCACGGTCAACTACCGTGTCGGTGTGGACGGCTTTATGCATCTGGAAGGTGCGCCCGATAACCGGGGGCTGCTTGACCAGATAATGGCTATTGAGTGGGTGAAAAATAATATCGCCGGGTTTGGGGGCGATGCCGATCAGATCACTATCGCTGGTCAGTCTGCCGGTGCAGAGAGCGTGGCCATTTTATTAGGTACCCCTAAAGCTCAGGGGTTGTTCCAGAAAGCGATTATGCAAAGTCCTCCGATGCAGTTTTTCACCCCGGATGAAGCGACACGTATTTCCGCCAGTTTTGCGCAAAAGTTGGAGATACCGGCAACGATAGAGGCTCTCTCTGCAGTCCCTTACGATAAGCTTGTCGCCACGGTACTGGATATGGGCAATAGCATACGCAATCATGATGAGTGGGGCATGATCTCCTGGGGAGGCACCGCATTTCTGCCGGTAGCCGATGGCGAGATTGTTGCGGGCTCTCCCATGGAGAGTATCGCCAGGGTTTCCTCTGAGATCCCGGTAATCGTTGGCAGCACCGATCAGGAAGCCCGGCTTTACCTCGTTCCCAGCGGTGTGGTTGACAGAACCAGCGAGGCTACACGAGCACGTTTTTTAACCGATCTATCACTTAATGGCGAGCCATTAGCGGTTTACGCAAAGCAGGGAACAGAACACTCTGTCGGCGATAGCTATGCAGAAGTCCAGTCTGACTTTACCTTCAGAATGCCTGCACTGCATATTGCCGAGAAGCTGACGCAGAACGGTAATAATGTCTGGCACTATAACTTCTCCTGGTCCTCCCCTGCGTTTGGCGGGAAACTCGGAGCAGCACACTTTGTTGACGTACCCTTCATGTTCAACAACATCGACACCCCCCAAGCCAGCTTCTTTTTAGGGGGTCAGCAACCAACAGAGCTGGCGCAAAGGATGCACACCGAGTGGACCCGGTTTATCAAGTCTGGAAAGCCTGGCTGGACACAGTACAATCTGGACACCCGGCCCGTCATGCGATTTGATACCCAATCGGAACAAATAGACAACCCGGCTGAAGCTAAACGCCAGTTATGGGAAAACTACAGGTTCTAACCTGCCACTTAAATCGGATCCGCTTCGGGCTGGGATCGGCTGTTCAGGCTGTCCCGGTCGGAACGGATTCCCCCGTCCCGATCTTTCAACATATCAGCGATCCAACATCAACCTCTCACCGTATTGTTAAGTAACGACAAACCGTGAGAAACGTGATGCTTTCTATATTCAGATCCGATCCGACAAAAAAGCTGCGTAAGCGTTACAATGCAACACTGCAGGAAGCGATGCTCGCCCAGAGAGATGGCGATATCGAAACCTACTCAGAACGCACCGTAGAAGCTGAGAAAATATATAAAGAGATACTGGCGATAGAAAAACCGGAGTAACCGCCGGTACGAGGGCAACGGGCAGATTTAAGATCAAACGTGTCAACAGGCCTGACGCGATAGGTCAGGCCTGTCTGTGGAGTTTAACGGCGTTTTTCCGGCATCCTGATCAGGCCATCCTTACGGAACATCGCTTTGATACCCCGCACCGCCTGACGGATACGGTCCTGATTCTCGATCAGGGCAAAGCGTACGAAACCATCACCGTAATCCCCAAAACCCACACCCGGAGAGACACATACTTTAGCGTCAGAGAGCAGTTTCTTGGCGAACTCCAGCGATCCCATCGCCTGATAAGGTTCAGGAATTTTAGCCCAGATATACATCGATGCTTTGGGGATATCCACCATCCAGCCCGCCTCATGCAGTCCCTTTGCCAGCGCATTACGCCGTTGCCGATACTGCTCAGCGATATCCAGCACACACTGCTGATCCCCCTCCAGTGCAGCAATAGCCGCCACCTGCAGCGGGGTGAAGGTGCCGTAATCGTGGTAGCTTTTGATCCGGGCCAGCGCATGCACCAGCTCTTTGTTACCGACCATAAAGCCGATACGCCAACCCGCCATGTTGTAACTCTTGGACAGCGTGAAGAACTCGACAGCGACATCCTTGGCACCCGGCACCTGCATGATCGAGGGCGCTTTCCAGCCGTCATAGACAATATCGGCATACGCCAGATCGTGTACCACGATGATATTGTGCTCTTTAGCCAACGCCACCACCCGTTCGAAGAAATCCAGTTCGACACACTGCGCGGTGGGATTGGACGGAAAGCCGAGAATAATCATCTTCGGTTTCGGAATCGACTCCCGGATAGCCCGCTCCAGTTCAACAAAAAAATCGACACCGGGAATCAGCGGAACCGAACGCACCTGGGCACCGGCAATCACCGCGCCGTAGATATGAATCGGGTAACTTGGATTGGGCACCAGAACAGTGTCGCCATGATCCACCGTCGCCAGCATCAGATGCGCCAGGCCCTCCTTGGAACCAATAGTGACAATCGCCTCCTCTTCAGGATCAATCTCGACCTGATAGCGATCCTGATACCAGCGGGAGATCGCCCGTCGAAGGCGTGGAATACCGCGAGAAGTGGAGTAACCATGGGTATCATCACGCTGCGCGACGGTGCAGAGCTTCTCAACAATATGCGGTGGTGTGGGGCCATCGGGATTGCCCATACTGAAATCGATAATATCCTCACCACGACGGCGCGCCGCCATCTTCAGCTCAGCGGTGATATTAAAAACATACGGGGGCAAGCGATCGATACGGGAAAAATGACGTACGGGGGGGGTGCCAGAATTATCGGCCATAGTAACCTCTATTAACGTAAGCGCCCGGAACCGTCCGAGCGACGCCGACCCTGTGCTCAGGGACGTAGGGGAAATATTAGCGGTATATGAGCGGGCTGGCTAGACGGGAGGGTTAAATATTTAGTCGCGAGATCGCGGCTCCGCCACTAGCTAGTTATCTAGAAAAAGCAGGGACATCGCTCGTGGATCGAACTATAAGAGCCGTGGCTCGTGGTTCGAACGCCGGTTCCCGGCTTGCCCGTCGCTCGGAAAGCCTTCTTAACAGCAAGAGTGATGGAGCAGGTTTCTGTGCTATTAAGAAGGGTTGGTGAAATCGATTGCTCTGACCCTTTTGATTCTCTGTGGTTAAACTTTGAAGTAAAGGATCCCCCTTAAAAAGGGCTCCTACAATAACAAGTTGGGCAGTAATACCAATCGCGACGGGGACGTCGCTCCTACAACAACCCCCACAGAAAGCCACACCCCCGCTTTTTCGAGACGACAACGAACAACGGCTTTTCCTTTAACCATCCGTCGCTTCAGCAGAAAATAATGCCCCTTCAAAAGGGGTAAGTAGTATCCTTTTCTTTCAAATAGTTCACACGGGAGAAATAACCAGCGTCACAGCACTTTGACGATTGTTGAGCCGCGGTGTAAGGCTATATCACTGTAACTACATCTTCCCGAGCTACGGAGGAATACGCTGTTGGCAATCAACCAGATTCGGGTGACCTGTGTGGCCGAACCTCCAATAAATTGCTGATAATCACTATACAGGTTCCGCTGCTCTTTCAATTCTTTACCTAACTCAGTTGCCCCACTTCGCTGCACAACATGGGTTTCTATGTCGCTCCAGCGCGGTAGTGGACATTGAAAGACCTTGCCTTCCGGTAACGATGAGCTCCACATATATGTAATGTCTTTACCATCATCAAACTCAACTGCAATAGATAGATAATCGTGACTCAAGACAGCATCTTCGGCTACATCAGCCGGTAGCTGTTCAACCAGCCACTGCCAGGAAATACCCAGCCCCTTCTCCAGGGGCATTTCGATGGGATATTGTAAAATACCTACATCTTTGTGAGTGTTGCAGTCTATATGGCCCTCATGGTCACTGGTAAAGATCCCCCCATCACCAAACATATACATATAGTGCCAACCCGCCGGCAGGCTGCTTTCATGGCTTAACCGCTTAATTTCGGCACTTACCAAGCCTTCTACATCACCGGCTGCGGAAAGTTGTATCAGTCCCTGGAGCGGATCGTCCTGCCATATGATCGCCACTCCCTCGATGAAGCCTTCAGCCGCGACGTAGTGCTCAGGGGGCGTGAATAACTCACCCTGTGGATTTGAAAATTCACCTACGGAACGGGCGATCTCTAAAACACCGGAGCGGTCGGCCAGCATAGTGCCACTATTATTCATCGGATTATATGAGAGACCGCCATCAATTCGCGCATGAAAAGCAACACCCGGCTCCACCCACAGGTCCATCTCTTTAACAATCCACCAGCGACCGTTCAACAGAAAAGTAACAGATTGCCCTGCAGTTAACTGCCCCAGCGTTTGGGTCCAGGGAAGATCCTCCGGGGTCAGGGTAAAGTTGATCAGCCGCTCGATATTAGCCCTGGAGCGGTTAACTAAATTAGCCACCTTGAGATGAAAGTTTTTATTCGGTTCCGGTGCAGAAGCACCACTTTTCAATGCCAATACCGAGGCACAGGGAAGCAGAGCGCCAACCCCCAATATAGATTTAATCGCTCGTCTGCGACTCTGGCTATTTGACTGATCTGATAATGACTTTGACATACAGGATTCCTTATTACGTTACGGTTTCTATGTAGCGTAATAAGTGCGCGCTGTTGTTAAGTCAGTTTTGAGTAAGTAGAAGGTAAGTTTTTTGTAAGCCCTTCATGCCTCATAACGATAGCCAGAGCCCCGTGCGGTTTTAATAATCTCGGGAACCTTCTGATCTGTTTCAATTTTCCCCCTTAGCACCGCAATAGATTGATCAAGCGCCCGGCTATTGGGAAAGTAATCGCGTCCCCAGCACTCGTTAAACAGCATATCCCGGCTTACCACATTGCCCTCTGATTCATACAATAAGCGCAGAATAGACAGCTCTCTGGGGGTTAATTCCACTGAATTACCCTCACGCACAGCCCTTAAACCACCAACATCAATATACAGATCACGCATCCAGAATCCGGAGATCGGTTCACAGCTTTTATACAGGGGTATTCTTCTCACCATCGCCTCGATACGAGCTAACAGTTCATTCACACTGTAAGGTTTGCTGACATAATCATCCACACCTAGCGCGAGTCCTTCAATACGTTCAGGTTCAGAGCCCTTGGCTGATAACATCAGAATCGGCAGTGTCGGCCAGTGACTTCGCAGCCTTTTACAGAGTTCGTCGCCCGACATGCCCGGTAAATTCCGATCCAGAATACAGAGATCCGGTTTCGACTGCTGACAGGCTTGCCAGGCGTGTTCTGCCGTGTCAAAGCACAGGCAACGATAACCCTCGAGTGTCAACAGCTCTTTTAAGCCCAAAGTGGTCAGAGAGTCATCTTCAACAATCAGCACAGTTAACATGGGGGATCTCGCTTCAGTATGGGCAGATAAAGCTTATAGTGACGGCCGGAGTCTGTCATTTTCATATCCAGTCGACCATCAAATTGAGCTGCGAGTCGCTGACAGGTTTGCAAGCCAAGGCCCAGCCCGGCAGGGGCGATAGCATAGGGGCTATCAACCGCTTGCTGCCTGCGGTTATTTACCGAGAAGAACAATTCGTTGTCCTCCAGTCCTGCCGCCATTGTAACCAGATGTCCGGGAGCATACTTACGCGCGTTGTCGAGCAGATTCAGTAACACTAACTCAACCGCGAGTTTTGGATACCAGTACTTATCATTGAGTGTCGTTTGTACACAAAGCTGACAGCCCGTTGACGTCAACCGGAGCTGATACTGCTGATATAGCGACTGTAAATGGGTCGCCGGTGACAAATACTGCCACGGGTCCACTGGTTTTCCACGCATGAGTGCTGTGGCATTATCGATGATCTGAGAAATACGCAGCATCTCGTTATCAACAATCAATTGATAACGTTCTTTATCTGATTGTTCTTCGGAGCGCAGCATGAGACCAACATACAAATTGATATTCCCCAGAGGAGTTCTGAGCTCGTGGGCAATATCCTGAGTACAACTAAGCAGCGTCTCCGCCCGCAAGACCTGCACTTTGTAATGCCGGTAAACCAGGTAGGAGACAGCGCAGCTCAGCCCCAGCAGCGGCAGCACCAGCGCGAGAAATAACCAGCGAGCAGAGGCAGTTTCCTGCGGTGCAACTTTAAGTTGCGGCGTAATGATCAACCCGAGTTTTTTGAAGGTGTACTGCACCTTGGGAGGAGTATCAGGAGCGGCCTGCAACTGACTAAAGCTGTCCTCAATTTTAAAGTCATGGCTCAGCACTCTAAGCTCATCGCTATCCCACACCCAATCATGTACCACTTTAGCTGTCGACAACACACACAGGGTCATACCTGGCTGCCCCCTCCAACAGTAAAGATATGCAGGACCAATTGAAGTGGTCACCGCCAACCAGACATCCACTGCCTGATTGGCTGAGCGACGCTGTAATTGATCATGCGCAGAGATAATGTCTGTTTTCACATCGTCCAGTAACGTTTTATCAAAAAACGTCAGTGCGAGGCCAGAATCCGGGTAGAGAATACCATCGTCGGTATACACAGATACCAGTTCAATCAGGGAGCTATTAGTGGCCAGAGAACTTAAATCTCCATATTTATCATCCAGTATCTCACTGCGCACCGCGGTCTGATGCGATAAGGCCAGAGCATCAACCTGCCTGGATAATAAACTCTGTAACAGCCTGGACTCTGCCGTAGTCTTATCGAACAGCTCGCCCTTATGCAGCTCGTCCAGCGCCCGATAACCATGAATACCCAGTCCAACGACCAGCATAAACGGAATCAGAACCGCGATACCGATAAGCAACCCAGCATACCGGCCAGTGCTGCTAATCAACCGACTTAGCACATTATCTCCACTGCTCATACGCCTCAACGGCATCTGGAAACCCTTGTCTGGCAGCCAGTTCTATCCATTGCCGGCCGAGTGTTTCATTTCTGCTATGGCCGTAACCCCGTAACAGCGCCAGGCCATAATAATACTGCCCCCGGCTATCGCCAGTGTCTGCCGCACGCTTTAACCATAACGTCGAAACTCCAGGTAGTTCACCTGTATTAAGCACGCCGTCCTCATAAAAATTTGAGAGCATTAACATTGAGGCAACCAGGCCTCGATCAGCACAAGCATTAAGCAGGGTCATCGCACTCTCATGTTTACCCTCTTTATGAACCTCATAAGCTGCCCAGCAGATCACCCCTAACCTTTCGGGCAAACGCTCAAGCTGTTCCATATAGTAACGTAGATCTTCCACCGGATTAAGGTAACCATCGTCGATGGGGGCAGTATTCGCGTGAACAGTGCCGCCGTGCAACATGAATATCAGCGCCAGGCTGGTATATAAGTGATGAACGTTCAGGAAGTTTTTCATAGCTAACCTCTGTATTAGAAAAAACCGTTATAGGTAGGCTTTAATTTTTACAGAAGTTGCTCCGCCCGTGTGTAAGAAGCACGTAAGAAATTGATCGGGGATATGACAGCATGAAATTTACAGAAAGACAGATGTAAAAGATCGCCCTTAAAAAGGGCTCCTACAGTGGGTTTATTAATTGCAGGGGTCGTGAGGGAGAGTTCCCGCAATAACAAGTTGGGCAGTAATACCAATCGCGACGGGGACGTCGCTCCTACAACAACCTCCACAGAAAGCCACACCCCCCGCTTTTTCGAGACGACAACGAGCAACGTCTTTTAAAACGCTTTTTCTAACAACTAGCAAGGAGCGAAGCGACGTCTAGCGACTGAAGTTATTATTCGCGAAGCGACGTCTAGCGACTGCCGTTAAGACCCGCGATAGGTCGAATAGCTATAGGGCGAGATCAACAGCGGCACGTGGTAATGCTCCTCTTCATCGGCAATACCGAAGCGCAGCACCACTTCATCCAGAAAGGCGGGCTCAGGTAGTTCTACACCCCGTTTGCGGTAATAACTGCCAACACTGAAGACCAGTTCGTAGACGCCCTTTTTAAAATCAGCTCCTTCCAGCACCGGCTGATCGCAGCGACCATCACCATTGGTCAGGGTTGTTTGCAGCAGTTCACGGCCGGTGTCACTGATACGATAGAGCGCGACGGGTATGTCACTGCCAGGACAGCCGTGGGCTGAGTCCAGCACATGTGTTGTCAGATAACCCATAAGTTATTCATCCTCTCTCTTATACTTACGCTTTGCATAGTTAAACGTTTGCGACCTACTTTTGGCAGACCGGACTAAACTGATCTGCAGATGGCTACACTATAGAACAGCCAAAACCACAGTTAAAGACAATTTTTTAGTTTATTGTATACATTATTATCTAAGCAATATCACATACTGAAATCAAACCCTGAAACCATTGATCTTAAAGGTGTAACATCGGTTTCAGTGGAGATCCGTCGGGGATAACCTGGAATTTACTGTCTATTTTCGCTTGTTACTTTTAAAAAATATTGTATACAATGATTGCATACCAGTTTGGATTAATCCATTATTTAATCCAATAGATGCTTACCGTTTCGTTAAGGAGTGCCCCTGTGAACAATGACTATCCCCGTGATCTGATCGGATATGGCAGCCACCCGCCCCATCCCCGCTGGCCTGGTGAGGCCCGTATCGCTATATCATTTGTTCTTAACTACGAAGAGGGGGGCGAGCACTGCATTCTGCATGGTGACAGCGAGTCCGAGGCGTTTCTGTCAGAGATGCCGGGGGCACAGCCGCTGCCCGGTGTGCGCCATATGAGTATGGAGTCCTGTTATGAATATGGCAGCCGTGCCGGTGTCTGGCGTCTGTTAAAACTGTTTAGTAAATACGAGATCCCCCTGACGATCTTTGCCGTGGCGATGGCGATTGAACGTCACCCGGAGGTGGCGAAAGCGATGGTAGAAGCCGGTCATGAGATCTGCAGCCACGGTTATCGCTGGATCGACTATCAGTATTTTGATGAGTCGGAAGAGCGTGATCATCTGCTGCGCGCCATCGATATCATTACTCAGGTGACCGGTGAGCGTCCGCAGGGCTGGTACACCGGTCGCAACAGCCCCAACACCCGTAAGCTGGTGATGGAGGAAGGTGGCTTTATGTATGACTCCGATGCCTATGATGATGACCTGCCCTACTGGGTCAACAATCAGGGCAAGGGCCATCTGGTAATCCCTTATACACTGGACACCAACGATATGCGCTTTGCCACACAACAGGGCTTTAATAGTGGCGAACAGTTCTATCAATATCTGAAAGACAGTTTCGATACCCTGTACGCAGAGGGCGCCGATGCACCAAAAATGCTCTCTATCGGTCTGCACTGCCGCCTCATCGGTCGTCCGGCCCGGATCGCAGCACTGGAGCGGTTTATCCAATATGCCCAGAGCCATGAACAGGTGTGGTTCAGTCGCCGCATCGATATTGCCAAACACTGGTACGCCGAGCACCCCTTTAACCCGGAGAGCGCATCATGAGTAACGCTCAGTTTCAACACTGCACCCCAAGCCAGATGAGCCGTGAAAGCTTTGTCAGCACCTTTGGCGACATCTATGAGCATTCGGCCTGGGTTGCTGAGCAGGTCTTTGATCAGGGAATCGATAGCCGTTGTGATGAGATAGCGGCCCTGCATGGAAGGATGGCAAAGATCTTGCTCGAGTCTGATAAACAATCTCAACTGGATCTGATCAATGCTCACCCGGACCTGGCCGGAAAAGCCGCTATTGCCGGTGAGCTGACCGAATCTTCGACCTCAGAACAGGCCGGTGCGGGCATCAGTGAGTGCACCGCCGAAGAGTTCGCCCGTTTTACCCAGCTGAATGATGCGTATAAAGCGAAGTTTGGTTTTCCATTCATTATGGCGGTCAGGGGCAGCAACCGGCACCAGATTCTGGCGGCCTTTGAAGAGCGCATCCATAACAATCCCGAGCAGGAGTTCAGCCGGGCATTACAGGAAATCAACAAAATAGCGCAGTTCCGACTGGAAGCTATGTAACCTATTTACGCTAGATGAGTAAAATAATGACAACAACATTTGAGAAACAGATCAACCTGGCTGACGCCCGTCTGGGCAGCAAGGCCATTTTCGTAACCGACGACTGGTTTGCCGCCGTCGACCGGATGTTACAACCCGAAGCCCCCGTCTGGAAAGAGGGTGTCTTTGACGACAATGGTAAATGGATGGATGGCTGGGAATCCCGCCGTAAGCGTTTTGAAGGCTATGACTACACCATCATCCGCCTCGGCGTACCCGGTGTGATCAGAGGCGTCGATATCGATACCTCGTTCTTCACCGGAAACTACCCGCCTTCAGCCTCACTGGAAGCCTGCTTCTGCCCTGATGGCGACCCTGCGGATAATGCGCAATGGACCGAACTACTGAGTGCCGTTAGCCTGCAGGGTGACAGTCAGCACCTGCACGCTATTAACAATGATCAGCCCTGGACCCATATTCGCTTTAATATCTTTCCGGATGGCGGTGTTGCCCGTTTACGGGTGTATGGCACCCCCTACCTGAACTGGTCTGAGATTGGCAGCGAGCAAGAGATCGATCTGGCGTCCTCCCTCAACGGTGGCCGGGCGCTGGCCTGTAGTGACGAACACTTCGGCAAGATGAGCAACATTCTCAACCCCGGACGAGGGGTGAACATGGGCGATGGCTGGGAAACCGCCCGCCGCCGCACACCGGGTAATGACTGGGTGATTGTGGCACTGGGACATCCGGGGGAGATCAGCCGCATCGTGGTGGACACCCTCCACTTTAAGGGCAACTATCCGGACAGCTGCTCGATTCAGGCGGCCTTCGTCAAAGGCGGCACCGATGAGCAGATCGAAACCCAGAGTCTGTTCTGGAAAGAGTTACTACCCTCGCAAAAACTGGAGATGCATCAGGAACATGAGTTCAGCGAGCAGATCAACATGCTGGGGCCGATCACCCATATCCGGTTGAATATCTTCCCGGACGGCGGCATCAGCCGACTGAGACTGTTTGGCCATATTTCTGACTAAGAGCTACGGACTGAGAACTAAGGACTAAGGTGCTTTAAATGACTGAACAAACCAGGCTGACCCTGACACCGGAACCGCTGACCACCACCGCATTCGCCCCCTATGGCACGGTGATTGAGACCCGGGATCGTGACTTTTTCATGATCAACAACGGCTCAACCCAGCGCTTTCACCGTTTAGCTGAGGTGATGCTGGGAAAACCGGACGACCGGGGGATTATCAGCATCTTCCGAGCACAGGGAGTGACGATGCCGCTGCGGGTGAAACTGCTGGAGCGGCATCCGTTTGGCAGTCAGGCGTTTATCCCCCTGAAGCAGAACCCGTTTCTGATTATTGTTGCAGAGCCCGGCGAAGTGCCGGAGCCTGCCAATATCAGGGCTTTTATCACCGACGGCAGCCAGGGGATCAATTACCACCCCGGCGTCTGGCACCACCCGGTGCTAAGTTGCGTACCGGAAGATGATTTTCTGGTGGTCGACCGCGAAGGTGAAGGCAATAACTGCGATGAGTACTTCTTTGCTGAAGACACTGAGATAGTCCTTGAAAATAGCCCTTAAAAATAGCGCTTGAGTCAGATCACTGATCAGCAGGCAATAGCGACCAAAGCACAACAAGAACATTAACAGCTCGGGCCTTTAGCGAAAGCTATGAGTGTCACTATATGAGGAGTAAACCATGGATCCCCATATCACTGAATGGTTAAACCTGGCAGTACGCTGGGTACATATGATTACCGGTATCGCCTGGATCGGCGCGTCCTTCTATTTCGTCTGGCTGGAGAACCACCTGGACCGGAGTAACCCCCGTGAAGGTCTGTCCGGCGATCTGTGGGCGATCCACGGCGGCGGCATCTACCATCTGGAAAAATACAAACTGGCACCACCAAAAATGCCGGAGCAGCTGCACTGGTTTAAATGGGAAGCCTACGCGACCTTCCTGTCTGGCTTTACCCTGCTGGCCGTGGTGTATTACCTCAATGCACAACTCTATCTGGTAGCGCCCGGTTCAGACCTCAGCTCGGCTGCGGCCATCGGCATCAGTATCGGTAGTCTGGTGGCGGGCTGGTTTATCTATACCACCCTGTGTGATTCTCCCCTGGGTAAGAAACCTGCACTGCTGGGACTGGTACTGTTTGTTCTGCTGGTTGCTGCTGCCTGGGGCTTCACTCATGTATTTAGTGGCCGCGCGGCATTCATCCATATCGGCGCCATGATCGGCACCATTATGGTGGGCAACGTATTCTTTATCATTATGCCGGCTCAGAGTGATCTGGTGGGGGCGATTAATGCAGGGCGCGAGCCTGACCCCGCCCTGCCAGCTAAAGGCTTACTGCGTTCACGGCACAACAACTACTTCACCCTGCCGGTGCTGTTTATTATGATCAGCAACCATTTCCCCAGCACTTACAGCTTTGAGTATAACTGGGCAATTCTGGCAGGGTTGGCGATACTGAGTGTGCTGGTGCGTCACTACTTTAATACCCGTCACGAAAGCCAGAAATTTGTCTGGACCCTTCCCGCGGCGGCGCTGGGTATGATCGCACTGGCGTTTGTCACCGCACCGAAAACCGCTGCAACATCCACCACCCAGGTCAGCTTTACACAGGTGAAGCAGATCATTGATGAGCGCTGCTCCGTATGCCACTCAGCCACACCGACCTTTGCCGGTTTTACCGCCGCACCGCTCGGGGTCATCATGGATAATCCGCAGCAGATCCAGATGCTGGCTCCGCGGATTCAGGCGCAGGCGATTACCACCCAGGCGATGCCGCTGGGTAATATCACCCAGATGACGCAGCAGGAACGGGATCTGCTGGGCACCTGGATCGCTCAGGGCGCGTTGACAAAGTAGTCAGCGTCACAATCCGTTTGCTACGTTCTGCTAAAAAGCCCTGTTAACCGACAGGGCTTTTTCATTTTCGCAATAACACGGTTGAGCCGGGTTCAGTGCGGGTGATAACATGGCCCCGCAGTTGACCATCACGGTTAAATAATAAGACAGGATAAGGTAAGCCGATGGCTAAAATAGGGGACCGTAACCGGGAGCTGATTATTCAGGCTGCCAGTGAAATTTTTGCCGCCCGGGGTTACGCCGCGACTAAAACCATGGATATAGCCAACCATGCGGGCCTCCCCAAAGCCAACGTTTACTACTACTTCAAAAGTAAAAAGAACCTCTACCGCAGCGTTGTTGAAAGCGTTATTGATCCCCTGCTGCAGGCAGCCACACCGTTTTACGAGAACGATGACCCGGCCACCGTGCTGGAACAATATATCCGCGCCAAAATACGGGTGTCGCAACAGCATCCCCATGCCTCGAAGGTGTTTGCCAGTGAAATTATGCATGGGGCGCCTCATCTGCCCGAAGATATTGCCGAACAGATGATGGAACAGACCCGGGTCAGCAGTAACAAGATTGAGTCCTGGGTCAAACGAAAACTGATCGATCCTGTTGACCCCCATCACCTGCTGTTCACCATCTGGGCGGCCACCCAGACCTATGCCGATTTTGACTGGCAGATATCCCGGGTGACCGGCAAAGACAAGCTGAGTCAGGCTGACTACGACACCGCCGCAGAGCAGTTAACCCGGCTGATACTGAAAGGCTGCGGGGTAAAAAGCCACAAGTCTGAACAATAAAAAGCCCCCGATTGACTGAAGGTCTGATCGGAGGCTTAAGCGGTTTAAATAAAGGGTTACAGGTTAAGCCGGGCCGGCATCCGCGATCAGGCCCGCCGCCTCAATCCCGGTGATGGCACATAGCTCATCCACATCGGACAGATCGCCACTGACCCCCACAGCACCAACCACCTCATTGTCGCTGTTGCGCACCAGCACACCACCCGCCACCGGCACCAGATGCCCCTGCGCCAGCGTCGTTAAGGATGCAATAAAGGCAGGACGTTCCAGCGCATCCCGGCCCAGTTCACGGGACGACTTACCCATCGCCACTGCACCCCACGCCTTGCCGATGGCGATATCGGGGCGCAGCATACTGGACCCGTCCTGACGCTGGAGTGAGATCAGCCTGCCCGCGCTGTCCAGTATTGCCACGGTCAATGGCGAAGTATTCAACTCACGGCTTTTATTGAATGCCGCCTGAATTATGGTGATCGAATTTTCCAGATCTAGTCTGACCATCAGTGTTACCTCTGAATTGTTAGTTTTATTAATTGAGAAATCTGATCGTTCGGCACTAAGGGCAACCCTCACTCAGCAGTAGATAAAACGAATATATAGATAAAACTTACATTCAGACCAAAGTATTGTATACATATTATAAGATATATTGTTGCCATATTATGAAACGGTATTATCTGGCAACAAGTTGACCAAAAAGTCAGGATTAACCACAATAGCAACAGCATTACGGCCCTGAAACCGGTGATCGCTGATCTCAGGTTTCACGGTCCGGGTGCTGTGTCTTCACCGGCAACCTATCATTGCCGGTAAGATTCTTGTTGACTCCCCTCTGCGAGGGTTTAAGACTGTCAGGACGCTGACGGTCTTTTTTTTTGTGCTTTTCCGGACCCCGGACCTCAAAGAACGCCCCGTAGGAGCTGCATCCTGCAGCGATTCACCTCATTGCCTGCACCCAATATCGCCGCTGGAAGCGGCTCCCACAACAGCGGTCAGATCACCGGAATCATTGCAGAGTTGAATTGCAGGTTTAACCGTAGGAGCTGCATCCTGCAGCGATTTGGCTATTCACCTGCACAGACATCGCCGCTGGAAGCGGCTCCCACAACAGCGGTCAGATCATCGGAATCATTGCAGAGTTGAATTGCAGGTTTAACCGTAGGAGCTGCATCCTGCAGCGATTTGGCTATTCACCTGCACAGACATCGCCGCTGGAAGCGGCTCCCACAACAGCGGTCAGATCACCGGAATCATTGCAGAGTTGAATTGCAGGTTTAACCGTAGGAGCTGCATCCTGCAGCGATTCAGCCCAATGCCTGCACCCAATATCGCCGCTGGAAGCAGCTCCCACAACAGCGGTCAGATCACCGGAATCATTGCAGAGTTGAATTGCAGGTTTAACCGTAGGAGCTGCATCCTGCAGCGATTTGGCTATTCACCTGCACAGACATTGCCGCTGGAAGCGGCTCCCACAACAGCGGTCAGATCATCGGAATCATTGCAGAGTTGAATTGCAGGTTTAACCGTAGGAGCTGCATCCTGCAGCGATTCAGCCCAATGCCTGCACCCGATATCGCCACTGGAAGCAGCTCCCACAAAAGATACAACCACCCTGCATTTTCCGGACCTCGGACAAGCGCATCGTTCAGACCCCGAAAAGCTTTATCGCGCCTGGAAGGCGCTCCTACAGGGCGGTTATCGCCGTCTTCCTTCTGTAGGAGCTGCATCCTGCAGCGATTGAACTCATTGCCTGCACCCAATATCGCCGCTGGAAGCGGCTCCCACAACAGCGTTCGGACATCGAACAACGATCTTTAAAATTGTGTACAATAATCAACTCACACGCTGCAACCGGATAGGAAAAGATAAACGCCATGAAAACGCTGTTTTTTGATCTCGATGGCACCCTGCTCGATTCTCAACGGGGAATAGCCGAATCGATCCAGAGCGCCCTCTCCGGTCTGGGGTATCCGCAGGCCGGCCCTGAGCAGTTACAGCGCTGTTTTGGCCCACCTATCCGCGATAGCTTTGCCCGACTGATGCACAGCACTGAAAAGGCGCTGATTGAGGATGCGGTGCGTCTGTTCCGCCAACACTATCTGCAACAGGGGATCAGAAACTATCAGGTTTATCCAGGTATCAGGGATCTGCTACAACAGCTTGCAGATGCCGGGCTGCGGTTGCGGGTGCTGACGGTTAAACCCCAGCCGCAGGCAGAGTGGCTGCTTGAGGATGCACAGCTGGCTAAACTGTTTGAGGGTGTTCACGGCAGTGAACTCAACGGCGCTAAAAGTGATAAAACTGTGCATCTGGGAGAGCTGATCAAAGAGCACCCCAAACCCTACAGCCGCCACTGGATGATCGGCGACAGAGCGAGCGATATCCGGGCGGCCCGGGCCCATGGTCTTAATTCGGTGGCGGTTAGCTGGGGTTATGGCGAAGCCGGGGAGCTGCATAGCAGTGACTGCGATTATCTGATTAATGAACCGTCGGCCCTGTTGGATCTGCTGATCCGTTAGCCCCCTTCAAACGACTCCATTACCCATGGGCGGGGTTGAGGTAGTCATTGCAGATCGCATTGAATCTCTGTTGTTGAGCAAACCGGCCAATCAGCTGTTTACCATTGCTGCTGTTAGCCATCTCACGGCTGGGAAAATCGCTGTTATACAGTTGCAACAACGACTGATAAACCGCTTTCACAGAATCCTCATACGCACGATGCCCCCTGAAGTGAATCCGCACACCCAGCTGTGTCAGCTCCTCTGAAGACAGCCCTGAGCCTGAACCTGAAGGCTCATAATCGATCAGCATCAGCGGCAGATCGGTCACCTGATTTAGCTGCACCAGTAGCGCTTTGGATATCTGGCCAAAAATACAGATACCATCGACGCCGGTGCGGCTGTAGGCATCCACCCGTTGCAGCAGATCGCTGTGGGGTTGCTGCCCATGGGTGCGGGCAAAGATCGCCATATCAGCATCGTTACGGGCTTGCAGCGCTGCCTGCAATTTACTGCATCCCTCTTCCACCGTACTGAGATTCAGCTCCGGCTGTTTGTACGGCCTGGGGATAACCGTATCTTCGATAGTGACCACCGCCGCGCCGGCATGCTCCAGCTCAGACACCGTGCGCATCACATTGAGGGCATTACCATAGCCGTTATCACCATCAACAATCACTGGCAGATCCGACGCCTGACACACCCTAAGTGCCTGCTCCGCCAACTCACTCAGCGTCAGCAGATAGATATCGGGGACACCCAGCGACATCAGCGAGGCCACAGAGCCTCCCAGTATGCCGACCTGAAAGCCTATATCATCCGCCATCCGCGAAGACAGCGGGTCAAAAACCGAAGCGCAGGTCATACACTGCTGACTGTCCAGCAGTTGACGCAGTCGTAATCGCGCGGCAGAACTCATCATAAATACCTGTAGGATAAAAGATTAAATGAAGTCCCCCCCTTCCACCGGGAAGGGGGGGGGGACAGAGTAGCAGCTTACAAAGAGACCTGTCCCGCCAGCCCTTTGGCTTGTGCAAGCTCTACCGCCGCAGAAGCCACCGCCAGATCCTGCAGGCCGACCCCGGTGCCATCAAACAGGGTGATCTCAAGATCATCCCGACGGCCCGGATGAGTGCCGTTAATCACTTCACCTATCGGCGTGATATCGGCTTCACTCAGCAGCCCGGACGCAACTGCGTGCTGCGCTTCACCGATACTGATCGATTGTGCCACCTCATCGGTAAAGACTGAGGCCACCGCCAGCAGTTCAGGATCAACCTCCTGTTTGCCTTTGGTATCGGTGCCCATACAGGCGATATGGGTTCCCGGTTTAATCCAGTCCTTCATGAGCAACGGCTCAAACGCAGAGGTGATGGTAATAATGACATCCGCCTCGGCGCCCAGTTGTTCCTGCTCAACCGCTTCGAAGGGCACCCCCAGTTCTTCACACACCGCGGCCAGTCGGGACAGATATTCCGGGTGTGGATTCCAGGCCACCACTTTTTCAAAGTTGCGCTGTTCAAGGGCGGCCCGCAACTGAAAGGTGGACTGATGTCCGGCACCGACCATCCCCAGCACCCGGGCATCTTTACGCGCCAGGTGAGCGATGGACACCGCCGACGCGGCAGCGGTGCGTACCGCCGTCAGATAGTTGCCCCCCACCAGCGACCGCAGTTGTCCGGTATCGGGATCAAACAGAATCACCGTGGACTGATGGTTGGTCAGGTTTTTATCAACGTTGCCCGGCCAGTAGCCGCCGGATTTAACCCCCAGTACCATCCCGGCACGATCGAAGCCGGACTTGAAACCATAGAGGGCGTCGGCGTGACCGATCGCCTCCCGCACCACCGGGAAGTTATAGGCAGCACCACTGGCCATCGCGGCAAACACGCTTTCAACGGCACTGAAAGCTTCAGGACGACCCACCACCTGTTGACACACTGCTTCAGATACCAGGGATATGCCGGGTAATGCGTTAACAGACGTAAGCTCTTCAATAGAACCACCCATAGATATTCTCCTTAATCAGGGATTGAACAGATGCCCTGACGGACACCTGTTGATATAGGTTAAATGCCTTATTAATAAGCCTTACCACGGGCGGAGACTGGCCACAGCGTCTCAACCTTGCCGTTACGCACCCCCACATAGTAATCGTGAACGTTACAGGTGGGATCGCAGTGCCCCGGCACCAGACGGATCTTCTGATTAACCTTCAGTGCCCCGTTCGGATCGGAGATCACCCCGTGTTCATCGGAGCACTTGATATACTCCACATCATCGCGGCCAAACACGTAGGGCAGACCACTATCAACCGACTGCGCTTTCAGACCGGCATCACAGATCGCTTTATCCGCTTTCGCATGACTCATGATGGAGGTGAGAATAAACAGTGAGTTTTCAAACTCAGAGATCCGCTCACCGTTTTCATCATGAATCGTCTGATAATCAGCATCCATAAATGCATAGGAACCACACTGTAACTCGTTATACACCCCGGACGCGCCCTCAAAGTAATAGGAGCCGGTGCCACCACCGCCAACGATGTCACACTCCAGACCAACCGCTTTGAGCATCTCAATCGAACGGGCCACCATCTCAATGGCAATATCCACTTTCTCTTTACGCTCGTTATAGTTTTGCAGATGCTGCATCGCCCCCTGATACGCCTGAATACCCGCGAACTTCAGACCGGCTGCCGCATCGATCGCCAGAGCGATATCCACCACCGGCTGTCCCGCAGCCACTCCACAACGTCCGGCACCGCAATCGATCTCAACCAGACACTCGATCTGCGTGCCATGCTTCTGCGCGGCAGCAGAGAGTTCCGCGACATTTTCAATGTCATCGACACAACAGATCGTCCGGGCACCCAGTTTCGGCAACCGCGCCATACGGTCGATCTTGGCCGGATCACGTACCTGATTCGACACCAGAACATCTTTAATACCGCCACGGGCGAACACTTCCGCCTCGGACACTTTCTGGCAGCAAACGCCACAACTGTCGCCCAGCTTTTCCTGCAACAACGCGATATCAACGGATTTATGCATCTTGCCGTGCACCCGGTGGCGCACGCCCATCTGCTTAGCGTAATCCCCCATGGTGCGGATATTCTTCTCCAGTGCGTCCAGATCAACAATCAGACAGGGTGTCTGGATATCTGCTTCATCCATTCCCGGGATGGCCGGAACGTCGTACCCTACTTCCAGATTGTGCAATTCATTCTGTGCATTCATTGGTGTTCTCCTGTCAAAATTCTTAGTTGTTCAGCCATGGCAGTTTGTCGAGGTCGACATTTCCGCCGGTAATAATGACCCCTACCCGTTTGCCTCTGAAGAGTTCCGGATGCTTCAGAATGGTCGCCAGGGGCACTGCGCTACTGGGTTCAATGACAATCTTCATCCGTTTCCACACCAGCTTCATCGCCTCGATAATCTCCTCCTCGGTGGCAGTGAGAATGTCGGTGACATGGTTGCTGACAAAGTGCCAGGTCAGGTCTTTCAGCGGGACTTTCAGACCATCGGCGACGGTATCCGGAGCATCATCCGCAATAATATGACCGGCCCGGAAAGAGCGGGCGGCATCATCCGCATTCAACGGTTCTGCGGCGTAGATCTTCACCTGGGGCGCGATGGTGGAAAGTGTCAGGCAGGTGCCTGAGATCATTCCGCCGCCACCGATCGGCGCGATCACCGCATCCAGGTTTTCCACCTGACTGAGCAACTCTTTGGAGCAGGTCGCCTGCCCGGCGATAACCCGTGGATCGTTATAGGGGTGGACAAAATCAGCCCCGGATTCAGCCACCACCTCGGCAAACACCGCTTCGCGGGAACTGGTTGAGGGTTCGCACTCAACGATAGTGCCACCATAGCCACGCACCGCATCCTTCTTCGCCTGCGGTGCCGTGCGTGGCATCACCACCGTGACCGGAATGCCCCGCTGACCGGCTGCATAGGAGAGCGACAGCGCATGATTGCCGGAGGAGTGGGTTGCCACGCCCACCGCCGCCTCCGCTTCAGTCAGGCCAAACACCGCATTGGATGCCCCGCGTACTTTAAAGGCCCCCGCCTTCTGCAGGTTTTCACACTTAAAGAACAGCTCAGCACCGCTCAGTTCATTAAGGAAACGGGAGGTCAGCACCGGCGTTTCATGGATATAGGGTTTAATCCGTTCATGGGCGATCAGCACATCATCGTATGTGGGGATCGTCATCTTCTGTTCAGTTGTATCGGTCATGGGATACCTCAAAAATTAACTTCAGGCACAGTTTTTACTGGCAGTCTTACGAAAATACTCCTGTGCGGCGGCAACCCCGGAGCCCAGCGTGATCGGGTAGTTGAGATCCGCCATCGCCATCTCAATCGTGGCCAGACCCGACAGCACCATCACGTCGGTCAGTGAGCCCAGATGGCCGATGC
This sequence comes from Amphritea pacifica, assembly GCF_016924145.1. GTDB lineage: Bacteria > Pseudomonadota > Gammaproteobacteria > Pseudomonadales > Balneatricaceae > Amphritea > Amphritea pacifica. Next base: position 3,226 of record NZ_JAFFZO010000027.1, on the reverse strand, counting down.
GGAACGCTCTGCCGTTCATCTCTCCCAGACCGATACCGAAGGAAACCCCGTAGGCATTAAAGGCATGTTCGGTCAGTTGATTACTGTCAAAGCCGTCCGGTACATAGATCGCGCTCACTGTATCGGAGTACAGCTCCGGCGACTGAGCACACAGTTTCAGCCCCCAGGCGTCAACCGCTTTACGCACCCCTTCAGCCAGACGGTAATGACGGGCATAGACATTCTCCAGCCCCTCTTCAAACAGCATCGCCAGACTCTCTTTCATGCCATAGATCAGCTGCAACGGAGGCGTATAAGGGAAACCACCGTTGGCATTCGCGGCCATCATGTCGCGAAAATCGAAGAAGGTGCGGGTCAGGGTCGCCGTCTCCATCGCTGCCAGGGCCTTCTGGCTAACCCCCAGAATGGCCATACCGGTATTCAGCATGAAGCCCTTCTGCGAACCGGAAACCGCAATATCAACACCCCAGGCATCCATCTCAAACGGCATCGATGCCAGTGAGCTGACGCAATCAACAAACAGCATCGCCGGATGGCCCGACGCATCCATCGCCTGACGAACGGCGGCGATATCACTCTTAACACCGGTCGCCGTTTCATTGTGGGTTACCAGTACCGCTTTAATCTCATGGCCGCTATCGGCACTCAAAACCTCGGCAAACCTGTCTGCCGGTGCACCTCTGCCCCAGGCACACTCAATAACCTGAACATCCAGATTATGGCGCTGACACAGATCGATCCAGCGGTGGGAGAACATCCCGTAGCGGGCGATCAGTACTTTGTCACCCGCTGACAGGGTGTTACAGATAGAGGCTTCCCAACCGCCGGTACCACTGGACGGGAAGGTAATCACTTCACCCGTCTCAGTACCAAAAACACGTTTGCAGTCGCGCAGTACCGGAGCGAATGTTTCAACAAAATCCGGCGCGCGGTGATCGCGGGTCTGAAGATGCATCGCATTGCGTAACCGATCAGGAATATTGGTCGGGCCGGGTATAAAAACAGGATTCTGATCTGTCATGGTGAATACTCTTGATAAGTGTTGGAAAAAGGCACACGGCTTCGGGATAGTCTGAAGCAGTAAGACTTAAGTGTTATTCACCATAAGAACAACGATTACCTTCCGCAATACGCAAATATTCCATATTGTGAAATTATAATTTTTCCCCAGTTTATTTTTACTAACCAACTGAAATTAAAGGAGTAAATAGAAAGCATCGGTTAAAAACCAACAATTTCATAATATGAAATATAGTTTTTTATTGTTGCTATGTGGTAATTTCATTAAAAATTGCACAATATAAAAAGCACCAAACCGCTACATCAGCCTTTAACAGGAGATCGCTATGTCAGATACAAAACCGGAAGCCCGGATTCAGGTCATCGACCGGGCCACACTGTTACTGGACGTTATCTCCCGTTATTCAAAGCCGGTGAAACTGAAAGTCCTGAGCGCCGATGCCGGTCTGCACCCCTCTACTGCCCACCGCATTCTTCACTCGCTGATCGATAACCGCTTTGTCGAACGCAGCAGTGCCGGCGAATACCGCCTGGGACAGCGGTTACTGCAACTGAGCAACCGGTTACACACCGATATCGACCTGCGGGCGGTGGCGATGCCCTATATGGAAAAACTGCGGGATAAGCTGGGAGAGACCATTAACCTCACCATCCGCGAAGGCGATGTGGTGATCTACTTTGAAAAGGCCACCCCCAACCGCATGATGCATGTGCAGCAGATCGTCGGCAGCCGGGCCCCACTGCATGTCACCGGTGTTGGCAAACTGATGCTGGGGATCAGCGGTGAACAGGAGATCGCAGGCTACGCCCAGCGTACCAACCTGCCCGCCTACACCCGCAACACCTTCAACTCACTGGAAGCACTGACAGAGGAGTGCCTTAAATCAGCTGAGCGGGGCTATGCACTGGATAATGAAGAAGCGGAGATCGGCGTCGGCTGCATCGGCGTACTGATCTACGATCAGAGCAATCAGCCGGTGGCCGGATTGTCACTCTCAGCCCCGATTGACCGCCGCCGGGATGAATGGATCGAAGAGCTGATGCAGGCGGGCAGTGCGATATCGGAACAGTTGGGGTATGGGAAAAGCAGTGGCTAGATCGCCGCTACGCGGCTGGCTAGTGGCTAGTGGTTAGAACGTCGCTGCGCGACTGGCTAGAAAAAGCATCGGAAATAGCGGTCAGGGCTTCGAATTAAAGGGCTTGCGCAGATAGAGTGAAAATCGATAGCGCCTGGCAGGCGTAACTTGCTGCAAAAAATAAATCTGTCACCTTTTTTCTGCCCTTTTTCACTCTTTTTTCACTAGACACACCCATCAGCTAAGCATGAAGGTGGGGATCGGTAACTACTTACAATAAAATAGAAAATCTGTACAAGAATTACTAAAAGGTCTATATTTAGACCTAAATAAAGGTTGCATAAGCGACTCATAGTAATTAAGGGTAAGAATATGAGCCATGTATCAAGAATGATGGCTGGGGTTTCAGCCAGCATCACCGACTTCAAGGCCAATCCAAATGCAGTGCTCCAGCAGTCGGGAGGTGAAGCTGTGGCTGTGCTTAAAAGTAATGAACCATGCTTTTATGCTGTACCTCCTGAACTGTTCGAAATGATGTCAGAAGCTGTTGAGAACCTGGCACTACTCGCTCAGGCCAGAGAACGCTTGAATGATGGTAAGGAACCTATAGAAGTCAATATTGATGACTTATAAGTTAAAGTTTCATCCAGATGCACTGGATGAGTGGGAGCGTTTACCGTCAGCGGTAAAAGAGTATTTTAAAGGCAAACTGAAAGAGCGATTACAGCACCCGCATATACCGAAAGCCAGGTTATCAGGTGGGTACAATTTGTATAAGATTAAACGCAAGCATCCCCCGTTTCGTTTAACTTATCACGTTAACGACACAGATTTGATCGTAACGGCACTGAGCGTAGGGAAGCGAGACGGCGACGTTTATCGAGAGATGTTAGAAAGACTCTGACATCTCTACTTTCCTAAGAATTTCATCCGAAATTTTGAATCGCGGAATTGAAAGAGACAGGTACTGAATTTTTCACAATAGTTAACCCTATTTTCTTAACCCTGCAAAATGCAAGACCTGATAATCATCTAGCCGACTCCCCCCTGCAGTCGTATCGTTAAGAAGTAACATCGACAAACAGCCACAAGAGGAGTCGACCAATGAAACTATATGCTGGAATCGATCT
>NZ_JAFFZO010000268.1 GCF_016924145.1 Amphritea pacifica | reverse complement strand
CTGACCTTTGCGGCGGGCGTGACCAGCCAGACCTTTACCGTGCAGACCACTCAGGATGCCGTGTTCGAAGGCGATGAGACCTTCAGCGTCAACCTGAGCAACGCCACCAACGGCGGCCAGATCGCTGACGGTACCGGCGTGGGAACCATCGTCGATGACGGCACCGGCCCGGGTCCATTCAACCCAGGCCCCGGTCCGGATAACGACACCACCAGCTTCAGCATTGGCGACATGAGCGTCA
>NZ_JAFFZO010000267.1 GCF_016924145.1 Amphritea pacifica | reverse complement strand
ACTTTCTTCAGTTCTAACTAACCACCTACTCAAGCTATTGCCAGGGAAAGTGGTAGGCCTGAGTGGACTTGAACCACCGACCTCACCCTTATCAGGGGTGCGCTCTAACCAGCTGAGCTACAAGCCTTCAATCGGTCAGAACCAATGTGCTCTCTCTATCAGTGATCAGATAATTCGTGTGAACGCTTGCTAAGAATCCGCTATCGTTTAAGGAGGTGATCCAGCCCCAGGTTCCCCTAGGG
>NZ_JAFFZO010000266.1 GCF_016924145.1 Amphritea pacifica | reverse complement strand
GCGACTATCTCCACCGCGACCGGCACCGGTACTATCCTCGATGACGGCACCGGCCCGGGTCCCTTCGACCCTGCCGGTCCGGGCACCCCGGATGATGACCGTACCGGCTTCAGTGTTGATGACGTGCAGATCAGTGAAGGCGGCTTAATGACCTTCACCGTGACCCGTACCGGCGATGCCGCAGCGGATCAGACCGTTGACTTCGCCACCAGCATTGGTGCGGGCGACAGCGCCGAAGCGGCGG
>NZ_JAFFZO010000265.1 GCF_016924145.1 Amphritea pacifica | reverse complement strand
CGCTATTGTCGCCAAGCAAAACTGGTTGCTCTAACGATTTGAACATCAGTGTTAACTTATGCTCAAAGCGTCATTCGAATCCTGTAATCGGAGAGTTATGCACAAACTCTAATCCGCAATGTATCTTTTTCTATCAGCTAACCAAACGCTTTTGGCGTTATATGGTCAAGCCTCACGAGCAATTAGTACTGGTTAGCTCAACGCCTCACAACGCTTACACACCCAGCCTATCAACGTCCTGGTC
>NZ_JAFFZO010000264.1 GCF_016924145.1 Amphritea pacifica | reverse complement strand
GCTACCGGGCGGGAGAGGCATTAGGCGTCGCCGAACGGCAAACCGTCTCAGAAATAGCTGAGACCTGGCGCGTACGGTTAGCCGATATCAGCTGGTTTATGCGCAGTCTGAATGAATATATCGCCCGTAGAGCCAATCAGGAGGATAGCTGCCGGGGGCATTTCTGGGAAGCGCGTTTTAAGAGCCAGGCCTTGCTGGACGAGCAGGCACTACTGAGCTGCATGGCGTATGTTGACCTTAACCC
>NZ_JAFFZO010000263.1 GCF_016924145.1 Amphritea pacifica | reverse complement strand
GATCCACAGAGAAGAGCTTTACGTTCTTACTTTAGGTCTCGCTTTTCCTCGGTGCTCTCTGTGTTCTCGGTGGTGAGTAATCTTTTGGGGTGGCTTTACCGCAGTATCCAAAGGACATACTAAGGGCCAGAGGTCCACAGAGAAGAGCTTTACGTTCTTACTTTAGGTCTCGCTTTTCCTCGGTGCTCTCTGTGTTCTCGGTGGTGAGTAATCTTTTGGGGTGGCTTTACCGCAGTATCCAAAGGA
>NZ_JAFFZO010000262.1 GCF_016924145.1 Amphritea pacifica | reverse complement strand
AATCAGGCTAAAGGACTGTCGGCTAATACGATCACGCGGCTTAAAGGGAAATGGCTGGAAGAGCATGATCAATGGCGACGCCGCGACCTGAACAACAAACGTTACGTCTACTTTTGGGCGGATGGTGCGTTGGGGTTCTGGAAAGCGATGACCAAGACCTATCCTGGCTGTCGTCATCAGCGTTGCTGGGTGCATAAGACCGCAAACGTGTTGAACAAGCTGCCCAAATCGATGCAGCCTAAGGTC
>NZ_JAFFZO010000261.1 GCF_016924145.1 Amphritea pacifica | reverse complement strand
TTCCTCCCTTCAGGCCTGATCTGGGGTTATTTCGAAGCCTCAGGCCGCGGCTACCTCCCCATGCCCTGGTTTATGAAAGCGGTCAAACATTTTACGTTCAGCCGTAGTACTGGCATGGTCACCCGCTATAAAAACAATAAGGAGCTCTATAGCCATCCTTTTCCGGAGTTCGACTGCTATCTGGTCAGCAGCCCCAGCCATCAGGGGATTCTCAGCTATCAGCTGCATCTGGTACACCGCTATCATCG
>NZ_JAFFZO010000260.1 GCF_016924145.1 Amphritea pacifica | reverse complement strand
AGGCTGAAACAGCGGCGATCAGCTATGAACTGCATGACTATCTGGAGTTGGTTGATTATACCGGGCGGGCGATTCATCCCACCAAGCGGGGTTATATTACAGCGGATACCCCACCGATACTCGTCAGGCTCGGGATTGATACCGATCACTGGTTGCAACTGATGCGACCGCAAGGCATACATATCGCCACCGTTATCGGCCATAGCACGCGTATTGAAGACTACCTGAAGCGGCACCAACAACGGCATATC
>NZ_JAFFZO010000259.1 GCF_016924145.1 Amphritea pacifica | reverse complement strand
TGGGGTGTTTGTGGGTGGCATAGTTATCGGCGATCAGGTGCAACACCTTATCCTTGGGCGTTTCACGGTCGATCTTACGCAGAAACTTTAACCACTCGATGTGGCGGTGACGCTGCTGGCATTGAGCAATCACTTTGCCATCGAGCACGTTGAGTGCGGCAAATAGGGTGGTTGTGCCATTGCGCTTGTAATCGTGCGTCATCGTGGCCGCACGACCTTTCTTTAGCGGCAGCCCAGGTTGAGTGCGGTCCA
>NZ_JAFFZO010000026.1 GCF_016924145.1 Amphritea pacifica | reverse complement strand
TCTTGAGGAACAAGTTCATCGATGCAAACAAACTCAAGGGCGGACTGGGTTGGGGGGCGTTCTCTTAGCATGAGCCTATTATAAAAAATCCTCGTCATTTGACGAGGACTTTATCAACAGCCTGAAACCGCCTCGCGGCGGTTTTATGTTTTGTCTTGGCTTTTTCTAGCAGGAAACGCAGTTTCCGTTCTAAGCACTAGCAAGCGACGAAGTCGCGTCTAACAGCTAATCAAGCGAAGCGTCTAGCTAGCCGCGAAGCGACGGTCTGCTCTTAACGAAATATAAACTTCCCGGCTTCGACATCGACTCCGATTTCTGATCCTGGGAGATATTTACCCGCGAGTAGCTCCTGCGCTAAGGGGTTTTCTATCCACTGCTGAATTGCCCGCTTCAGTGGTCGTGCGCCATAGATCGGCTCGAAGCCAACATCGACCAGCTTATCCATCGCAGTGGATGTCAGCGTCAATGTTAGTTCACGTTCAGTCAGACGCTTACGGAGACGGTTAAGCTGAATCTCTGCGATACCCCTGACCTGTTCTTTGCGCAGACTATGGAAGACTACCACTTCATCGATGCGGTTGATCACCTCTGGACGGAAGTGATTACCCACAACATCCATCACCGATGCTTTCATCAGTTCATAATCCTCATCATCACTGAAGTTCTGAATCAGATCGGAGCCCAGGTTGGATGTCATCACCACAATCGTATTACGGAAATCGACTGTACGTCCCTGACCATCAGTCAGGCGGCCATCTTCCAGTACCTGCAGGAGGATATTGAACACATCAGGGTGTGCTTTCTCCACCTCATCCAGCAGCAATACAGAATAGGGCTTACGACGAACCGCTTCCGTCAGGTAACCACCTTCCTCATAACCCACATATCCGGGAGGCGCGCCGATCAGCCGGGCGACGGAGTGTTTCTCCATAAACTCAGACATATCGATCCGCACCATCGCCTCTTCGGTATCGAAGAGGAAGCCCGCCAGCGCTTTACATAACTCGGTCTTACCGACACCTGTAGGTCCCAGAAAAAGGAACGAGCCATTCGGCCGGTTGGGATCAGCCAGCCCGGCACGGGATCGACGCACCGCATTGGACACCGCCAGCACCGCTTCGTGCTGACCGATCACCTGCTTATGCAAGGCATCTTCCATACGCAGCAATTTGTCGCGTTCACCTTCGAGCATTTTTGATACGGGAATACCGGTCCATTTAGACACAACTTCCGCCACTTCCTCTTCACCGACCCGGTTACGCAGTAACTGATTCTGCTGAGGCTGATCTTCAACATCCGCTGCAGCCTGCAGCTGTTTCTCCAGCTCTGGAATGACGCCATACTGCAGTTCGGACATGCGACTGAGATCACCCGAACGGGTTGCCTGTTCCAGTTCGGTACGTGCATGATCAAGTTTTTCTTTAATCTGTTGTGATCCCTGCAACACGACTTTCTCAGCCTTCCAGATCTCTTCAAGGTCAGAGAACTCTTTCTCCACTGATTCGATATTGGTTTGCAGCTCTTCCAAACGCTTTATCGCAGCCTGATCTTTCTCTTTTTTCAGCGCTTCACGTTCCATTTTCAATTGAATCAGGCGGCGTTCCAGCCTATCCATACTTTCAGGCTTGGAATCGATCTCCATACGAATCCGGCTACCGGCTTCATCGATCAGGTCGATCGCTTTATCCGGCAACTGACGGTCGGTGATATAACGCTGTGACAGTTTGGCTGCAGCGATAATGGCTGAGTCGGTAATATCAACACCATGATGGATCTCATAACGCTCTTTCAACCCACGCAGGATGGCAATGGTGTCCTCTTCGCTGGGCTCATCCACCAGAACTTTCTGGAAACGACGCTCAAGCGCAGCATCTTTTTCAACGTATTTACGATATTCATCCAGAGTGGTAGCACCGACACAGTGAAGCTCACCACGGGCGAGAGCTGGCTTAAGCATGTTTCCGGCATCCATTGAGCCTTCACCTTTGCCCGCACCCACCATAGTATGCAGCTCATCAATAAAGAGAATCACCTGACCTTCCTGCTTGGCCAACTCATTCAGCACCCCTTTCAGGCGCTCCTCAAACTCTCCGCGAAACTTAGCACCGGCAATCAGAGCCCCCATATCAAGAGAGAGAACCTTTTTATTCTTCAGCCCCTCTGGTACTTCACCGTTAATAATGCGCTGCGCCAGCCCCTCAACAATCGCGGTTTTACCTACACCTGGCTCACCGATCAATACCGGGTTGTTTTTAGTCCGGCGTTGCAACACCTGAATGGTACGACGGATCTCATCATCACGGCCAATCACCGGATCCAGCCTGCCCGATTCAGCGCGCTCAGTCAGATCAATGGTAAACTTATCCAGCGCCTGACGGCTTTCCTCCGCATTAGGGTCATTCACGCCATCTCCTCCACGCATCTGAGTAATCGCCTGTTCCAACTGCGGTTTAGTAACACCTGCGTCTTTAAGGAGTTTGCCAACGCCGCTTTTATCATCCAGCATCGCCAGTACAAACAGCTCGCTGGCGATATACTGATCGCCACGCTGCTGAGCCAGCTTATCGGTAAGATTAAAAAGTTTGCCCATGTTCGGCGAGAAACGCAGCTCGCCATCATGGTTTGACACTTGCGGCAGGTCGTTGAAAAGCTGCTGTACCGATGAGCGTAACTGATTCACATTAGCGCCGGACTGGGCCAACAGAGGCCTGACCGAGCCACCCTGCTGATCCAGCAACGCCAATAGCAGGTGAACCGGTTCGATATAATTGTGATCTTTGCCAACAGCAAGGGATTGCGCATCCCCCAGGGCTGATTGTAATTTGCTGGTAAAACGTTCGGGCTGCATGATCCCCTCCTGATCTGTTTAACCCTGCCGGTTTTGAGCTTTCATTCAAAGCGGACGGCGGGTTGCTTGATTCATACTACCTATAAGTATGGGTAGATCAGGCGGATTTCAAGGCTATATCAGCATTTGCTTATATATTTATCGTGGCTTAGAGGAAGGGCGGTCATTCACGCCACAACCAGAGCAATTGCTGCACCCTCCACCACTGCACTTTTTATTAAAGGTGCGGTAAAGATAGCGACAGAACCACAGACCCACAAGGGCAACAACCGCCACCAGCACTATCCAGTCAAACACAGTCATAGATTCACCTTTAACGCTATAGCCACAGAGAGGCCAGGGTATAGACCAGCCATGCACCGATCCAGGCCAACACCAGACCCATCATGACCGATACTCCCGCCCAGCGCCAACTACCAGTTTCTCTGCGAATGGTTGCGATGGTTGCGAGACAGGGCATATACAGCAAGGTAAAGACCATCAGCGCCAAACCGGATGCCGGAGCCAGAGCGCTGCCCAGAGCCGCCTGCAATCCGGCCATATCATTCATATCGGTTTGATAGACAACCACCAGCGAGGCGGCAATCACCTCTTTAGCAATAAACCCGGAAAGCAGGGCGACCGTTTCCTGCCAGCCAAACCCCATCGGCGCAAACAGCGGCGCAACAAAGTGACCCAGTTGTTCCAGCCAAGGCGTACCCTGCTGCGGAAAGCTTTGCAACAGCCAGATAAGGATTGAACCGACCAGGATAACGCCACCAATTTTACGCAGAAAATCACCGGCCTTGTCCCACACATGCAGCAACATTGAACGGGGAGAGGGAAACCGCCAGGGCGGCAATTCCATAATAAACGCCTCATCATGCTTTTCAGGAATCGTCCTGGCCAGCAGCGCAGCAATGGCAAACGCCACCAGAATCCCCAGCATGTATAAACCAAACAGTACGGTACCGGCATGCTCGGTAAAAAAGATACCCGCCAACAGTACATACACCGGCAAGCGGGCAGAACAACTCATAAACGGGTTGATCAGAATCGTGATCAGTCTTGCCCGGGGCTCTTCGATGGTGCGCGCTGACATGATGGCAGGCACGTTACAGCCAAACCCCATCACCAGCGGTACAAATGCTTTACCATGCAGACCGACTTTGCTCATCAGATTATCTGTGAGGAACGCAGCCCGGGCCATATAGCCACTCTGTTCCAGCAAGGCGATAAAAAAGAATAGCAACACCACATTCGGCAGGAACACCAACACCCCGCCGACACCGGCAATCAGCCCTTCCACCAAGAGATTTTTTAGTAACGACTCTGGCATGAACGCACCGACCTGCTGCCCAACCCAACTGACACCAGCATCAATCCAGTCAGCGGGATAGCTGCCCAGCGTAAAGGTGGCCTCGAACATCACCCATAGCAACAGAATAAAAACCGGAATACCCAACCAGCGATTAAGCGCAATACTGTCGAGCCAGTGATCCGCAGCTGACTGATCCTGATGCTCGCTGCTGCTCTTATGTAACAGACCATGAATATAGCCGTAACGACCTTCAGCAACCATCTCAGCAGGAGACTCGTCATGCCGGCTGGCAAGCTGAGCCAGCGCCCTGTGCCCCTCCTCTCTCTGGTCATCACTAAGCAGCGCCACCCCCTCGCCCGCAGATTCCAGCCACCTGACAGACTGCCAACGGGTCAGTCCGGCATGCTCCAGAGAGGTGATAGCCTGCTCCAGATGAGGCTCATAGTTAATCAGTAACGGCTCTGCCTGCTGATCTACATTATCCAGCAGCATATCCATCAACGCCGAGATATGACTATTACTGCGTCCATCGCTGCCAATCACCGGCTTAGCTAAACCAAGACTCAGTTCGCTCAGATCAACACTATCACCCTGTTTTTCCAGCTCATCCAGCATATTCAGCGCGATGACTACTGGCAACCCCTGCTCCAGAATCTGGCTGGTCAGGGCAAGATTCCGGGCCAGGTTATTGGCATCCACAACATTCAGAATCAGATCCGGAGGAGTCTCTATCAGATAATCACGGGCTACCATCTCCTCAACCCGGCTGTTCGCCAGCGAGTAAATACCCGGCAGATCGATAAAGTGAAAATCAACGCCGCGCCACGTTTTATGGCCTTCCCGACTGGTGACTGTCACTCCAGCCATATTCCCGGTACGCTGTCGCGCTCCGGTTAGCTGATTAAAGAGAGAGGTTTTGCCACAGTTCGGATTACCGATCAGGGCCACAGTGTATGACGAACGGGCATCGGACATCAGGATTGCAACTCCACCTCGATATAACCCGCCTCGGCACTGCGCAGACAGATCTGCTGTTTACCAATGAAGTATATTCGCGGATTACCCAGCAAAGAGGTGGCAGAAACCGAAACTTGCAGCCCTTTCAGAACGCCCAGGGCAACAAGTCGCTGACGCAGAGGCTCAGGGCCTGCGATTGCTTTAATTCTTGCCTGTTGACGGGCTTTCAGTTGGGTAAGTGTCATCGAACACCTCAAAAGTTAATGAGAACCATTATTATATGGTAATCAAAATCAATCAAGTGGAGCCGGTGAATTTTATTGACACAGGTCAATTAATCCAGATCACACTCGCCATCCGTCCAGTCACACCATCGCGTCGATAGGAGTAAAAAAGATCAGATTGAGTGAAAGTACAATACTCCCCCCCGAAGACGCTCTGTACCCCTGCTTGTTTAAGGCGCAACCGAGCAAGCAGATAGATATCAGCCAGCCATTTTCCGGGCTTTTGCTTGGCAACAAAAGCACTCTCAGCGGCGGGCATCACATCACAGAACAGCTGTTTGACCTCAGCCCCCACCTCAAACGCCAGGGGACCGATAGCAGGTCCAAACCAGACTACCACCTCAGAGGGATCAGGAAACACTGCCAGGGTCTGTTCCAGCACGCCACCCAACAGCCCGCGCCAACCGGCATGCGCTATCGCAACACGCCCCCCCTGTTTATCGGTAAAGAAAACCGGCAGACAATCCGCGGTCATGACAACACAGGGCTGCCCCGGCTCATCGGACCAGCATGCATCTGCTTCAATCACCAGTCCATTATGGCAGGCTTTAACCAGCGTGGTGCCATGCACCTGAGAAAGCCACTGCGGCTGTTTTAAAAACTTACAATGCTCAGCCAGCAACTGCCGGTTCGCACTGACCAGATTCGGGGCATCACCCACATGATCCCCCAGATTTAAAGAGCCATAAACATCTTTACTGCAGCCACCCAACCGGGTAGTGGTAAACGCTCTGATATGCTCAGGCGCTAACCAATCGGCAGTAATCAGTTTCACTCTTCGCTCTCCTGTTGCGCGGCATCGCGTTTAAGGCTATTAAGCAGGCTCTGCAAATCATCCGGCAGATCCACTTCCCAGGCCATCAGCTCACCGCTGACCGGATGAAACAGCTCCAGCCGTTTGGCATGCAGAGCCTGACGATTAAAGCCCTTTAATTTTTCCAGCAGTTGCGGGCTGACCCCTTTTGGCAAACGGAACCGTCCACCGTAGAGCTGATCGCCTACCAGAGGATAATTAATATAAGACATATGCACGCGAATCTGGTGCGTCCGGCCAGTCTCAAGCTTCAAACGAATATGGGTGTGGGCACGAAACCGCTTCAACACCCGATAGTGAGTAATCGCTTCCTTACCCATACCCACCACAGCCATCTTTTGCCGGTTGCGTGAATGACGACCTAATGGCTCCTCAACGGTCCCCCCTCCGGTCATAACGCCACCGACAACCGCCTCATATTCACGCCCCATGGAACGGTCCTGCAGCTGTGAAACCAGTTCAGTCTGGGCCTGGATGGTTTTGGCAACCACCATCAGTCCGGTCGTGTCCATATCCAGCCGGTGAACAATACCCGCCCGCGGCACCTGCGCGATTGCCGGATAATAATGTAGCAACCCATTGAGCAGAGTATCTTCCCAGTGACCCGCAGCAGGGTGCACTACCAGACCCGCAGGTTTATTGATAATGATGATATCGTCATCTTCAAAGATGATATTCAGCGGCATCTCGACCGCTTTGTACTGATCAATGACATCCAGTTCAGCAGCGATCATCAGCAACTCGCCCCCCAACAGCTTATCCCGGGGCCGCTTAACCTCACCATCAACAGTCAACTGACCATCTTTAATCCAGCCCTGCAGCCGTGAACGGGAATAATCGGGGAAAAGTTCGGCAACAGCCTGATCTAATCGCTTGCCGATCAGATCATCGGACACTGTTGCATTAAGTTGAACCTTCTCAGTCATGATTTATCTAAGTCTCGGAAAAATTAAGAAAATATAAGCTTTATCGCAAGGAAAACGCAGAGACGCTTTGGCTTGCCATCCGGTTATGGTTAAATAGGCCAAATTAATTTTGCACAGTATACCCGAAACAAACAGTAGCCGCTGTTAACTAACGGGAAACTCTCACTTATAGCAGGATAAATGTTTATGCGCCTGGCAAAGTTGCTCGCAATTGTTTCGATCACTCTGATTGCATCTGGCTGTTCATGGTTTGGTGGTGACGAAAAAGAGGCTCCGGATGTACCTGAACAGCAACTCTATCAGGAAGCCCTGGACAGGCTTGAAAGCGATAACTATGTTGCTGCGATTGAAAAGTTGCAACTGCTGGAAGCTCGCTATCCATTCGGGCGTTTCTCTGATCAGGCGCAACTGGAACTGATCTATGCCTATCACAAAAATTATGAGTCTGAAGCCGCACGGGCGACCGCTGACCGCTTTATCCGACTCAATCCAAACCATGAAAATCTGGACTACGCCCTCTACCTGAAAGGTCTGACCGCGTTCGAAAAAGACCGCACTTTCTTCGAGAAGTATCTGCCAATCGATGAAACCCAGCGTGATCCGGGCAGTGCACTGGAATCATTCCAGAGTTTCCAGCAACTGGTCTCCCGCTTTCCCAACAGCCAGTACGCACCCGATGCACAAAAACGGATGACCTATCTGAAAAACCGGCTGGCGACCTATGAGATGCATGTCGCCCGTTACTATGTTAAACGTGAAGCCTGGGTTGCAGCCGCCAACCGGGGGCGTTATGTCGTTGAAAACTACCAGCAAACGCCTGCCGTACCGGATGCACTTTCAGTGATGGTGCTGGCTTACAATGAGCTGGGCATGACCGATCTGGCCGCCGATTCACAGGCAGTACTGGATGCTAACTTTCCCGGCTATCAGTCCAATATTCAGCTGGCGAAAAAAGAATCGCTGCTGAGCACCGCTACATTTGGCCTGCTGGGTAGCAATGACTCTCCCCGTCCGGTTCAGACCACTAAACCGGGCCAGCCAGAAACGAAAGAACGCTCATGGTTCAGCCGGCTGACTTTCGGCATCTTTGACAACGAAGCAGAGAGCGACAAATAACTGCACCAACTCTGATCAGGGCGCCAATTGGCGCCTTTTTTCTCTCTGCTTGCGCCCGGTCATAGTGCAAACATTCAGCGTTACAGAAAAGCACTTCACAGCCTCCCGGACTTTCCCTTAGAATGAATAGCAGACAACGTTACAAACCACGAGAGTTAACCATGGACAGAGCTTCAATTGTTGCTGCGATGCGGGTCCAGCCGCAGATCGATACCACTACCGAGATTCAACGGCGCATAGATTTCATCAAGAAAACCCTGCTGGCCAGTGGTTGCAAACATCTGGTGCTAGGGATCAGTGGCGGCGTTGACTCAACCACCTGCGGCCGTCTGGCTCAGTTATCGGTGGAGCAGCTGAATCAGGAGAGCGGCAGCGATAGTTACCGCTTTATTGCTGTACGTCTGCCCTACAACACCCAGCAGGATGAGGAAGACGCCCAAACCTCTGTCGCCTTTATCTCCCCCTCAGCCTGCGTCACGGCAAACGTCCAGCCTGGTGCTGATGGCGTTCACTCCGCAACACTGAGCGCAATGGACGCTGCAGGGCTTCATGCTGGCAGCGCTGCACATATAGACTTTAACAAGGGCAATGTTAAAGCCCGTATCCGTATGACAATTCAGTATGAGATCGCCGGTTTACTGGGCGGACTGGTTCTGGGGACCGACCATTCGGCGGAAAATATCACCGGTTTCTACACTAAATATGGTGATGGCGCCTGCGACCTTGCACCGCTGTTTGGCCTGAGCAAACGCCAGGTCAGAGCCGTCGCTGCGGCACTGGGGGCGCCGGAACAACTGATTCACAAAACACCCACCGCCGATCTGGAGTGTGATACCCCACAACTGGCCGATGAAGCGGCGCTGGGATTAACCTACGATCAGATCGATGACTTTCTCGAAGGCAAGCCGGTCAGCCCTGACGTCGAAGATAAGCTGATTGGAATATACCGCCGTACCCAGCATAAACGACAGCCCATCCCAACGATCTACGATTGATTCTGATTTATCTGAAGAGCACTCATCTAAAGGACACAGGAAAAACTTCACCACAGAGAGCACAGAGGCCACGGAGAAAACTACTCATTGGGTTTTCTCTGTGCTCTTAGTATGCCCTTTGGGTACTGTGTCCTCTGCGGTGAGTCAGTTTTCGCTTCCGCTGAAAATAACAATGCCCCCGATTCCGATAAATATCGATGAGAGCCTTTTTACACCGGCGTCCTATCCACCGGCTCACACACGTCCAAACAACTCATAGGGCAGTGGATCGATGACCGGCTGACGATTCAGCAGAATATCCGCCAGCAAGCGGGTAGACGCCGGGGCCAGCACCAGCCCATTACGGAAATGCCCGGCATTCAGATAGAGATTGTCATACCCCGGCACTGCGCCGATATAGGGAACGCCTTCAGGCGAACCCGGACGCAGTCCGGCCCAGTGGTGTTCCAGCTCATATCGTTCAAGCGCGGGACAGATCTCCAGCGCGGTCTGATACAGAGACTCTTTTGCTTCCGAAGTGGTCTGTTTATCAAAGCCCACCCGCTCCAGCGTACTCCCCACCAGGATACGGCCATCATTACGGGGGATCAGATAGCGGCCCTGCATCAGCACCACCCGGTTGATCAGACCCACCGGTGCCTTAAACAACATCATCTGCCCTTTCACCGGTTCAACCGGGAGTTCAACCTCCAGAGGCGCAAGCAGCTCACTACTCCAGGCTCCTGCAGCGATAATCACCTGATCACCTTGTAACACCCGGTCGGCCAGACGCACCCCGGTGACCGCATAGTTTTCTATGTTCAGCCCCTCTACCCGTCCCTGCTCTATCAGGTTGATATTCGGGGTGATCTCCATACTGCGGCGCAACGAGCGGCCTAACCGTGGGTTGCGGATACTGGCCACCTCCGGCATCCACAGTGCAGACTCTAAACCGGGTGCGAGACCGGGTTCTTTCTGGTAGATAAAGTCAGCCCCGACCTGCTCCATCGGTTTCTGATAACGCCGCCCCCAGGCCAGCGCTTCATCGGCATCATCCACGCCAACCATAAACATTCCTTTCAGGCGCAACTCCGGGTCCAGCCCGGTCTCTTCCAATAACTGCTGCGCCAGATGGATATAACTGGTTTGTGACCAGGTTGCCAGCGCGGTCACCGGATCAGAATAACGCCAGGGGTAGAGTGGCGAAACGATCCCACCTCCGGCCCAGGAAGCTTCCTGTGCACAGTTATTCATATCCACCAGCGTGACCTCAGCACCCGACTGCGCCAGCTCTCTGGCGGTCAGCATCCCGATCACGCCTGCTCCAATTATCAGGTAGTCAGACATAGTTGAGCCTTATGGTTGGTACAAAGAGGGTTGAGTATATAAAAAAACGCGCCAGGGGCGCGTTTTTTTTAGACAAATGCTGATTTATTGCAAGAAAACAGCGGGTTACCAACAGTCATCAACTGGATCACCAGTCGTGCCTTTTTGCCCGGTATGGGTGATTGTCATGTTGCCACACCGATCCCCCACCATACCATTTATTGGCGCAGCCTGAAGTGTATAGGTCGTCGCCGTAGACGCGGGTACTGATAAGTCATAAAACTTAGGATTACCATCTTTTGGCGATTGCGTATAGGGCAAAACCGCCCCAGTATAAGACCCATTTTCCGTATAATACCTTTCCAGTGACTGAGCTAACGAAAGCAAACTCCCTTGTGCATCAACACGCCGACTCTGCGCCACCTGCTCCTGATAACTAGGGTAGGCTATTGCGGAAATAATGCCAATAATAGCCACTACAATCATCAGCTCAATTAAGGTAAAGCCTCGCTGGCACTGCTTCCGACTCATCTAATTTCTCTCCAACTACGTCGTCCTGCACTGGAAGCCCCATTAAACTCAGGGCAAACTATATTGCCATTCTCACTATTAGTGAAGCAGGCGTAAGTTTTACTATCACCATTAGTAGTATCCGTCGATGTAACGAGAGAATCAGCACCAAAGTTAGTAAAACCGTTACTGCCACCATCCATCATGATACCGGAACCAGAAGTTGCCACTGTAATATCATTACCATTGGCATCTTTTGCAGGGACTTGCGCCAAATCATCCACTGTAAATTTACCGTCGCCATTATAGTCAAAGGTTGTATTGTTCAAAGCCGCACCTGATTCATAATCAAGCGCCATAATCCAGCTACTCCCCCCCGCCGCACAAGGGTCCGATGAAGGAATTTTTGTTGCTACGAGCACCTGGCCGATACGTAGAACAGGTTCTGTATTGATAAGCTCGCCAATTGGCCCAAGTCCACCTTTAGTTGTTGCCCATTGAAGATCCAGATACCAGCCTTTATGCGATAAAGACAGACTATTGTTACTGGTTACCCGCACACCATTAGTACCTATAGTTCCTTCATAGAGAATTTCTTGTTGCAACAGCTGCGCACGTCCTGAAACCACAACCCCATTATCCTGAACTCCGTAGAACGACTGCACCTGAGGAGAAACCCCAACCTCATTATCACCACTCAGATAGTAACTACCGGTACCAAATAAAACCATAAGCCGGCCTTTACTATCATAGGCCACATTCAAAGGACCTGTTATCGGCTGCCGAACACCTGAAGAATCTTTGGCGACAAAGAATGGCACAGGTGTCGTTCCACTTAACAGGTTAGCAGGAGGTGTCCAGTTAGCGGGCAAGGCGCTATCGATATCAAAACGCCAGACGTTACCGAGCGTGTCGCCAATCATAATTCGGTCTGCAACCTTATCCAGATTCAGATCTATCACCGCAGGCTCACCCAACCCTCCTGTGGTTGGAACAACAATATCCTTAATAACTGAACCATCAGCAACATTCAAAATCCAGATATGTCCCTGAGCTGCACCATGGGAAAAACCACTGGAAACAATAACTCCAAACTTACCATTTGCCAGAGGCGTTATCGTCGGTTGCTGAATCAATACGCCCATATCTTTATGCTTAAACTCCCAAAGAACTTTGGATGCAGTCATATTCTCAGGATCACTGATATCCAGCAGTGAAACACCCGCCCCACCCGCGCCAGGCGTAACCGCCACAACAGTTTTCCAGCCTGAGGTTACGCCTGTCGGCACATCGGCAGGGGCAAACCATGCATCAGTCACTCGGGGAACACCATCAACGTAGTAACGGTGGCCATATTCAGGGTATACCAGCTCATAGAGATTACTGAATACGCCTGAAGGCACATAGGCAAATAACTCTTTGCCGCCATCACTGCCTAAGGTTGCATCAAACGCATGCAGCATCCCATCATTAGCGCCTACCAAGAGAATCGGAGGTTTATTTAGATATGTATTTGAGTCTCTATAGTCCACATAAGCGGCTTTAGTAGCCGCTGAAAAGGGTGAACCTAGTCGACTGAAGCCATAGTTTTTCTGAGCAACATATTGAGGGGATGAGTTAACAATATCGCCCAGACGGCTCCCCCGACGTCGGAACTGCTTTGACGTATTGGTTAATGTCTGCTCCTCAATCCGACTTCCACGCAGATAATTCAAACGCTGCTGAGCTACGGCCTCTGTGACAGGTGCTCCACTTGCCGGTGTCGAGCGCAACATAAGTTTTTGCTCTGCCGAAAGATCGGTCCACTTAAAATCAATGCCATCGCTATTCAGAGTAATACCGGTTAATGCATCTTCTGATGCATAAGAGCTGGTGAAAATCTTGCGATTGGCTATAGCTGAATCCGTCAGAGCATCCATAATTGCTGCTGCACTCCAGGTATCGGCAGATGCCAATACCCCATCAGTACTGATCTCCCGGGCAAGCAGATCACCTGACCACAGAGATGAATCCATTAATGCATTAAATAGTGCAGAGTCAGTGCCCAGACGCGCGCTATTGGCGGTTAACGCCGCAGCAGAACCTTTAACCGATGCAGAAATAGAGGCAAACGCATCAGTTAAACCATCCACCATCTTGCGGGCATCACCGGCAGTATAAAAGTTATCCGCTCTTTTGTAGTCACTTCCCTCTCCAGGATCCAGGATATCGGTGTTGGTATACCACCACCATTCAGGCAGTGCTGCTGTACGGGTGTAAGGGTCACCCAGACTCTGATCATCGCACTCGGTTCCAGTAGGGGTGTAACTGGCTAATGAACAACTTGGATGTTTTCGCACAACAAAACCACCGTATTTAGCGGTCAGCCAGAACTGATTGTTTCTCTTCTCACGAAGAAACTGATTTTCAAGCACATCAACCCAGTAAGTTTGTACCGTTTGCGTACCGGCAAAGTCAACCGGGCGAATATCCACAGTATTGGCATCATAAGCAAGACCCGCCATATAGGCTGAGTTATTGCGCCCCGTATAGGAGCTGGCAGATGCATCGATACTTATCCCTTCGAGGCTCGCAATCTTATTCGTCGCCGTGATGACATTAACAGATGTATCATTTGATACCTCGGTGGGCTTTGACGGTTCATTGGTGCTGCTTGTGGTTCCGGGCAAATTTTTATCGTTCCAGGTATTAACATCACCAATACCCAGCACCACATTTTTCTGACAGGCATATTGAATTGGGTCATTCCAGTTTTGTATAACTGGAAAACCATCTATCCACTGTTCTTTTGTACTACTGGATGGTGATGAGTTATAACCAGGGGAAGCCGTAGAGTATTCATCAACATTACCCAGATGCTTGTAGTAACGAAGCGCCGTGTAATAAAGTTCACTGACGGGATCATAAGATTTCAGGTTATAGTTATTCAGCTGACCAAACTTATTCAAATAATTTAACACACCACTGTCTGCAACAGTCACACCGAATTCTGATGCGGTACTTGCGGCATCAGAACTATCTGGATTCTGAATCATAATCCCGGTGTCAGGGTCCCATTCCATATTGGGATTAGACTCTTCACCTGTATCAGGGTCCAGCAGAACCGGCCCGACATATTTCTGCCTTGCGCGCAGCACCCCTCCGTCCCGCCTGTAATCGGAATCATTCAGATAACCAAAAATACTGTATCTGATATTATCGGAGTAACGCTGAATCAGACCTTCAGGCTTCCAATTGCTACCGTACTGCTTACAGTTAGCCTCAACCCCCACACTGGGATCACATACCTTGACCCGGACAGTTGTTTCAAACGTATCTGTAGATACTGGCTGATAGGCGAGGGAGCCAGAACCTGAGTATGAAACAACACTCAGCTTGTCGACGTAATACTCATGACCGCCATGGATATATAACCGATTAAAGGAGTTGTAGCTTGTATCACTATTACTGGTTACTGTAGCAAGCAGAGTCCCCGAACTGTTGTAAACAGTCAGCTTAAATTTATCGCCGACAACACTTTCAAAAACAAATCGATACCACTGATCGGTGGGGCGGGTCCAGGAAGCACTGCCACTAATGCTACTACCAGAGCCACCATTTCTCTTTTCTATCTTTATACTGGTTGCGCCGATAGTAAAGCCGTAACCATTAGCGCTGTTATCAGACAACGCCAGACGATCGGACTGACCTGACTGAGTACCCACAGTTGGTCTGTAGATCCAGCCTTCAAACACAAAGTTATCGAAGTTGGCCGATGATGAAAGGTCTTTATAACCCCCTTTAGGATCGTTATTATTGATTTTTTTAAGTGAATACCCACCAGACTCAAACGATTCTGTTGAACTACGAATAACAGAACCACTGGAATAATCGTTCCAGCCAGAGCTGAAGTCGGTATCATTAAGCAACTCAGTAAAAGACGCTGCACCAGTGCTATTGCTAAAACCATGCCCGGAAGGCAGGGTAAACTGCATCTTATTGCCTAACCCACCAATTTTTGTCGAAAAGGTTGAGGTTGAAAAAGGAGTGGCATTATTGACAACCGTTGAACCACTGATTGAACGGGTATTAAAGCTTAAGTTCTGTCCGGTATGTCTTGCTTTTTCCAGCCAGGTCTCGGTCGCAGTATCTTTAACCCGGTAACCTCCAGTCAGTGCCCAACGAAACGGATCAATTGTCTGTGTCTGAGCCCAGTTTAAAAAGTTACCACTCCAGACATCACCCGGGCATTTAAAGTTGGTATTAGTGCTGACAGGATAGAAATGTCGATCGGCTTCGGTTGTATCATATTGATAGCGATAGCATTTTTTCGAATCGAAGTAGCCGATGCTTTCACTGTCTTCATCATAACTGCCGATATTCGCGGCACTTAAAACTGTCGGCCATTCAACCGAAGGCACCAGTGCCAGGTTGCCGGGGACATTACCCTGGCCCAGAAACAGAGGCACCTGAGCAACCGTAGAAGCAAAACTATTAAAAGAGTTCATGCCTAAAACAGCACAGAAAAAGGCCAGCCAATATGAGTTCGCAGATCCGCTTGTGTTGCTACATAGCGGTCGCATTGATTTCGATTTCACAGAACGTTTCATTGAAAACCCCTCGTAGCCCAGAAGATAATCTACTGTTCCACAACATATATTGATTCAAGCAGGACATCCGACTTACCTGAAAAGCCCTCTGACGAAGATGTAACTTTAATAACGGCACCTGCTGGATCCTCGCCCGCTTTAAGGCTGACATAGATATCGGCCATCAGTTCAGCCTTCCACTCTGGGGCCTCATTAACTGAAAAAGATGAGCTATATGTGCCGCTACTTGAATTATCAGTATCTAAAGCACCGTTGTAATAATCGCTTCTAGCCTGCGCCTCTCCCTCTCTCAAACCTGCCTCGGCAGCATTAAAAGCCGAATTTCGATCACGCAGGTTGCCCGACATCTTCTCCTGCATTGTGGTTCCCTGCATGGAGCTGACGCCTATAAAGGATAAAACCAACAGAAAGATCAGCGCGATAATCAACACTGCTCCCTGCTCTTTGTTACCTGTGTATCGTCTATTCACCATCATCGCAACCGATTCCTGAGCGCGACCGTTGTCGAAAAATTCTGATTGATATCGCCGTCTTCAACGATCAGAGTGACCCTGACAGCAACAACATCATCCCAGTTTCCGCCATTTGCATCGGCGCTATAACCCAAAGCAGGGCCTGCACCCGACACTATCCCATAAAGTACGGACATATCAGTTACCCCCTCTACCAGCTCCTGATCACTTGCCACACCATAATCAAAGCTCATACCTCTCAAAGCATTAGCCGTCGTTGTACCTGATCCAATGTAATAGAGTGTGCTGGATAACTTTGAAATTTCGACAATATTACCAGAGCTCACTGAATAATCATGACTCAGTTCCTGAGCCGCTACGGTTTTATTACCAATCGTAACCCCTCCCCCTGTCGCCCGCGCCATAGTGGAAGAGTTCAGAGCGGCTGTATTTTGGAAAAGATCACAACCTGCTGCATCAGATAACAGCATTATCGCACCTGATACAACGCCTCCATTAATCGTGAACGTTGTATCCGTTTTAACAATATCGACAGACAAGGATGCGTCTGAAGTTTCTGCTGCATGTTTTACCAAAAACAGGTCGGTACCAGCCTTATAACCATTCAAAGTGCCATCAAAAAAGGTTCCGGCATCATCTGTCCAGCCTTTGATCGGGTCATTGAGATCATAAGCATCCGCCTCATAATCACTATCAGCTGTGTTTATTACATCGACTACTGAATTCCAGCAAAGACCTTTATTCCCGGTATTACGCAGATCTTCGGCTAAAATTTCTAACGCAAAGCGGCCATTTTCCTGAACCCGTGAAAGTGACTCATTACTATTAAAACTTGCCGAACTGCCGATAAAAACAGCCAATACCCCCCCGATAATAAACAACCCCAGAACCAGAGCAATCATCAGTTCTATTAAGCTGAAACCTCGCTGAGGCCTATTTTTAACCTGAGCAGCCATCAATTAAAACTCCATAAAATAGCTAAAACTGGCCAACGTTGCATCATCAACATCATTCTCAGCCCTAATCCGGGCACGATTATCATTCCAGGTAATAGTAATAGTCGCTTGTCTGTTAGGTTTATCCCAGGTCACGACCCCAACAGCATCCGCCCCCAAGGCAGCAGTCACTTTATTATCCCACTCGTCCCGATCACCCCCCTGCCCATCATCATACTCACCATTCAGTGCGGAATCCGGCGCAGCTCTGATTCTGTCAGCAAGATCGTAAGCCAGAAAAGTCGCCTGAGAACGATAATAGGAGCCCTGGTTACTCTTTAGTGCCATCGTCTGGAGTGCTGCAACTGAGAGCAGCCCAACGGAGATGATAACAACAGCGATCAACACCTCAATAAGAGATGAGCCACGCTCATTTGCATTCCGCATATTCACAAAGACAGACATTAGCAGCCACCCTCCTCTACCATGGCACGTCCACTTCCGCTAACGCGTAAACAGCGACTTTCACTGTCACTTTGAATTTGCAGATCATCGTTAGTAGGTGCCCGGCCAGAACTATTAAATCGAAACCCGTTAGAAGCACCGGAAACCACAATATTCACAGCTTCCCAAACCCGGATGACTTCAACATCCCCCGGCGTAGTATAATTTGCACCTGCCGGTTTCAAAGTTGCCACAATCCAGCCATTGCTCCAGTCTGCCCCAAAACTACAAGCAGACAATGCACCGTTAGCCCGGCAGACAACAACATCATCCCTGCGATCCAGAGCTTCTGAACGTGCCAACTGAGTTGCTGTATTTAAGCTATGCGTCACTGACCTCAGATTGGCTGACTCAATAACCGAATTAAAACTGGGAATACCGATGCCCAGCAGAATACCCAGCACGACCAGTGCCACCATCAACTCAATCAGTGTAAATCCGCGCTGTTTAACAATACGCAAAAAGATCACCCCACCCATTCATCATTGAATATTGAATAGAATTATAGAAGCAAATCCATTTGCACTCTGTATTGACTATATTTTAGTCACTCCTGCAACTCTCCATACGCAAGAACTACCCAAAACAGTTACTTTAAGTCAAACAGTTGTAAGAAAAGGATAAGATTAAACCAAATCAGAGGACTCTGTAACTGATTTGAATCTTATTTTCAGGAAATCAGCTGGAATCAGCCGTTTCTGATACGCCCCATACCGGAAACAACGAGCTTTTTTGTTTCTTCAGATACGGTCATGGTGAAGGTTCCATTATCTCCGGTTGTGCCTTTAGCCGTCAGCTTTATCTGGAAACAGTTCTTTTTATACACAATAACCGCCCCGGAGGGGAACTCGTTCTGCAATAACTGGGTATCCTTAAGTGGGTCATAACTGTTATCCCCATCCAGATCATGATAGCTGATCACCCCGTCACTCCAGTTTTTACCACAACCGCCTGTCGCAGT
Organism: Amphritea pacifica; assembly: GCF_016924145.1. Taxonomy (GTDB): domain Bacteria; phylum Pseudomonadota; class Gammaproteobacteria; order Pseudomonadales; family Balneatricaceae; genus Amphritea; species Amphritea pacifica. The sequence goes on along the minus strand of NZ_JAFFZO010000026.1, from coordinate 61,237 downwards.
ATCTAAAGGACAGAGAAACACAGGCCGCTGCTGGGTAACTGCCTCGTATCGGGCCTGACTATAGCTGTCTTTTAGCAACTGCACCGTCGTATCAAGCTTTTGGGACGACACGAAACCCGCCAGAGAGGGCACACCCACCGTCAGCAAAATTGCCAGCACGCTGAGTGCCACTAATAGTTCGACCAGCGTCACACCTGTTTCTGCTCCATGATTCATGACTTTATCCCTCTCTACAGGGCTACCAGCACTGCTGGACACCCGCTTTGCCCGATGCTGTTTTCTGCCCCTGCCGATCAATACCAAGCTGCCCGCACTGATCTCCTGCCTGAGCCCCCAGAGGAACTGCCTGCAAGCTAAACAGAGTGACATCCCCCTGAAACCGATACCGGGTAGCCATATCTCCATCTGATGCACAACCGGAGGTCAGCAGATCATCCCGGCCATCGCCATCTGCATCCCCCCATCCGCTGTATGTCAGATCCGCTGCATATTGCCGCTCTAGCTGTTGCGTCATATCCAACAAACAAAGCCTCGCTGTCTCACGCCAGCTGTCCCGGATATGCTGCATATAAGAGGGATATGCGACGGCGGCCAGTAAACCAATAATCGCGACAGTGATCATCAGCTCAATCAACGAAAATCCCTGGTTATCCGATTGCAGTTTCATCAGTCTCGTTCCTCCAGATAGCGCCAACTGGATCGGCCCGTTGCGTTGGGGTCACGCTGACGCTTATCCGGGTCACCCGGCTTGTCGGGATCATCTTCGCCGCCGGTGCTAATGATCTGATCCTCAATGCCATCCGTCAGAATTAACGAACCATTGCCATTACCCCGCTGCTGACCTGATGCGTTCACCTTATCGCCATTTGCATCGCTGACCTTATCATCGTCGTCATACTGGCCATCCCGGTTATTATCAACGGTGACATAGGAGAAGCGACTACCTGAGCTTTTATCCAGCTCCATGGTCCAGCCATTTCCGCCCGCCTTACAGGGATCAGAGGTATAAGTCCGGGTTGAGAGCAGGACACGACGATCTCTTATGCCGGGAGGGTTAAGCACGCGCTCACCCAGCTGCAGCCAGCCCCCGTTACCATCGGGTGTTTTCAGATCGATAAACCAGCCGGCCTGACTGTCGGTTAAACGGTTGTTGGTTGTCAGGCGCAGGTTGCGGGTCACACCATTAAAGTCATGACTACCCTGATAATAGATCGACTGTTCCAGTAACTGTGACCGACTACCCGTGATCGCTGAGCCGCTATCGATCACACCATAGAAGCTCTGCACGCTCATATCTGATTTATCTGCTATTTCAAAATCTTTGCCGGTACCAAAGAAAACCATATTATGTCCGTAGACATCTTCTGACACCACCAGTCGTGAGGTGATCGGCTGAATATCGCCAGCAGCACATGGAGTGCTGAGAGTTGAACTCCTGCACGCCTGAAACAGCTTATAGTCCAGCTTCCAGTTGACCGGGTTACTATCAGACAGATCAAACTTCCAGATATTGCCATACAGGTCACCGCCATAAATCACGTTTACCGTAGCGCCATCATCACTGACGGGGGATAGCGTGGACATACCATTAGGTCTGTTCAGTCCTGCCGGTGCCTCATCCAAGCCTGTATTGGTGGAGAGCTTAATCACTGTCTGACCCGTTGCCAGATCAACCAGATAGATCACTGCATCCCCGGTTAAACTCTGGTGATCATCTGCTTCGGTACTGTTATAACCATTGCCAAACACCACATACCAGTTGCCATCTTTCAGTCTGACTATCGCCGGGCGGGCATAGCTGTAACCCATATCGACATCATCGCTATCGTTGAACTCCCAGCGGAAAACCTTCGCAGCCTCCGTCTCGCTAAAATCATCAGGGTCGGTAACATCCAGCAGATAGATCCCCTGACCGCCACCATTGAGCCCACCAGCAAGCATAGTGCGCCACTGTCCGCCCACATAAACATCCTGAACTGTCGGTGTGCCATCCACATAGTACTGATGCTGATAATCTGCCGCTGTCAGCTGTTTAAGCTTTGGTAGCAGAATCGACGGGATATAGGCCAGCAACTCCTCACCATCTGAGGCCCGAAAGCCGTGCAACATGCCATCATTAGCTCCGACATAGATCATCGGCTCGCGATCGGCATATCTCTTTTTAAACGCCCGATAGGAGGAGGTACTGTTAAAATTCTGCGGTGGGCCGACATAGATCGGATTCGAGTGAATAATATCCCCCAACAGACTCTGACGAGCACGAAAATCGCTTACGCTTTCGCCACGTATATAGTCCACCTGTGAGGAGTCATTATTAAATAACAGCGTTTTTTCTTCACTGGTAAAACTGTTCCAGCGAAATCCGATGCCGGTTGAGCCCCTGTTAGTGATGACAATCCGACTATTAGCAGAGGGAATACCAGACGAAGCACTCCACACAGGGACATCACTGACCTCAAGAAGCCCGCTCTGAGCGTTGATGGCTGTACTGAAAGCCGACAGTTCACCGCTCCAGCCGCCCGTATTGTAGCTGGCCTGATAGATATTCAGGCCACTGGTAATATAACCACTGTTGGCACTCAGCTGCGTATCGCTGAACACTTTTCGGCTGATGTCAGCAAACACCTGCTGCAATGAAGTCAGCAGTTCCGTCTCACTGCCTGCCGTAAAGTACTCGCCATGCCCTTTCACAGCAGCATCATTGAGCATGGGAAAGTTAATATCAAAACCGATGGTATAGGTGTACATATTCTGCATACCGGCCTGATCACTCATATCGGTGTCCCAGGCGAATTTTGCCAGGTCATCCAGGTAGTACCATTTTTCAGTACTGGCTAAGCTAGTCCTGCCCCACCGGTCTCTCGTGAACTTTCTGTCATCATCGCTGGTATCCCAGTTCGGCAGATTGCTACCGGCGTCAGCGTCGTTGAGTTGACTAAAGTTACCATCTTTGGTCGGTTCGCCATCGGTAATGACAATCGTAAAATTTTTCTGACACTGGCTGGTAATCGGCGAGGAGTAACGACTGCCGGTGTGCGAAAAGTGCCCCTTCATCCCCCTGAAATAACGGGTTACCTCATAATATGCTTCAGCCATCGGGGTCCAGTTATCCGCACCATAGCCATCAAGGGTTTTCAGCAGGTTGGCTTTTTTACTGCCACAAACCTGGTCGATTTTACCCCCCTCTTCGTAGTTAAAGCTCGCCAGCCCCAGCTGCATTCCTGAGCCCGATTCAATCACAGCACGGGCAGCGGACTTGGCCTGATCGATCTTTTTCTTTCCTTTGGGCTGGCCCGCAGGAGGATCATCCATACTCCCGGACGTGTCCATCAGGATCATCACATTGGGTTGCGCCGTTTCTGCCGCCCCAATCGGTATCGGGCTGATGGTATATTCAGCCGACAACACCGGCCTACTGACAGACACGATAAGAAAAACTAGTTTGAACATCCCTGTTTTATTCACTTTCATCACCTGAAACGCTTGCGATATTCGCTGACCAGTACGACTTCACTATTCCCTGTTACACCGGTACTTCGGCTCAACTGACGAAAGGTTGCCACACCACTGCCCTCACCATAGACATAGCCTCGGGTTTTATCATCAGGGGTAAGCTGCACCAGCTCCAGACTGACTTTTGGCTGCTCATACACCCTGGCGATCTTATTAGAATTGAAGTCACTGGAAGGTTTAGCTCTGGCTACCCAGTCATCCACGGTGCTGAGTTTTTCCAATTGATCTTTCAGTGTCGCACTGCTGGATGAGCTGCTACGACTATCAAACACAAATTCAGTGTCACCGGAGCTCCAGCCATCGTAATCAGTTAGCTCAGGTTCTGCTTTCAGTGAGGCAAGCCACTCTTCTGCATACAATAGCGCAGTCTCACTCGCTTCAAATGCCACTGCCTGATCCTGCAGATTGGCAGTCATTCGCGACTGCAGCACATTGCTCTGAATCGCCGTTGAAGCAATCAACGTCATTATTAACAGCAGAATCAGTGCTACCACCAATGTTGCACCCCGCTGGCCTTTGTATATTCCCCTTAAATTGATCATCCACCCGTTCCTTTCACGGTTAACGCGTTCCTTAGCAAGGCTGTCGCTGTATAGACCTGATACAGTCGCCGGTCAGAGGTATCGATAGCATCAAATGGCACAGGCAATGCCTGTGCCTGATCGGTTACACCGCTGCCGGAGCTTCGTATCAAAAGGAAAAAACGGGCACTGATCACTGACGCCCAGTCAGACGCGGACATGGCACCAAGTTTTTGGTAGCTGTCCACCAACTTATCTCCATCTGTATCAACGCCATACTCCATCACCAAAGCAGTCGCGCCTTCAATCAGCGGAGTGTTATTCCTGTATAGGGAGGGGTTCCCCCCGGAATTACCAATATAGTAAGCCCGGCCATCGGAACCTGCGGTTGCAAGTCCGAGAAGATAAACAATCTCACTACGCACATTGTCCGGAGTAATAACCAGCGTATTATCTGCATGAGCCAGTTCAAAGGCATTGATCTTATCGGTATCATTTTCAACCCCCTCTATCAGCAGGTCTCTGCCCACGCCGACACCGCTCTGCCGCAAATCGGTCAGTAAAACAGTCATGGCATAGCGACCGCTTTCCTGCACCTCAGACATCGCATCCTGCATCTGATATGTTCGTGCGGAAGCCACATACGCAGCCAACATGGCTGAAGTAAGCAATAAGCCAATCACGGTCGATACCATCAGTTCGACCAATGAAAAACCTGATTGAGTTAGCAAACTGGACGTCACAGGCCGCTTCATAAATCGACCTCATGTTGATAGCGGGATAAGCCACCCTGATCCCGACGGCCGTTCCAGTTGATGACAATGGTGATACGCTGACTGGCCCGTTTAATTTCAGCATCCCCCTCGGGAAGACTGACAGCCACCCAGCTTAGCCAGTTATGGAGATCAGAGTAAGCCAGTTTCTTAGCGCTATCGGTCACCCCAGCGGTAGAGAAGCTCTGGGCATCCTGACTGAGCGTTAAAGCATAGTAATCGTCCAGCCCCGCCTGCTTATTGAGCCGGATACGGTCGGCCATATCATTGGCTATCGCAATGGCCTGAGTACGCAGATAGGCACTTTGATTTTGCTGCAAGCCACGCGCCTGCATTGTCATCATGCCGACCATGCCGATAGCGACCAGCACCAGAGTCACGAGTACTTCAATAAGAGAGGTTCCGCACTGACGCCGGAAAATGATATAGGTAGGTAAAAAAACGCGCGAGCGCGCGCCGGGGGCGAGCCCACATCCCTGTCTGCTCATGACAACATCCATGTTGTATCAAAGGTGTAACAGACTACAAAATGAAAAAGTAATTTACCAGCAGATCATCCGTTTTACTGATCCAGAGCAAATTCACTCTATTCGACAGCGATTATTTTTACTTCAAACTTCAGCTTCTTGCCCGCCAGTGGGTGGTTAAAATCCACGGTCACCTTATTTTCATCAAACTCGGCAATAACACCGGGCAACTCGCCGTTTGCTGCATCAGCGAAGGAGACCACCAGACCGGGTTCCAGCGCCATATCGCCGAACTGACTGCGTGGCAAGCGCTGCATATTGTTCGGATTCGCCATACCAAACCCCTGTTCAGGCAGGATATCGATCACCGCCTCATCACCGGCCTGCATCCCTAGCAGAGAGTTCTCAAAACCGTCCAGCAACTGACCATCCCCAACAATAAACGTTGCCGGATTGCCCTCAAAGTTGGAATCGACTACCTGGCCATCTTCCAGTTTAATCGCAAAATGAAGGGTTACCTTAGCATCGGGCGCTATGGCCTGTTGTGGCGTCTCTTGAGAAGTAAATTCTGACATAAATGCAGACCTTTATTTGGATTTATGACGGCTATCACTGAACCATAGCATATCAATAATCAGCATGCCTGCCCCGATGGTAATAGCACTATCGGCCAGATTGAATGCTGGAAAATAATAGCCGTTATAATGCAACGAAATAAAATCGATTACATATCCCTGTACGACCCGGTCATATAAATTTCCCAGCGCCCCCCCCAGCACCAGCGCCAGACCAGCCCCCAGCCAGTACTTATCGCGTGGGGTACTGGCCATCCAGAGCAGCAGTACAGTGCTGACAACTACAGCGATCAGAGCAAAAAACCAGCGCTGCCAGCCCCCGGCCTGAGCCAGAAAGCTGAATGCAGCACCGGTATTGTGCAGTAACGTCAGATCGAACACCGGCAGCAGAGGATGAGGCACGCCATAAGACAGCAGCGTGCTGGCCTGATGCTTAGTAAACAGATCCAGCGCGACGACTAAAACCACCAACCAGAGCCAGGTGAGAGCAGTACCAGCCTTGCCCATAAAGATAACCTTATGCAAAGTTGCGCTGTTCACCGGCACCGGCAACATTTTCAACACAGCGATCACACAGTTCTTCATGCTCAGGCGTGTTACCCACATCTTCACGGTGGTGCCAGCAACGACCACATTTGGCCTGCTCACTCTTAATCACCGCAATACTCAGCCCTTCCAGCTCCGTAGCAACCGCATCTGCAGTTTCATCAGCGGAACGCACAGCCGCCTTAGAGGTGATCAGTACAAAGCGCAGCTCATCCGCCAGTTTTTCCAGCTGAACCTTGAGCTCTGGTGCGCAGTAAAGCGTCACCTCGGCTTCAAGACTGCCACCGATATGACCGGCATTACGCTGATTCTCAAGCTCCTTATTAACGGCGGTCTTCACCGCAAGAACCTGCTGCCAGTAGTGACGCCCCAGCTCAGCAGACTCATCCAGCTTCGCCAGTTCGGTATACCAGGTCACCAGCTGTACTGATTCAGCGCGCTCACCCGGTAACTCATTCCAGATCTCATCGGCTGTAAAGCTGAGAATCGGCGCAATCCAGCGCACCATCGCCTCGGCAATATGATACAACGCTGTCTGGCAGGAGCGGCGGGCGACCGAGTCAGCCTTAGCGGTATACTGGCGGTCTTTGATAATATCCAGATAGAAACCACCCAGATCCAGTGAGCAGAAGTGGGACACCTTCTGATACACCTGAAGCATCTGGTACTGATCATAGTGTCCCACCAGCTCGTCCTGCAGACGCGCAGCGCGATCAACCGCCCAACGATCCAGCGCTACCATATCAGCCGGTGCCACCATATCGGTTTGCGGATTAAACCCCTCCAGGTTGGCTAACAGGAAGCGGGCCGTATTGCGGATCCGACGATACGCATCTGCTGTCCGTTTGAGAATCTCATCAGACACTGTCATCTCTGAGCTGAAATCGGTGGAAGCAACCCACAGACGCAGAATATCAGCGCCGTACTTGTTCATCACATCCTGGGGCGCAACCACATTGCCCACCGATTTAGACATCTTGCGACCATCACCATCCACCGTAAAGCCATGGGTCAGCACCTGCTTATAGGGTGCACAGCCTTTAATGGCGATACTGGTTTTCAGGGAGGACTGGAACCAGCCACGATGCTGATCCGAGCCTTCCAGATACATATCCGCCGGGAACTGCAGACCTGCGGTGCGGTCCAGCACCGAGTAGTGGGTCACACCGGAATCAAACCACACATCCAGAGTATCCAGTACTTTCTCATACTGATCCGCCTCATCACCCAGCAGCTCGGTTGCATCCAGATCAAACCAGGCATCTATGCCGGCTTTTTCTACTCTCAGCGCCACCTCTTCGATCAGGCGAGGGGTTTCAGGGTGCAGTTCTGAAGTGGTTTTATTCACAAACAGCGCGATTGGCACACCCCAGGTACGCTGACGGGATACACACCAGTCAGGACTCTGTTCAACCATCGACTCGATGCGGTTCTGACCCCAGCCGGGGAACCATTCAACCTCTTTGATCGCAGCCAGAGCATCTTTTTTCAGCCCTTTCTCTTCCATGCTGATAAACCACTGCGGCGTAGCACGGTAGATCAATGGCGTTTTGGTACGCCAGCAGTGAGGATAACTATGACTGAACTGTTTCTTCAGAATCAGACGATCGTTTGCTTCCAGTGCCGCAACGATCGCACCCTCTACTTTGTAGACATGCTGTCCGGCAAACTCACCGGCCTTTTCTGTGTAGACACCATCAGGCCCTACCAGATTCAGGGTACCGATTCCGTAAGCGCGGCCCACACTGAAGTCTTCCACGCCATGATCCGGAGCCGTATGCACCGCACCGGTACCCGCCTCAACGGTTACGTGATCGCCGAGAATAACCGGTACCTGCTTATCATAAAACGGATGATGCAGTTGCTGATGCTCCAGCGCTTCGCCCTTACAGTGACCAACAATCTTGTACTCTTCAACACCGTAACGCTGCAACGCATCTTCAACCAGCGCCTCGACAATCAACAGTCGTTCACCACCCACCTGCACCAGCACATAATCGAGCTCAGCATTCAGTGATACCGCCTGGTTAGCAGGCAGTGTCCAGGGAGTCGTGGTCCAGATAACAACCGACGCTTCACCCTCACCGGAAAGATCGTCAAAACAGCTCAGAAACGCCTCCTGATCAACCGGCGCAAAACGCACATCGATCGCCAGAGAGGTCTTATCCTGATACTCAACTTCCGCTTCCGCCAGGGCAGAACTACCTACCACGCTCCAGTAAACCGGCTTATAGCCTTTCACCAGGTGACCGTTTTCTGCGATCTTACCCAGCGCACGGATAATGTTGGCTTCGGTTTCGAAGTTCATGGTCAGGTAGGGGTTATCCCAGTCACCCAACACCCCTAGACGGATAAAGTCTTTCTTCTGACCCTCCACCTGACGGGCCGCATACTCACGACATTTTTTACGAAAATCGCCGTAAGATACTTTAACACCTGCTTTACCGATCTTTTTCTCAACATTGTGCTCAATCGGCAGACCATGGCAGTCCCAGCCCGGTACATAGGGGGCATCGAAGCCAGCCAGTGTGCGGGATTTAACAATGATATCCTTGAGAATCTTATTCACTGCATGACCGATATGGATATCACCGTTGGCATAGGGAGGACCATCATGCAGAATAAACTTTTCACGACCTGCGCTGACTTCACGAATCTTCTGATACAGATCCATCTTCTGCCACTGTTTCAGCATCTGAGGCTCTTTCTGAGCCAGATTGCCGCGCATCGGGAACTTAGTATTCGGTAAGTTCAGGGTCGGTTTATAATCGGTCATTGTCGTATCGCTTCTGGATCGTCTAATTTTGGCCCTGCTTACAAGGCACCTGTCAGAAAATAGTTTCTGACCTGTTTAATATCGTTATCTATCTGTTGCTTCAGTTTTTCCAGCCCTTCAAACTTCTTTTCAGGACGGATAAAGGCTTTAAATTCGACACTCAGCAGCTGACCATAAAGATCGCTGTCCAGATCGAACAGATGCGTTTCCAGCACCGGCTGTTTGCCATTGACGGTGGGGCGCATTCCAACATTGGCAACCCCTTCTGCGGCCAGGTTTTTACCCGTCACTGTCACGGCATAGACGCCGTTTAGCGGGCAGTGAAACCGGTGCATCCGCACATTTGCCGTGGGAACACCGATGGTGCGCCCAAGCTTCTGACCATGCATCACCCGCCCGGTCACCCGGTAGGGGCGGCCCAGCAGTCGCTGCGCCAGCACCAGATCATTATTCTGCAGCGCAGTCCTGATCCGGGTACTGCTGACCCGTTCACCATCCACATCAAAGGTTTCAGTATTCACCACACTGAAACCATAGCGCTCGCCGCTCTGACGAAGCATGTTGTAGTCACCACTGCGATCACAACCAAAACGGAAATCATCACCAACGACAAAATGCCTGACCGCCAGCCCCTTCAGCAACAGCTCATCGACAAACTGATCTGCACTCATGGTGCGCAGACGTTCGTTAAAGGTCAGACAGAGCACCCGGTCCACACCATTGTCTTTAAGCAATCGTACCTTTTCATCAAAACGGGTCAACCGGGGGGGCGCCTGACTACCGGAAAAGAACTCTCTTGGCTGAGGTTCAAAAATAATCACCACCGCCGGCAGCCCCAGTTCCCGCCCTTTGCGCAGCACCTGGGCTAACACCTGCTGATGCCCCAGATGCACACCATCAAAATTGCCGATCGTTGCAACACAACCTTTATGCTTGTCACGCAGATTATGCAGACCCCGAATCAGCTCCATATCACCTCAATCTCATCAGCAAATAAAAATAAGCGCGAAATTATACCTCAGTTAGAGCGATATCCGCCATCCGTCAGCATCAATACTGGCCGATTAATGGCGCAGATGCCGCAGTCGCATCCCTGTTATCAGCAGAACCAACAGATAAACCGTCGCACCACCACCCACCAATACCGCCATATGCGCGACCCGCTGCCACATATCAAACCGCAGCCATTGCTCAGGACTTCCTGCAAGCAGTAGCAGAATACCGATCATCGCCAGATTGGCCAGGCCAACCTGTGACAACCACTTTAGCCAGCCCGCCTGCCAGGTGAACACCCCCTCTTTCAGCAACCCCCGTAGCAGCAATCCGGCATTCAGAAATGCCGAAAGCGTAGTCGCCAGCGCCAGCCCGGCATGAGCCAGAGGCCAGATCAGTATCAGATTGAGCACCATATTCACCACCATAGCAACAATACCGATCTTTACCGGGGTTTTGGTATCCTGACGGGAGAAATAGCCGGGCGCCAGCACCTTGATTAACATAAACGCCAGCAGGCCACAGGCGTAGGCGCGCAGACTCATCGCGGCCATCATCACATCCCGGTCAGCCATCTCACCATAATGAAACAGGGTTGCAATCAATGGCTCAGCCAGCACCAGCAACGCCATCGCGGCGGGCAGCCCGATCAGCAGCACCATCCGCATCGCCCAATCCAGCGTGCGGGAAAAATGCTCCGTACTTTTCTCCGCATGCCTGCGTGACAGGCTGGGCAGAATAACGGTCGCAATGGCGATGCCAAACACCCCCAACGGCAGCTCCGCCAGACGATCAGAATAATACAGCCAGGAAACGCTGCCGGTCTGCAGAAAAGAAGCCAGCAACGTATCCAATAGCAGGTTGATCTGACTGACCGATACCCCAAACAGTGCCGGAATCATCAGTTTAAGAATCCGTCTTACCCCCTCATCCCTGAATCCCAGTGTTGGCGCAGGCAACAACTGAATCCGCCAGAGAAACGGCAGCTGAAACAATAACTGCGCAGAACCTGCAATCAGCACCCCGATCGCCAGCGCCATCACCGGCTGCTCAAACAGCGGCTGCATCCAGATGGCCGCTCCGATCAGTGAGAGATTCAACAGCACCGGAGTAAAAGCGGGTACAGCAAAACGCTCATAACTATTGAGAATACTGCCCGCCAGAGCGGTCAGGGATATCAGCAGCAGATACGGAAAGGTAAAACGCAGCATATCAACCGCCAGCCCGTAGCGTAGAGGATCGTTCAAATAGAAACCCGGAGCAAAGATCGCCGCCAATACCGGCGCGCCCAAAACCCCCAACAAAGTCACCACTATCAGCACCAGCCCCAGACTGCCTGCTACCCGGTCTACCAGATGTTTAACCGCAGCCAGATCCTTGAGACTACGATATTCCGACAATACCGGCACAAACGCCTGAGAAAACGCACCTTCAGCAAACAGACGGCGAAGAAAATTAGGAATTTTAAAGGCGACAAAAAAAGCATCAGCGCTACTGCCTGCACCAAAATAATTCGCCACCACGACATCCCGGATCAGTCCCATAACCCGTGAAAGCATGGTCATCAACCCGACCAGCGCACTGGAACGCAGCAAACCGCGGGCTTTGGGCTCAGCGTCTGGTGGCTCTGGGCTATGAGGGCCAGGGGTATCGGGTCGAGAGCCTTGCGGCGATGTTTCTGTATTGCTCAAGGGGTGCTTTCCTGCCAGCCAAGTCGATGGTGCAGATAATACCGATTAAGCGGACAAAATGCTTGCGTAAACCTTTCGTAAATATAGCCCCTCCCAGGATCATCCGTTACAACACCCGGACAATCGCCACTGATTTATTCACACTTAGCTATTGACACTTGCCGGGCAAACATGAATAATCTCGCGTCTTAATTTTCGATGCTCAGTAGTTATAAATGAACGCCGGGGCATCACAATATCGATTAACTTACATCGATTAACTTTTACCTAGTTTAGAGGAGTCGGATTGTGGCAAATTCCGCAGGATCCCGTAAACGCGCTCGCCAAGCCGAGAAGCGCCGTCAAAATAACGCGAGTCTGCGTTCCATGGTTCGCACTTACGTTAAAAAAGTAGTGGCAGCTATCGAATCTGGCGACCACGCAGCTGCATCTGCAGCATTCGTTACCGCTCAGCCATTAATGGACAGCGCTGTAACTAAAGGCATTTTCAACAAGAACCAGGTTGCCCGCAAGAAGAGCCGCCTGAATGCCTCTATCAAGAAACTGGCTGCCTAATCTCCCTGAGATTCGCTTTGAGGCGTAAGCCTTTAAGACGTAAGTAGCGATAAAAAAACCGGCCATGGCCGGTTTTTTTTGTGTTTCTTACTTTTTGCTTCTTACATCGATGAGACCAGACTCATGCGAGCACCAGATTATCCCGGTGCACCAACTCCTGCTCCCCGACAAAACCAAGCACCGTCTCAATATATGAGCTGGGGTGACCGATAATCTTCTGCGCATCCTCAACGCCATAATTCACCAAGCCCCGACCAATTACCCGACCATGCTCATCCGAGATCACCACCATCTCACCCCGAGAGAATGAACCGGTCACTGCACGCACTCCCGCCGGCAACAGACTCTTACCCCGATCAACCAGAGCGGTCACAGCACCCGCATCCAGAGTCAGCGTACCCCGCGCCTGCAAATGCCCTGCAATCCACTGCTTACGGGCGGCCATCGGCGATTGCTCAGGCACCAGCACCGTTCCCAGTTGATCCGCCCGCCGCAACTTCAGCAAAACATCATCCTCGCGACCACTGGCAATCACAGTGACAGCACCCGAACGCGCTGCCAGCCTGGCAGCACGCACTTTAGTCGCCATCCCCCCCTGTCCCAGCCGACCACCCGTACCAGCCATAGCGTCGAGCGCATTATCACTTGCCATCGCCTCAGAGATCAGCGTCGCGTCAGGATTTATCCGGGGATCTGCAGTATACAAACCGCGCTGATCGGTGAGCAAAATCAGCGCATCAGCCTCAACCAGGTTTGCCACCAAAGCGCCCAGCGTATCGTTATCACCGAAGCGAATCTCTTTAGTGACCACCGTATCGTTCTCATTCACCACCGGCACCACACCCACCGATAGCAACGTCTTCAAAGTCGCCTGAGCATTAAGATAACGCTTACGATTGGAATGATCTTCATGGGTGAGCAGAATCTGAGCCGTCAGAGTATTATGCCGCTTAAAATTGGCCTCATAGGCCTGCACCAGGCCCATCTGCCCCACCGCCGCTGCAGCCTGCAACTTGTAGACTTCATGAGGACGGCTTTTCCAGCCCAGACGAACAATACCCTCTGCAATAGAGCCGGAAGAGACCAGCACAATCTCCACTCCCTCGCGCCGCAACTGAGCCAACTGATCAACCCAGCGACCAATCGCCGCCAGATCAAGCCCCTCACCATCGTTTGTAAGTAACGCACTACCAATTTTCACCACCCATCGCCGGGAGGTTTTCAGCCTATTACGCGCTTGACTCACTGACTTCACTCTCTTGAAAGACCCGCCCCATCCTGGGTTCCAGCCTCAGCCAGGACAACCTGAGCAGGTATTAATTTTTCACATATTCGACTTCAACATCGTAATCATCATCGTCAAAGTCATCAAAATCATCTTCGCCACGACGCTTAGCACGGATCTCAGCACGCATCTGCTCGATCCGCTCACGACCTTCGCGGTCGATAGACCGGCGCACCTGAAGCTCAGCTTCAGCCAACTCTGGATCTTCCGCCAACTGCACCGCCAACTGATCAAGAAACACCTGGATATCCCGTACCAGTTCCTGAGTCCCCATCTTATTGATCGCCGATATACGATAGACAGGACCATCCCAGCTCAACGCATCAATCACCGCCTGACAGCGCTCTTCCTGCTCAGCTTCCGGCACCATATCCAGCTTATTCAGTACCAGCCAGCGAGGCTGCGCCGCCAGAGTCGGACTAAACTTCTCCAACTCTCTGACAATCACCTGAGCAGAATCAGCCGGCATCACACCATCCCAGGGCGCCATATCAACAAGATGCAGCAAAATACGGTTACGTGCCAGATGCTTCAGAAACTGAATCCCCAGTCCGGCCCCCTCTGCAGCCCCCTCGATAATGCCGGGAATATCAGCAATGACAAAGCTCTTATGCTTCTCAGTACTCACCACTCCCAGATTTGGCACCAGCGTTGTGAAGGGGTAGTCAGCAACCTTAGGGGTCGCCGCAGAGACCGAACGAATAAAGGTCGATTTACCAGCGTTCGGCAACCCCAGCAAACCAACATCCGCCAACACTTTCAGCTCCAGCTTGACGTTACGGGTCTCCCCCAGACTGCCGCTGGTCGTCTGACGCGGTGCCCGGTTGACACTACTCTTAAACCGGGTATTACCCAGGCCATGAAAACCACCCTGAGCAATCTTCTCAACCTGACCCACCTTAGTCAGATCTGCCAACACCTCATCGGTATCGATATCCACCACGGTGGTGCCTACCGGCACCTTCATAATCAGGTCGTCACCCTTGGCACCGGTACAGTTTCTACTCTGCCCGCCCTTACCATTCTGAGCGCTATAACGGGGCTGAAAGCGATAATCTATAAGTGTATTCAGCGACTCGTCCGCTTCCACAAAAACCGACCCGCCATCACCACCGTCACCCCCATCAGGGCCTCCTTTAGCGATAAACTTTTCCCGGCGAAAGCTCATGCAGCCGTTGCCGCCCTTACCCGCCTCTATTGTGACCGTCGCTTCATCTACAAACTTCATTCTACACCCCCAGCTATACTGGTAATCTGTGCACACCACCTGCCAACAAACTGGCTGTTGATAAGGCCCGTACCGCAGACCTTTTCAACAACTAGCTCAATCAGCCACTAAAAACAAAAAAAGCCCCGCAACCGCGGAGCTTTTTTTAGCATAAAAGCCTTATTAAGCGGTTTCTACAGTAATGTATTTACGCTTTTGCGGGCCTTTAACAACAAACTTAACAACGCCGTCCGCAGTTGCAAACAGAGTATGGTCTTTACCCATACCTACGTTTTCACCAGCGTGAAACTTAGTACCGCGCTGACGAATCAGAATGTTACCTGCTGTTACAACCTGACCACCGAAACGCTTAACACCTAAGCGTTTCGACTCGGAATCACGACCGTTACGGGTACTACCTGCCGCCTTCTTATGAGCCATTTGTCACTCTCCTCTCAAACAGTCTTAGGCATTAATGCCAGTGATTTTTACTTCGGTGAAGTGCTGACGGTGACCCATCTGCTTCATGTGGTGCTTACGACGCTTGAACTTCATGATATGAACTTTCTTAGCGCGACCGTGGCTAACAACCTCAGCTGTCACCTTAGCCCCTTCAACAACCGGCGCACCGATCTTTACATCATCACCATTAGCTACCAGCAAAACACGGTCAAATTCAACATTTGAACCAGCTTCTACAGCCAGCTTTTCCAGCTTCAGCGTGTGGCCTTCCTGAACTCGGTATTGCTTACCACCGCTCACAATTACTGCGTACATTTTAATCTCCAGTTTAAAACCCGCCCTGCTACTAAATAAGACGCCTACTTCTAATGGATATTCATAACCATATGGTAGGGAGCGAATTTGGATGGGTTAGGGCGCGAGATTATATAGAAACATAACAAACGACTCAAGTATAAATATAGATAATAACCTGACTTTCTTGACACCCGGATAAGCACCCCCTAGCATGCGCCCATACAAATTTCAGAGTCTAGTATCAGTCCCCATGCTGCCACATCAGTTAAATCCAGTTATTGAGCCGCAATTCGAAGCGGTAAACAATTATATTATCAACCACTTACACTCAGGTGTACCACTGGTTGAGAAGATCGGACATTACATTGTAGAGAGCGGCGGTAAACGGATCAGACCGCTACTGGTACTACTGGCAGCCAATGCGGCCGGCTATAAAGGCGAACATCATGTTCAACTAGCGGCGGTGATTGAGTTTATCCACACCGCCACCCTGTTACACGACGACGTCGTTGATAACTCAGAGCTGCGGCGTGGCAATGATACCGCCAATGCCAAGTGGGGCAACGCCCCCAGCGTTCTGGTGGGTGACTTCCTCTACTCCCGTGCTTTTCAGATCATGGTTGAGATCAACAAGATGGAGATCATGAAAGTGATCTCCAACGCCACCACGATTATCGCCGAAGGCGAAGTGATGCAACTGCTGAACGCCCGCAACCCAGACACCACAGAAGCCTCATACATGCAGGTTATTCTGGGAAAAACCGCAATGCTGTTTGAAGCAGCTACCGAGACCGGTGCAATTCTGGCGGACGCCGAACAAGAGCAACAGGAGGCACTGCGCCTCTATGGCCGCCATATCGGTATCGCCTTTCAGATTATTGATGATGTGATGGACTATCTCAGCAGCGCTGAAGAGATGGGCAAAAATGTCGGTGACGATCTGGCCGAGGGCAAAGCAACCCTGCCACTGATCCACGCCATGCGTGAAGGCAGCGACGAGCAGCGCACACTGATCCGCCAGGCGATCCGCAAAGGCGGACTCGACGACCTGCAACCGATCATGGAGATCGTCCATGCTACCGGCTCAATTGATTACGCTCGCGACATCGCTTACGGCGAGGCGGATAAAGCGATTAAAGCACTGGATGCCTTGCCGGACAGCTCATTCAAACAGACCATGATTCAACTGGCGGATCTCGCGGTTAAGCGTAATAGTTAAACGATCAAGTCTGTTATAGAAGAATATAACCAGCGCATGCTAGCATAGTTGTAACAACAATTTTTCAACTCACTCAAGCAAAGGGATGTGCTTTGCTTTTTTGCTTGCAGAGGGAGATCAGATGACCTGCTGCGCAACCGAACTCACTCGACGAGAACAAGCCCGTATAGTAGCACGCTCGATACGGTCCCTTATCAAAGAAACACCAGCCCTTCTTCATCGCTACAATCGCGCCAAAGAAACAATCCGCGCTTTCAGACGTCCTGCTTTTTATGAGATTGAAACCCGCTGCAACCTGAAATGTGAGGGCTGTTACTACTTTGAAGGCGGAGATACCTGGCAAATAAATGGAAACAAGCCGATTAATGAGTGGCAGAATTTTTTTCACTTAGAAGCGGAACGAGGGGTATCCATGGCTTACTTCGTTGGCGCTGAGCCTGCCTTAGCCCAGGATCGGCTCTTAGCCGCTGCACAGCATTTCCCATGGGGTAATATCGGTACGAATGGCACGATAGCGCTGAATAAAGACATCCCTTACCGTATTGGGGTTTCAGTTTGGGCCAGCGATGATAAAACAGACATCCAACTGCGCGGAGCGAGCGTTTTCCGTAAAGCACTCAAGAATTATGAAGGAGACCAGCGGGCCATTATGCTTCTGACGGTCTCGAAGGATACCATTGGACAGGTACCAGAAGTCGCACGAATGTGTAGTGATCACGGGGTAGAACTAACTTACAACCTGTACTCTCCGACCCATTCATTTCTTAAAAAGTTAGCAATTGGTCAGCAACATGATGATCGTTTTTTCCGATTCAGTGATCAAAATCACTCTCCCATCTTCACCGATTATGATTTAGCCAAAACACGGGAAACATTAGCCGCTACTATTGAGGATTACCCCGACACCGTAGTTTACTGCCATGAATATAATGATTATATGTGCCAGCCCGGCAGCCGCTATACGCTGGACGAAAACGGCATCGCACTGGATTGCCAGTCACGAATCGTTAACCCTATGCGTTACTACACCACTGATCTAACATCCCGGTCAGTAAAATGCTGCACTCCTGATATTGACTGTAGTCAGTGTCGTATGTACTCGGGAGGATGGTCATCGCGATTTATCCCTACCCCCCAAGACGTCACTAACCGTGAAGCCTTTATAGCCTGGATTAATATAATCGACACCCTCGGACGAATTTTTTTGTATCCGCGGCCCTTTTGGCTGTCGCCTGACAGCTCTCAGAATAGTCAGACAAAGAGAGAACAAGTCAGTGCTTAAATATCCGATTCCCGCGCTTCATTTTGCCCCCTCCATGGACATAGATTGGTCATCCCCCCCTTCAGATCTTATCCGTTTTCGAGAGAACTCCCGACCGGCGGAACTGCTTGAGCAACCATATTTTATCGCTCAAACGGGTAAGAAAACTCTCGCTTTTATCGCTGACCCAGTTGCTGCATATGAAATATTAGTTACCCGAACCAATGCCTTCCCAAAATCGATCGTTCAGCAAAGGCTGGGCAACCAAGCTTTTGGCCCCGGACTGAGCGGCACACTAGGTCAACAAAACGAGCGACAAAGAGATGCCTTTAAAACGCTTGTTTCTGCCAGGCAGGCTCAGTTGGTTAAAGAGGTGTCGATTGATGCAACCGCCGATGCCATCTCTCGTTGGCTTGAACAGGGATCGATCGATCTGTATCGGGAAATGAGCGAACTAGCCTTACAAATCACCTGGGCAACACTCTTTGGCAACAATCATTACGAAGGGCGCGACATGGCCGTAAAGGAAACGATCGACGCCTTACATAAAGTAGACAAATCTGATTTTGTCGCCTCAGCCAAAGTCGTTGCAAGACTTACACAGCACTTTATGGAAAGTGGTCGCTGGCAACGTCTGACTGATGACAATCCTCTGCGGGCCATTGCCAATGAGGCTGGCTGGGCACCCTCTCCTGGTCTCAGTCAACAAGAGGTCAAAGCAAACGCTTTGGTATTCGCTGCTTCAGGACATACCACCACCGGAATAACCATGGCCTGGAGCGCCTGGCTACTGGGTTTACATCCGGAGTTACAACAACAGTTAGCAACAGGTATACGCTTGCGACCTGATGGCGAGTACGAGCGACGGACAGTACGCAACCTGATCAACGAGTCATTGAGACTATTCCCTCCGGGCCCCGAAGTCATGCGCGACGCAAAGGAACCCATAACCATAAGGGGCACTGAAATTCCCGCTGGCAGCATGCTTATGGTGTCCATCTATTTTCTTCACCGCCACAAAACACTTTGGGAAAACCCAGATCTGTTTGACCCGGAACGTTTTTCGCCAGACAGGGCTCAGGCAATAACCAAAGGCTCATTCCTGCCATTTTCAGGAGGCGATTATGGATGCTCAGGAATGTCAATTGCTTTTGCTGAAATGACGTCTGTACTCTCCCAGTTACTCTCAAAAGTACAACTTGATGTTGATCCTGCTGATGCTCAGAAACTGATGCTTGAAACGGGTATATGCCTTTATCCAAAATCGGAATTACGCTGCAAGATAAGCTTAAGAGGCGAGTAATTTAAAGCGATGAACAATGGATTCTATCTATCTATTTACAGCCATATCGATCTACTTGCGGCACAAACTAATGTAGGTGTTCGCCATGATCAGAACATGGCTCTTTGGAAACTAAAGGACAGCAAACTCGAGTTAATACGTTTTTGGGAGTTTGAACGACTCACGGGAATGAAACATCATTCCATGTCCTTTCCATCGGTAGAACACGCAATTGACTTTATAAATGAGCAACTCTCAGAGCTAAACCTAAATAGCTCAGATCTTCAGGCAATTATTGGAACACCAGGTTTAGGGGAAACTCCAAACACCCAACAACCTGACCCAGAGCTTGCATATCATAATATATGCCACCTTTATTCCGGGGCATTACTAAATTCTAAGCTATTTAACAATGGATCAATTCTAGCACTAGCGCTTGATGGAGGACCGGACACTGTCCTGGATAGCGAATGTCGAGCCAAGCAGTACTACACTGGCGCCTGGATTAGTGAAGGCAAAATGGACACCTTTACAGTTCCCTCTCCTGCGGTACTTTGGGCTTTTATGCGACAGCATCTTTCCATGGCTGAAGGCAGCCTGATGGCGTTAGGCTCTGCAGCTACGACCAAATACCAGGGACCTGTTCCACCCTCTCCCAAACTCAAAACCGTTTCAGACGTACCGCAAGTATCAATGTGGTTTGGCGATCTAGTAGAAGAAATATGGGCATTGGATCTAAGCAAAGACAATTCACACATCAAATATTTAGACTCGCGTTTCAGCGACGAGGAAAATCGAATCAGCATGCTAGCTAAAGTGATTCAGCAAGAGTCGATCACCATCGTTGCAGAAACCATTCAAGAAATCATCCGGCAGTTCAATATTCAACCTGAACAAACCTGGTTATCAATTACGGGGGGTTACGCCTTAAACTGCCCAAGCAATAGCGCCTTAATGAAAAAATTCGGCTTTTGCGGATTTATTGCCCCTCCATGTGTAAACGACTCGGGAATGTCGTTAGGCATAGGCCTTCATTACTTTCGACACCAGTTAGGGCCGTTTCATTTTCGCTTAGCGGGTAGTGCACTAGGCCCAGAAGACACTCATTTTCAAGCAACCATGGAAAGCGAAGAATTTTCTCTGCATATCAAAAACGTGTCATTAGCTTCTCCGGCAATACTTACTAACGATCTGATTCAAGGCCCCATCGCCTGGTTTGAAGGTGGCAGCGAGATTGGCCCAAGAGCCTTAGGGCAGCGTAGCCTGCTCTCAGACCCCCGCACAATCGATTCTCGTAACACACTCAATCAGATCAAAAAACGAGAGTGGTGGCGACCTGTTGCTCCGATTATCCTGGCGGAGCAATCTCGCGAATGGTTTGATCTGGACTACCCATCTCCTTACATGCTTCATACTTTTAATGTAAAGAAGGAAAAGCGGCCGTACGTCCCAGGTATATGCCATCTCGACGCCTCCGCCCGAGTTCAGACCTTAGAAAAACAGGATAATCCTCGGCTGTATGAATTAATCACCGAGTTTGCTCAGCAGACAGGCGTGCCTATAATTTGTAACACCTCTCTCAATGACAAAGGTGAGCCTGTTGTACAGACGGCAGCAGAGGCGCTGAATTTTGCACTCAGAAAAAACATTAGGGTCATCTGTATAAACGGCCTACGGGTTGAGTTAACACGTCATTCAGAGTATCAACATAGAGAACCCATGCCCAGACCAGCTTATAAGTGGTTTGTTCCTCCTGCCAACGCAGAAGCACCTGCTTTATCCAGGCGCGAATCAATGGTCTACTTTCACAACCCACGATTGCATCGATTTAACCGGAATTCGCCAGAATCACTGGCTAAATTAAAACAGCTGATAGCGCGTATTGACCAGCGCTTTGGTGAACGAGCAGATTTTCGCTTTATTGATATCTGGCATGTACAAGAGCACGCGCAAATAGGTATAAGCAGAGAAATAACTGATGTCTGAGCAATCACAAACGACTGTCGATAATGTAGCGGCACTACTTACAACGATTGATAAGCAGAGAGCGGATGGACAATTTAGCGAAGCCAAAGCCACCCTGGAGCATGCCCTAATCATTAACCCTAAACATACAGGCCTGCGATATAGAGACGCACTTCTAAATCAGCAATCAGGGGATCTCCAACTAGCAGAATTCAAGCTCCGCCAATTAATCATCGACCAGCCTGAGTTTTTTTGGGCAAAAGTCCAGTTACTAAACATCCTGATGCAGGCGGATAAACTGGAAAGCAACGATGAAAACCACCACTTAGCACAAGCAGTATTAACGAAAGATCCCCTCAATCAGTCGGCATTAAAAGCAACTCTGACACTGGCAATATTGAATCGCAATGCCCTTGAAATTCAAACAACTCTTCAAATAGCACTAACACACCACCAAGGCTATCCCTTTGTTAATATATGCACGAAATATCTATCCAAAGCTGAAGCGATTACTGTTTTTAAAAACTGTGAGAATACAGATAATCCCGCTTTATGGCATCGACTGGCAGAACTTTATATACAATCAGAGAGCAGAGATGAAGCCCTCCCTTTGCTACAGCGCATACTCGAAATTGAGCCAACGCACGAACCGGCTCACCGAATGCTGCTATCATCACTACTCTTTTTAAAACGCTATACTGAATTGGATGAACACATTGCCAAGGCGGAACTTCTGATATCAGAAAGTGAGTTTGTGGCACGAATCAAAGCTTCCTCTTTACATAAGCAGGGACGCTTTATAGAAGCACTGGGTATTACAAGAAAACTCATTGAAACCCCTAAACCATCAGAAGCGTCAAAAAACTTACATGGATGGTTATTACTATCGATTGACAAAGCTAATGAATATCAGCCGTTTCTTAAAAAGTTAAATAATAATGAAAACAATATCATTAAATCCCACTTGCAGTATCGGCTTGGTTTTTTTTCAGAATCCCTACAGTCAGCGGAATTAGCGTATCAACAAGACCCGAGAACGCTTGATATTTATATCCAACGCCTAAAGCTTTTGGGACAAACAGAAAAAATTACTGAGATACTCAAACAATCAATTTCCGAGAAAGATTGTCAGCTTTTTCATGAACTTCTGATTCTTAATTATGCCCAATCCGGCCAGTTAGATAACTGCATAAAGGCCATCGAAGATTTTGAAAGCATGTTTGAGTACGACCAATCCGCACTCAACATCCTATTTTCAGCTTGCATAACTCTGAGGTCAGACCTTGGCAAGCTGGAAATATTCCGCCAACAGTATGAGAAGCAGCCAGAAAATTCACAAGCGTTCATACGCTATTTAGATATTCTTCGAATTATGGGACGACACAAAGAGGCCAATCAGCATGATCGGCTGGTTGCTCAGAATCACGTGCCCGATCAATTGCCGAGTGCTAATATTCAAGAGAACATCGACAATATTGAAGCGCCTTCCCAACCAGTACCTATTAATAATGCCTGGTTTGCCTGGTTATTGGCTAACCAATCAACTGAATCATTCGATGCATGGTATAAGCGTGCTCACTGGGGGGTACAAGCAAACACTCTAATACAAGGTACATTTATCCAAGACTGCCAATCCTATACACCTAAGTGGTGTAATTACCCTATTGATCCTATTAATTTAAATCTTATAGACCGACTTTTAACAAAAGGCCGAGGACTCATTGCAGTTTCTAGTCACCACGGCCCATCAGTATGCAGCATAATCCAGCTTCACCGAAATAACTATCCATTATCCGTTGTGGCCTCCACAGGCAGAGAGCTTAAGCCTCAACTTGAAACCATCTTTTTAACGGCCAATCCGACGAGCGAACTACGCCAACTGTCGAAACGCCTAAACCATAATGAAATATTAGTTACCGCCCCTGACATGTCTCGCGGAAAAGAAGGCATAAGCTTTAATTTCCTTCGAGGGACATTAACGCTTTCAACATTGCTGCCAAGACTGGCCTATCGCCGAGGAACACCGTTGGTTTGGATGCAAGCACGCTGGACACAAAACAATCGCATTCATATTGATTTACAAGAATTGCCAAGCCCGAAACAAAATCAATCTGAAGATGACTTCATTCAGTGCTGGGCTACAGCATATTTATCACTGCTTGAAGAACACTTGTGCGGCGACCCTGCCAACCTTTCCTTCATGGATGAATGGAAGCAATGGGTCTGGAAGCCCAAGTCATAATAGAGCAATCACTGCTTAAATTATTATTGATGCAAAGCAGTAACATCAACATGCTATCCCGCATTGCATTAATATATTCAGAGTGCATATTCAGTCGTCTCCCTTATCCCTCAGGATATAAGCCGACTCCACTTCTGCACGCCCTCCCCGACCAACACCCCTCTGTGCCGTAAGCTTTTCAATGCTAAAGCGATCGCCATAAAGTGCCTGAACCTCGTCCCCGGTTACGGAAAAGGGCGGGCCTTCTGCATCATTGAACTCAAGGGTTATCAACAACATGCCAACGCCGGGAGGCAGCCTTTCTAATAACATCCGGGCATAGCGTTGACGCATCGGTTCAGGAAATGCGATCAGTGCGGCACGATCATAGACCCAGGCGATCTGTTCAAACTCTTCAGCTGGTAGCGCAAAGAAATCCCCACAGAGCAGTCGAAGTCCGTCCTTATGACGCACGATAAACTCACCCACCTGCTGCGCGTCAACCGCTACCGACTGTTCAGACCAGAATGCTTCGCATGCCAGCAGGTTCAATTCAACGCCGGTGACTTCATGCCCCTGCTCCCGCAACCAGAGCATATCCAGGCTTTTGCCACACAACGGCACCAGCACCCGCCCCTCACCAGAGTCTTGCAAATAAGGCCAGTGACGCTGCAGTAAAGGGTTAACCTGCTGCTGATGAAAACCGATGCGGCCGCTACGCCAACGTTCGTGCCAAAATTCGCTGTGCATTTTCTCTGAAGCCCTCAAAAACGACCTAATCTGGCCGAATTTTCCGTTTTTGGTGATACAGGTCGTGATCCCAGACCACTAACCCGGTATAATCCCCCGATATTTTGGCTTAAAAAAAAGTGGATATACAGCTCAGATGACAAAACCTTCCTCATTCAATCGAGAAGAACTTCTTCAGTGCGGTCATGGTGAAATGTTCGGCGAGGGCAATGCACGACTGCCCGTCGGCAACATGTTAATGATGGACCGCGTCACTATGATCACCGGCGAAGGTGGAAAATATGGCAAAGGCTATATCGAAGCGGAGCTGGATATCCATCCTGACCTGTGGTTCTTCGACTGTCACTTTCCAACTGATCCGGTAATGCCTGGTTGCTTAGGCCTGGACGCTATGTGGCAGATCGTTGGCTTCTTCCTGGGCTGGCGTGGCAATAAAGGTCGCGGTCGTGCACTGGGTTGTGGTGAAGTGAAGTTCACAGGCCAGATTCTGCCAACAGCAAAAAAAGTGACCTACCGTATCGATCTGTCACGGGTTATTGAACGTAAACTGGTGATGGGTATCGCTGATGGCTCCGTTTCAGTCGATGGCCGCGAGATATACACTGCGAAAGATCTGCGTGTAGGCCTGTTCGTATCTACCGATAGCTTCTAATCTTATAAGCCTGAATGCAGGCTTTAGCTCTGCTGTAGATCTATACTTACAATGTTTTTACTGAATAAAAGAGGCATCCTATGAGACGTGTCGTTGTTACCGGAATGGGTATCGTATCTTGCCTGGGTACTGATAAAGAAGCCGTCCTGGACTCACTGAAAGAGGGCCGTTCCGGCATCAAATTTCAGGAAGAGTATAAAGAGATGGGGTTTCGCAGCCAGGTAGCTGGCAGTATTGATCTGGATTACACAGACCTGATAGACCGCAAACTGGTGCGTTTCATGGGTGATGCTGCAGCTTATGCGTATCTGTCTATGGAGCAGGCGATCAAAGACGCCAACCTGAGCGAAGATATGGTATCTAACGTGCGCACCGGCCTGGTGGCAGGTTCCGGCGGCGCATCCTCTGCTGATATCGTTGAAACGGCGGATATTCTGCGTACTAAGGGCGTTCGCCGCGTTGGACCTTACCGGGTAACCCGCACCATGGGATCTACCGTTTCGGCCTGTCTGGCAACCCCTTTCAAGATTAAGGGTGTTAACTACTCCATTACGTCTGCCTGTGCTACCAGCGCCCACTGTATCGGTAATGCGATGGAACAGATCCAGCTGAACAAGCAGGATATTGTTTTCGCGGGCGGCGGTGAAGAGCTGCACTGGTCCCTGAGTGTGATGTTTGATGCCATGGGCGCTTTGTCCAGCAAATATAACGACACTCCGGAGAAAGCGTCCCGTGCCTATGATGCCAACCGTGATGGTTTTGTTATCGCAGGTGGTGGCGGCATGCTGGTTCTGGAAGAGCTGGAACACGCCAAAGCCCGTGGCGCCAAGATCTATGGCGAACTGGTCGGTTATGGTGCCACTTCCGATGGCTATGACATGGTTGCCCCGTCCGGTGAAGGCGCTGTGCGCTGTATGCAGCAAGCGATGAGCACCGTTAATGGCAGTATCGATTACATCAACTCCCACGGCACCTCTACACCCGCGGGTGATATTCAGGAGCTGAAGGCGATGAAAGAGACCTTCGGTGATCAGATGCCACCTGTCAGCTCTACCAAGTCACTGACCGGTCATTCTCTGGGCGCTACCGGTGTTCAGGAAGCGATCTACAGCCTGCTGATGATGGAAAACAACTTTATCTGTGCATCAGCGAATATTGAGGAGCTGGATCCTGCGGCGGAAGGCCTGCCGGTTGTCACCGAACGTCGTGACAATGTTGATCTGCAACGGGTGATGTCTAACAGCTTCGGTTTCGGCGGCACTAACTCTACACTGGTGTTCCAGAAATACACCGACTGAGCATTTTAGCCGATAAAAAAAACCGCCTTCCGGCGGTTTTTTTTATTATTCCTGTCTGTTACACAGCATCATCATCGACCACCTTCAGGTCACGCATCTGCGCTTCCAGCCAGCCGATTGAGTCAGTGTGGATCTCATCAACGGAACGATCAGCCACCGGCACAGGAATCCCGACCCGCACCGTAATTGTCCCCGGATATTTGACATAACTTTTGCCCGGCCAGAAGAGCCCGGCATTATGCGCTAACGGCACAACAGGCACCTGAGCACTGGCCGCCAGCATCGCACCGCCTTTATTGAACTTACCCAGTTTGCCGGTTTCGACCCGGGTCCCCTGAGGAAAGATAACGACGTTAATCCCCTCTTCGAGACGCTCTTTACCCTGAGTCAGCAACTGCTTTAAAGCCCCCCGCCGCTTACTGCGATCCAGCGCAATCGGCTTTAACATCCCCAGAGCCCAGCCAAAAAAAGGAATTTTTAACAGCTCCTGCTTCAACACCGCACTCTGCGGACGAATCAGGGTCTGCAAAAAAAATGTCTCCCATTCACTGGAGTGGTTAGCAACCACCACATAGGCCCCTTCACTCCCTGAAGGCAGGTTTTCCCGCCCCTCAACCCGGTATCTGACTCCACAGGTGAGATAGAGCCATAACATGGTGAAGTAGTTCATCAGCGTGAAGAGCTTAAAACGGGGACGAAAGGGCAACGCCCAGCCCACCAGCAGACAGAACGCAGCAAACACCAGGGTGACCGGATAAAAAACAATATAAAAGAGCGTCGCCCGCAGGTATAAAAACAGTGAGGGTTTTCGCATCATCGCCTGATCTTCCTTTTGGGCACTTTCATCAATGTTTACAACAGGTTTCAAGGACTCACCTGCCAGTGGCCACTTTTCCCGCCACGCTTCTCTAACAGTTTAACCTCAGAGATAACCATCCCTTTATCCACCGCTTTGCACATATCATAGATCGTCAGGGCGGCAACCGATGCAGCGGTCAGCGCTTCCATCTCAACCCCGGTCTGGCCTGCCAGTTTACAGGTCGCCAGAATCAACACCGCATCTGACTCCGGCTTAGGCGTCAGTTCAACAGAGACCTTACTCAGCATCAGCGGATGACATAGAGGGATCAGATCAGAACAGCGTTTGGCCGCCTGAATACCGGCGATTCTGGCCACTGCCAGCACATCACCTTTTTTATGTTCTCCCGCCGAAATCATATGCAGCGTTTCGGGCAGCATCTTAACCACAGCCTGAGCTGTCGCCTCGCGGGTGGTGACGGCCTTGCCAGAAACATCCACCATATTCGCATGCCCTTTCTCATCCAGGTGCGTCAAACGGCTCATGCAACCTCCTGAGGTTTCTGTTTATTCAATACCGGATTGGCATACATCTGTCGCAAAATTTTTGCCGCAGACTCGGATAGTCCCTCGGTACGGGCTGCGAACAGCGTTTTCTGCTCATCGCTGATGCTGTCCTGATCAACTCCAGCCGCCAATAAGTTGGAGGGATGCAGATAATAGTTGTCTATAATCTGCCGGTCGATCTCAGTCGCCAGCTCTTCCGGAGTATTCTTATCGGTAATCACGTCGCCAAACGCAACATGCACATGGCCCTTATTGCCGGTAATCCCGGTAACAATACTGTCGATATCTTCAAACTGAGCTTTCTGGTATTCCCCCCCCTGAGACTTGCAATCCAGCTCCTGAGCTTTGGCCCGGTCACAGGGGTCATACTCATAGGAGATTGAAACAGGCACGATTTTTACCCGCTCAAGAAACTCTGCAAAGCTGCGCTGTTTGCGGTGCGCCATATAGAACATTTTCAGAATAGCGGGATCGGTAAAATCATTACCATCCTTAGCCCGCCCTTCCCGCTGCGCAATCCAGACACTCGCCTCATCCTGCACTAACGAGTGGTCAATATAAGCGGACAATTGACCTAAAGCGGTGAGCACCTCCCGCCCTTTCGCCGAACGGTTGACAATAAAACTCTTATTAAGCCGCATCAGATCAGACACATAGGGCTTGCGCAGCAGGTTATCACCAATGGCGATACGCAGGGTATCAAAACCGTTCTGATACAACGCCCAGTTAACAAATGCCGGGTCCATCGCTATATCCCGGTGGTTTGACACAAACAGGTATGCCTCATCCTGTTCAAGATTTTCAATACCGCTGCAGGAAAGACGGCTAGTGGTACGCCCAATCATCTTGGTCATATAGCCGGCAATCAGTAACTGAAAGTCCTGAATACTTTCAATCTCTCCGGTTTTCTGCGCCAGATATATGCGTACTGCGGGTTTCAGCAACCAGCCAAACAGAGATGCCATCTGGGGAAACTGATATCGGGTCAATACTGAGATAAGTTCATCGTCATGGATCAGCCGGTTCAGAACATCACTTACCTCACTATCATGGTAGGGGCGGATATTCTGAAATGGATCATTGATAGAGCTGGCTGCCATTCTGCCTCCTGAGGCACTGCGAATATTAAGGCGGGTATTTTACAGGGAGATAGGAATAATTTCAGCGCACTTTACCAATTCTTTAAATTAATCCATTCAGCTCAGCCTCCGGTCATATTCATAAACCTGACAATCTGTGGTGTTTCATCAGCCAGATCAAAATGATGCTGCTCGGGTTTCAGCTCCATTGCCTGGATCAGATGCTGTTTCAGCACCTCAATATCGCTGGGGTGTTCCCGGATCACCCGGCGCAGATCCATAGAGTGTTCATTGCCCAGACAGAGCAGCAGACGTCCCTCCACGGTCATCCGCACCCGGTTACACTCACTACAGAAATTATGGCTGTGAGGGGAGATAAAACCTATCCGGCTGTCGCTATCGGCCATACGGTAATAGCGGGAAGGCCCGCCGGTTTTCTCATCACTGTCGATCAGTGCATACTCAGCGGAGATCATCTCCAGCAGCTCATCACTGGAGCAATACACCTCGGCACGATCATGTTCGGTGATCGCACCCAGCGGCATCTCTTCGATAAAGGTGATATCCACACCTTTGTGACGGGCAAACGCGATAAGATCCAGTACCTCATCATCATTACGCCCTTTCAACACCACCGCATTGAGTTTAATCCGCTTAAACCCTGCGGCTATCGCCGCATCAATCCCCGCTAATACCTGTTCAAGTCGCCCGGTGCGGGTTAAGCGTTTAAATTTATCCGGCTGCAGACTATCCAGACTAATGTTCAGTCGATCCACTCCCAGCCGTTTGAGATCAGCAGCCATACCGGATAACTGTGAACCATTCGTAGTGATCAGCAGCTCAGCCGGTAGCTGACCCAACTGCTCCACCAGCGTCAGGATCCCCCGCCGTACCAGCGGCTCACCACCGGTAAGACGGATCTTATTCACCCCCAGCTCGACAAAAGCCCGGGCCACCAGATACAGTTCTTCCAGCGATAACACTTCACTGCGGGGCAGGAACTGCATCTCCTCAGCCATGCAGTAGACACAGCGGAAATCACACCGGTCGGTGACCGACAGACGGATATATTCAACTTTCCGGCCAAACCGATCAACCAGTTGAGTGGCACTGTTGTTCTGATTTATCTGCATACCTGGGTAGTATCTCTTGCGTATTTAGGTAAGAATATACCTGATTATTTTAGTCAGTTATTCAATCAATTGTTAGGCGAGTTTTCAAGCAATGTACATGGCACTTAAGCACACCCACATCACCTTTGCCGCTCTGAGCATACTTTTTTTCACCCTGCGCGGGTACTGGATGCTTTCAACACCGGAAAAGTTGCAACAACGCTGGGTCAGAATTGCACCACATATTATCGACACCCTGTTGCTGGTTAGCGCCATCGTCCTCACCATTACCATCAGCCAGTATCCATTTACCCATAACTGGCTGACAGCAAAGCTGATCGCACTGATCGCTTATATAGTGCTGGGCACAATCGCCCTGAAACGGGGGAAAACGAAAGGAATCCGCACACTGGCATTTGTTCTGGCGCTGATCTGCGCAGCCTATATCGTCTGGGTAGCACTGCACCACACTGCGTTTCCCTGAGATCGGCTATGCGGTGATATCGTTAATCTCTTCATTCTGGTACTGCTCCCGAATCATCGCCACCAGTTGACTGCGCCAGGGCAACTGGCGGATACCAAAGTGATTCAGCAGCTTGGTACAGACCAGTACAGAGGAAGCCGGACGTTCAGCATCACTGCCCAGCTCGGCAGAACTGATAGGAATCAGCTTCTCCACTTTCAGTTTTTCATACTGACCAGCCGCGGCCAGCACCGCTTCCGTGAAGCCGTATCGGGTGGTGATCTCTGCACAGCAGTAGTGGTAAGTACCCCAGTTTTCGGCACCATTATGCAACTGCTTCAGTATCGCAACGATCACCCGGGCAATATCACTGGCGGAAGTCGGGCAACCGCGGCGGTCATCCGCGGCAACGATCTCCTCTTCCTGGCGCGCCTGAAGCAGTGCCCGGCGCATAAAGTTATCGCCAATCGTACTGAATACCCAACTGACCCGGAGAATCAGATGACGCGGCAACGCGGCACGCAACACCTCTTCCCCTTGCCACTTACTGTCACCATAAAGCCCCAGGGGGCGTGCCTGGTCATCCTCTTTATAACCACTCTCGTAGTGCCCATCAAAGACATAGTCTGACGAAAGATGGATCAGTGGAATAGATAACTCGCCACAGGCCATCGCCAGATTTTCTACTGCATCCCGGTTCAGTGCATAGCAACGCTCAGACTGAGCTTCAGCCTGGTCAACCGCATTAAACCCGGCGGTATTGATCACATAGTCCGGCAGATGCTCATCCAGCCGTTGCTGCACCTGTTGACGGTTGCTGATGTCCAGTTTCGCATCGGTGAAGGCCACCACAGAAAAGAACGGATCATTCCGGGTTGCCTGATTTAAAAAATAACCAATCTGTCCATCCGCTCCGGTAATTAAAATTTTCGCCGGCGTGGTCAGAAAATCCTGTGTCATTAAGTTACAACTCCAGCAGTTTTGCTTTCAAATCAACGATACCATATCAAAACCATAGCGAAACCAAAAAAGCGACCGGGATGGTAAAGTTTTCTCAAAAAGATCAGCCGCCAGGGCTCCGTTTCCGCTTGGGTTACAAAGAGTCAGAATATATCACCGAACGACGGATTCTTTTACGTTATAATTCTGACGCAACGTTTGGTAATACGAGACCGATTCATGTTGTTAGAGATCAGCTCACATAAGAGCGAAAAACCTGCAGGGCGGATTCGCCAGCGCAATGAACAACGGATTCTGGCAGCAGCCGAGCAGGAGTTTGCCGCCTGCGGCTTCAAAGGGGCCAGTATGCGGGAGATCGCCGCCCGTGCGGAGCTGCCAAAAGCGAATATCCATTACTACTTTAAAAATAAGCTGGGACTCTATTTCGCCGTGCTCAGCGATATTATCGATCTGTGGGATAGCACCTTAAGCAATCTCAAAGCGGAGGATGACGCAGCTCAGAGCCTGACGCAGTATATCCGCAAAAAAATCGAGTTCTCCCGCGACCATCCTCTGGCCTCACGAATTTTCGCCAGCGAGATTATCAGTGGCGGTCCGAATTTAAAGGCTTACTTCTGTGAAGGCTATGAGGAGTGGTTCCGCTCCCGCACCGCGGTGTTCGAGCAGTGGCAACAACAGGGTAAACTGGATGCCAGCATCACCCCAAGCCATCTCATTTTCCTGCTGTGGTCCAGCACTCAGCACTACGCTGATTTTGCCCTGCAGGTTTCGTCGGCACTGGGCAAAAAAAGCCTGGATGACCAGGACTACGAACAAGCGATTAACACCCTCTGCCACATTATTCTCAAAGGCAGTGGCATCACCGGGGATCTGTGAGTCTGCCCCGCCTGCGCCACGCCTCTGCTTGTATGCCTTGCAAAAGTGCAGCGTTATGACACTGGTGAACCGGTCTGGTGCATTGCGACAGGAGATGTTGTCACTCTTCCACACACTACTCCCAGTTGGGTTGTTCAGCGCGAATATTAATCGGCCAGAGAAACAAAAACTGACCATCTGGCCAGTTTTTTGCTTAACTGTAAGATAAACAAGACTCAATCGGCTTGTTTGAGTATAGTTTTCCTTTTCTTCTATCATCGGCGAGGTAGCCCACGTGAAGCAGCATTCACCGCCCCCACGACTCTCCCTGCGCGGCATTACCAAACAATACCCCGGCTGTCTGGCTAACGATGATGTCCACCTGGACATCGCACCCGCAGAGATTCACGCCCTGCTGGGTGAGAATGGCGCAGGGAAAAGCACGCTGATGAAAGTGATCTACGGGCTGGTCAAACCGGACCGTGGCGAGGTGCTCTGGGATGGTTTACCCATCGAGGTAAAGGACCCGGCTCAGGCCCGCAAGATGGGTATCGGCATGGTATTTCAGCACTTTTCACTGTTTGAAACCCTGACCGTGACTGAAAATATCGCCCTGGCACTGGGTGATGATGCCGGCGCACTGGATCAACTGGCAGAAAAAATTCGCACGGTGTCCGAAAAATACGGTATGACGATCAATCCAGAACGGGAGATACATACCCTGTCCGTCGGTGAGCGGCAACGGGTAGAGATCGTCCGCTGCCTGGTTCAGAACATCAAACTGCTGATTCTGGATGAACCCACCTCCGTATTAACCCCTCAGGAGGTGGATAGCCTGTTTATTACGTTGCGACAACTGGCCAGTGAAGGCTGCTCAATCCTGTTCATCAGCCATAAACTGAACGAAGTCAAAGCACTGTGTCATAACGCCACCGTACTGCGGGCGGGCCGCGTTTCCGGCGAGTGCGTTCCCGCAGAAGAAGATACCACCAGCATGGCTAAGCTGATGGTTGGCGATGATACACCGGTCAGCACCACCTACCCAAAAAAACTGAGGAGTACACCGCTGCTCTGTATCTCTGACCTGAATCTGCACAGCGATGATCCGTTCGGGGTGCATCTGAAACATATCAACCTGACAGTGAATGCCGGTGAGATAGTGGGCATCGCAGGGGTCGCCGGTAACGGCCAGGAGGAACTGCTGGCAAGCCTGAGTGGCGAACACCTCTGCCCGGATGGTAAAACCATCACCTTTGCAGGAGATGCTGTGGCTGACCTTCCGCCGGATCAACGACGCCGGTGGGGACTGGGGTTTGTCCCCGAAGAGCGCCTTGGCCGTGGCGCTGTACCGGAGATGAGCCTGACCGAGAATGCCTTACTCACAGGGTTTCTCTCCGGACTGCTCAGCAAAGGGATGGTGGCCTGGAAAAAAGCCGAAACATTTGCCGACCAGATTATCGATCAATACCGAGTCAAAGCCGCCGGCCGCCATGCTCAGGCTGATAGCCTGTCTGGCGGTAATCTGCAAAAATTTATTATCGGCCGGGAGATCATGCAGAACCCCAAAATTCTGATCGCGGCCCACCCCACCTGGGGGGTCGACATCGGTGCAGCAACCGCCATACACAAAGCTCTGATTAGCCTGCGTGATAAGGGAACGGCCATTCTGGTGATATCGGAAGATATCGACGAACTGTTCCTGATATCAGACCGCATCGGTGCAATCTGCAATGGCGCCCTGTCCCCGGTTAAGCCCACACCCGAATCATCAATACAGGAGCTGGGACGGATGATGGCCGGTGATTTTAGCCAGTCCGCCCATGAGGGGAGCGCTACCCTATGATTAAACTCGAACCCCGCGGCGAACGCTCTGCCACCATGGCCTATCTTTCACCGGTATTGGCGGCGTTACTGACGATGCTGACCGGTTTACTATTGTTCACCCTGCTGAACGTTGATCCTGTGGAAGCGCTGATCACAATTCTCTACGTTCCGATCTCTGATACCCACGGGATTGCCGAGCTCTGCGTTAAAACCGCGCCGATACTGCTCTGTGCCATCGGCCTGTCGGTGGTTTTCAAGGCAAAAATCTGGAATATCGGCGCCGAAGGGCAGCTGTTGATGGGCGGCCTGTTCGGCAGTTATATCGCCCTGCAGCTGATTGAAGCAGAGGGCTTCTGGGTTCTCCCCATCGTCCTGATCGCCGGGATCCTGGGCGGTATGTTCTGGGCGGGTATCGCGGCAATCCTCAAAGTGCGCTTCCATACCAATGAGATCCTGACCACCATTATGATGAACTATATCGCCCTCAACATTCTGCTCTGGGCGGTTCATGGGCCACTGAAAGACCCGGAAGGATTCAACTTTCCCGAATCAGCTCTGTTTGGTGATTCTGCCCTGTTACCGGTTTTAATTGAGGGCACCCGGGTACATTTTGGGATGGCGCTGGCACTGTTGGCAGTGGTTGCCGTCTGGGTTCTGATGAGCCGCAGTTTCTACGGCTTTCAGATCAAAGTGATGGGGATGGATGCCGGAGCCGCACGACTGTCAGGCTTTAAAGAGAAACGACTGACCTACTTTGCGCTATTGCTGAGCGGTGGACTAGCAGGCCTGGCGGGCGTCGGCGAAGTGACCGGCCCCATTGGCCAACTGATCCCGCAGATCTCGCCCGGATACGGTTATGCCGCCATTATCGTGGCGTTTCTGGGCCGCCTGCACCCGCTGGGGATATTGCTGGCCAGTCTGCTGATGGCTCTGCTGTATATGGGGGGCGAGATGGCGCAGATCAGCCTTGGATTACCGCTGGCACTCACCGGGCTGTTTCAGGGTATGCTGCTGTTTTATCTGCTGGCCTGCGATGTGCTGATCTCATTCCGGATACGCCTCAACCCCAGAAAAGTAAAAACCAGTGCGCCCTTAACACCTTTAGCGTCTGAGACCCGAGGATAACCCCATGGATATAGATCTGATTACCAATATACTCTACGCCATGATCCGTACGGGAACACCGTTGCTAATCGTGGCGCTGGGAGAGCTGGTGTGTGAAAAAAGTGGCGTGCTGAATCTTGGCCAGGAGGGCATGATGCTGATGGGGGCCGTGGTCGGCTTTATCGTCACTCTGCTGTCTGGCAGCCTGCTACTTGGATTTATTCTGGCGATGGTGGCAGGCGTGCTGATGTCACTTATTTTCGGTCTGATCACCATGGAACTCAGCGCTAATCAGGTTGCTACCGGACTGGCGCTGACCATCTTTGGAACCGGTTTGTCAGCATTTATCGGCAGTGAATTTGTTGGCAAACCCATTGAGGGTCTGGACCCTGTCTTTATCCCGGTACTGACCGACCTGCCCATCATTGGCCGGATGCTGTTTGGCCAGGACCTGATCGTCTATCTCTCCTTTATTCTGTTCGGCGCCGTTTACTGGTTTATCAACCACTCCCGCCCGGGGCTGGTCCTCAAAGCGGTGGGGGAGAACCCTCACGCAGCCAATGCTATTGGTCTCCCGGTCTTCAAAACCCGCTATCTGGCGATCATCTTTGGTGGAGCGATGGCGGGGCTGGCGGGAGGCTATCTGTCGCTGGCGTATACCCCGCTGTGGGCAGAAAATATGTCCGCCGGACGCGGCTGGATCGCCCTGGCACTGGTCGTGTTTGCCAGTTGGAAAGCAGAACGCGTACTCTTAGGCGCTTGGCTATTTGGCCTGGCCAGCATCCTACACCTGGTATTTCAGGGACTGGGCTTTGCGGTTTCGCCCAACCTGCTGGCGATACTCCCCTATTTAGCTACAGTGGTAGTACTGGTGATTCTGTCCAGTAATCAGACCCGCAGTCGGCTGGTGGCACCGATGTCGCTGGGGAATCCGTTTCATGCCAGAGGCTAACACCTGAATTTAGGGATGCTCGGTTTTTGTGATCTGAATTAAAGCAATCACAGAACCCATGCACCAGAATAAGGCAACCTTACCCATTCGATGCCCCCTGGGCAAGCCCTGTTCAGCGGGTTGAGTGGATAACAACGGGACAACCAAAATATGACTAATTGGTCAGATTTTTGCTTAAACAATAACAGCTGACCAACAGGTCAACTTTTTGCCAGTCAAACCAAATGACTCAACAGGAGATGGACGCATGAAACGTCGTCAATTTAACAAACTGGTTACCGGTCTTGCTGCCGGTGTGTGCTTGTCAGCACTCTCGACCCTTTCAGCTCAGGCCGCCGATCCGCTCAAAGTTGGCTTTGTTTATGTCGGCCCGATTGGTGACCACGGCTGGTCATACCAGCATGATCAGGGACGCAAATCCGTTGAAGCGGAGTTTGGAGATAAAGTTCAGACCACCTACGTCGAAAACGTTGCCGAGGGGGCTGATGCCCAGCGGGTGATCTATAACCTGGCGAAAACAGGCCACAACCTGATCTTCACCACCTCGTTCGGCTTTATGAACCCAACGCTGAAAGTCGCTAAGCAGTTCCCCAATGTTGTCTTTGAACATGCCACCGGCTACAAGATGGCGAAGAACCTGGGCACCTATATCTCCAAAACTTTCGAAGGACGTTATGTTGCCGGTTACGTCGCCTCTCAGGTGACCAGGAGCAATAAGATCGGCTATATTGCCTCCTTCCCTATTCCAGAGGTTATTCGCGATATCAATGCGGTACAGCTGGCACTGAACAAATACAACCCCGCAGCGGAACTCAAAGTCATCTGGGTAAACAGCTGGTTTGATCCGGGTAAAGAGGCTGACGCGGCCAACGCCATGATGGATCAGGGAGTTGACGTTATTCTGCAGCATACGGACAGCCCGGCAGCGATGCAGGCAGCAGAACGCCGTGGTATCTACGCGGTAGGCCAGGCCTCTGATATGTCCTCCTTCGGCCCCAACGCCCACCTGCTGTCGGTTGTTGATGAGTGGGGCCCCCACTACATCAGAACCGTTAAAGCGGTTATGGATGGCACCTGGGAAGCGAAAGCCAATGTCGAAGGGATGAAAGAGGGATCGATTGTGATCCCAGGGTTTAATGAAAGCATCCCCGCAGATGTTGTTGCCCATGCAAAAGAGCTGATTGCGGGCATTAAAGATGGCAGCGTTTATCCGTTTGCCGGACCGATCAAAAATCAGGCGGGCGAGCTGGTTGTTGCTGAGGGCGAGCGCCTGAACTATGAAGATCTGGAAAAAATGAACTGGTACGTTGAGGGCATCACGTCTGAGATCCCTAAGTAAGACTCACCTGATTATTAAATAGCGACACCTACAACACCTCCCGCTATCGCCGATAGCGGGAGGCTGGATTCACCAACTGTTGTTTACAAACCCTTATGAATATTCCTCTGATCAATATCGCCAGTTTATATTCCGATGATGAAGCGGCGAAACTGCAAATCGCCCGAGCGATTGATAGCGCCTGCCGGGAAAGTGGTTTTTTCTATATTCAGGGTCACCCTATCAGTAAAGCCCGCATAAACGAGATGCGTGAGCTGTCGAAAGCCTTTTTCGCCCTCCCGGAAGCCGAGAAGGTAAAGATCGATATTACCCGGTCTGCCAACCATCGGGGCTATGGCAGGATGAAAGCGGAGCAGCTGGATCCTGAGCGCCCCGGGGATATCAAAGAGACCTTTGATATGGGACTGAATCTGGCACCAGATCATCCGCTGATCGGACCGGACCGGCCACTCTACGGACCCAATCAGTATCCTCAGTTGCCTGCCTGTTTCCAGCAAAAAATGGAGCGCCACTATTGGGATATGCTGGAGCTGGGTAAAACGATTCTCAGCGCACTGGCAATGGCCTTAGGTATCGACAGGGCTTTTTTTTCCGACAAGTTTGAGCATCCATTGAGTGTACTGCGTTTTATCCACTATCCCGAAGTGCCTCTGGATAATGGCGAGAGACATATCGGTGCGGGTGCCCATACCGATTATGGCTGCATCACCATCCTCTGGCAGGATGAAACGGGTGGTTTGCAGGTACAGGACACAACGGGGGAATGGATCGACGCGCCACCGGTCGAAGATGCCTTTGTTATCAACATCGGCAATATGATGGCGCGCTGGAGTAACGACCGTTACAAGTCGACACCTCATCGGGTTTTCAGCCCCAGCGGACGGGAACGATACTCGATGCCGTTCTTTGTCGAGCCAGACTTTGATACCGATGTCAGCTGTCTGGAAAACTGCTGCGCCCCGGGTGAAACGCCGAAATATCAACCCATCTCTGCAGGCGAGTGGATGATCTACTGCTTCAACAACACCTACGCCTACCGGGCTGAAGAGACCACCTGAAGTGGCCTTCGGTGTGATCCTTCGGCAGCCGCAAGATTAACGGCCCCGGGCAGAACTGAACGGCGGTTTGGCAAACCAGACCGCCGCCATCAGTGCCAGAAAGATCCACCCCAGCAGAGCAAAATAATCCACGGTCGAGATCATATACGCCTGCCCCTCAATCAGATGTTCGATACGGGCATAATTTTGTAGCGAGGGTCCGCCGAGCAGCTCCAGATAGTGCTGGGTTTGCGGACTATAAGCGGTGATATGCTCTGTCAGCAACGCATGTTCAACCGCCGCCTGACGGTGCCACCACCAGGTGGTCAGCGATGATGCAAAACTCCCGCCCAGTACCCGTAAAAAGGTCGCCAGACCTGAGCCATCAGCGATCTCCTCATGTGACAGACTGGAGAGCAGAATCGTTGTCGCTGGCATAAAGAACAGCGCCACCCCCAAGCCCATTCCCAGCTGTACCATAGCGATATGGTAGTAATCAATATCGATGGAAAACGCCGCCCGGGCAAAACTCGACAGTGACATCGCCAGAAACGCCAGGCTGGTGAGCAACCGCATATCCACCCGGTGACCAAACCGGCCCACCACCGGCGACAGAATGACCGGCACAATCCCGATCGGGGCCGCGGCCAGCCCGGCCCACACAGCGGTATAACCCAGCTGCGTCTGCAACCAGACCGGCAACAACAGATTAAGACCAAAAAATGTGGAATAGCCAAGCACCAGAGCAATTGTGCCAAAAGTAAAATTACGGTGACGGAATAAGCGCAAATTGATCACCGGATGCTTTTCGGTCAGCTCCCAGATCACCATAGCGATCAGTGACACCACGGCGACCGCCGCCCCATAGAGCACAAAGTCTGACTCAAACCAGTCCAGGTCATTACCTTTATCCAGCACCACCTGCAGCATCCCGACTCCCAGCACTAACAGCGCCAGTCCAACATAGTCAATCGGCACCTTTTTGGTCTCATCCTGACGTTTGCCCAGCTGCGACCAGACAACCAGCATGGCAAACAGGCCGATGGGCAGATTGATAAAGAAGATCCACGGCCAGGAGTAGTTATCGGTTAGCCAGCCCCCCGAAATAGGCCCCAGAATCGGTGCCACCACAGCCACCATCGCCAGCAATGCCAGCGCCATGCCCCGCCGGGCGGGTGGATAGATCGATATCAGCAGCGTCTGGGCGATGGGATAGAGGGGACCGGCAACAAACCCCTGCAATGCGCGGAAAAATACCAGTTCAGGCAGCGATGTTGCGATGCCGCACAGAAAGGAGGTAAAGATAAACAGACATACCGAGCCAATAAACAGCCGGACCTCACCAATACGCCGCGCCATCCACCCGGTTAGCGGCAGTGCGATCGCATTACACACGGCAAATGAGGTGATCACCCAGGTGCCCTGCTCACTGCTGGCACCCAGATTCCCGGTAATCGATGTCAGGGCAACGTTGGCGATGGTAGTGTCCAGCACCTGCATAAAGGTCGCCAGCGCCAGTCCGATGGTGCAGAGCACCCGGTTTGACGGCATGAATCCGGCGTTACTCATCGGGTCAGTGTCACCTCAGCAGCGGGGTGCTGGTCGGCACTATTATCCCGGATCAGCTGGGCAGCCAGCAGATCCGCTTCCTGAAACCGATGTTCATAGACATCGGTGGTATAACGGGCTTGCCGATGGGGCCTTGTTGCCAACACCTCACCATCCTGCCGGCGCAGATCGACCTGCACCTGAGTCGACATCCCGATACGCAGCGGATGCTGTTGCAGCTCATCACTTTTCAAACCGATTCTCACCGGCACCCGCTGAACAATCTTGATCCAGTTGCCACTGGCGTTCTGCGCCGGCAACAGAGAGAACGCGCCGCCGGTCCCCACCCCCAGGCTCTCGATCCGTCCCTGATAGTGAACCTCATCGCCATACAGATCGGCAACCACATCAACAGGCTGACCTATCTGCATCTTGCGCATCTGAGTCTCTTTGAAATTAGCGCTGATCCATAACTGATCCAGAGGAACCACCGCCATCAGCGGCTGGCCCGGTTCTACCCGGGAACCCGGCTGGACACTGCGCATCGCCACATAACCGCTCACCGGTGCCACCAGATGAGTGCGGGCATAGTTGATATACGCCTGATGCAGCGCGGCTGCCGCTGTCTGGACCGAGGGGTGCGTTGCGATGGTCGTATCCTCGACCAGCGCCAGGGTACTGTTTAACTGCTGCTGAGCACTGGTCAGGGCGTTCTCCGCCTCACCAAGGGCATCACGGGAGTGCGACATCGCCTCCTCTGACAGAGCACCCGCCGAACCCAGTTTGCGCCGGCGATTAAAATCACTCCGTGCCTGTTGTAACTGAAGCTTGCGGGTCTCCACCTGGGCGCGATAATTATCGACGCTGGCAAACAGACCGCGCACCTGACGCACCGCGGTTGCCAGATCGGCTTTCGCCTGCTCCAGAGCGATCGTCGTATCACTGGGGTCCAGCTCAACCAACACCTGCCCCTGCTCCACATAGTCGCCATCATCAACATTAATACGCACCACCGTACCACTTATCTGCGAACCGATCTGTACCCGGTCCCCATCAACATAGGCGTCTTCTGTATCCTCATAAAAACGGCCATAGAGATACTCATAACCAAACACAGCCCCCCCGGTGACCAGCACCACTAAAAACAGGCTGCTTAATAATACCCGGCGGCTCTTTTTTACAGGCTCAGGTTGCTTTTCCGCCTGCTCTATCGCTTCACTCATCGCATCTGTTCCACTTAATTCTTAACTCTGACGCTAGCGCTGCGGACAGCGTCACTCTGGCTCCACCTGTTTATTCCACTCATCCATCAACCCGGTAGGCGCCAGAATTTTTCGGATGATGCGGTACAGTTCACTCAGCTCATCACTGCTCAGCTCACCGGTCAGCTCATTCAGCAGATCCGCGGCCAGCCCATGAACTTCCTGACTCAGCTCTATCCCCTCTTGCGTCGGTTTAAGAC
This sequence comes from Amphritea pacifica, assembly GCF_016924145.1. GTDB lineage: Bacteria > Pseudomonadota > Gammaproteobacteria > Pseudomonadales > Balneatricaceae > Amphritea > Amphritea pacifica. Next base: position 19,828 of record NZ_JAFFZO010000026.1, on the reverse strand, counting down.
GTACCTGTCGCCGGTCATTGGGACAGCGCTCTCTGACCAGTAAATTACGCTGCTCAAGCCGGTCAAGCATGCGGGTCATGGCTCCACTATCGATTGAAAGCAAACGGGTCAACTCTGAAGGGGTATCCACCTGTTCCACCAAAATCAGCCGCATCACCCGAAACTGAGCGCCAGTGATATTGAAAGGCTTGAGGTATTTCTCCAGCAACCGGTCCTTATGCTGGTTCAGCAAAAAGATCAGATGGGCAATACTCAGGCGGGTGGGCACGCTGTCTTCGGTGTAGTGGATCATCGTTTACTCTCTCAAAAAAACCGATATACCTGCCTAGGCAGACATTGTAATGACAAATACTGCCATGGCAGCTAATATTTGTCAAAATAAGCAGCCACGAAACCGTTCCGAACGACACAATGAACTAAGTAGGAGGTTCACTTGTCTACCCGATGTAATGGAGAATGTACGATGATGACAAAGTTCATGTCTTTTCTGGAAACCTTCCTGCCGCCAGAGAGCGACGCTCCCAGCGATCCACAGGCGATTATCTCCCTGGCATCGGCCGCACTGATGGTTGAAGTGCTGCTGTCAGATTATGAGCGTAAACCTGAAGAGCAAAAAACATTGCTGGAGGTCTTGAAAACAAGTTTTTCCCTGGATCAGATCACTGCAGACGAGCTATTGAAACAGGCAGAAAAAGCACAGCGGGACGCCACCGATTACTTCCGCTTTACCTCACAGATTAACGAGATATGTAGCCCTGAGGAGAAGATTTCACTGATTGAAAATCTCTGGCGGGTAGCCTATGCTGATGGCGAGCTGCACCATTATGAAGAGCATGTGATCCGGCGCATCGCCGACCTGATCTACGTCTCACACACTGATTTTATAACTGCGAAACTAAGGGTTATTGAGTCTGTAGGATAAGGCCCTAGGCCCTCTTCTGCAAAGAAGCATCCCTGTCGATTATTTCCACGCAGAGTCACATGCTGAGGCATTCCGGGCAGCCCGCCCTGGGTAATCGGGCCATCCCTGACCTCAAGAAACTAATAGTCGGGGTATATCAGCCTGGTACAGAAAGTGCCGGACGAAAATCAACCAGATTTATAGGTCACTCTTTTATTGATAATCAGGCCAGTGTCGAATGGCGCTGGCCTTTTTCTTTGTGCCGTTCCGCCAGCAGGCCGTGCAGTTGGCTTCAGCCCGAGTGATCCGTTCCTGCCAACGGGCGCGCTGATGGGGCCAATGCACGCAGCAAAGATTTTTTCCTCGGCTCTATCTCTTCCTCGGTGCTCTCTGTGTTCTCTGTGGTAGAGCCTCTTTTCACACCCGTATTCTCCACCGAGATCACCGAGAAAAAAACCCGCAAATGCGGGTTTTCTGTTATAGCCGTGCCGACGTCAGAACGGGATGTCATCATCAAAATCATCCAGCCCCGGAGCAGGCTGCGGTGCAGGATTCTGCCGTGGTTGTTGTGGCGGCTGCTGCGGTTGCTGATAATTTTGTTGCGGCGCCTGCTGTGGCTGATAGTTCTGCTGTGGCGCCTGTTGCGGCGCTTGCTGATAGCCTCCCGCCTGAGGCTGTTGATAACCACCGCTGCCACCATCAGAACGGCCATCCAGCATCTGCATCTCACTGGCAACAATCTCAGTCGTGTAACGATCCTGGCCCTGCTGGTCCTGCCATTTACGGGTGCGCAGTGAACCTTCCAGATACACCTTAGACCCTTTATGCAGGTATTCCCCGGCGATCTCCGCCAGACGGTTAAAAAATACCACCCGGTGCCATTCGGTCCGTTCCTGCTGCTGACCGGTCTGCTTATCTTTCCATGACTCAGAGGTCGCCACCGTGATATTGGTCACCGCATTGCCACTGGGCATATATTTTGTTTCAGGCTCATTGCCCAGGTTACCAATCAGGATGACTTTATTAACACCGCGTGCCATTGATTTCTCCAATTTTCTTTAACTTTTCGCAACGGTTGCTGCACATTTTTTACAGCCAATGCATTGGGGTAAAGCATATCATAAATAACCACGGAAAATATCTTCAGATCAGGTGTTGGCGGCCGGCATAACTCTTTATACTTGTGCTTTTGCATTGGACACGGAAACAACGATGGACAAGATAGTGGTTCGCGGCGCGAGAACACACAACCTGAAAAATATCGACCTTGAGATCCCCCGGGATAAGCTGGTTGTTATTACCGGGCTGTCCGGCTCGGGTAAATCGTCACTGGCATTCGATACGCTCTACGCTGAAGGCCAGCGCCGTTATGTTGAATCGCTCTCGACCTATGCCCGTCAGTTCCTGTCAATGATGGAAAAACCCGATGTCGATCATATTGAGGGGCTCTCACCCGCCATCTCAATCGAACAGAAATCCACCTCCCACAACCCCCGCTCCACCGTGGGCACCATTACCGAGATCTACGATTACCTGCGTCTGCTGTTTGCCCGAGCCGGTGAGCCCCGCTGCCCGGATCACGATCTGCCATTAGCAGCACAAACTGTCAGTCAGATGGTCGACCAGGTTCTTGCGCTACCGGAAGGCACCAAACTAATGCTGCTGGCTCCGGTGATTCAGGGGCGCAAAGGTGAGCACTTACACACTATCAGTGAACTGCGAGCTCAGGGTTTTGTCCGCGTCCGTGTCAACGGCATCGTCTGTGATATCGATAGCATCCCGGAACTGGATAAGAATAAAAAACACCATATTGAAGCGGTGGTTGACCGCTTTAAGGTGCGCGATGATCTGCAGATCCGCCTGGCGGAATCGTTTGAAACCGCCCTGGCGATGACCGACGGCATCGCCACCATCAGCTATATGGATGGCGATGGAGAAGAACTGGTATTCTCTGCCCGCTTTGCCTGCCCCAAGTGTGGCCACAGTATTCAGGAACTGGAACCCCGGATGTTCTCGTTCAACAACCCTCACGGTGCCTGTTCATCCTGTGACGGTTTAGGCGTGAAGCAATTTTTTGACCCCAGGAAAGTCGTTTCCGATGACTCTCTGACACTGTCCGAAGGGGCTATCAGAGGCTGGGATCGCCGGGCACTCTATTATTTTCAGCAACTCAAAGCGGTGGCCGAGCATTATGGCTTTAATATGGACACACCGTTCCGGGAGCTGACGGCCAAACAGCAAAAGATGATTCTGGAAGGCAGCGGAAAGGATAATATCGCCTTCCGTTACCTCAATGACCGTGGCGATGTGATCAGCAAATCTCACCCCTTTGAAGGAGTACTGAACAACCTCTCACGCCGCTATCGCGAGACAGAATCCGATATGGTGCGTGAAGATCTGGCCAAATATATCAATATGCAGGAGTGCCCCGCCTGTGATGGTAGCCGACTGAGACGCGATGCACGCCATGTGTATATTGATGAGAAAACCCTGCCGGAACTGGTACGTCTTTCCATTGGTGATAGCTGTGATTACTTCGATAACCTCCATCTGACCGGCAAGCAGGGAGAGATCGCTGAGAAAATTCTCAAAGAGATCCGTTTGCGACTGGAGTTTCTCGTCAATGTGGGTCTTGATTACCTGTCGCTGGAACGCAGTGCCGAAACCCTGTCGGGTGGTGAGGCCCAGCGTATCAGACTGGCCAGTCAGATCGGTGCCGGCCTTGTGGGCGTCATGTATATTCTCGATGAGCCCTCAATCGGCCTGCATCAGCGGGACAATGACCGGCTTTTGAAAACACTGATCCACCTGCGGGATCTGGGTAATACCGTCATCGTGGTGGAGCATGATGAGGATGCCATCCGTCTGGCGGACTACGTTATCGATATCGGCCCCGGTGCAGGTGTGCATGGTGGCGAGATTATCGCCCAGGGCACACCGGCGGAGCTGATGCAGTGCAGCGAATCGATGACCGCCGACTATCTGTCGGGTCGACGCCGGATTGAAGTGCCGGTTGAGCGCCATCAACCGGATGGTCGCTGGTTACAGCTGCATGGTGCCACTGGCAACAACCTTAACAGCGTCAATCTGGATATCCCGCTGGGACTGTTAACCTGTGTCACCGGTGTTTCTGGCTCAGGTAAATCCACCCTGATCAACGGCACCCTCTATCCGATTGCAGCCACCGAGCTGAATGGCGCCACGACTCTGGATGCCGCCCCTTATAAAGAACTGAAAGGGATGGAGTTACTGGACAAGGTGATCGATATCGATCAGAGCCCGATAGGCCGGACACCCCGGTCAAACCCGGCCACCTACACCGGTATCTTTACCCCAATCCGTGAACTGTTTGCCGGCACTCAGGAAGCCCGTTCCCGCGGTTATAAACCGGGACGCTTCAGCTTTAACGTTAAAGGCGGCCGCTGTGAGGCCTGTCAGGGCGACGGAGTGATCAAGGTGGAGATGCATTTCCTGCCGGACATCTATGTCCCCTGTGACGTCTGCAAGGGCAAGCGTTACAACCGGGAAACCCTGGAAGTTAAATACAAAGGCAAAAGTATCCATGAGGTACTGGAGATGACCGTTGAAGATGGTCGTGAGTTTTTCGACGCCATCCCTGCCCTCGCCCGCCGCCTGCAAACCCTGATTGATGTAGGTCTCTCCTATATCCGTCTGGGACAAGCGGCCACCACCCTATCTGGCGGTGAAGCACAGCGGGTGAAACTGGCCAAAGAACTGAGCAAACGGGACACCGGTAAAACCCTCTATATCCTCGACGAACCGACCACCGGCCTGCACTTCTACGATATCCAGCAACTGTTGAATGTCCTCTATCGTCTACGGGATCACGGTAATACAATCGTGGTTATCGAACACAACCTGGATGTGATTAAAACCGCCGACTGGATCGTCGACCTTGGTCCGGAAGGCGGCACCCGCGGCGGACAGATCATCGCCACCGGTACGCCGGAAGCGGTTGCAGATATTGCAGGATCGTATACCGGGCAGTTTCTTAAGCCGTTGCTTGAAAAACAAAGAAGTTGCTAGAACGTCGCTGCGCGGGATAAAAGCAGAGAAGTTGCTAGAACGTCGCTTCGCGACTCGCTAGACGCGGCTGCGCCGCTTGCTAGTGGCTCGAAAAAACGTGAAGAGCAGAAAGGCTGATGTTTTGTGCATCGGCCTTTTTTAGTAATAATCGAGACAAAGTATTACGGATTTCCCAGCAAGTCCCGAAGGGACGTCTAACCACTAGCAGGAAGCGTAGCTTCCGTTCTTGCCAGCACCGCAGGTGCGTTCTGCTTTTATCCGTTCTAGCGAGCGCCGCAGGCGCGGTCTGCGGGTGTTTTTGAGCCCGTTTTCCAGGCAAAAAAAACCCGGCCAAAGCCGGGTTTTTGTGAGAGTCGAAGAGATTAATCTTCTGAATCTTCTACCGCTACAGCATCAGCTGGACGGTCAACCAGTTCAACGTAAGCCATCGGCGCGTTGTCACCTGCACGGAAGCCACATTTCAGAATGCGAACATAACCGCCCGGACGACCTTCGTAGCGAGGACCCAGTTCGTTAAACAGTTTTCCGACAGCTTCTTTGCTGCGGGTACGGGCAAAGGCCAGACGACGGTTTGCAACCGAGTCTACTTTTGCCAGTGTGATCAGAGGCTCAGCAACACGACGCAGCTCTTTAGCTTTAGGCAGCGTGGTCTTGATGAGCTCATGTTCGAACAGGCTGACAGCCATGTTCTTGAACATTGCTTTACGGTGCGCACTTGTACGATTAAAGTGGCGACCTGATTTACGATGACGCATCTTTTTATCCTTGCCAAACTGTTAGGTTTAAAACCGCAGATCAGGAAGCGACTTTATCGTCGTTTCTGATGCTCGCCGGTGGCCAATTTTCCAGGCGCATACCAAGCGACAGACCTTTAGACGCCAAAACGTCCTTGATCTCGGTCAGCGATTTCTTACCCAGGTTCGGAGTCTTAAGCAGTTCTACTTCGGTACGCTGAATCAGATCACCGATATAGTAGATCTGCTCTGCCTTCAGACAGTTGGCGGAACGTACAGTCAGCTCCAGATCATCAACCGGACGCAGCAGGATCGGATCGATCTCTGGTTCTTCCGGTTCATCGTTAACCTGATCCTTACCACCTTCCAGATCTACGAATACAGCCAGTTGCTGCTGCAGAATTGTTGCAGCACGACGGATGCACTCTTCCGGATCGATAGTACCATTGGATTCAATGTCAATAACCAACTTATCTAAGTCAGTACGCTGTTCAACACGTGCGCTTTCAACCACATACGAAACCAGGCGAACCGGGCTGTAGGTAGCATCGAGTTGCAGGCGACCGATGGTCCGTGACTCGTCTTCATCAGATACACGCGCATCAGCTGGCACATAGCCACGACCACGCACGATCTTCAGTTGCATGTTAAGGCTTGCACCTTCGCTCAGGTGAGCGATGACATGCTCTGGATTCGCGATTTCAACGTCCTGATTCAGCTGAATATCAGCTGCTGTAACAGGACCCGCTTCGCTCTTAGACAGAGTCAGGGTTGCTTCGTCACCATTGTGCAGCGCGACTGCAACACCTTTCAGGTTGAGCAGGATTTCAATAACGTCCTCCTGCACACCCTCGATGGTGCTGTACTCATGCAATACACCCTCGATCTCTACTTCAGTGATGGCACAGCCAGGCATAGAAGAGAGAAGGATACGGCGTAGCGCATTACCCAGCGTATGGCCAAAACCGCGCTCCAGTGGTTCCAAAGTAACTTTTGCACGAGTTGCACTAATTTCCTGAACGTCGATGTGACGGGGACTTAGAAACTCGTTTACTGAACGCTGCATAGTTCCACCAATTAAGAAGTCAATATTTACTTAGAGTACAGTTCGACAATCAGCTGCTCGTTGATATCAGCAGACAGATCGCTACGCTCTGGCAGGGACTTGAAAGTACCTTCCATCTTAGCAGCATCAACTTCTACCCATTCAACAGAGGTGCGCTGAGAAGCCAGCTCAAGTGCGTGTTTGATGCGCAGCTGAGTCTTAGACTTTTCACGAACGGCAACCACATCACCAGCTTGCACCTGGTAAGAGGGAACGTTCACGGACTGACCGTTAACTGTAATCTGGCGATGAGAAACTACCTGACGTGCTTCAGCACGGGTAGATCCAAATCCCATACGATAGACAACATTGTCTAGACGCCCTTCCAGCAACTGAAGCAGGTTAGTACCAGTCGCTCCAGAGCGACGGGCAGCTTCCTTGTAGTAGCTGCGGAATTGCTTTTCAAGCACGCCGTAGGTACGACGAACTTTCTGTTTTTCACGAAGCTGTAAACCGTAATCAGACAAACGACCACGACGAGCGCCATGTACACCTGGAACATTTTCAGCTTTACACTTACTGTCCAGAGCACGAACACCGCTCTTCAGGAAAAGGTCGGTACCTTCACGGCGAGACAGCTTACATGTTGGTCCTAAATAACGAGCCATATTATTACTGTCTCCGGATTAAACGCGACGTTTCTTCGGTGGACGACAACCGTTGTGAGGAATCGGTGTTACGTCCGTGATGTTGTTAACCTTGTATCCACATGCATTCAATGCACGTACAGCGGATTCACGGCCTGGGCCTGGGCCCTTAACAAAAACGTCTAAATTCTTTAGACCATACTCTTGAGCAGCTACACCTGCACGTTCCGCTGCAACCTGTGCCGCGAAGGGTGTACTCTTACGAGAACCACGGAAGCCGGAGCCGCCTGCGGTTGCCCAACTCAGGGTATTGCCCTGACGATCAGTAATAGTAATGATCGTGTTGTTAAATGAAGCGTGGATGTGAGCGAATCCGTCAACAACCTGCTTTTTAACCTTTTTACGTGTGCGATTACCTGGCTTAGCCATACTGGAAATTCCTATCGCTTACCATTACTTACGGATTGGCTTACGTGGGCCCTTACGGGTACGCGCATTAGTCTTAGTGCGCTGACCACGAAGAGGCAGACTACGGCGATGCCGCAGACCACGATAACAGCCCAGATCCATCAAGCGCTTGATGTTCATGGATACTTCACGGCGAAGATCGCCTTCAACTGTCATCTTGGCAACTTCGCCACGGACGATGTCCAGTTGTTCTTCTGACAAATCTGCAATCTTAGTGGATTCTGCAATCCCACAAGTAGCGCAGAGGTCCTTCGCTGTAGTGCGGCCAATTCCGAAGATGTAAGTCAATGAAATTACCGCATGCTTATTGTCAGGAATATTGACGCCAGCTATACGGGCCATTCAATTTACTCCAACTCATTAGCATGCACCTGTGCTTTTCACAGGTACTGCAAATTCTTCTATTAATGGAAGGCGCGAGATTCTACACTTTGATCAAAAATAAATCAAGGCTTCGCGCCAACCACTCCCAGACCAGGCGTTAATTAACCCTGGCGCTGCTTGTGTCGTGGTTCAACTTTGCAGATAACCCGCAGAGTACCGTTACGACGTACGATCTTGCAGTTACGGCAGATTTTCTTAACAGATGCACGTACTTTCATGATCAACTCCAAATAGCAGGAGTGCTAGCGCAGCAGGCCAGCACCGCCTCCTTTAAGATTCGACTTCTTCATCAGGGATTCATACTGATGGGACATCAGGTGCGACTGTACTTGTGCCATGAAATCCATCACAACAACAACCACGATCAGCAGTGACGTACCACCGAAGTAGAAAGGTACATTCCAGGCCACAACCAGGAACTGGGGCATCAGAGATACCGCAGTGATATACAGAGCGCCAAACAGTGTCAGGCGGCCCAGTACGTTATCGATGTACTTAGCAGATTGCTCCCCTGGGCGGATACCCGGGATGAATGCACCAGACTTCTTCAGGTTATCAGCTACATCTTTAGGATTGAAAACAATCGCAGTGTAGAAGTAACAGAAGAAGATGATACATACCGAAAACAGCAGGATGTACAGCGGCTGACCCGGGCCCAGCGCAAGTGCGACATCCTGTAGCAGCTCCATGCCATCAGTCTGGCCAAACCACTGACCAAGTGAAGCAGGGAACAGCAAAATGCTTGAAGCGAAGATCGGCGGAATAACACCAGCCATGTTGACCTTTAACGGCAGATGACTGGTCTGTGCAGCGTACATACGACGCCCCTGCTGACGTTTCGCATAGTTAATGGTGATACGGCGCTGGCCGCGTTCCATAAACACTACAAAACCAACAGTGGCAACCGCCAGCACAGCGATGGCCAGCAACGCCAGGATATTCAGGTCACCCTGACGTGCTGATTCAAAGGACTGACCGATAGCGCGAGGCAAACCGGCCACAATACCAGAGAAGATCAGTATCGAAATACCGTTACCGATACCCCGCTCAGTTACCTGCTCACCCAGCCACATCAGGAATACGGCACCGGACACCAGAGTGACAACCGCTACGAAGTAGAAATTGACATCTGCAGTGAACGCTACACCCTGATTCGCCAGGCCAACCGCCATACCGAACGACTGAACAGTCGCCAGAATTACGGTGCCGTAACGAGTATACTGATTGATCTTCCGACGACCAGCCTCACCCTCTTTTTTGAGTTGCTCAAGTGATGGGCTCACCACCGTCATCAGCTGCATAATAATCGATGCAGAGATGTACGGCATGATACCCAGCGCAAGAATACTCATCCGCTCCAGAGCACCACCGGAGAACATGTTAAACATGCTCAGGATGGTACCCTGGTTCTGGTCAAAAAGTGCTGCCAGACGATCAGGATTGATACCAGGTACCGGAATATGTGCACCGATACGGTATACAACGATCGCAATCAGAACAAACAGCAGACGGGATTTAAGCTCGCCTAAGCCGTTCTGATTTCCTGCTGGTACTGGTCCTTTCTTAGCCATTTATTCCTCGACTTTTCCGCCTGCAGCTTCAATTGCAGCCAGAGCGCCTTTGGTCACTTTAAGACCTTTAACGGTAACTGCCTTGGTGATTTCACCGGACAGTATCACGCGCGCACGCTTGATGCTGTCTTTGATGATATCCGCTTTTTTCAGTGCATCCAGGTCGATCACTTCAGCATCGATCTTAGCCAGCTCGTTGAGGCGAATTTCTGCAACGAAAGCAGCCTGACGAGAGGTAAAACCGAACTTAGGCAGACGACGCTGCAGTGGCATTTGACCACCTTCGAAACCTGGTTTCACAGAACCGCCGGAGCGGGATTTCTGACCCTTATGGCCACGACCACCGGTTTTACCCAGGCCGGAACCAATACCGCGGCCTACACGCTTAGGAGCGTGCTTAGAACCTTCGGCAGGACTCAGTGTATTAAGACGCATAACGGACTCCTTATTCGCCTTCTACACGAACCATGTAGTTAACTTTGTTGATCATACCGCGTACGGAAGGAGTGTCTTCCACAACAACGGAGTGACCGATACGGCGCAGACCCAGACCCTGGACGCACAATTTGTGCTTAGGCAGGATACCGATGGTGCTGCGTACAAGTGTTACCTTGAGAGTAGATGCCATCGTTGATTACCCCAGAATGTCTTCTACGGACTTACCACGCTTAGCAGCAACATCTTCAGGAGACGTCATGCTAGCAAGACCGTTGATAGTTGCGCGAACAACGTTGACTGGGTTGGTAGAGCCGTAGCACTTAGCCAGTACGTTGTGAACACCAGCGATTTCCAGTACGGCACGCATTGCACCACCGGCGATTACACCGGTACCTTCAGAAGCTGGCTGCATGTACACTTTAGAAGCACCGTGACGGGCTTTAATAGGGTACTGCAGAGTTGTGCCGTTCAGCTCAACTGTGATCATATTGCGACGCGCTTGCTCCATCGCTTTTTGAATCGCCGCAGGCACTTCACGCGCCTTACCGCGACCGAAGCCTACGCGGCCATTACCGTCGCCAACAACAGTCAAAGCGGTGAAACCGAAGATACGACCACCCTTAACTACTTTGGCAACACGGTTTACCTGTACAAGTTTCTCTTGCAGGTCACCGTCTTTCTGTTCGTGATTTGCCATTGTCAAACCCCTTAGAATTCCAGGCCGCCTTCACGGGCTGCATCTGCCAACGCTTTAACACGTCCATGGTATTTAAAACCAGAACGGTCGAAAGCAACCTTAGTCACGCCAGCGTCTTTTGCGCGCTGAGCGATCAGTGTGCCTACTTTAGTAGCGGCATCAGTGTTCCCGGTAGTTTCACTACGCAGGTCTTTCTCTACAGTCGAAGCTGCAGCCAGAACCTGACCACCATCAGCGGAGATAACCTGCGCATAGATGTGACGTGGTGTACGGGTTACACACAGACGTACTGCGCCCAGTTCACGCATTTTGTAACGGGCACGGCGGGCACGGCGAATACGAGATGTTTTCTTTTCGTTCATGACCCTACCTTACTTCTTCTTAGCTTCTTTACGGCGAACAAATTCGTCAGCGTAACGGACACCCTTGCCTTTGTAAGGCTCTGGTGGACGGAAAGCACGAACTTCTGCAGCAGCCTGGCCCAGAGCTTGTTTATCGGCTGCATTGAGCACGATAGTAGTCTGGCCTTCCATTGCTGCGGTAACGCCTTCAGGCAGTTGGTAATCGATTGGGTGTGAGAAACCCAGAGTCAGGCTCAGTGTCTTGCCGTTAACAGCAGCACGATAACCAACACCCTGAAGCAGCAGTTTCTTAGTGAAACCGGTGCTTACACCAACAACCATGTTATTAACCAGAGAACGGGTAGTACCAGCCAGCGCATTAGCAGACTTGCTGCCATCACGTGCTGCGAACTTCAGTGTGTTCTCTTCAGTGGTTACTTCTACAGACGGGTGAACAGTCAGACCCAGGGCACCGTTACCGCCCTTTACATTGATCTGCTGACCATCAACCTTAGCTTCAACACCTGCCGGTAGGACAACGGGACTTTTAGCAACTCGAGACATATTTCCAGCTCCTAGAATACCGTGCAGATGACTTCGCCGCCGATACCGGCAGCACGTGCAGCACGGTCAGTCATCACACCTTTAGAGGTGGAAACGATAGCTACGCCCAGACCGCCAGCAACTTTAGGCAGATCAGACGCGCCTTTATATACTCGCAAACTTGGACGGCTAACTCGCTGGATTGACTCAATAACCGGCTTGCCTTCAAAGTATTTCAGTTCAACAGTCATCACTGGCTTGCCTTCGCCTTCAACAGCGAAGTCAGCAATGTAACCTTCCTCTTTCAGAACTGCAGCAACAGATGCTTTCAGTTTAGAAGCAGGCATAGTTACAGCTGATTTCTCAGCCATATGACCATTACGGATACGGGTTAGCATATCCGCAAGAGTGTCTTGCATACTCATGGTTTATTTTCCTATGTGCAGCGCAATGCGGTAGCAGGATGGGAATCACCCTGCCCAGACCACTGTGCTTACCAACTTGCTTTTTTCAGGCCCGGTACATCGCCACGCATTGCAGCTTCACGCAGCTTAATTCGGCTCAGACCGAACTTGCGGTAAACGGCGTGTGGACGACCAGTAACCTGACAACGACGCACCTGGCGAACCGGGTTAGCGTCACGCGGCAGCTTCTGAAGCGCTACCTGAGCTTCCCAAACTTCATCTTCAGAAGAAGCAGGGTTCTTAACGATTGCCTTAAGAGCAGCACGCTTTTCAGCATACTTAGCAACCATTTTTGCGCGTTTAGCTTCGCGCGCTTTCATACATACCTTAGCCATTACTCTACCCTTACTTTTTGAATGGGAAGTTGAGGGCTGCCAGCAGGGCACGACCTTCGTCGTTAGTGCGAGCAGTGGTGGTGATGGTAATATCCATACCACGCAGCTTATCTACCTTATCGTATTCGATTTCAGGGAAGATGATCTGCTCTTTCACACCCATGCTGTAGTTACCACGACCATCAAAAGATTTCGGGTTCAGGCCACGGAAGTCACGAATACGGGGGATCGAGATATCAACCAGACGGTCCAGGAATTCCCACATACGCTCACCGCGCAGGGTTACCTTACAACCAATTGGCCAACCTTCACGAACCTTAAAGCCAGCAATAGACTTGCGGGCCAGGGTTACAACAGGCTTTTGACCTGCAATTGCCTGCATCTCTGCGACGGCATTATCCAGCTGCTTTTTATCACCCAGCGCTTCACCAACACCCATATTCAGGGTGATTTTGGTCAGGCGTGGAACAGCCATCACGTTAGGGCAGCTCAGATCGTCTTTCAACTGCTGCTTAACGGACTCGTTATAGAGTGCTTTTAATCTAGACATGGCATCAACTCCTATTACTTAGCGATAAGTTCGCCGTTGGATTTGAAGATCCGGACTTTGTTGCCATCTTCCAGAACTTTGAAACCAACACGGTCACCTTTACCGGTAGCAGAGTTGAAGATAGCGATGTTAGATACTGCAATCGCTGCTTCCTTCTCTACGATACCGCCAGCTTTACCCAGCATTGGGTTAGGCTTGGTGTGTTTCTTAACCATGTTGATGCCAGACACGATCAGGCGATCATTAGCAAGAACACGCAACACTTTGCCGCGCTTGCCTTTGTCTCTGCCTGCAATAACGATTACTTCGTCGTTACGAATGATTTTACGCATTAATTTCCATCCTTTCCTACTACCCTCTCATGCTTAAAAACGCCAAGCCCTTTCGAGCTTAGCGTTTTTGCATAAATCCTGACTTGCGACGGTCGGGATTTTTTATAGCACTTCAGGCGCCAGGGAAATGATTTTCATAAACTTCTCAGTACGAAGTTCACGAGTTACTGGGCCAAAGATACGAGTACCGATCGGGGCGGAGTTGGCGTTCAATAGAACCGCTGAGTTTGTATCAAAGCGGATAATTGAACCGTCCGGGCGCCGAACACCTTTACGGGTACGTACCACAACAGCATTAAGGACCTGACCTTTTTTCACCTTACCGCGTGGAATTGCTTCCTTAACGGTAACTTTGATGATGTCACCTACACCGGCATAACGACGGTGTGAGCCACCCAGGACCTTGATACACTGTACTCGCTTGGCGCCACTGTTATCAGCAACATCAAGCATAGATTCTGTTTGAATCATGGGTCTCTACTCCAAAATTCAGACTATTTTCTTTGCTCTTTCGGGCTTAAAAATAGCCTGCCAGAAGCAAAGGTGCGTTATATTACACCTTTACTGCCTGTTCTTCAATCTTAACTAGCGTCCAAGACTTACTTTTTGAAAGCGGACGGGATTCAGCAACAGTCACTGTATCTCCCATCTGACATTCATTCTGTTCGTCATGCGCATGCAGCTTAGTGGAGCGAGTTACGAATTTCCCATAAATCGGGTGCTTCTCTTTACGCTCAACCAGAACGGTAATAGTTTTGTCAGCTTTATTGCTGATAACTTTACCGGTCACAGTACGTGTACGTTTTTCTGCAGCCATTATTAGTTACCTGCTTTCTGATTCAGTACGGTCTTAACGCGCGCGATATCGCGACGCACCTGACCCAGCATATGATTCTGAGCCAGCTGACCAGTTGCCTTCTGCATACGCAGATTGAACTGATCCTTCAAAAGACCCAGCAGAGTCTGCTGGAGTTCTTCGGCGGATTGTTCACGCAGTTCAGTTGCTTTCATCACATCACCGTCCGTTTAACAATGGTGGTAGCCAGCGGCAGTTTCGCCGCAGCCAGATTGAATGCCTCAGTTGCCAGCTCATCAGGCACACCGCTCATTTCGAACAGTACTTTACCTGGTTTGATCTGGCATACCCAGTATTCAACACTACCCTTACCTTTACCCATCCGCACTTCGAGTGGCTTACCTGTGATCGGCTTGTCCGGGAACACGCGAATCCAGATTTTACCACCACGTTTTACGTGACGAGTCATAGTACGACGAGCAGCCTCGATCTGACGAGCGGTGATACGACCACGCTCTGTCGCTTTAAGTGCAATCTCACCGAAGCTGACTGCACTACCGCGCTCTGACAGACCGCGGTTGCGGCCTTTCATAACCTTGCGGAATTTAAGTCTCTTAGGTTGCAGCATTGATAATTACCCCTACTTTGAACCTTTCTTCTTAGGCTGAGCATTTTTCTGAGCGCGCACTTCTTCAATGCCACCCAGAATCTCACCTTTGAAGATCCAGACTTTAATACCAAGCACACCGTAAGTAGTGTGCGCCTCATAAGTACCGTAATCGATATCAGCACGCAGGGTGTGCAATGGCACACGACCTTCGCGGTACCATTCGGAACGCGCAATCTCTGCACCGCCCAAACGACCACCGACCTGAATCTTGATACCCTCAGCACCCTGGCGCATGGCGTTCTGTACAGAACGCTTCATAGCACGGCGGAACATAACACGACGTTCCAGCTGGCTCGCTACGCTTTGTGCAACCAGTTTGGCATCCAGATCTGGTTTACGGATCTCTTCGATGTTGATGTGAACCGGAACGCCCATCATTTTGGAGCAAGCGTTACGCAGCTTTTCTACATCTTCACCTTTTTTACCAATTACAATGCCTGGACGGGCAGTGAAAATGGTGATTTTAGCATTCTGTGCAGGACGCTCGATTTCGATGCGGCTTACAGATGCTGCTTTTAATTCGCCTTCCAGATACTCACGTACCTGAAGGTCGTTCAACAGCTTATTAGCGTATTCATTCTTGTCTGCGTACCACACAGAGGTGTGATCTTTAACAATCCCAAGACGAATACCTGTTGGATGTACCTTCTGACCCATGTGGTATCTCCTAGCAGTCAGCTACCTTGACGGTGATGTGGGAGGTGCGCTTCAAAATACGATCAGCGCGACCCTTCGCACGCGGTCTAATGCGTTTCATAGTCATACCTTCGTCAACGAAGATTTGTGAAACACGCAGCTCATCAATATCAGCACCTTCGTTATGCTCAGCGTTAGCAATAGCAGACTCAAGTACCTTCTTAACAAGCACCGCACCTTTTTGCGGGCTGAAAGCCAGAATATTCAGGGCTTCACCCACCGCCTTTCCGCGGATTTGATCGGCAACCAAACGCGCTTTCTGAGCGGAGATATGGGCGCCTTTATGCTTAGCGGCTACTTCCATTTTCTTAACTCCCGATTAGCGTTTAGCTTTCTTGTCTGCAGCATGACCCTTATACGTACGGGTAGCAGCAAACTCGCCTAATTTATGACCAACCATATCCTCGGTGACAAACACCGGTACGTGCTGACGGCCATTATGAACTGCAATCGTCAGTCCTACGAAGTTTGGAAAAACTGTAGAACGGCGAGACCAGGTTTTGATCGGACGACGATCATTGGCCTCAATTGCAGCTTCTACCTTTTTCAACAGGTGAAGGTCGATAAAAGGACCTTTCTTCAGTGAACGTGGCACAGCTGTATCCTCTGATTATTTCGCTTGACGACGGCGTACGATCATCTTATCGGTACGCTTGTTCGAACGAGTTTTCTTACCTTTAGTCGGAACACCCCATGGTGTCACAGGATGACGACCACCAGATGTACGACCTTCACCACCACCATGCGGGTGATCTACCGGGTTCATCGCCACACCACGAACGGTAGGACGAACACCACGCCAGCGCGTTGCACCAGCTTTACCCAGACGACGCAGAGAGTGCTCGGAGTTACCGACCTCACCCAGTGTCGCACAGCAGTCAACCAGCACTTTACGCATCTCACCTGAACGCAGACGCAGAGTCGCGTGAGCGCCTTCACGAGCAATCAGCTGTGCAGATGTACCAGCAGAACGTGCAATCTGTGCACCTTTACCTGGCTTCATCTCGATACAGTGAATCACGCTACCAACCGGGATGTTACGCAGTGGCAGGCAGTTACCTGGTTTAATATCAGCATTCTGACCAGATATCAGAGAATCACCAGCTTTCACGCCTTTAGGGGCGATGATGTAGCGACGCTCACCGTCTGCATATTTCAGCAGAGCGATATGCGCAGAGCGGTTTGGATCATATTCCAGACGCTCTACAACAGCAGGGATATCCAGCTTGTTGCGACGGAAATCGATAACACGGTAATGTTGCTTATGACCGCCACCGATGTGACGAGTCGTAATGCGACCGTAGGTGTTACGACCACCGGTTTTACTTTTCTTCTCGACCAGAGCAGCATGTGGCTTGCCCTTGTGCAGATCCGGAGTAGTAACCCGGACTACGTGACGGCGTCCAGCGGAGGTCGGTTTAGATTTAACAATAGCCATTCTTGTAACCCCTCTTATTCGCCATCGATGAAGTCGATGTCGTGACCATCAGCCAGGCATACATATGCCTTGCGAACGTCAGAGCGCTTACCCATACCGCGCTGTGTGCGCTTGGTTTTGCCCTTAACGTTAACGATGTTCACGCCAGTTACTTTTACGTCGAACAACTGTTCAACAGCCTTTTTGATTTCAGGCTTGGTTGCATCAGTTGCTACACGGAATACAACCTGCTGAGAACCTTCAGCAACAATTGTTGCTTTCTCAGAGATATGCGGCCCTAGCAGTACTTGATAGATGCGTCCTGGATTCATGCTAACGCCTCCTCAATTTTCTTGAGAGCAGCAACAGTCACAACAACCTTCTCAAAACCAACCAGGCTGACAGGATCGATGCCAGCTGCATCGCGAACGTCAACGTGTGGTACGTTGCGTGCGGCCAGATACAGATTCTGCTCTACGTCTTCTGTGATCAGCAGTGCATTAGTCAGCTCAAGCTCGTTCAGCTTGGCAACAAACTGCTTGGTCTTAGGTGCGTCAACCTGGAAGTTTTCAACAACAACCAGACGCTCCTGACGAACCAGCTCAGACAAGATGCAACGCATCGCAGCGCGATACATTTTCTTGTTAACTTTTTGAGCGTGGTCACGCGGCTGAGCAGCGAATGTTACGCCACCAGTACGCCACAGAGGACTACGAATAGTACCGGCACGTGCACGGCCAGTACCTTTTTGACGCCATGGCTTAGCACCACCACCGCTAACAGCGGCGCGGTTTTTCTGAGCCTTGGTGCCTTGACGACCACCGGCCAGGTATGCCGTAACAACCTGATGAACCAGTGATTCATTGAATTCTTTACCAAACGCCAGATCGGAAACTTCTACGCTTCCTCCAGCTCCTGCAAGATTCAGATTCATTTCAAACCCCCTCAGGCACCAGCTTTAACAGCTGATTTAACGATTACGTCGCCGCCGGTAGCACCAGGTACAGCACCTTTTACTAACAGCAGATTGCGCTCGGCATCGATGCGAACAATTTCCAGGGATTGAACGGTTACACGTTCAGCACCCATGTGTCCGGCCATCTTCTTGCCTTTCCACACGCGACCAGGAGTTTGACACTGACCAATAGAACCAGGAGCACGATGAGAAAGAGAGTTACCGTGCGTCGCATCCTGCATGGAGAAGTTCCAGCGCTTAATACCGCCCTGAAAACCTTTACCTTTGGATTGACCGGTTACATCAATTTTCTGACCCGCTTCAAAGCGTTCAACAGTCAGTTGATCACCAACATTTACTTCTTCGTCACCTGACAGACGGAACTCCCACAAACCACGTCCTGCTTCGGTCTCTGCTTTCGCAAAGTGACCAGCAGCAGCTTTTGTAACGCGGCTAGCACGACGAGTACCTACAGTTACCTGCACAGCAGAATAACCATCAGTCTCTTCGGTCTTAACCTGTGTTACGCGGTTCGGTTCCACCTCGATGACAGTGACTGGCACTGACACGCCGTCTTCTGTGAAGACACGAGTCATACCTGCTTTACGTCCGATTAAAGATACAGACATCTTATAAACCTCACATTGCCAGTTGTGTACGGGGCTAAAACCCGCTATGGCTGCCTAAAAGGCATTCCACACGCAGACTTACTCATCTGCGCAATCGTCTAATTAGCCGAGGCTAATTTGCACTTCAACACCCGCAGCAAGATCCAGCTTCATCAGAGCATCAACAGTTTTTTCTGTTGGTTCAACGATGTCCAGAACGCGTTTGTGAGTACGGATCTCATATTGATCACGTGCATCTTTGTTCACGTGTGGTGAGATCAGAACGGTAAAACGCTCTTTGCGAGTAGGAAGCGGGATCGGACCATGCACCTGAGCACCTGTCCGCTTAGCAGTCTCAACGATCTCCTGAGCGGAAGAGTCAATCAGGCGATGATCAAAAGCCTTCAGACGGATTCTGATTTTCTGGTTTTGCATTTGACCACAATTCCTAGAATTAAAAAAAGGCTTTCGCCACCTAACCCCATTTAACGGGGTAGCGCATTCTACTTACCTCACCCCCCCAAGTCAAGCGTGTATCGGTTACGAATTATACAGCCCGGTTTTTGAGCAATTACCAACGAAGAACGTCTGATAAAGAAAATGAAAACTGAAAAGCCAGCATTCAAGAAAAAGAGAGGCATGAAGCTTTAATTTCCGGATCATTTGCGAACTCAAATGCGAGCAAGTAAATCCAAGCAATGTTTCATTGCGCCAGGATTTACGATGCGACTTTTGATATGGCCGCACACAGACTTGAAATACACTTAACTCCAGCCAT
Source organism: Amphritea pacifica (assembly GCF_016924145.1). Lineage (GTDB taxonomy): Bacteria > Pseudomonadota > Gammaproteobacteria > Pseudomonadales > Balneatricaceae > Amphritea > Amphritea pacifica. The sequence continues at coordinate 411 of NZ_JAFFZO010000026.1, read as the reverse complement.
ATCAAAAAAAAGCAAAAACAAAAAAGGCTCCCGAGGGAGCCTTTTTTCAAATCAGCGAAAATTACTCGATGATTTTAGATACAACGCCTGCACCGACAGTACGACCGCCTTCACGGATCGCAAAACGCAGACCTTCTTCCATCGCGATTGGGTTGATCAGGGTAACGTCCATTTTAACGTTATCGCCTGGCATAACCATTTCTACGCCTTCCGGAAGCTCACAAGCACCGGTGATGTCAGTTGTACGGAAGTAGAACTGCGGACGGTAGCCTTTGAAGAATGGCGTGTGACGACCACCTTCATCTTTAGACAGTACGTATACTTCACCTTCGAAACGAGTGTGAGGAGTAATAGTACCTGGCTTAGCCAGTACCTGACCACGCTCAACGTCGTCACGCTTAGTACCACGCA
>NZ_JAFFZO010000258.1 GCF_016924145.1 Amphritea pacifica | reverse complement strand
CAGAGAAGAGCTTTACGTTCTTACTTTAGGTCTCGCTTTTCCTCGGTGCTCTCTGTGTTCTCGGTGGTGAGTAATCTTTTGGGGTGGCTTTACCGCAGTATCCAAAGGACATACTAAGGGCGCGGAGATCCACAGAGAAGAGCTTTACGTTCTTACTTTAGGTCTCGCTTTTCCTCGGTGCTCTCTGTGTTCTCGGTGGTGAGTAATCTTTTGGGGTGGCTTTACCGCAGTATCCAAAGGACATACTAAGGGC
>NZ_JAFFZO010000257.1 GCF_016924145.1 Amphritea pacifica | reverse complement strand
AGGGCCAGAGGTCCACAGAGAAGAGCTTTACGTTCTTACTTTAGGTCTCGCTTTTCCTCGGTGCTCTCTGTGTTCTCGGTGGTGAGTAATCTTTTGGGGTGGCTTTACCGCAGTATCCAAAGGACATGCTAAGGGCCAGAGGTCCACAGAGAAGAGCTTTACGTTCTTACTTTAGGTCTCGCTTTTCCTCGGTGCTCTCTGTGTTCTCGGTGGTGAGTAATCTTTTGGGGTGGCTTTACCGCAGTATCCAAAGGA
>NZ_JAFFZO010000256.1 GCF_016924145.1 Amphritea pacifica | reverse complement strand
CCCCCCCCCCCCCCCCCCCCCCCCCCCCCCCCCCCCCCCCCCCCCCCCCCCCCCCCCCCCCCCCCCCCCCCCCCCCCCCCCCCCCCCCCCCCCCCCCCCCCCCCCCCCCCCCCCCCCCCCCCCCCCCACCCCCCCCCCCCCCCCCCCCCCCCCCCCCCCCCCCCCCCCCCCCCCCCCCCCCCCCCCCCCCCCCCCCCCCCCCCCCCCCCCCCCCCCCCCCCCCCCCCCCCCCCCCCCCCCCCCCCCCCCCCCCCC
>NZ_JAFFZO010000255.1 GCF_016924145.1 Amphritea pacifica | reverse complement strand
GCTCTGCCCGTGTTCCACTCCACTCTTTGGCTGCATTGGATGGCATTTTACAGCCGTCGATAGCAAACATTTCCCGACCAATCAGGTTCATGCCATCACACACCATCAGGACCTGAGTAAACAGAGGTGCAATCACATCCTCCATCCGCGTAATGAATTCTGCGATAGTGCTGTGGTGCGGCTGACTGTCTGCGGACAGGGCCATAAAGAGGACATTCTCCCGACAGGCCTGCGCGATTTTGCGGCTTGAAGTAA
>NZ_JAFFZO010000254.1 GCF_016924145.1 Amphritea pacifica | reverse complement strand
GCAGCAGTGGGATGTTGCGAAATATTTCGATGTACAGCGCAGAAAATTTGGCGATCAGCCAGTTATCCGATAAGCGCGCCACCCCCAGAATAAAGCCCAGGATAGTCGCGGCAATAATCCCCATCACGGCGATCAGAATGGTATTTAACAGCCCCACAACAAAGGTCATGCCATAACTGGATGCTTCGCTGTAATCGATCAGGCTCATGGCGATACCAAAGCCCGCTTCGTGGGTCAGAAAATCAAAGCCGGTGG
>NZ_JAFFZO010000253.1 GCF_016924145.1 Amphritea pacifica | reverse complement strand
CACAGTTCTATACAGAACACGGCTTGCAGCGTTTTAAGGCGGTCAATTACCCATTGACGACGGTGTTCATAACTCTGTCCGGTTAATGAGTCTTCGCCACACAAAAACGCCCGCCGCACACAGCGGGTAATACAGTGATAATAGGGAGTGTCTGCGGTAGAAATAATCTGATGACGGGCACGGGTCATATGATTTCCTTAACATCCTTGTTTGAGGTATCAGCAGTATAGATCAGGCTTTTAGAATATGCCTGTC
>NZ_JAFFZO010000252.1 GCF_016924145.1 Amphritea pacifica | reverse complement strand
CGATCTGACCGACGTGAGGCTTCTCAGTCTCGATCCACAGCAGGTCAGCACCGTTCTGCAGAGATGTGATGCAGTCCAGTACACAACGGTCTTCACCGGTGCCGGCACGGAACTGGAACAGGTTAGATGGCAGACGCTTAGGACGCAGCAGCTTGCCATCACGGTTCAGTACCACATCGCCGTTCTTCATATCGGCAGGGGAGACTTCTTCGCAATCCAGGAAGCTGTTGTACTGGTCACCCAGGTCGCCCGGTT
>NZ_JAFFZO010000251.1 GCF_016924145.1 Amphritea pacifica | reverse complement strand
TGTTACAGGATTCAATTGTTAAAGAGCGGATAAAGCTAAAAGCTTTAAAAGATAAACATCAGACCGATGTGTATGTTTTAAGACTTTCAGACGAGCAACCAGATAATTCAGTAGCTGAGTATAGCCCTGGATAAGACTATTTCTTACAAGACCGGGCAAGTTCTGAGTGGACTTGAACCACCGACCTCACCCCCTTCTTTTAAACCAAGAGTGGGGTGCGCTCTAACCAGCTGAGCTACTTTCTTCAGTTCTAAC
>NZ_JAFFZO010000250.1 GCF_016924145.1 Amphritea pacifica | reverse complement strand
TCATCTCAACAAGCGCCCACACGAATTATCTGATCTGTCTGTTAAAGAGCGTTGCTTGAAAATGAGGGCTGAATTCTTCAGCCGCTTTGCGAAAGCTATTCGCTTCCGCCGTCTCAAGCGAGGTGCGCATTCTACTCAACACCCCGGTGAAGTCAACCATTTTGTTTGAGAATTTTAACGAAATTTTCAAACCGTCTGATCCGCTTCCTGTTTTGTTTATCGCCACCTGAAAAACCGTGTAAACACTGATTTATC
>NZ_JAFFZO010000249.1 GCF_016924145.1 Amphritea pacifica | reverse complement strand
CAGCCAACCAGGACCCCGACTGGATCGGTTATTCCACCGAGAGTTATTTGTTTATTGCCCTGTTGTTCTGGGTGTTCTGTTTCAGCATGTCGCGCTATTCGCAGCATCTGGAGAAGAAACTACAAACAGGCCACGGCAACCGCGCCTGATAACAGAGAGATTTTGAGATGAGTCATTCACACGCGACTGAAAAACTGATGGTGGAACTGCGCGACCTGAACAAATGGTACGGCGAGTTTCATGTCCTGAAAAACA
>NZ_JAFFZO010000025.1 GCF_016924145.1 Amphritea pacifica | reverse complement strand
CACGACACCCTCCAGTCGCTCTTGATAGGGACTCAGTTCATGTTTGATCCGTTCCAGATTGTTATCAAGGCGTCGTTCATAGAGGATGTGGTCCGTCTCATCAATCACAGATACGACGCTGTTGTTGAAATGCAGATCGATTCCAGCATATAGTTTCATTGGTCGACTCCTCTTGTGGCTGTTTGTCGATGTTACTTCTTAACGATACGACTGCAGGGGGGAGTCGGCTAGATGATTATCAGGTCTTGTATTTTGCAGATAAACAGACCGAACCCAGAATCTGGCACTGACTTATTCCCTTTCTATGCAGCCGGGCATTGCGGCTTGGGAGTGGACGACTGCAGTAATGAAACAGGCCTCCTAAATATCGAAAGCCTAAATCGGCGCAAGATGCACCTCCTACAACAAAGAAAGAGAGCCAACAGCCCCCTTCTTTTTGCTTTTACGCTTTTTCTAACGACTAGCGAGTCGCGAAGCGACGGTCTAGCAAGCAACGCGATTTTTGTTGCGGTCTCATCGCAAACGAGAAAAGAACCATGTCATCCCTGCGACCACCAAGTCCATTCATCTTGCAAAGTTAGTCGCTCGCGAAGCCGCGTCTAGCGAGCAACGCGCTTTCCGTTGCGGTCTGATCTTAGCTCTTTAAGCTGCCTTAGCACTTCATGCGCATCCGCACTTAAAGGCAGGTTGGCTATAGCCAGTATATCCTCGCGGTTATGCCCCATATCGTCCAGCATATGATCATCATAACGAAGCAGATCTAATAATACCTGGCGGCGACGGTAAGCATCATACCAATCCCTGAATGCCTGGATGAGCCGGTGCTGCTGACGCCATGAACGAGCCTTTTCCTGCCTGGACGGAGTAACAGTGGTCGACGATGTTTGAATCAAAAGATCACAACTGGACATAGCGGAATCTCCTCACCGCTCTCTTAACGGTGTTAATGGTTAACAAAAGATGATCAGGGCGCGACCTGTTACTGAATGATGATTTTTGCACATTGTTTAATCAAACTAAAAATACTAAACTCAAGATTCAGAAAATTTTAACGGTGTAGTTATGTCTCTGTTTGCAAATACCCCTCCCTTACTGGAATTCGACCTGCTTCGCTCTTTTGTCGCCATTGCCGAAAGTGGCAGTTTCACTCGTGCAGCCGAGCAGGTGTTTCGCTCTCCGGCTGCCGTCAGCATGCAGATCAAGCGCCTTGAGGAAACCCTGGGGAAAAGCCTGTTTCTTCGTGAAGCGAGACAGGTGCGCTTAACCGCTGAAGGCGAGGTATTACTCAGCTATAGCCGTCGGCTACTCAGGCTGAATGAGGAGGCGGTTAGCCAGTTCGTAACACCGGCAATTGAGGGAACCGTCTGTTTTGGCTCGCCGGAAGATATCGCGACCGGCGTACTGCCGAGGGTGCTGGCACAATTCGCGCGCTCTCATCCGGCTGTCGCGGTGAATGTCATCGCCGGTACCAGTACCGAGCTGTTGAGCCGTCTGGATGCGGGTGAGCTGGACATGGCGCTGTTGACGGCAGGGAATGTGGGGCAGGATCCGACACGTGGCGAGGTTGTTTTTACTGAACCGCTCATCTGGGCCAGCCGCAGCGGCGGAGTGGCGGCCGAGAAGACCCCTCTGCCACTGGCGGTTGCCAGCCGGGGTTGCTGCTGGCGTACAATGGCGCTGGAGGCCCTGGATAAGCAGGGGATTGACTACCGCATCGCCTATACCTGTGACCATAGCGCCGGTATGCAAGCCGCGATGGAGGCAGACCTGGCCATAGCGCCATTACCCCAAAGTCATATGCGCGCCCCCTTTGTTCAGATAGACGCTAATCTGGGTTTACCGGAGATTGGTGAATATCAATTACTCTTCGAACATCGAAAAGAGTTAGGCCCCGCAGGTAATGCCTTAGCCCGCTATATCGTCGATGCCTGGAAAACACCACGCTAAGCTGAATAGCGATTAAACAACGATTCCGCTCTACGCTTTTTCCAGCCACTAGCAAGCGGCGAAGCCGCGTCTAGCCAGTCGCGCAGCGACGATCTAGCAAGCAACGAGCTCTTCGTTGCGGTCTTACGTTTTTTTACCTTTCCGCGCATCCCGCACCAGAAAAGAGCGTCCCTGACCCCGTTTCAGTTCGAACAGGTCGACCGCTTTAAACAGGCTACTGAGGTTTTTATAGCCATAGTTACGGCAATCAAACGAGGTGCGGTTGGAGATATTGGCACCCACCGGGCCCAGTGCAGCCCAGCCATCCTCATCTTCCGTGGCTTCAATCGCCTGACGCAACAGGTTGATCAGCTTGGTATCGGATTTGATGTTTTTAGGTTTGGCGCTGCTGGCGTTTTCGACCGCTTCAGGCTGATCAAGAAAGAGGAATTTTGAGCATGCATTGACAAAGGGCGAGGGCGTCTTCCGCTCACCAAACCCCAAAACCGTTTTGCCTTCCGCCAGCGCCCGGGTGACCATCGGGGTAAAGTCGCAGTCGGATGAGATAAAGCACATCACATCGATATCTTTAGTATACATAACATCCATCGCATCGATGACCAGCGCGATATCAGAGGCATTTTTCCCCTTGGTTAAGTCATACTGCTGCACCGGTTGAATAGCGTACTCATGCAACAACTCCTCCCAGGATTTAAGGGTGGGCGACTTCCAGTTACCGTATGCTTTACGGATAGTCACCACGCCGTACTTTGCCACTTCACTCAGAACATCGACAAACTTGCTGGCAGGTGCGTTATCCGCATCGATAAACAGGGCTATCTTTTGCTTTATTTCGCTCATGTTAAAACCGCATCTCTCTGAATAGACGAAACAACTTATCTCTACATTGGTAAAGCTGTCAAAGTATTACTGGTAAAAGTGAGCAGATCTCCGCGAGGTGCCCAAAGGGCATGCTAGCGTGCCCTTAACAAAAAAGAGAGCCACGGCTCTCTTTCTTGTCGTTTACGCTTCTTCTAACAACTAGCGAGCGGCGAAGCCGCGTCTAGCAAGCAATGCGATCTTCATTGCGGTCTGCTCTATTTCCTGGGCGCATAAGCAAAGACGTCAGAATGGATCTGATCTTCCTGCAGCCCCTTAGCTTCGCACGCGTCGACCAGCGCATATACCATCGCCGGTGAGCCGCTGGTGAAGACCTCTACGTTATCGAAGTTGTCGAAGTCAGCCACCACCGCAGCCGGTAACAGGGCGGAACGACCACCCCAGCCGGGGCTGTTTCCGGGTTCGCTGACCACCAGATGGACATGCACATTGGTATGTTCATGGGCCCATTGCAGTGGCAGTTTTTCCAGATAGAAATCTGCTTCCACCCGGGCACCCCAGTAGATATGAATCGGATTTTTTACCTGATTGGCCAACAGGTGTTCGGCAATCGCTTTGATCTGGGCAAAACCGGTGCTGGCTGCTGCCAGGATGATCGTGGTATCGGGTTTTAGCGATGCCGCTTCCAGATAGCATTCGCCCTTGGGTAGTTCAATCTCGACACTGGGGTTGTTTTGCAGGTGCTCCATAATAGCAACCGACAACTCCCCCTCCGGCATCCGCCGGATATGCAGTTCGATATCGCTGCTGAAGTCCGGCGCACTGCCGATTGAGAATGCAGCGCGACGCTGATCCGGCAAAATTATTTCCAGATACTGACCCGCATGGAACTCAATCGCATGCCGACCGGTGACCGGCAGATGCAGTCGCACCCGGTAGACATCATGGCTTAACGGCTCAACGGCGGCGATATCACAAACCAGTTTTTTCACGCGTAACTCTCCAGGGCGTAGCAGCCCATCAATGTTCACCCTGATATCGCTGCGCGGCACAGCGGTACAGGCAAATATCTGTGCGGGTTCATCACCCTCACTTAATTGTAGTTCCAGCTCAGGATAACGCTGCCGGATACTACCCACTATCAGGGTTGCTTTACAAATTTCACACACGCCGTTGCGACAGCTGAAGCGCATGGTATAACCTGCGTTTCGCAGACTGTCAAAGATCGACAGTCCCGCTTCAGCCTCGACAACATGTTGATTGTTAACGGTTATCTGGTAACGCTTAGTCACTCTTGATGCCTAACTGATCCCAGATATCATCGACCCGTTGTTTTACCTCGGGCGACATCACAATCGGCTCCCCCCACTCCCGGGTGGTTTCACCGGGCCACTTGTTGGTGGCATCCATACCCATCTTTGACCCCAGTCCGGAGACCGGCGAGGCAAAGTCGAGATAGTCGATCGGGGTATTGTCGATCAGGGTGGTATCGCGGAGCGGGTCCATCCGGGTGGTAATCGCCCAGATCACATCTTTCCAGTCCCGGGCGTTGATATCATCATCACAAACAATGACAAACTTGGTGTACATAAACTGCCGCAGGAAGGACCAGACCCCCAGCATCACCCGCTTGGCATGACCGGGATACTGCTTCTTCATGGTGACCACTGCCATACGGTAGGAGCAGCCTTCAGGTGGCAGATAGAAATCAGTAATTTCCGGAAACTGTTTCTGCAGAATCGGCACAAACACTTCGTTCAGCGCAACCCCCAGCACCGCGGGTTCATCCGGTGGACGGCCGGTATAGGTGCTGTGATAGATGGGATCGGGCCGGTGAGTAATACGTTCAACGGTGAACACCGGAAAACGGTCAACCTCGTTGTAATAACCGGTATGGTCACCAAACGGGCCTTCATCGGCCATCTCTTCGGGATCGATATAACCTTCGAGAATAAACTCGGCACTCGCGGGCACCTGCAGATCACTGCCAATGCACTGTGTCACTTCGGTTTTACCTCCGCGCAACAAGCCAGCAAAGGCGTATTCTGACAGCGTATCGGGCACCGGTGTGACAGCGCCCAGAATGGTAGCAGGATCGGCCCCCAGCGCCACCGCAACAGGGAATTTTTCACCCGGATGCTGCTCTTTCCACTCACGGAAGTCCAGCGCTCCACCGCGGTGTGCCAGCCAGCGCATAATCAGTTTGTTTTTGCCGATCACCTGCTGGCGGTAGATCCCCAGATTCTGTCGCGACTTATTCGGCCCGCGGGTGATCACCAGCGGCCAGGTCACCAGCGGCCCGGCATCACCGGGCCAGCAACGCTGTACCGGGATTTTACCCAGGTCAACATCATCGCCCTCGATCACATGGGTCTGGCAGGCGGCGTTGCGAACCTTTTTCGGCCCCATATTCAGCACCTGCTTAAAGATCGGCAGCTTCTCCCAAGCGTCTTTCATCCCTTTGGGTGGCTCAGGCTCTTTCAGCATCGCCAGCAGTTTACCCACTTCGCGCAGACTGGCGACATCCTCCTGCCCCATCCCCAGAGCAACCCGCCGGGGAGTACCAAACAGGTTTGCCAGTACCGGATAATCATAGCCCCTGGGGTTTTCAAACAGCAGCGCCGGACCACCCGCCCGAAGGGTGCGGTCACAGATCTCGGTCATCTCCAGATTGGGATCGACTTCGACACTGATACGCACCAGTTCTCCTTGTTTTTCAAGGCTGTGGATAAAGTCTCGCAGATCTTTGTATTTCAGGTTTGACATAGTATTCAGCAATAAAAAAGGGCAAGCGCTAAGCTTACCCTTTCAGAACAGAGATATGAATCAGGAACGACGCATCGAGAGGAAGAATTCGTCGTTGGTCTTGAAGTCTTTCAGCTTATCCAGCACAAACTCGATCGCCGCAGAGTCCTCCATCGGATCCAGCAGCTTGCGCAGAATCCACATCCGCTGCAGCTCTTCCTCAGTGGTCAGCAGGTCTTCGCGACGGGTGCCTGAACGGCGGATGTTGAAGGCAGGATAAACCCGCTTCTCAGCCACTTTACGGTCCAGATGCACCTCAGAGTTACCGGTACCCTTAAACTCTTCAAAGATAACCTCATCCATCTTCGAACCGGTATCAACCAGCGCGGTCGCGATGATGGTCAGACTGCCACCCTCTTCGATATTACGCGCCGCACCGAAGAAACGCTTGGGACGTTCCAGTGCGTGGGCATCCACACCACCGGTCAGCACTTTACCGGATGATGGGATCACGGTGTTGTAGGCACGGGCCAGACGGGTGATAGAGTCGAGCAGGATAACCACATCCTGTTTGTGCTCAGTCAGACGCTTGGCTTTCTCCAGCACCATCTCGGCAACCTGCACGTGACGTGACGGCGGCTCATCGAATGTCGAGGCAACCACTTCGCCGCGCACGGTGCGCTGCATCTCGGTCACTTCCTCAGGACGTTCATCGATCAGCAGTACAATCAGGTGCACTTCCGGATTGTTGCGTTTAATGGAGTTGGCAATATTCTGCAGCATCAGGGTCTTACCCGCCTTCGGCGGCGATACCAGCAAGGCCCGCTGACCTTTACCCATAGGGCAAACCAGATCGATTACCCGGGCGGTCAGATCTTCTGTACTGCCGTTACCCAGCTCCATCTTCAACCGCTCCTGCGCAAACAGCGGAGTCAGGTTTTCAAACAGAATTTTGTTCTTGGCATTTTCCGGCTTATCAAAGTTGATCTGATCCACTTTCAGTAGCGCAAAATAACGCTCGCTGTCTTTTGGCGGGCGAATTTTGCCGGAGATCGTATCACCGGTGCGAAGATTAAAGCGCCGGATCTGGCTCGGTGATACATAGATATCATCAGGGCCTGCAAGGTATGACCCTTCCGCCGATCGCAGAAAGCCGAAGCCATCCTGCAAAATTTCCAACACGCCGTCGCCATAGATATCTTCACCACCCTTAGCATGACGCTTAAGAATTGCAAAAATAACATCTTGTTTACGGGAACGGCCCAGATTATCCAGTCCCATCTCTTTTGCTATATCTAGCAGTTCAGGAACGCTTTTCTTTTTAAGTTCGGTTAGATTCATAGGTTTTTGTGTAGTGTTGGAAGACAGGAATATGCCTTGAGCGGAATAGCATAACTATTCAGGTCAGATTGAATTGATAAAGTGAAATCAGAGTTCTAAACCAGAGTAATAATCCAGATTTCTGGAAGCAATAGAGTTCTGGAAGAGAATCCGGTGTTTGGAGATCACACTATAATGCGTTGGTTAAAAAGAGTCCAGTAAATCAGGGAGCAAACCATGATCCCGGTCACTCCCTGCGTTTTTTACAAGCCACAGGCCCACATTCAGCGTCTAAATGCTCTCTTCAATGAAGGTTGCCAGTTGCGACTTGGACAGCGCACCCACTTTAGTCGCTTCAACGTTGCCATCTTTAAACAGCATCAGTGTCGGAATACCACGGATACCAAATTTTGGCGGCGTTTCGTTATTCTCATCGATATTCAGCTTACAAACTTTCAGCTTGCCTGCGTAATCTTTGGCGATCTCTTCCAGCACGGGTGCGATCATTTTGCATGGACCACACCACTCGGCCCAGTAATCAACCAGTACCGGACCATCAGCTTTTAAAACATCATCTTCAAAGGAAGCATCGGTCACGTTAACAATATTTTCACTCATAAAAAGCCTCTGCAGTGAGATTCACTAAATATTAATAGTTACCGATCATACCATTGTCATTAAACGGTTGTGAATAAGCAGGGAACGCCACAGACATCAATATCCGGTGTATTCTCTCTAATCAGTAACATATATCTGTTAAGATAGCCCTATTCTCTATTTTGAAGCATACGCACATGAATCAGGAAACTACCACCAGCCCTGGCGAGCATTCGCTGCTGGCTGCCATCGACCTGGGCTCAAACAGCTTTCATATCGTAGTCGCAAAACTCGTTCAGGGCGAATTACAGCCTATCGATCTGTTATCGGAAAAAGTTCAGCTCGCTGCCGGACTTGATGAAAACCGCATGCTGACAGCGGAGGCGATTCAGCGGGGACTGGAGTGTATGGAGCGCTTTGCTCAGCGGGTCAGGGATATACCCGATCAGCAGATCAGAATCGTCGGCACCAATGCCCTGAGAGAAGCAACCAACAGTGACGATTTTATTCTCGAAGCCGAAAAGATCATGGGGTGCTCAATCGAAGTCATCGCCGGTATTGAAGAAGCACGGCTGATCTATCTGGGGGTATCCCATACCCTGGCGGGTGATAACGGCCGCCGGCTGGTGATCGATATCGGCGGCGGCAGCACCGAGTTTATTATTGGTGAACGCTTTGAACCGCTGGAACTGGAAAGCCTTGAGATGGGCTGCGTCAGCTTCAGTAACCGTTACTTTCCCAATGGAATAATCACCGAAAAGAACTTCCAGCTGGCGGTGTTTGGCGCCCTGCGGGAGCTGCTGACCATCAAGCGCACCTATCGGCAACTGGGCTGGGATGATTGTGTCGGCGCATCCGGCACCATTAAGGCGGTGCGCAACGCCTGCATCACTCTGGGGTATGCAACCGATAAAGTCAGCGCATCGGCACTGCAACAACTGAAAGATAAAATACTCAGTTACAACCATGTCGATGAGATCGATATTGAGAGTTTAAAAGAGGATCGCCGCTCAGTTTTCCCCGCCGGTATCGCTATCCTTTCCGCAGCCTTTGAATCGTTGGGCATCAAAGAGATCCGCTTTTCCGAAGGCGCACTGCGGGAGGGCCTGTTGTACGATATGGCCGGCCGCCTGCGCCACGAGGATGTTCGTGAACGCAGTATCAATGCGATGATGCAGCGTTACCGGGTAGACCAGGAACAGGCGATGCGGATTGAACAGACCGCCCTGATCGCCCTGACCCAGGTGCGGGAGAGCTGGAAGCTGGATACCACTGAATATCACAATATGCTCAGCTGGGCAGCACGCTGCTGTGAAACCGGACTGACCATCGCCCATAGCCAATACCATAAACACAGTGCCTACCTGGTACTGAACTCAGACCTGCCGGGATTTACCAAGCGACAGCAGATCCAGCTGGCCGCAGTGGTACAGGGGCACCGGCGCAAGTTTCCGACCGCCACCTTTGATCAGCTACTGCCTCGGGAGGCGAAGCACTATAGCCGCCTGACCATACTGCTCAGACTGGCGTTTGTACTCAACCGCAGCCGCAGCCGTGAACGCCTGCCCGCCTTCCACCTCACCGCAGAGGACAACGAACTGACTCTGGTTTTCCCGGACAACTGGCTCAGCCACCAACCGCTCACCCAGGCAGATCTGGAGCAGGAAGCGGGATATCTGGCGAATGCGGGGTACACACTGGCGTTTAAGTAACTAGACGCGGCTTCGCCGCTTGCCAGAACGGCGCTACGCGCCTGCTAGTGGCCAGGAAGAGCGGATGCGGAGTGGTTTGGAGCTTTTGTTTTTTGAATTTGCGCCTTTGCAAAAATCACTTACAAAGTGCAAAGCAAGCCCTCACCGCACAAAACATTAAGAACGTTTTTTCTAGCGACTAGCGAGCGGCGCAGCCGCGTCTAACCACTAGCAACTGCTCTAAAACAAAAAAGGCTCCCGAAGGAGCCTTTTCTCATTCAATCTGCGTTCAGGCTTGTGGGCCTGCGGCGATGATTGCTTCAGCCACACCTTCAAACTTGGTGAAGTTGCTGGTGAACTGACCGATCAGGTCTTTTGCCGTAGCATCGTATGCACCCTTGTCAGCCCAGGTATCACGTGGATTCAGCAGTGCAGAATCAACACCCGGTACAGAGGTAGGTACTGTCAGGTTGATACCGTCCAGATGCTGGGTCTGAACATCGACCAGCGCGCCGCTCTGAATCGCAGCAATAATACCGCGGGTGGTCGGGATATTGAAACGTGATCCGGTGCCGTAAGAGCCGCCGGTCCAGCCGGTATTTACCAGATAAACCTGGCTGCCGAACTCTTCGATACGCTTGATCAGCAGGTCAGCATATTCGCTGGCCGGACGCGGGAAGAATGGTGCACCGAAGCAGGTAGAGAAGGTCGACTTGATGCCGCCGCCTGAACCCATCTCAGTTGAGCCAACCAGTGCGGTATAACCAGACAGGAAGTGGTAAGCCGCTGCTTCTTTAGACAGGATAGACACAGGTGGCAGAACACCGGTCAGGTCACAGGTCAGGAAGACAATCGCCTTCGGCTCACCGCCCTTATTCTCTTCAGTACGTTTTTCAACGTGCTCCAGAGGGTAGGCGCAACGACCATTTTCAGTCAGTGAAGTATCGCTGTAATCTGCGGTACGTTTTTCGTCCAGGGTTACGTTCTCGACGATCGCGCCGAAACGGATAGCGTCCCAGATAATCGGTTCGTTTTTCTGACTCAGGTCGATGGTTTTTGCGTAGCAACCGCCTTCCAGATTGAAGACAACGCCTTTCCCCCAGCCATGCTCGTCATCACCGATCAGGTAACGCTCAGGGTCTGCAGACAGGGTGGTCTTACCGGTACCGGACAGACCAAAGAACAGAGTGGTATCGCCATCTTCACCGACGTTTGCGGAACAATGCATCGGCAGCACATCTTTTTCAGGCAGCAGGAAGTTCTGTACAGAGAACATCGCTTTCTTCATCTCACCCGCATAACGCATACCGGCCAGCAACACTTTACGCTTGGCAAAGTTGATAATCACACAGCCGTCGCTATTGGTGCCATCACGCTCAGGGTCACATTCGAAGCTGGCGGCATTAATAACCTGCCACTCTTCTTTAGACTTCGGATTAAACTCTGCTGGACGGATAAACAGATTCTGACCAAACAGATTCTGCCATGCAGTCTCTGTGGTCATCAAAACCGGCAGGTAATGATTAGTGTCGGAACCCACATGAACGTTGGATACGAAATGCTCCCGAGCCGCCAGATATTCCTCAACACGAGCCCACAATGCATCAAATTTGTCTGCATCAAACGGACGGTTGATAGGTCCCCAATGAATCTCATCGGATGTACTGGCTTCTTCAACGATAAAACGATCCATCGGAGAACGACCTGTACGCTTGCCAGTTTTGACAACCAGCGCACCTGTGTCAGCGAGAACGCCTTCGCCACGCTGGATGGCTTTTTCAACTAGCTGAGCCGGGCTCAAATTTTCGTGTACAGTGTTCACGGTTTCTTTGCTCATTGCTTGATTCCCTTGGCTTCTAGCCAAAAAAAGTAATTTACCTGATAAAGCTGCCTGATAGCCCCTGTTCTTGAAATTTCCTGCCGGAAAGTCAACGGGGCCGTTATTATAAGGAGGCGTATTATGTCAAAAAAGCCGGCAAAACACCATCGGCCAGGAGATTTCTTGACGGCAAAAGAAAACCTCGCTGATCCGAATAAAAACAGACCTTAAAACAATAGCTTATAAAAATGGTCGGATTAGTGAAGCTGATCAGACCCTTCAATATTGGCGCTGTCTGAGAACATCATCGCGATATCAGCCAGGTCAAAACGGTACAATTCGTTACAGAACTGGCAACTGACTTCAATGCTGCCCTCCTCCCGAACGATCTGTTCCAGCTCCTCCCGGGTCATATAACGCAACGCATCGCCGGTACGCTTGCGGGAGCAATCGCACTTAAACTGCAGAGATTCCGGATCAAACAAACGACAATCTTCCTCATGAAACAGGCGGCGAATAATGGTGTCATTATCCAGCTGCAGCAGTTCTTCATCGGAGAGCGTGGCACCGAGACAGCTGAAATGCTGCCAATCGGTCATAGAGTCACCCTTGGCAGGCATCACCTGCAACAGAAAGCCTGCGGCCCGCTGTTCATCCGCCGCCAGGTGGATCTGTGTCGGCAGCTGCTCAGAACGGCTGAAATAAGCCTCCAGACACTCACTCAGTCGTGCCCCTTCCAGCGGCACCACGCCCTGATAGCGTTTGCCCTGATCCGGTTCTATCGTGATAACCAGTTGACCACCCTGCAGCAGTTCGCAAAACTCTGCCTGCTGCGGCAGTTCACCATCAAAACGGGCGATAGCACGCAGATCTCGCTGATGATTGCATTCAGCCATCAGCACCTTGACCTGGTTATTACTCTGGGCCTGCAGGAGTAGCCGCCCATCAAATTTAAGCGTGGCACTGAGCAGACTCACCGCCGCCATCATTTCCCCCAGCAGACGATTAATCAGCGCAGGGTAGTTATGCTTTGCGATTGCCTGTTGATAACTCTGCTCGAGGCCCGCCAATACACTGCGGATATCCGCCTCTTCAAAAATAACCCGCTGAAGCTGATCAGAACTGCTCATTATGTTCTCTGAAACCCATTTTTTTGATCTAAATATAGCTGCCATTACCAGCAAAAATCACGCTGGCAAAAAACCGATATTAGCATATGCAGCGTAATGCTAGCGATCCTTAAACTGGATAATCTTGCGCCGTTCTTTTTTATTGGGGCGGTGATCCGGTGCGCCATTACCGCGCATGATTTTACGCACCGCAGCATGCTCTTCGCGGCTTTTGATACTCTCTTCGGTCTCCTGATACAGCAGTTGCGCTTCAGGTGCCCCACGCCGCTGGCCGGAAATTGCCATCACAATGACAGTCTTTTCATCAAATCCCTGGCGAATGACCAGTTTGGCGCCAATCTCGACAGTGCGGCTACATTTAGCCCGCTGCCCCTGATAATGCACCTTACCCCCCTCGACCGCCTCTTTCGCTGCGCTGCGGGTTTTAAAAAAACGGGCCGCCCAGAGCCATTTATCCAACCGGACCTGTGAGTCTGTATCACTCTGTTTACCGGAACCCTGTTTACTATGACTGTGTTTACTCATCTATCTCTTCATCAACTCATTAAAATGGCCGATTGCATTAAAATCGGTAATCTCACGTTCGGGCTGCTGGCTATCCGGCTGGAGAATACTCAACAGCCAGGCGATGCCGTATTCGCGGGCAGAGGCCAATACCGGCAGGCTGTCGTCCACCAGCAGGGTGCGGGCCGGATCAAAGGGTTCATCCTCCTGCAAGCGGTGCCAGAACGCTTGCTGCTCCTTAGGAATCTGATAATCGTGCGAGCAGATAATCCGATCAACTAACTTATCCAGACCGGTCTGTTCCAGCTTCAGCGCCAGGCTGTCCTGATGCGCATTGGTGACAATCACCCGACGAATACCCAGCGCGTCAAGATGTAGCAGGAAATCATGAACATGGGGACGAAACGCAATCCGGTCGCTGATCTCCCGCTTCAGCGCTTTAATATCGACCTTCAGCTCCTTCGACCAGTAATCAAGACAGTACCAGTTGAGCGTGCCCTGTTCCTGCATAATGCGCGCATGTAACCACTGTTGCGCCTCATTCTGATCCATTCTATGCATCTGTGCATAGCGCACCGGCAGATGCTCAAGCCAGAAATAGGTATCAAAATGCAGGTCAAGCAGAGTGCCATCCATATCCAGAAGCACCGTATCAATATTCGTCCAATCCATATAAAAAGTCAGGGTTGCGGGTTAGTATTACGTCAGATTTGTCACTGATTGACGAGGAACAATCCAGTATGCCTGTAAAACCGGATATTTTGAAGGTAACTGCCACCGCTAAGAGCCGACTGTTTCAGGTGGAAGAGATCGAGTTACGTTTTTCTAATGGCGTCGAGCGAACCTACGAACGACTGGCTACCCGTGGCCGCGGGGCAGTGATGATTGTGGCGATTGATGCTGACCAGAATGTGCTGCTGATAAAAGAGTACGCCGTGGGACTGGAAGATTATCTGCTAACCCTGCCCAAAGGGCTGATCGATCCCGGAGAAGACGCTCTGCAGGCGGCTAACCGCGAACTCAAAGAGGAAGCGGGTTTTGGTGCCGAAGCGTTAAGCCTGATCAAGCAGATGACCTCGGCCCCCAACTATATGGGGCACAAAATTACCGCGGTATTGGCTGAAGGATTATTCCCCTGCCGTCTGCCGGGTGATGAGCCCGAGGAGATGGAGGTCATTCGCTGGCCGCTGGCCCGACTGGATGAGCTGGTCAGCCGCGATGACTTCTCCGAAGGCCGCGCCATCGCCGCACTCTATATGGTACGACAGCGACTGGCGGACTAGAACTATTATCCCTTCCACAACCGCCGGGATATCCGTTACGGCCCTCCGGCGGCCATTCAAGCAGCCAGCGCAGAGATTGGCAGGAGCGGTTTAAGGATTCTTGCACTCTCTGGAGCCAACCCGGACAATGCCCTCGACTTTCTGCTGCATCGCCGGATCGGTAATTGTCCCCTTCATAATCTGCTCCACCTCATTATCACTGAAGTGCTTATGCACATAGTTCGACAGACAACTACACTGCTCCTCTGTTGCAGTCCCACCTGCCATACAGCCCTGCTTAAAAGGCTCCCAGGTCTTTGATGTCAGATACTGAGTTTTCACGGTAAATACCACCAGCAGCACCGCTGCAATCCAGAGAAACACTTTACCCATAACCCGTTATCGCCTGTGTTGTTCTATTATTTGTGATCCGTTTAAGGAGACCGATTCTAACAGTTCCGTAACATCTGTCAGCTAACTTTAGTCTGAGAAGGGGGGGCTGGCACTTAATTTCCCTCGTTTCTACAAGGATTTACAAGCGATGAAAAGGTGAAATAAGGGTGTTATGATTCCCCTCCAACGGGTCAACAACGCTTGAAATATTACAATAAAGACCCTATATAAATATTCTGGTTTATATAACAGTTTCACAATCTATGCTGAACCTGACACTAAAAGGTAATTAATCATGAGCTTTGAACTACCAGCACTGCCATTCGCCAAAGATGCACTGGAACCTCACATCTCCGCCGAAACCCTGGACTTCCACCACGGCAAACACCACAACACCTATGTTGTGAAGCTGAACGGTCTGGTACCAGGCACCGAATACGAAGGAAAATCTCTGGAAGAGATCATCATGTCAGCGCCTGCTGGCGGCGTATTCAATAACGCAGCTCAGATCTGGAACCACACTTTCTACTGGAACTGCCTGTCGCCAAACGGCGGTGGTGAACCAACCGGTGCTATTGCAGACGCGATCAACGCTAAATGGGGCTCTTTTGCCGCATTCCAGGAAGAACTGAACGATAAAGCGGTGAACAACTTCGGTTCAAGCTGGACCTGGCTGGTGAAGAACGCTGACGGCTCCCTGGAGATCGTTAACACCAGCAACGCTGGCACGCCGATGACCAATGGTCAGACTGCACTGCTGACGGTTGATCTGTGGGAACACGCCTATTACATCGATTACCGCAACGTACGTCCGGATTACCTGAAAGGTTTCTGGGCGCTGGTCAACTGGGACTTCGTTAACCAGAACTTCGCGGCATAACAGAAAATCCGGTGCTGCGTTACCCCGAAGTAACTCTCGCCGAGGGGAAACGAAAACCGATCATAAAACTCCGGCCAGTCAGCCGGAGTTTTTTTTCGTATAAGCCATTGCAGAGCACCGGAAAAAACGGGCTGCAACCGCCGTTAGCCGTTAAGCTGGCTATTCCAGATGCGGATGACGGCCTCCCGACAATCCTCCAGCTCATCCGGACTCACCGGCCCTGAGCGATTTTGCAGCACCTGACGGTGTCCCACAGAGCGATACTTTTTATACGCTTCCCGAAGCGTCTCGGCATCATCCGCAGGGATCACACCGACCTGCTCCATGGCATCCAGAATTCTGATATTATCGGTATATTCAATCAGTTGCGGATATCGGTGTGAGTGGGCCAGCGCACTGTACTGCACAATAAACTCGATATCGACAATACCACCGCGATCCTGCTTCAGGTTAAACAACGCCTGCGCGTCTTTTTCTGCGGTGCCCAGATGCTCGCGCATTTTTTCCCGCATCTTCACCACCTCATCCGTCAGCTCGCCCTGTTCCCGCGGTTGCGACAACACCTCTGCCCTGACCTGCTCAAACCGCTGTCTGAGCGACTCTGAACCCGCGATAACCCGGGCCCGCACCAGCGCCTGATGCTCCCATGTCCAGGCCTCTTTTTGCTGATATTCAGAAAACGCTTTGAGCGAGCTGACCAGCAAACCCGAGTTACCGGATGGTCGTAAGCGCATATCCACTTCGTAAAGATGACCGCCGGTGGTAAAGGTATTAAGGATGTGAATAATTTTCTGCCCCAGGCGGGTGAAAAAGACGGTGTTAGCGATCGGTTTATGGCCCGGCGTGAATAAACTGGCGTCGGCATCGTGGACAAACACCAGGTCCAGGTCCGAACCATAGGAAAGCTCGATCCCCCCCAGCTTGCCGTATCCGACAATGATAAAGTCAGGATCGCAAGACACCCCCGATGCTTTCAGCGGTACACCATGCTTTTCTGTCAGTTGCCGCCAGGCGATCTCCAGCACCTCCTCGAGAATCACTTCCGCCAGCCAGGTCAGATAGTCACTGACCTTCATCAGAGGCAGTACGCCGGTAATATCGGATGCGGCGACGATCAGCACATGGGCGCTTTTGAAATAGCGCAAGGTATCCATCAACTGCTCTTCATCCTCTTGCGGTATACGCAGCAACTGCTGACGCAGGTCCGACTGCAACGCTTCCTTAGAGGGGGGCGAATAGAGGCTTCGCTGATCGATCAGTTCATCCAGCAATACCGGCTGCCGGGCCAGAGTTTCACTGAACCAGGCACTGGCAGAACACAAACGAACCAGTTGGCGCATCGCGCCGGGGTTTTCCGCCAGCAACACCAGATAAGAGGAGCGCCGGATAACAGCCTGAATCAGTAGCAACACCCGTTCAAGGGTTTCCGCGGAGTTCTCGACGGCCACCACCTCATCCATCAGCTTTGGCAGCACCGCCTGCAAGCGCTGATAGCCAACAGCCTGCATCACCTGTACTGAACGGCTGCTCTTCAGGTTATTGAACGCTTTCCTGGCCTGTTGTGGGTCATCCAGGCCGTGCCGGGCAAAAAACGACTCACCTTCGGCCTCATCAAACTCACTATTCCAGAGCTGCAGCCAGTCACTGGCCTGACCTGCGCTGTGGGGAGCCGCCTCAGTCGGGGCAATCACATCGGCAAAATGCCGGGTGACCCGGTCACGCTGACGCTCCAGTTCCGCCAGGAAACTGTCCCAGTGATCAAACCCCATGCTGTATGCAATGCGGGCCTGCCCTACCTGATCGGCGGGTAATTCCTGGGTTTGCCGGTCGGCGACGGCCTGAATCGCATGTTCCGTATTACGCAGGAAGGTATAAGCCTCGATCAGTTCATTGGCCGCTGTTTCAGGGATACCAACGGTTTCTGGCAACAGTGGCAGAATATTGAGTAACTCGCGCTGCTGGAGCCGGGGATCACGCCCCCCGCGGATCAGTTGAAACGCCTGGGCAACAAACTCCACTTCCCGGATGCCGCCGGCACCCAGTTTTACATTGCCGTGCAACCCTTTACGGCGCACCTCTTTATTGATCATCTCCTTCATCGAGCGCAACGAATCAAACGCACTGAAGTCGATATATTTGCGATAAACAAAGGGCCGCAGCATCTGTAGCAGCTCAGCACCCGCGCACTGATCGCCACCGACCACCCGGGCTTTGATCATCGCATAGCGCTCCCAGTCCCGCCCCTGATTCTGGTAATACTCCTCCATCGCGGGAAAGCTGCAGACCAGCGGGCCGCTGGCGCCATAGGGACGCAAGCGCATATCGGTACGAAAGACGAAGCCATCAGCGGTGATACTGTCCAGCGCCTGAATCAGTTTCTGCCCCAGCCGGCTGAAAAAGTCCTGATTCGCGAGCACCCGCCGACCTCCCTCAGTCATCCCTTTTTCCGGGTAGGCAAAGATCAGATCGATATCCGAGGACAGGTTCAGTTCATAGGCACCCAGCTTACCCATCCCCAGCACCACCAGTTTTTGCGGCTGTGCAGGGCTGCCGTCCGCGGGAGTCGAGTGCGGTGTTCCCCATTTGCTGCAGCAATCATCGTAAAGCCATGTCAGCGTCTGATCGATACAGGCATCCGCCAGTGCAGACAGATCTGCTGTGGTGCCGCGCATATCCGTAGCGCGGGTCAGATCGCGCCAGATAATCCTGACCATTTCACGCTGTCGAAACTGGCGCAGCACGCTATGCAGCTGCTCTTCACTGTCCACCTCGGCCAGACGGCGTTCCAGCCGCTGCTGATAAGTATTAGCGGGATAAGCGCTAAACAGATCACCGCTACCTGACAGATCATCCAGCAGCCGGGGATGGCGACTCAACTGATCTGCGACATAATCGCTGCCCGCCAGAACCCGGATCAACGCCTGCTGCAAACCGGTTTCAGAATCACTGAGGTGTTCCAGTGAGCCGGAACATTTTTCAACATTCAGTGCGGCACAGGGCTGAATCAGAGGCGGTAAATTTTTTATTAACTGGCTGAGCATATCTGGGTACTCTGTCGATGACCGATCTATCCTGTCAGCTTACCAAAAAGCGTTTTTTCACACGACTGCTATCTCGACAAAGCGACTGTAATAAAAGCTTAACAATTATCAAATCCCCCTGAATAAAAACCAAAAATCAGCATGTTATAAGGCCAGAGTGACAATATATTGAGCAAAGACAACACCATTGGCGTCAGTTTGGTTACACTTATGTTTCATTTTGACTACAAATACGTGAGCTGCCAACGTATACTCGCGCAAAATTTGCACGAATACCGGTGATTCTATGGTGACTAACAACCCGATTATGCAGATGTTTGCACGATCCCCTTTTCAGCCAATGCAGGAACATATTGCAAAGGCTCACTCCTGCGCTATCCAGCTGATTCCCTTTTTTGATGCGGTGATGGCTGAAGACTGGGAAAAGGCCAGTGAAATTCAACACAGCATTGCGGTGCTGGAAGGTGAAGCAGACACCATGAAAAAGGAGATCCGTATGAATCTCCCCAACAGTCTGTTTCTACCGGTTCCCCGTACCGATCTGCTTGAACTGTTGCGCATGCAGGACAAGATTGCCAACCGGGCAAAAGATATTGCGGGCCTGATACTGGGTCGCAAAATGCTGATTCCGATACAGATTCAACCGGCTGTCTCAGAGTATGTCCGGTCCTCCCTGAAGACCTCGGGTCAGGCGCTGATGGCGCTGAATGAGCTCGATGAACTGATCACCGCGGGCTTCCGTGGCCATGAAGTCGATGTTGTCGAACAGATGATCCACGACCTCGATGATCTGGAGCACGATGCCGATGAGATGGAGCGCGAAGTGCGTTCATCCCTGTTTGATGTAGAGAAAGAGCTGCATCCGATTGATGCGATGTTCCTCTATCAGATTATCAGTTGGATCGGTGACCTCGCTGACAAGGCGCAACAGGTGGGCAGCCGCCTGCAATTGTTGTTAGCCAAGTAAAGCTTGCGAATAAATTTTCTCTGAATCTTAAAAATTAGGTAGTTATCATGAGCATCATTGCGGACTATGGCTCCATCCTGGTCATCATGGCATGTGTGTTTGGATTTTTTATGGCCTGGGGTGTGGGCGCAAACGATGTCGCAAATGCGATGGGAACCTCGGTAGGTTCCAAGGCCTTAACCCTGAAACAGGCGATTCTGATCGCAATCGTCTTTGAATTTGCCGGTGCATACCTGGCCGGTGGCGCGGTCACCGCAACAATCCGCAAAGGAATTATTGATCCGGCGATTCTCTCCGGATCACCGGAACTGCTGGTTTACGGCATGTTATCAGCACTGCTGGCGGCGGGGATCTGGCTGCTGATCGCCACCGCGATGGGCTGGCCGGTCTCCACCACCCACTCAATCGTCGGCGCAATCGTCGGTTTTGCCGCAGTCGGCATCTCGGTGGACGCGGTGCACTGGAGCAAGGTGGGTAAAATTGTTGCCAGTTGGGTCGTCTCGCCACTGACCGCCGGCTTTATCGCTTTCTTCCTCTACCGCACCGTACAGATACTGATTCTCGATACCGAACACCCCTTCAAAAACGCCAAAAAATACGTTCCTGCCTACATTTTCGTCGTCGGCTTTATGATCTCCATGGTGACCTTTACCAAGGGACTGAAACATATCGGTCTGAATCCCGGATTTGGCAACAGCGCCATGATCTCTATCGGCATCGCCTTTGTTACCATGATCATCGGTATGCTGATGCTGCGGAAAATACATGCCCGGGCTGAAGATAATGTTGACTACCACTTCGCCAGTGTTGAAAAAGTGTTTGGTGTCCTGATGATGTTCACCGCCTGCGCGATGGCATTTGCCCATGGTTCAAATGACGTTGCCAATGCGGTCGGCCCGCTGGCAGCAGTGGTAGGGGTCGTGAACTCCGCCGGGGAAGTAGCCCAGAAGTCGGCGATGCCGGTCTGGATTCTGCTTCTGGGTGGTAGTGGTATCGTCGCTGGTCTGGTGATGTATGGCCATAAGGTTATCGCGACGGTGGGCAACAATATTACCGAACTGACCCCCAGCCGGGGCTTTGCAGCAACCCTGGCGGCAGCGTCAACGGTAGTCTTCGCCTCCGGCACCGGGTTGCCGATCTCAACCACCCACACTCTGGTGGGTGCGGTTCTGGGTGTAGGTATGGCAAGGGGCCTCTCTGCCCTGAATCTGCAGGTGGTCGGAACCATCTTTATCTCCTGGCTGGTGACGCTGCCGGCAGGGGCATTCCTGTCGATCGTGATCTTCTTTATCCTCAAGGGCATCTTTAGTTAACAGAGCCGCTGCACCAGATGAATTAAAGGCGATCATGCAAGGGTCGCCTTTTTTATTTCTGCTGAAAGCTGCACAATATGGAGATAACTCAATAAGAATCGGATACCGCTATGCAACCCTCCACACCTGACCTGCTGACAATGCTCACAGAACTGATCGCCACGCCCTCAGTCAGCTGCACCGCAGCACATTGGGACCAGAGCAATCTGGGTGTGATTGAAAAACTGGAAGCCTGGCTATCCAATCTGGGTTTCAGCACCGAAGTGATGCCAGTACCGGGACACCCGGGAAAAGCGAACCTGATCGCCACCCTGGGCAGTGGTCCCGGCGGGCTGGTGCTGTCGGGCCACACCGATACCGTGCCATTTAATGCTGAGTTGTGGAACAGTGATCCGTTCAAGCTGACCGAAAGAAATGGCCGTTTCTATGGCCTGGGCAGCTGCGATATGAAAGGTTTCTTTGCTGTCGCAATTGAAGCGGCCCGCCAGTTCGTCGATAAACCACTGCAGCAACCGCTGATCATTCTGGCAACGGCTGATGAAGAGAGCTCCATGAGCGGTGCCCGGGCACTGGCCGAAGCTGGCCGGCCAAAAGCCCGCTATGCAGTCATTGGCGAACCTACCAGCCTGCGGCCCATCTACATGCATAAAGGGGTCATGATGGAGCAGGTGCGCATCAAGGGGCGCGCAGGCCACTCTTCAGATCCCACCCTGGGTGCCAGTGCGCTGGATGCCATGCATTCCGTGCTGGGCGAGCTGATCAGCTTTCGCCAGGAGTTACAGAGAGATTATCAAAACAATGATTTTGCAGTGTCTGTCCCTACTCTCAATCTTGGTTGCATCCATGGTGGCGACAACCCTAACCGTATCTGTGGCGCCTGTGAGCTGGAGTATGACCTGCGGCCACTGCCAGGGATGTCTCCAGAGAACCTGCGCGAAGCGGTAAGCAAGCGCTTACACCCCCTGGAACAACAATTTGGTGTAGAGATCATCACCGAGGCACTGTTTCCCGGACTGCCCCCATTTCATAACGACAAGCACTCTGAACTGGTGAGTACCGCGGAAAAACTGACCGGCTATCAGGCCGAAGCGGTTGCCTTTGGTACTGAAGCCCCGTTTTTACAGGGATTAGGGATGGATACCATCGTCATGGGGCCGGGTTCAATTGATCAGGCCCATCAGCCCGATGAATATTTGGCTTTTGATCAGATTAAGCCTACAGTAGCGGTACTGGAACAACTGATTGCAAGGTACTGTTTTTAATCGTGATTAATGATAACCCATACGTAAACTGGTTTCGTCACAGTTCCCCCTATATCAACGCCCACCGGGGGAAGACCTTCGTCCTGATGCTGGGAGGGGAAGCGCTTGCCGACCCCAATTTCGCCAATATCATTCACGATATCGCCCTGCTGAACAGTCTTGGCGTCAAACTGGTACTGGTGCACGGCTCACGCCCACAGATCGAAGCCAAACTTGAACAACAGAATATTGAAGACTGGGTGCACCACCACCTGCGGGTCACCGATACAGAGACGCTGCGTTGCGTTATAGAGTCCGCTGCCAGCCTGCGCATCGAAATCGAGGCGAAACTGTCAATGGGGCTGGCCAACTCCCCCATGCATGGCGCCAAAATCCGGGTCTGTAGCGGCAATTTTGTCACCGCCAGACCAGTTGGAGTCTACAACGGCGTGGACCTTTGCCATACTGGCGAGGTGCGCCGGGTCGATCAGGATGCGATACGGCAACAGTTGAATATCAACAATATTGTGCTGCTGTCCCATCTGGGTTACTCCCCCACCGGCGAGGTGTTTAATCTCTCCGTTGAGGATGTTGCCACTCAGGTTGCCATCAGCCTGGATGCCGACAAACTGATTCTGTTTGGTGAAGATGGCGGCGTGCGGGACAGTACCGAGGCACTGCGCTCTGAGCTGCTGGCCGATACCGCCGAACGCCTGGTCAACCAGTATATGGCAAAGCACAGCTCGCCCGATCAGGTGCCATCGGAACTTTGTCGCCATCTGCAAGCGGCGGTGACAGCCTCCCGGCATGGGGTGGCCCGCAGCCACCTGATCAGCTATCGGGAAGATGGGGCACTACTGTCCGAGCTGTTCAGTCGTAACGGTATCGGCACCATGGTGATTGAACACTCTTACGAACAGGTAAGGGCCGCTACGATTGAGGATGTGGGTGGTATTCTGGAGCTTATCAGGCCGATGGAAGAAGCCGGTATTCTGGTGCGTCGTTCCAGAGAACTGCTGGAAGCCGAGATCAATCAGTTTACGGTGGTTGCGCTGGATGGTGCTATCGTTGGCTGTGCTGCGCTTTACCCATTCCTGGAAGAACAGATCGGCGAACTGGCCTGTGTGGCGATATCTCAGGAATATCGCGGCGGTGACCGGGGCGAGAAACTGCTGAGGGCGATTGAGGAAGCGGCCCGCGAACAGCACCTTACCCGGCTGTTTGTCCTGACCACCCGCACCGCCCACTGGTTTATTGAGCGGGGTTTTGAACCTGCCACAATCAGCAGTCTGCCGAATAAAAAGCAGGAGATGTATAACTATCAACGAAACTCCAAGGCCTTTGTTAAGCCGCTGGACTGACGTTAGCAGGAAAGGGGCCGGCCTGATTAACCGGGCAAACCGGCACCCGCGCGACGGAGTTAATTCAGCGGCATCCTGATCGTGAACAGGGCCCCACCCAGCGTCGACTCGCCAATCTCCAGCTCGCCGTCGTAGCTACTGAGAATATCCACGGCAACCGACAAGCCGATCCCCTGCCCCGGAGCGGAAGTGTCGGCCCGCTCACCGCGTTTGAGAATAGTCTGACGCAACCCGGGAGAGATGCCGTCCCCATCGTCCGCGATATCGATCTGCAACATCCCTGCGCCATTACTGAAACAGACCGCTACCTGACTGTGGCCATATTTATAGGCATTTTCGAGAATATTACCCAGCAACTCCATCAGGTCCCGCTCATCAGCAGGCAGCTGATATTCACCGTCCAGGCTCAGCGCCACCCCGATGTTTTTATCCCGGTAGACCTTATTCAAGGCGGTAACCATCCGCTCAATAATCGGCGCAACCGGGGTTTTCTTTGCCAGGGTCCGCCCCTGACTCTTCACGGCCCGGGACAGCTGATACTGTACGATCTGATCCATCCGCCCCGCCTGATCCGTTACCAGGGTCTGATACTCGTCAAAACTGAGACGCTCCTGCCGGGCCCCCCGGATCACCGCCAGCGGGGTCTTCAGGCTATGGGCCAGATCTCCCAGAGTGTTGCGATAGCGCTCCCGCTGCAGACGTTCATTACTGATCAGCAGGTTGAAGTTATCGGTAACCGCCTGAACCTCTGTAGGATATTCACCGGTGAGTCTATCGCTCTGCCCCAGCTCAATGCGCTTGAGGTCTCCTGCCAGCCGGGTCAGCGGCTTCAGCCCCCAGCGGATCAGCGCCGTTTCAACCAGCAGAAAGAGAAAAATCGCCGCGCCCAGCCAGCCCCATAGCTGGGCATTAAAGGCTTTCTGCTCGGTTTTTACCTGGCTATCGGACTCCAGAACCGTGAACACATAGTTATGTTCACGCCCGGCAATCTCCCACAACAGGGCAAACTGATAGACAAATACACCGTGCTCCGGCAGCCGATAAAAACGTGAATCACCGGTATTGAGTCCATCCACTTTTAGCTGTTCGACCAGTGCATCGGAGATCAGCTTGGCAGACTCTGAATACCATACCAGCATATCCTTGCTGTCATGGAGGAAGCCGTAAAGACCCGACTCGACCTGAGCGTAGCGGGGCTCCTGCAGGCTATCGGGGATCATAATACGATCACCCTGAAGCTCTGCAGCCCCCAGAATAAGATAGACCTGTAGCTTCAGCCGCTCTTCCTCGGCCGCTTCCAGGCTGTGGTGAAACGCCTGCTGCAGGGCAAATCCTGTCAGGCCGAAGAATACCGGCAACAACAGAAGTGAAGCGAGTAGCAGACGAGCACGAAGAGCACGGGGCATCATGCGTTATTTGACGCTCCGGCAGGCAGATCAAAGCGATATCCCAGTCCACGCACGGTGGCAATGGGCTGGAGAGACTGATCCGGATCCAGCTTTTGTCGCAGCCGTCTGACAAACACCTCCAGCACGTTGCTGTCACGGTCAAAATCCTGATGGTACAGATGCTCGGTCAGTTCACTCTTGGAGATCACCTTGCCGGCATTCAGCATCAGATATTCCAGTGTTCTGTATTCATAGCTGGTCAGCTTAACTGAGCTGTCATTGAGATAAACATTACGTCCACTGCTGTCCAGCTTCAACGGCCCAAACTCCAGCATCGGCTTGGCATGACCCGCCGCCCGGCGCAGCAGGGCGTTCAGCCGGGCCATCAGCTCCTCAATATGGAAAGGCTTAACCAGATAGTCATCGGCCCCCGCTTCCAACCCTTCGACTTTATCCTGCCAGTCACCCCGGGCGGTCAGAATAATGACCGGGAAGTTAATATCCTGCTTACGCCAGCGGCGAATCACCTCAACCCCCGACAGCTTTGGCAGGCCGATATCGACAACCGCCAGATCATACGGAAATTCACTGCCCAGGTAGAGCCCCTCTTCACCATCTTCCGCTTCTTCAACGGTATAGCCGCTATCATTCAGGGCCGTCACCAGTTGACGACGCAGATCCATATCATCTTCTATTACCAACAGTTTCATTCTGTCACTCCATTCCTGTGGATGGCGGTTACCCTTAAGGCGTTAGTTCCTGACCAGTCTCGGCATCAATCATAATGGTTTTTACCCGGCCATTATTGATCAGCCGGATAAAATGCACGATTCGCCCACCGCGATTCCGGGTTTCCGCCTTTACAACTTTGCCCCCATGATTCTGCCTGGCAGTGGCCGCTGCCTGTTGCAGGGACACCCGGTTTGCGGCAAAAACCATGGATTCTACTCTGAATTCAGCGCGGGTCTCAGCCACCCCCGCCGCCGCAACAGTCGCCGCAGTCGTTACCATCAGCAGGGCAAGGAGTGTATATGAGAACGTTCTGAACATTATTATCACCCATTCATTTACAGCTTAAATCAGGAAACAGGACTAACACTGACGCGTACCCGGATCCGATCACCCGGATCATGATCCATACGGGTCTGATAGGTTTGACCATTATAGCGGTAGGTCACCTTATAACCGGTTACCCGCTCATAATACTCAATATCGTGCTGAACGTTACAGCGTGTTTCAGTACGATATTCAACGTTGTTACCACGATGGTGACTGTTACGGCTGATATCGTTACCGATGGATGCCCCCAGCACGGCCCCGACAACGGCGCCCACCTTCTTGTTATCCTGGCCTGCGCCCAGCTCGTTACCGATCGCTCCGCCTATAATACCGCCAAGTATAGGCCCTGTGTAAGATTTACGGTGATGAGCCGGGGTTTCGTAACGCACATCTTCCTCCCAGCATTCACGGCGGGGGATGCGACGCTCCGTCTGCACCACAATCGGTTCAACATGGGTCACCCTGGCGAATTCCTGGTGATGCCTTTTCTCTTTAAAGCGGGGGTCCGCCTGAGCCATTCCGGACGCAAGTCCCAATAGTATCAGACTGCCTGCAATGATCTTTTTCATGACTACTCTCCCATCTCTGTTCTCTGGAGTATGTAGCCTATTGTCGTGCCACAGGACTGAACCGATCCTGAACTATCTGCTATCCTTTTCCGCTTTACCTATCTTTACACTGCGGCTTGCGGACATAAAAAAACCGGCCAGAGGGGCCGGTTGGTTTAATGCATCATAGTCGCGCTGCTGGTTGCTTACTCAGCTGAGCACTTTTTACAGGTACTGACACCCAGCACCCGGTATAGCGGACACCAGCCAAACAGGGCGATCGCGATCACCGGTACACCGATCCATCCCCAAACGGTTTGAGGTCCCACAAACACCAGTGCAATCAGTACCAGACCAACCAGAATACGTACCGCTTTATCAACAGATCCGATATTCTTTTCCATTTTTCCATCCTCAGGTTTATTCAGGTTTGGGGGTATTATCAGTCTAATAGTGAACTCTGTCTGTGACAAAGTCACACTGAAGGCGCTGATCGCACTCTGTTTTTTACTTAGCTCTCTTTTGCCGCGCGTTTAACCGCGCTCTTATTCAGAAACAGCACCTGATTACGGCTCAGGGCGACCCACTCTTTCTGCTCAAACTGTTTCAACTGCCGGCTAACCACTTCACGGGCGGTGCCCAGCTCGTCGGCGATCTCCTGATGGGAGCGTAACAACACAAAGCCAGGACCAACATGTTCAATCAGATAGCGGGCCAGTCGCTTTTCGATGCGTTCAAAAGCGATCTCCTGCACCAGGCCAATCAGCTTTGCCAGCCGCTCACCGTAGGAATCAAATATAAATCGCCGTAACCCTTCCGATTCGGCAATCGCCCGCTGAAACTCAGACAGAGGGATCAGAAATGCAGTCACCTCGGTCTCGGTAATCCCCTCCGCAGGATAATCCTCAGCCCCCAGCAAGCAGGAGGTGGTCAGTACACAGGAGCCCTGATTTTCGATCCGGTACAGTACCAGCTCCCGGCCATTGGCGTTTCTTCCCAGCACCTTCACCACACCGGAAACGACAATAATAAAGTGAGTGCAGGCACTGCCCTGATGAAACACCACCTGATCTGCCGGCAGCTGGACTCGCTGCGCCCGGCTGAGGATTGCCAGTCCGACCTCATCCAGCTGCTGCAGCAGTGGAAACTGATCGGTCAGCAGGGTTAGGTCATTCATGATCGGAGGTGCTGTCTGCCGCCTGACGCCGGGCGCGCAACGCCAGCATCACGTATCGAATGTTGTACATAAACCCGATCAGCAGCGCGATCGGCATGGTCACCAGAAAAACACTCCCCAGCGCTGGCGATGCCATTAACTGCCCCAGCCAGAGACAGAGAATGCTCACAATAGCCACCGGTACACCGGTACGCATCATCATTTTCAGCCAGCGATCAGAACGGATCTGTTTTTTATCTATAACCATTAACGCCTCCCGGAATCAGATTCCCTCTAAGAATACGTTTTTACTGCGCTAAACAATAGCCCGTTATGGCCGTCCGGATGCGGGTAAACCGCAATTCATACCCCAACCTGCCCCTGATAAAATGGATTGTTAGATATTCCCGCGGAGAGTTTTGCTATAATCCGCGGTCTTATACAAAAATCCACTACAGCCGCAGAGGATCTGTGCATGCCACAATATCGCTCCAAGACCTCAACCGCAGGTCGAAATATGGCCGGTGCCCGCGCACTTTGGCGCGCCACGGGGATGAAGGATGACGATTTCCAGAAGCCGATCATCGCTATCGCCAACTCCTTCACTCAGTTTGTTCCGGGCCATGTCCACCTGAAGGATATGGGCCAACTGGTCGCCCGTGAAATTGAAAAGGCTGGCGGCGTAGCCAAAGAGTTCAATACCATTGCTATCGACGACGGTATCGCTATGGGCCACGATGGCATGCTCTACTCTCTGCCATCCCGGGATATTATCGCGGACTCCGTTGAGTATATGGTCAACGCTCACTGCGCCGACGCACTGGTGTGTATCTCCAACTGCGACAAGATCACTCCGGGGATGCTGATGGCCGCTATGCGCCTCAACATCCCGGTTATCTTTGTCTCTGGCGGCCCGATGGAAGCCGGTAAAACCAAGTTGTCTGAGCATAAACTGGATCTGGTTGATGCGATGGTGATGGCGGTTGACCCTGATGCTTCCGACGAGATGGTTGATGCCGTTGAGCGTTCTGCCTGCCCAACCTGTGGCTCCTGTTCCGGGATGTTCACCGCAAACTCCATGAACTGTCTGGCGGAAGCGCTGGGACTGGCGCTGCCCGGCAATGGTACTGTTGTGGCTACCCACGCAGATCGCAAAGAGCTGTTTCTGGAAGCCGGTCGCAGCATTGTCTCGATGGCAAAGCGTTATTATGAGCAGGACGATGTTTCACTGCTGCCACGCTCCGTTGGTTTTAAAGCCTTCGAGAACGCAATGACACTGGATATCGCCATGGGCGGGTCAACCAATACCATTCTGCACCTGCTGGCGATTGCTCAGGAAGCTGAGATCGATTTCACCATGACCGATATTGATCGTCTGTCTCGGAGCGTCCCTCAGCTGTGCAAAGTGGCTCCTAATACGCCTAAATACCATATCGAAGATGTCCACCGTGCCGGTGGTATCATGGCGATTCTGGGTGAACTGGACCGCGCCGGAAAACTGCATACCGATGCCCCTACGGTACACGCTCCCACGATGAAAGACGCGCTGGATAAGTGGGACATCATGCGTAACCCATCGGCAGAAGTGATGGAGTTCTACAAGGCGGGCCCTGCTGGCATCCCAACCCAGACCGCCTTCAGTCAGGCCACCCGCTGGCCCACCCTGGACGGTGATCGTGCCAACGGCTGTATCCGTTCGCTGGAACATGCATTCTCTCTGGAAGGCGGCCTGGCAGTACTGCGTGGCAATATCGCCCTGGATGGCTGTGTGGTGAAAACCGCGGGTGTCGATGACTCTATTCTGGTGTTCGAAGGCCCGGCCCACATCACGGAATCTCAGGATGAAGCGGTCGCCAATATCCTTGATGACAAGGTTAAGGCGGGCGATGTGGTTATCGTCCGTTACGAAGGTCCTAAAGGTGGCCCGGGCATGCAGGAGATGCTCTACCCAACCTCCTATATCAAGTCGAAAGGGCTGGGCAAAGAGTGCGCGCTGCTAACCGACGGCCGCTTCTCCGGCGGCACATCGGGCCTGTCTATCGGTCACGTGTCTCCGGAAGCCGCAGCAGGTGGTGCCATCGGTCTGGTGCGCAACGGCGACCGTATCCGCATCGATATCCCTAACCGGACGATCAACGTGCTGCTGTCCGATGAAGAGCTGGCTCAGCGCCGGACCGAGCAGGATGCACTGGGCTGGAAACCTGCGGAACAGCGGCCCCGTCAGGTATCTGCTGCACTGAAGGCATATGCACTGCTGGCAACCTCTGCAGACAAAGGTGCAGTACGGGACCTGACCAAACTGGAAGATTAATCCGCCCGGGCAGATCCGCATCCACAAAAAAGCAGCCACAGTGGGCTGCTTTTTTATACCTGCCTATTTATACCTGCCTATTTATACCTGCCTATTTATACCTGCCTATTCATCAGTTGCTAAACACCTGCGTTACAAGACGCAAAGCCAGTACTGTCACCAGCAGTCTGAAAATCAGCTGAAACCGTTCGGCAGGTAGTCGTTTTAATATATGCAGTCCGATCCAGGTGCCGGCAAAGCCGCCGGCAACCATCGCTAAAATCAGTGGTAACCAATCGCTAAAAGCAAAGCCCAGCAGACCAAATACCACCATTTTCAACAGGTGTTGCGCCGTCATGCAGGCGGCAAAGGTTGCAACTGTACGGTATTTTTCATAGCCCAGCCGGTGAACAAAAGCGGCCACCAGCGGGCCGGTGGCGCCCACAAACATGGTCATCAGAGTGGTTCCTACCCCCGCCAGCACCAGACCGGCAGGTGGCATCTCCTGTTTACCCAGTTTCGGTCCCCAGACCAGAAACAGAATAAACCCGGCGACGCTGAGCTGGATAACCTCGACCGGCAGCTGCACCACGACAAAATAGCCAATCACCGCTCCGACCGCTGCACCGGCAAAAAACAACCGCAACAGAGACCAGTCGATATGGTCGCGGGTTAACAGCGCCCGGTTACCATTTGAACCGAGCTGTACCAGACCATGCACGGGAATCAGCGCCGCAGGCGGCACCACCGTTGCCATCACCGCCAGCAGTAACACGCCGCCACCAATGCCCATGGCCGCCGTCAGCATCGAGGTCAGGGTACTGGTGATGATCAGTAACAGCGCCGTATCAGCGCCTACCAGATCCGGTAGCCAGACCACGATCACTCCTGGAGTGAAGCCAGTACCTGATCAGCCCAGTTTAAACTATGACGATATGCCACCTCGTAATATGGACGTTCTAACAGGTTGCGCATATCAGCCCATTCGCCGCGCTCATAGTGCTGCACCTCGGTTAGAATCTCACCCATCTGATTCACCCGGGTGAGAATGGCATTTTTGATCGAGTCATCGAGGGGGATCTGATCCAGCAGCACCTGCATCTCGGTATCCATCATCGCATCAAGCTGCGACAGCAGGCCCACCATAAAAAAATTGATCGGTTGTGGATAACTGAGCATCTCAGCCAACAGCTCACACATCCGTCCACGAATCAGCATCACCCGTGTCAGCTCAACCGGCTTACCCGACTGGCCACTGAGAAGAAACAGTGTGGCCCATTTCTTAACCTGATCCATACCGATCAGTGAGATTGCATGGGAGATCGACTCAATCTGTTTTGGCGTGCTGAAGGCAGCGGAATTGACCAGGCGCAGAATCTTATAGGTCATAGCCGGGTCATTGATGACAATCTGTTCAACTGATTCGGCGGTTGCCGCAGGGTTGTTCAGTTCTGCCAGCAGCTCCAGAATCAGGGCTTTAGCGCTGCCAAAGCTCTTGCCTTTGATCGATACCGGACGACAGAGAAAATAGCCCTGAAACAGATTAAAACCGAAATCGAGTGCCCGGCGAAAATCATCCTGGCTCTCAACCTTATCCGCCAGCAGATGGACCCGGTAGGGCTTACAGAAGTTAACCAGCTGTTTAAGCTCAGCATCGTCATGACGCTGAATATCAATTTTCACCACGTACATCAGATCCAGCAGCGGAGTCTGCCCCTTATCACCGGTATAGTGAGTTAAGGCAAACCGGTACCCCTGGGATTTGCGCTCCCGCAGCACCGACAGCAGCTCTTTCGAAATACCATCTTCGCGCAGCAGCTCGAAAATAACACCTTCACGGGGAAGGTCAGGCAACATATCTGACAGCAGCATGCTCTGAGTCAGTTTGACAAATAGCGGCAGGTGCTTGGTTTTACCATCGCTTGAGGCCACTGCATAGTTATTCAGAATAACCGAAGCCGTCGCCTGCTCATCAGAAAACTCCGCCGGCAGCATACCGCTATCGGAGCGATACAACAGACTGTAAGCCTGCACATCCTGACTTTTGTTAAATACCGGTTGCCTGGCCAACAGAACAGAGCCATCTGTCAGCATATTTTCATCTAACGCAATACTCACTATTTATCCCCTGATCAGATATAGACCCAGTATAACTCATCATCTCCCGCCATAAGAGACTGGATATAAAAAACTATTGTCAATATATACCATCTCAACGCTCCGTAAAGTGCTGTTCATCACCCAGTTTAGGTAGTCGCATATTGACCCTACAGTTAATGAGCAATACTCTGACTCCACTGTTTCACCGGCTATGTGTTTTTATCTTGAAAACCTGACTGAAGTCTGGATAGCCAACAATGCGAATTACTGATCTGAAGACTCTATGACTGTACTGCGCCGCCTCATTATCTGCACGATCCTGATGATTTCATCCCTGCCGCAAACCCTGTCTGCAACTGAACGGCTCGAGATCGTGGTGCGCTCAACCATCCTCAATATCAGAGAATCAAGATCCACGCATAGCCCGGTGGTCGGAGTGCTGAGTGAAGGAGACCGGCTGACGGTTACTACCACTGATATGCGCGACTGGATCCGTCTGGACGATGGCCGGGGTTTTATCTCCATTCACTATGTCAGGGTGCTGTCCCGGACGCCGGTGCTGCTGGCGCCACCCGAAGAGCGCTCTGCACAGTCGCTGATCCCTCCGGCTGAATCACTACGCACGGCATTCACATCGCCGCCGGAAATCCCCGTCGTCGATTCCCTGGATCGCAGTCAGTCTGAAGATAATCTGATTGCGCCCACCACAGGAGCAACCGCCCAAGAATCGCCCACCCCGGCATCGCCGGGCGATACAGCGGCTCATAACCCGAGTCCGGACACGACAGGCAAACAGCAGAAGACCCGTGTCACAGTAGAATCGGTAAGCAAAACCTGTCGTAAAAACCTGCATACATCAGGTTATGAATTCTGCCAGTTACTGTTCAAACTGAAACTCTCTGCTGAGCAGAACTCAGCCCAGCGGGTAAAAATAACCTGCGCAGCAGAGGCGCTGGCCAGCAATGATCAGAACAATCAGATTCTCTATGAGTTAACCAACACCCGTTCCGTTAGCAGTTCACTGTCAAGCACTTCCATCATTGTCGACTGGTCCCCCGCTAACGAACAGAATGCTATCCGGCACGTGGCCCTGAAAGAGGGTGTTTGCACGGCAATGCCCACATCTGACTGACGCCATCTGAGCGTATATTTAACGTTCCAGGGATACCAATTTCTGCGCCATACCCTTATAGTTGCCAAACAATTGTTTGAAAAATATGGAGAGCCTCTGTTGATGGAACAACAAAGACTGTGCAGCGACTGCTTTTTGCTGGTGAATCAAAAACAAGCCAATGCTCACGAGAATCTGGTGGAGCGGAATCATATCCATAATGATACGGTTTATATCTGCAATAACTGCCATAATCTTATCCGTTTAACCAATGTCCCCCACGAGTGGAGTATCCTGAACTATCATGAGGATGCTGATAATCAGGACTGCGAATCTGCCTGAATCATTCAATCGTACTCGTAAAAACAGCGGAAACCTCACCATGAATACACCTTATAAAGTCCTGTTTGTATGCCGACACAACTCAACCCGCTCGCAGATTGCCGAAGCATTAACCAATAAAATGGCTCATGGAAGGGTGGTTGCGAAAAGCGCCGGGCCGGAGCCTCTCCCGGTACCGAAGGAGGTCGCCGGGTGGGTAAGCCAGTTGCTGGGAGGTGACATAAAACCAGAGAGCAAAAGCCTGGATGACATAGCACTGGAGCCGTTTGATACCATCATCACCCTCTGCGATAAGAGCCACGATGCCCTGCCTGAGCTGCCAACCGATCAACAGCATATACGCTGGGACTTCCACCATGCAGACAATACTGAAGATCTCAAACATATGGAGATCGAAATATCTGAACGCCTGAACCTGATGCTGCAGGCTAAGGGGCTGATCTAACTGACCAGAGCAGCAGGAACGACAAGCGGACATTTCTTTGCCTGAGGGCCTCTGTTAAACTTAGCGCCCCTGAAGAAACACCGGCCAATCGCCGGACACACAACCTGCCAGTCCGGAACTATAGAATGTCTGCTGCGTCCTCTGACACAACCACAGTATTTACCGCACACCCTTTCCGCTGGTTTCTGGCGTTGCTCGCCCTGCTATTCTTCTATCGTGAATGGGTTGTTATCAGCACCCCAATCACCCTGTTTTATGATGAGGCCTATTATCTTGGCTGGGCCCAGACGCTGGACTGGGGATATTACTCTAAACCGCCCGTCGTGGGCTGGCTGATCGCGCTGACCACCGCGGTTTTTGGTAACGCTGAATGGGCAGTCAAGCTGGCATCACCGCTGCTATACAGCGCCGCCGCCATTATTCTCTATCGTACCGCTGAACGTTTTTCAGACGATAAGGTGATCGCAGCGAAAGCGGCGCTGTTCAGTGGCTCTGTCTTTCTGCTGATGCCGCTGGTCGGTTTTAACAGCCTGTTTATCACCACCGATGCCCCCCTGATCTTTTTCTGGTGTCTCTGCTTCTACGCCTTTCTGCGGGCCAAAGAGAGCAATAACGCCGGTTGGTGGCTGCTCGCCGGAGTTGCTGGCGGGCTGGGGCTGCTGTCCAAATATACGTTTATTATTTTACCCACCACCTTTCTGCTATACGCCGTACTCAGCACAGCAGGAAGACAACTACTACTTAATCCCAGGTTCTGGCTGACCTGTTTGCTGGCGCTCAGCTTCCTGCTACCCAACCTCTACTGGAACTACCAGCACGACTTTATCAGCTTCCAGCATACGGCACAGATCTCTCATCAGAGTAGCAGCTCCATCAGCTTTAGCCGTCTGATCGAATTCTGGAGTGGTCAGCTGTTTGTATTTGGCCCGGTGTTGCTGATCTACATTGTGATCCGGGGCCTCAGGCGTCAGCCCCGCAGTGACATTGAAAAACTGCTCTGGAGTCTGTTCTGGCCGACTTTTGCCGTGCTCTCAGTCCAGGCGTTTATGGCCCGTGCCAACATCAACTGGGCAGGACCCGCCTATGTTGGTGCCTCCCTGCTGGCGGGTTATTATCTGAGTCAGCTAAAAGGCTATCGTATATTGCTGATCGGCCTGCTCTCTAACTTGCTGTTGTCACTGATTTTCTACCATTACGGCAGCATCACAAACGTGCTGGGCATAGAGCGCAAGTGGGGCAACGATCCCTACAAACGAATACTCGGCTGGCCTGAGTTTGTACATCAGTTTCAGCCCTGGTTTGATCAGTATCCGGATTACAAGCTGGCCAGTGACTCCCGTAAATTGCTGGCTTACTTTGGCTATTACATCACGCCGCAGGATTTTAAAGGGGTCGCTCTGAGTGACGATAACTATATCGAAGATCACTATGAGCTTCAGTACCCACTGGCCAGAAGTCAGGAAAAGCGGTTTTTATTTATCAGTGAACATGATGTAGAAGCCAAGCTGAAGCGTTATTTTGCTGAGGTGACGCTGCTGACTGAACAGTCCCTGCCACTGTACAGCAACTTCACCCGCTCAGCCCGGCTGTATAAGGTCAGCGGCTTTAAGGGGATGACGCAGGAGGACAAACAGTAATCCGATGGCCTACCTCATGTCGTTTAATCATCTCAAATACTGTCGGGATGTCGTACTGTTTCTGATCTGCGTTGCGGTTTTCATCGCTTTTCCTCAGATCGACCTGTATATCGCCGGACTGTTTTACAACCCGCAGACGCAGCAGTTCATCTACAATAACAACCCGATTATTCAGTTTATCTATCGACTGTTTGCATTTATTCATATCCCGATTCTGCTGGGACTTATCATCACCGGTTTATTGATCCGGTTTAATAAGCTGACGCTGAAAAACTATAAAAAATGGAGCATCA
The DNA here is from genome assembly GCF_016924145.1 of Amphritea pacifica. Classification (GTDB taxonomy): domain Bacteria; phylum Pseudomonadota; class Gammaproteobacteria; order Pseudomonadales; family Balneatricaceae; genus Amphritea; species Amphritea pacifica. Next base: position 45,598 of record NZ_JAFFZO010000025.1, on the reverse strand, counting down.
CCTTTCTCTTAACTGCCCTTATTTTAGGCCCCGGCCTGCTGGTAAACACGGTTCTGAAAGACAACTCCATTGGTCGTGCACGGCCAGTGCAGGTGGAAAATTTTGGTGGCAATAAGCAGTTCACCCCGGCATTCGTATACTCGGGTGCGTGCAGCAAAAACTGCTCGTTCGTCAGCGGCCATGCGGCCATGGGTTTCTACTTTATGATTCTGGGATGGCTATTTGCATCCCGCAAAGCCTTTTGGGGCGGTTGTATGGTGGGCGTTGTGCTCGGCCTGACCCGAATCGTGCAGGGGGGGCATTTTTTCAGCGATGTGCTGTTTGCCTTCTGGGCGGTCTACTTTGTTATTGCGCTGCTGGGTGCCCTGTTTGGCTTGCGGCACCCACTTTACTCATCCACCCGATAAACGAACGAACACCGACAGTCGCTCTCAGACACTGCGATCAGGCACTGTCACACAGCTGCACGGTGACATGCTGCTCGATGGGGAAGACCGCCGGGCCATACTGGTTGAAAATAGCCACGTCGGCGGCATCCCGGCCATACCCCAGGGCCACATACCCCCCTTTGCGCGAGGTTTCATACAGATCGAACTGGGTGGCATCGAAGGTATACCAGCGCCCCCCCACATAGGCTTCAAACCAGGCGTGCAGATCCATCGGATAGAGGTCATGCAGATACCCCACCACCATTCTCGCCGGAATACAGAGACTACGGCACAGCGCGATACCGAGATGCGCCAGATCACGGCAGACCGCAGACGGCTGATGGTTGACCTCCTGAGCGGATAACAGCAGATCGCTGACACCCGGCTCATAGCGAAACGTGTTGCGCAACCAGGTTTCAATCGCAGCGACCTGATCATAGCCCGGCAGACAACCAGCGGTAATCTGGCTGGCCATCTGGCCAAACCGGTCTGACTCACAATAGCGGCTGGGCAACAGATAGCTGAGTACCGCGTCGGGCAAGTTCTGCACTTCAACAAAAGCAGCTCCCGGTGCTCTATCGAGGCTATCTGCGGTCATCACCCGGGATGAGGTAGATATGGAGAAGTTGCCCGCCGGTGCCACCAGCCGCTGGCACAGGTTGCCATAGTTATCGGTAAACTCCATCACCGGCAGGCTCGGCACAATCTTATATTGCTCCCGGGCGATCCACTGCAGGGCACCGCTGCGGGGGCGTAACATCAGCACAAAAGGGGTCGGTATAGCGATTTCAAATAAAAGATCACAGCTCGTTTGTAACCACATCAGGATATCCTTGCGGTTGAATGGGCGAATAGTTCCAGATTAAGCTCGCCAGTATTGTGATAACCTTCCAATGACTGGCGGGAGAACTGATCAACTTAGTTTTGCACCCTGCTGACATCTACAGAGACGGTGAGTTTCTGGCTTTTACCACCATCAAAAAACACACCTTTCAACGGCGAAACATCGCCATAATCACGCCCCCAGGCGGTTGTGATATGGTGCTCAGCGGGCATATTGTTATTCGTAGGGTCAAACTCAAACCAGCCCTCTCCGGGTGAAAAAACAGCAAACCAGGCATGGGAGGCATCGCTGCCAACCAGTTTTTCCTGTCCCGGCGGCGGCAGTGTTTCCAGATAACCGCTGACATAGCGGGCGGGAAACCCAAGAGAGCGCAGACAACCAATCGCCAGATGCGCGAAATCCTGACAGACACCACGTTTATTGCGTAACACCTCATCCAGCGGCGTGGCGATGCTGGTGGATTCCGGGTCGTAAGTAAAGTCAGTATAGATCCGCTGCGTCAGCTCCCGCACTGCAGAGAGCAGGGGACGGTTGCTGGCGAAGGAGGAGCGGGCATACTCACGCAGCGAGGCAGCGGTTTTGATCATCGGCGAATTCAGCACAAACTCCCGCGCTTCCAGTACCGCTAACTCACGGCTTTCCTGCAGCGCCACCAACGCCTGACCACAGGTATTGCCAAAGTCGAGATCAAGCTCACACTCCCGGGCATATTTACTCTCATGTACCCGAATCTCGGTGGTTACATCAATTTTGAGTTCCCGGTGGGGTTGTTCCAGGGAAAAAAAGTACGCTTTATTGCCGAAATAATCGCTGCGCTGCTGCCCCAGTGTATACGCCGGGGAGATCTGGATCCGGCTATCGCTACAGCTCTGATACTCAGTATCCCGTGGCAACAGGTAAGCCCGGTTGTAGCATAACGTCACCGGTTTCTCATATTCGTAGTGAGTGATATGACGAATGCGATAGATCATAATTCCTCATCCCAGGCGGTGCGTACAAGTTGCTGGTGTACCTTGATCTGATCAAAGTATTTGGTGCTGATCTGGTTTGAAGTTTCCTGCAGCAGATACTGCAACCGCGCCAGCAACTGATCAAGCGTGGCACGGGTTTTGGTTTTGTCGTCTTCTGCCACCAGTGTTTCAAGATTGCTCAACTGGATAGCAGAGGAAGCTTCCAGCATATAGCGATCCTCCTCTGCCAGACCCGAGCCATGCACCGCTGAAGGAAGTTCCCCGAGGTGTCGGCGAAGCTGTTCAACCTGATAAAACACCGACCGCGGATTGCTGTTATCGTGCAGCAGCAACTCAAGCCCCTGGGCCATATCGCTTCCGGAATGGTCTCGCCGGCGGAAGGTGATCAGTACTTCTGAGCTGAGCAGAATCGATTCCAGCACCTGCAGCTGCTGATACTCTGGCAATACAGCCACCAGCGAGGAACGGATCAGAGACAATCCCTGAAGTGCTTTCTCAACCCGCAGCCCCATATCAATAAAGCGCCAGCCCAGCCCCCGCACCATGCTCTCCTGCCACAGACCTGAGAGTGCCAGCAGGGTTGTAACCAGAGGATCCAGCGCTTCTTCCGGGGCCGCTGTCAGCCCCTGTTTAAGCGAATCGGCCAGCCCACTCAGCTCATCCCGAAGGTCATTAATCACCCTCTGGGTATCCGCCGACAACATCTCCCGCACCTGATCAGAACACTCCAGCAGCGAGTTCAGATTGGCAGTAACACTACCGGTGCGTTTGCCATCCAGCACCACCGACAGCAACTCCGCTTCAGGTTGCAGGGACGCTGACTCAGCCGACAAAACAAAACCGGGGTAGGTGGTGGTCAGTTGGGTAACCGTCTGCAGCAATACCTGGCGGGTTTCAGCCGGCATATGATACGTGCTGTTCAGCTGCACGAATACGGTTCTGAGCAACCTCAGTGCTGATTCGGCCCGCACCGCGTAACGCCCCATCCAGTATAGATTCTCGACCACCCGGCAGGGGAAAGAGGTGCGCGGTTGCATCTGGCTTTTAGCCGGAGCAGGCTGTGGTCGTTGCTCCATCAGAGAGACCTGTTTTTCAGGTTCCGATGCCAGGATCCAGGTATCCTTACTGATCGCCCCCCTGAGATTACTCAGGTTAAGGCTGTCGGCCTGATTACCTACCCGGGTCAGCCCCCCCGGCATCACATTGTAAGAGGAGCTGGTTGCAACTGAGTACCCCCGCAGAATCGAAGGACGGGGCAGCAGTTGGCTATCTTTCCAGGACGGAGTCGTGGAGGGGCGAATATATTCCTGAGCAACAAACTTCAACGGCTCCTGGCGGATCTTCCCGATCAGCTCCTGACACTGGTTGTCATCTAACGAAGCCCCAAAAACACTCTGTTCGGAGGGTTTGCGAAAGCAGGATTTAATCACCAGCCGACGGATATTTTCAATCACATAGGTCAGATCCTGAGGGTCTCCGCACCAGTAAGTTTTAACCGAGGCGAGCTGCGGTTCCCGCCCGAGAAAATGACTGGCAATCTGTGGCATATAACGCAACAACGCCGGGTTTTCCAGAAATCCTGAGCCCATCGGGTTGGCGACTATCACCCGCCCGGCCCGCACCACCTCAAGCAAGCCGGGCACTCCCAGGCGGGAGTCACTTTTGAGCTCTACCGGATCACAATAAAAATCATCGACCCGCCGCAGCACCACATCAACCCGTTCCAGCCCGCCCAGCGACTTCATCCACAGATACCCTTTACTCACCCGCAGGTCACTCCCCTGCACCAGAGGGAAACCCAGATAGTTGGCCAGATAGGTATGTTCGAAATAGGTTTCGTTATAGGAGCCCGGGGTCAGAATGACAATCCGCGGTTGCTCATTGGTGATCGAGCCGGCAAGGCTGTTCAGCTTGAGACGTAACGATTGAAAGAAGAGTGATAACCGGTGTACATGGCTGTCACGAAACAGCGATGGCAGCACCCGGGACATCACGGTGCGGTTTTCCAAGGCATAACCAGCGCCACTGGGCGCCTGTGTGCGGTCACCGATCACCTGAATCGCGCCGGTATGGTCCCGTACCATATCAGAGGCGTGCATCACCAACTGATGTTCACCGGGCAAAGCCAGCCCGTCACAGGCGCGCAGAAAGCCTCCATGACTGTAGAGCAGCTCGGGCGGCAGAATACCCAGACGAATCAGATCACGCTTGCCGTAAACATCTTTGAGTACCAGATCCAGCAGTTCAGCCCGTTCCTGCAGACCGGCCTCAATAGCGGCCCACTCTTCACTGGAGATCAGCGCAGGCACCGGATCGAGCTGCCAGGTGGTCGCCGATAACGAGCCATTGTTATAGGTCGCGCCATCGTCCCGCAGAATACGTTCAGCTTTTAGCTGGCGTTCACGAATCCCCTGAACCCCCAGGGTTTTAAGGCCATCGAGCAGATATTGCCAGTGCCCCTGGATCTGCGACTGATCGCCATAGACCTCGTCATATCCAGAGCCTTCGGCTGAATACTGCAACCCATCAGGGCTTTCTGCGGCTCGTGTTTCCATCAGGTTTCGGCACCAAAATTATATCAGGCTGCATAGTATGCCATGACTTGACTACGTTTCCATCTGTCTGCGCAGATCCAGGGTATGCGGGTACTCATTTGCAGGCATCTCCACTGGTGGCGCCATCGGCCGCGGTGGCGCATTATTGGCGAAAAACTCCCGGATACCGGCGAACTCCGGCATATGAGTGGTCGCTGGCGGAGTGGGAGTATGTTCCGTATCACCAAAGCGGTTGATACGCCGGGACTCAGCCTCAAACGCATTGACCGGGAAGGTTTCATAACTGCGACCGCCCGGATGGACCACATGGTAACTGCAGCCACCAATGGTTTGCCCGTTCCAGGTATCGATAAGATCAAAAATCAGAGGTGAATGAACCCCGATGGTCGGATGCAGTGCCGACTGCGGAGCCCAGGCTTTGTAGCGCACAGCAGCAACAAACTCACCATGACGCCCGGTAGACCGAAGCGGTATGCGGCGGCCATTACACGCCAGCACATAACGATCCGGCGTCAGACCTTCCACCCTGACCTGCAAACGCTCAACGGAGGAATCAACAAAGCGCGCAGTGCCAAAACTACTCACCTCTTCACCGAGCACATGCCAGGGTTCGATCGCCCAGCGCAGTTCGATCCGTACATCATCAATATCGACGCTGCCGTAGTGAGGAAAGCGGAACTCTTCAAAAGGTGCCAGCCATTCCTGTTGGAATGGAATACCATGCTGCTGCAGATCCTTAACCACTTCGCGAATATCAGCCCAGACATAGTGAGGCATCATAAAGCGGTCATGCAACTCAGTTCCCCAGCGTACCAGCGGTTTTTTATAGGGATCTTGCCAGAAACGTGCCATCAGGCAGCGGATCAGCAACGCCTGCACCAGCGCCATCTGCGGATGCGGTGGCATCTCAAAACCACGAAATTCCAGCAGCCCCTGACGCCCCGAAGATAACCCCGGCGAGTAGAGCTTATCGATGCAGAACTCTGAACGATGGGTATTGCCGGTGATGTCTACCAACAGGTTACGCATCAGCCGGTCTATCAACCAGGGCTGATCAACAATCCCGTCAGGCATCAGATCAAAGGCTGTCTCCAGCTCATAGAGCATCTCCTCCCGCCCTTCATCGACCCGGGGTGCCTGACTGGTAGGACCGATAAACATACCGGAGAACAGATAGGACAACCCGGGATGGTGCTGCCAGTATGTGACAAAGCTGCGCAGCAGGTCTGGCCGGCGCAGAAACGGACTGTCAGCCGGAGTGGCCGCCCCCAGGGTGATATGGTTGCCACCACCGGTTCCGGTATGGCGGCCATCCAGCATAAATTTCTCAGCACCAAGCCGGGATAAACGGGCCTCTTCATAGAGTATCTGAGTATTGTCAGACAGCTCACGCCAGTTATCCGACGGATGAATATTAACCTCGATAACGCCAGGATCAGGGGTTACCTTAAAGCAGCGAATGCGCTCATCTTTAGGCGCTTCATAGCCCTCAATCACTACCGGCACTTCAAGTTCTGCCGCGGTGTCTTCGATCAGTTCCACCAGAGCTACATAATGTTCCAGATGATCCAGTGGCGGCAAAAACAGATAGAGGCAACCGTTGCGCGGCTCGACACACAGAGTAGTACGCACCACCTCAACCGGAGTGGTCACACTGTCGACCGATTCAGACGGCGCGGCGCAGGCCTGAGCTGAACTCAGTCCGGCATCGGGGAGGGTCTGGGCGTCTGAGAAAGGGTCCCGGGGATGCTCCCGGTGCAGCTCCTCATCGGTCATCAGCGGCAATGAGTTCAGCGGCAGACGCAACCCGATAGGCGAATCACCGGGAATCAGCGTCAGGGTATCACGGCGCAGAGGCCAGGGGCTCGAACGCCAGTGCTGAGTGGTGTAGTTCCAGCCCAGTGGCAGGCAGTAGCCTACCGGTTTTCCCAGATCCTGCGACAGCAGTTGTGCCAGTTTCTTCCGTTCCAGATCATCCTTCAGATCCGCTTTGAGGGGATCAACATTGCCGGGCAGTGTTTGTTCTTTCCACAGATAATAGAGCGAATCTTCATAAGCCGGCATCACCCGCCTGGAGGGCAGGCCCGCTTTTTCCACCAGCAGCTGGGCAAACTTCCTGGCGGTCTTGCGGGTCACGCCATAATCTTTATCCACCCTCGCCAGCAGCTTTGCATTGCGCCACAATGGCTGGCCATCGGTACGCCAGAAGCATCCCAGCGCCCAGCGGGGCACTTCCTCACCGGGATACCATTTACCCTGGCCATAATGCAGCAGGCCTCCCGGGGCAAATTTTTCCCGCAAGCGCAGCAACAGATCTTTCGCCAGCCGAAGCTTTGCCTCACCCAGAGCGTCAGTATTCCACTGAGCGCCATCCATATCATCGATCGACACAAAGGTGGGTTCTCCACCCATGGTCAGGCGCACATCCAGATCGGCCAGCTGCTGATCAACAGCGCCCCCCAGGGCCTCAATACACTGCCACTGTTGCTCGGTGTAAGGTTTGGTCACCCGCGGGTCTTCATGGATACGGGTAACCTCATTGCTGAATGAAAACTCTACTTCGCAGGGATCGATCCCTCCGGCAATCGGTGCCGCCGAACGGGGAGAAGGAGTACAGGCCAGTGGAATATGCCCCTCACCGGCGAATAAACCCGAGGTCGGATCCAGGCCAATCCAGCCAGCCCCGGGAATATAGACCTCACACCAGGCGTGCAGATCGGTGAAATCTTTATCGGTTCCCGATGGGCCGTCCAGCGCTTTTACATCTGCCACCAGCTGCACCAGATAACCCGACGCAAAACGGGCAGCCAGTCCCAGATGTCGCAGAATCTGCACCAGCAACCAGGCCGTATCCCGGCATGAACCCCGTTTCAACTCCAGCGTTTCTTCGCTGGTCTGAACCCCCGGCTCCATGCGGATATTGTAATCAATTTCGCTTTCCAGACGCTGATTCAGATAAACCAGAAAGTCGTTGGTGGGCATCGGTTCCCGGGGCACAGAGCGGACCCACTCCTGAATTAACGGGCCGTTATCTACAATCTCCAGATAGGGTTTGAGTTCTGACAGCAGCTCTTTCTCATAGGTAAACGGAATCTTCTCTGCATACTCTTCAAGAAAGAAATCAAACGGGTTAATCACCGTCATATCGGCGATCACCTCCACCTCTACCCGCAGGTGATCACTCTTTTCCGGAAACACCAAACGGGCCAGGAAGTTACCAAAAGGGTCCTGCTGCCAGTTAATAAAGTGGTTTTCCGGACTTATTTTCAGGGAATACGCCTTAATCGGAGTCCGGCTATGGGCCGCTGGCCGCAGTCTGATCGTGTGCGGGGACATTTTTACCGCTTTGTCGAAGCGATATTCAGTAATATGATGGATTGCGGTTCGTATGGCCATTCGGTACCCCGTAGATCGATAAAAAACCATTCTGAATAAAGCATAAAAACTAAGACGGGCTCAACGGATTCCGGTCAGAATCCGGATCGCTGTTCGCCAGAGAAATACTCTCTGCGCCCCATCATCGCTGTTCAATATGACAAACTATGATCGTTTTCATCATAGTGCACTCTTTCAGGATTAACAGACAGGGTCTATACCTCAGACAGCCGTCCTTTACTCTCCCGGTGCACCGCTGATCTTTGCACCACAACAATGCAGCGATATCAAAGCCGATGCAGTCAGCGCTCCTGCACGCTGAGGCTCCGCACTCAAACAGCGCATAAATTGCGCAGTTCGGGCTATATACAAGGTAGAGCAATAAACAGGCCAGCAACAGCTGATTGATCGATAAGGGTATACCTTTGATGCTGTAATAACAGCTTTTCAGGTTACCCTGTTTTACGCACAGCAGTAACCTGCCGCAAACAATATATCCGCGCAATTCTCGTCTGAAGAGACGTCTGAAGAATATTCGGTGGCGCTGCGGACAGTCTCAGGTGTTCGCGGTATGATCACGGATTAACCCGGCCCCAGCCCTTTCAGCATCGCACTGTACGGATTTACTATGGATCAAAAAACCATCTCCACCCTGCCACTATCGACCACCGTGACAGGCTGGACACTCCTGCTGATGCTGCTGCTCTCACTGATCACAGCACTGACCCACGCCGTGCCTGACTATATTGCCGGCGCTCCGGTATGGCTGGCAGCGGCGCTGCTGATTCGTCGCCAGCGACCCAGCCAGCTGATCCAGAGCGCGGTTCTGTTGATCGCCGGTGCCACAGGACTTGCTATTGGTATTTATCAGGGGGGCGACCAGCGCTATCTGATGAAAGCCTTTGAAGCCAATCAGATGATTATCGCTATGTTGATCGCAGTCAGCTTTCTGAGAATTGTCGCCACCCGGGGTATACAAACCGATGAGCAGCTTCCCCCTGGAAGAACAGCGATGCTGCGGACACTTTTTGGTACCCATCTGATAGCAGCCGTCATCAATATCTCATCGATAATGATTGTCGGAGACCGTCTTAGCAACCACAGACAACTGACACCACTGCAAGGGCTTACGCTATTACGTGCGTTCAGTATCTGTGCCTGCTGGTCGCCTTTCTTTGCGGCAATGGGTGTCGTGCTGATCAGCGCACCCGGCGCCCAGCTCAGCACCCTCATGATCTACGGCCTGCCCACAGCACTGATCGCACTGATATTCAGCGCCTGGCAGATCAGCCATCACCCCGATTCGGATAAAACCCATGGTTATCCTATGCATGCCGGAGCGTTATGGATGCCTTTGTTACTGGCCATACTGGTCATCATTGCTCACCACTATCTGCCAGAGTTATCGGTGATCACACTGGTCACACTGATCTCAATCCTGTTTACACTGACATACCTGCTGCTTCGACAACCCCGGGATTGCGCCATACACCTTAAAACTCATATCCATGAAGGGCTGCCAAAACTCGGCAGTGAAGTGACACTGTTTCTGGCTGCTGCAGTCCTCGCCTCAGGGGTCGCGGCACTGCTGGAATCACTGCAACTACGCCTGGCGCCCGAACACTTTACCGCTGCGGAAGCCTGTCTGACGCTATCAGCCCTGGTCGGCCTGGCGCTGATCGGTATGCACCCGGTCACCTCTGCGGTGCTGGCAGGTAGCATCCTCATGCCCAGTGTCAGCGATCCCAACCTGTTGGGAATCACACTCTTACTCAGTTGGTCGATCGGTGTCGGGCTATCGCCGTTTTCCGGGGTGCAACTTAGCCTGCAATCACGTTATGGTATCTCTGCAATTACGCTGATGAAACTCAACCGGTTTTATGGGCCATTTATGCTGACAACAGGGTTTGCGGTACTATGGACCTATTCAGCTGTCAGTGGCTAAACTGCCACTATGTCAGGGTGGAGGTAAGAAGAAATGGTGCCGGCACCAAGAGTCGAACTCGGGACCTACTGATTACAAGTCAGTTGCTCTACCAACTGAGCTATACCGGCACTGTGATAAGCGGGATTACCTGGCTTCGCTTCACCCTCCAGGCATTCATGCCCGGAACAGAGTGTTGTGCGAATTTATAAATAGCAACACTAACTATAAAGTGGCGCGCCTGGAGGGATTACCCGGCTTCGCCTTGCCCTTCGGGCCGTCGCTACGCTCCGTTGTCTCGCTTCGCTCGGCTCGAACCCCATCGGGGGATCTCACCCTCCAGGCATTCATGCCCGGAACAGAGTGTTGTGCGAATTTATAAATAGCAACACTAACTATAAAGTGGCGCGCCTGGAGGGATTCGAACCCCCGACCAACAGGATCGGAACCTGCTACTCTATCCAGCTGAGCTACAGGCGCGCAGTTCATCAGTGATGATGAGGGCGGTATATTACCGATCTAACGGAGTACTGTCTATTGCTAAAGTGAATTTTTCAGCGATTCCGTGATAGCAGTATTTCCGTAGAGGAGTTACCTGATTATAGTCACTATTCACTTGCTAAACTGATGTTTTTTGAAAGGGATTATCTGTGTCTCCCGCAGCTGTTCTTTGCCTGCCGAGGGTATCAGGCTGCCCATACGTTTTGCTTTCATTGCCCGACTGAAATAATACCCCTGAAACAACTGACAGCCCCAATGCTCGAGGAAATCCAGCTCTTCCTGCTTTTCAACCCCTTCAGCCACCACATCGATACCCAGGGTGCGCGCCATCGCTATAATCGTTGACACAATCGCAGCATCATTGCTGTCGGTGGTGATGTCCTGAACAAAGGACTGATCAATTTTCAGGGTATTCAGGGGCAGTTGCTTCAGATACTGTAGCGAGGAATACCCGGTACCAAAATCATCCAGTGCAAAACGGATCCCCAGTTTGGCCAGCCGTTGCATTTTTATACGCACGGCTTCAATATTGTTTAACAGCACCCCCTCGGTCAGTTCAAACACCAGATATTCAGCCCTGACACCACTGTTAAGAATAATTTCCTGAACCTTCTCAACAAAATCATTCTGTTCAAACTCACGCGGACTGATATTGACCGATACCACCAGCTTTTTACCCTGTTTTTCCCAGGAGGCCATCTGCTGACAGACCTCAGTCAGGACCCATTGGCCTAAGCAACAAATCAGATCGGTCATCTCGGCGATAGGGATAAATGAAGCGGGGTTAACCAGCCCCTTCTCGCCATCCGACCAGCGCACTAATGCTTCTGCCCCGACAATCTTGCCATTCCCCCGGACCAGAGGCTGATAACAGATATACAACAGGTCATTTTCGATCGCTTGCCGCAGACTTTCCTCTATCTGCTGCCGGTGATCGGCATTGTGCTGCATCTGTTCGAGGAAAAACTGAACCCGGTTGCGTCCCTCTTCCTTGGCCCGGTACATCGCCAGATCTGCCTGCATAATCAGGTTTTCAAACTCATCATTCTGGCCATCGAACAGAGCAATACCGATACTCGGTGTCACATGCAGCGCGCGACCATCAATCTGGTGCACCGAAGAGATAGCCTGACGCACTTTTTCGGCCACACTCAGCGCATTGTGACTGGCGGTAGACTCACTGGTTCCCAGCTCTGGCAGTAACACAACAAACTCATCGCCCCCCAGTCGGGCGGGGGTATCGGCCTCTCTGACCGCTTTACGTATTCGCGATGAGACGCTATTGAGCACAGCGTCTCCCACACTATGCCCCAGCGAGTCATTGATGGTTTTAAAGTGATCCAGGTCCATGTATAACAGCGCACCGATCTGCTCGGAACGCTTCGCCCGAAGTACTTCCCGTTCCATGCTCTGCATCAGCAGCCGGCGATTTGCCAGCCCTGTGAGCGGGTCAAAGTAGACATGCTGCTCAATCGCAGCCTGATGGGATTTCAGCTCTTTGGCATTGCGGTTAATCTGCCCCAGCATACGGTTAAAGCCACTGATCAGGGCATGAAGCTCACCCGGTTTATCATCTTCGGGGATCTTCAGAGCGAAGTTCTGATGCACGGTAACCTGCTCCATTGCATCAATTATTTTATCCACAGGTTCAGAAATCCCCCGCTGGATTCGCTTCGACAACAGATACACGCCGAGCAGAGAGAAGCAGTACAGAGCCGTACCAAACAGCAGATAGATCAGTAACTGCCGCTTAACTGCATCCAGACTATATTGCAGATATAGCTGCCCCACCAGTTTGTCTTTCACTCTTAACGGAACACTGTAATCAAGCAGTTCGAAGCCGATTGTATAGGACGCCTCGAGCTGAGCCCGAAGTTCATGCGAGGGGGTAGGCAGAGACTGGGCCAGTCCCGGCTTGGTCAGTTTAACCAGCTCTGAACCATCGTTGCGATACACATAGATACCCAGCAGATTGGGTTCTGAGAAATAACTTTCCAATAGCAGGGTCGCCAGCATTGGCGATTCGGTCAGCACCACCTGGGCAAGCTGGGGGGAGGTCAGCCCGGAAAAGACGTGGGCTCTGTCAATCAACTGACTGCGATGGTTATAAAACTCAACGCTCATCACCACCAGACCGGTGATCAGTAAAACCACGGCGACTGAAGTGACAAATAAACGGTGCAGCCTGCCGGTGACGGACAATATCGGACGTGGGGTCATCAGAACAACCCAGCAAACCGGCTGCTTCGATAGAGATCAAAGCATAATAAAGAGACACCAGTTACCATAATAAGTCCTTTTACGGTATCGTAAGTCATGCGACAGCTGACTGGCTTGCAGTCCTGCGAAGTTAAAGTTGGAATTTATTGTGCAACAACATAGCGCCAACGTCGCCATGAGGCAACAACAAAAGCACTTTCACTACCCAAAATGATAGCTAAACCAGGCATCTTTGATCCTTTTCAGCGGTTCGTTACTAATTAATTAGTCCCGATAATGACCTCAACCATTTTCGTTGTGCCTATTTACCGCTATAATCCCGGCCGAATTATTATTTCTAAACGCTGTAACAGGCCCATTGAGGGCATCCGACAGCTACCTTTTTCTAAAATTAGCGATGATGAGGTCGTGACTGTGAGTAAATTTGCTGCCAAAGCTATTTCTGCCCTGTTTGCTGTAGCACTGGGTTTTCTGGCCACCTCGGCTATAGCCAACACTGATAACGATGCGATTGCAGAACGTATTGCCAAAGTGGGTTCTGTCTGTGTAGAAGGTGATGACTGTGGTGGTGCCGCTGCACCTGCAGCTGCCGCCGGCGCCCGCTCCGGATCAGAAGTGTACACTGCCAGCTGTTCTGCATGCCACGCGTCAGGCGTACTGGATGCGCCTAAGTTTGGTACCAGCGACTGGGCTGACCGTGGAGCTAAAGGCATGGAAACACTGCTGAACAGCGCCCTGAACGGTTTCAATGCTATGCCCCCGCGCGGCACCTGCGGCACCTGTTCTGACGAAGAGATCAAAGCGGCCGTTCAATACATGGTAGACAGTGCCAAGTAAACCGAGCCCCCTCGCTAAATCTGAAAAAGGCCGCTGATGCGGCCTTTTTTATTACTTATAGATCGTCCAATAACCCCCGTAAACCACTCAGGGTCGCATTACCCCGTGCTTTATTGGTAACTTCGCACACCTCCCCACGGCCTTCATACACCAGATCATCCTCGGGCAGCTCATCAAGAAAACGGCTGGGCTGACAATCGATCAGTTCACCAAACTGTTTTCGTTTCCGCGCCAGGGTCATTGTCAGCGTCTGCTTCGCCCGGGTGATTCCCACATACGCCAGTCGCCGTTCCTCTTCGATATCGCCATTTTCGATGCTGTTGCGGTGGGGCAGAATCTCCTCCTCCATCCCCATCAGATAGACATGATTAAACTCCAGCCCCTTGGAGGCGTGCAGCGTCATCAGCTGCACCCGGTCAGAATCATCTTCCTCTTCCTGACGCTCCATAATATCCATCAGCACCAGTCGGGCGATAGCCTCCCGGATCCCCGCCTCAGGATCATCCTCTTGCAAACGTTCCAGGGTATTGCGAAGCGAATCAACCAGAATCCAGACGTTTTGCATGCGCCGTTCAGCAACCGCTTCACTGGAACTGTTCTGAGCGATCCAGCCCGCAAAATCGATATCCTCTATCATCTTGCGAATCGCATCGATAGGATCCCCCCGTTCACACTGCTGATAGATCCCTTCGAGCCAGTTCTTAAAGCGCTGCAACCGCTCCACCTGGGCGGGTTTTAATACCTGTTCCAGACCCAGCTCACTACAGGCATTGAACAGACTGCAGTGCCGTTCAGAAGCGTATTCGCCCAAGCCCTGCAATGTAGTATGACCGATCTCCCGGCGGGGCAGATTGATAATTCTCAGGAATGCGTTATCGTCATCCGGGTTCACTAACACCTTCATGTAAGACATGATGTCCTTAATCTCTGCGCGGGCAAAGAATGAGGTGCCACCACTGAGTTTATAGGGTACCTGATAGCTCTGTAGTTTCAGCTCCAGCAGACGGGCCTGATGATTACCGCGATAGAGAATAGCGAAATCCTTAAACTGATAGCGCTTACGCAGATGCAGATCCAGAATCTCTGTGGCGATCCGTTCACATTCAGCATCTTCATTACGGGTGAATACCACCCGGATCGGATCGCCAAACCCCATATCACTCCACAGGGTTTTATCGAACACGTGGGGGTTATTCGAGATCACGGTGTTGGCTGCTTTAAGAATACGTCCGGTTGAACGGTAATTCTGCTCAAGCTTGACCACTTTAAGTGAAGGAAAGTCGTGCTGTAACTGCACCAGATTTTCTGGTCGGGCGCCACGCCACGAGTAGATAGACTGATCATCATCACCCACCACCGTCAGCATCCCCCGTGTACCCACCAGCATCTTGACCAGCAGATACTGGGTAATGTTGGTATCCTGATACTCATCCACTAACAGATAGCGAATCTTCTGCTGCCAGCGTTCCAGAATAGCGCCGTGATTCATGAACAACTGCACCGGCAGCAGAATCAGATCATCGAAGTCCACCGCATTATAGGCTTTCAGACTCTTCTGATAGGCCTCATACGCCCTGGCCGCCAGCACATCTGCAGGGCCTTCCGCTTTAGCCAGAGCCTGCTCCGGCCCCAGCATATCGTTCTTCCAGTTTGAGATAGTGCTCTGAATAAAGTCCAGTTGATCGGTTTCTTCGTTGTGGTGTAACAGCAGGCTTTTCAGCAATGCCTTGCTGTCCTGATCATCAAACAGCGAGAAGCCGGCCTTGAAACCCAGGGTTTTATGCTCTTTGCGTATAATATTCAGCCCCAGATTGTGAAAGGTTGAAACGGTCAGCCCCCGGGTGGCATTTCCTTTAACCAGAGTATTAACCCGCTCCTTCATCTCCCGCGAGGCCTTATTGGTGAAGGTCACGGCAGCGATGTTATGCGCTTTGATACCGCAGTTTTCGATCAGGTAAGCAATTTTACGGGTGATAACACTGGTCTTACCCGAGCCGGCCCCGGCAAGCACCAGCATCGGCCCACTGATATAGTCCACCGCTTCTCGCTGTTTGGGATTAAGTCTCGACATTATAAATAGTTACTCTGACTGCTAAAGTTTTGTTCATATACGGCCGATAGAGTAATGTTAACTTGCCGTAAAAACCTACAAAATCCGCTGTAATTCATTGTTTTAAAACATAAAGCACTCAAACAACTGTTTAATTCAATAAATTGACGTGCTACTCTTAATGCGCTTACAGGGGGGACAATTATCGCATGGAATGAATTGTCTTATCAGTAGTAAACAGCGGGAATAAACATGGTCGTTTACTCTCAAGTAGTAGATTCGATATGTTATCTGTAGCTAGCCGTAATCCAGCACGTACAGAGTGTCTGATTGTTGATAGTTGCGGCGTTGATACCTCAGCGATCGTGACCCGTCTGCAACAGCAGCAATGCCAGGTACAGCAATGCAGCTTTGATCAGGCCACCGAACGGCTGGAACAGACAGATACCCATCTGATTTTTCTGCACACCTGTTTTACTGATACCAACGCGCTCTCTGAGCTGCACTACCTGCGTCAGCAGTACCCCCATATTCCGGTCATCCTGTTTGATCAGAATCTTACCCCTGAGCGTATCGATGAATCGATGCTCTGGCGGGCCAGCGACTATATCTCCACCAACGCTCTGACCGATGAAGTATTACAGCGGTTGCTGCGCTATAACCTTAAAATCTGCCAGTACTACTCAGAGATTGAGCGCCTGACGCAACTGGACCCGCTAACCGGCATGATGAACCGGCAGCAATTTTATCAGGAGTTTTCGGAACGGCTGAGAGCCCTGCGAAAAGGTGGATCGGGAAAACATTTTGCGCTGATCAATATTGACCTGGATGGCTTCCGACGCTTTAACACAATCAATGGCTATTCCGCCGGTGACGTTGTCGTTAAAGAGATGAGTCAGCGCCTTTCTGAACTGGCTCCGGGCTTGATCTCGCGCCAGGGGAATGACGAGTTTATCCTGCTGCTGGAGACGCCTGACGATGTCAGTCTGGCCCAGCATGTCACACAGCTGTGCATCCAGCTGCTGCACCGCCTGACTGAGCCATACAACTATCATGAGCTGGAAATCATTTTGCCCTGCAGCATCGGCGTTGCACTGGCCCCGGAACACAGTTGTGAAGCGGACACACTGATCCACCAGGCTACTCAGGCGAGGATCAAGGCTAAAGAAACAAGCAGTTGCAGCTATATTATTTTCGACCCGCAAAGCAGTTTTGAACAAGACCCCCATTACAATATAGAACCCGAGCTGATCAACGCTATCCGGCGAAACGAGTTCGAACTGTTCTATCAGCCCCGGGTTGATATTCTGTCCGGTAAGATCATCGGAGCTGAAGGCCTGATTCGCTGGCAACACCCGCAACGGGGACTGATCTTTCCGGATATGTTTATCCCCACCGCCGAACGTACCGGGCTGATCGTGCCGATCGGTTACTGGGTGATCCAGCAGGCAGGGGAGGATATGCAACAACTCCTGGCGAGCGGACTGACGATAAAAAGCCTGAGTATCAACCTGTCTTTCAGGCAGTTCCAGGACAGTTATCTCTGCCGGACGATTCAGCGACTGATTGAAAAATACGCTATCGATACCTCGGTTCTGGAATTTGAGCTTACCGAATCGGCCCTGTTTAATAATGAATTGCATGTTCGCGAAGGTATTGAGGAGTTACATAAGCTGGGTATCAACTTTTCACTGGATGACTTTGGTACCGGCTATTCCTCTTTTTCTCTGTTACAAAAACTACCTATCGGCAGCCTGAAAATTGACCGTTCGTTTGTTTCCGGTGTCAATAACAACCCGGATGACCGGGAAATTGTCAAAGCCCTTATCCGTCTGGCCTACAGTCTCAACAAAGAGATCATTGCTGAGGGGGTTGAGACCATCCAGCAACTCAACTTCCTCGCCAGCTTTGGTTGCCATCAGGCACAGGGATATCTCTATAGCAAACCGGTGCCGTTCACTGAATTTAAAGATCTGCTGCAGAACGGTTATCAACTCACAGCGGAGAGCGCCGCAAACCAATAGCTTCCAGGAGCGCTGCGTTACTGATCTGCGCCTCCCCCTGCAGATCCGCAATGGTTCTTGAGACCTTCAATACCCGATGCGTAGCCCGGGCGGACAACCCCATCTTATCCATTGCCTGCATCAGCAAATGCTGCTGCTCAGCGCCCAGCTGGCAATACTGCTCCAGCTCCTTAACGTTGAGCTGATCATTAATACACCCCTGTCGCTGCTGTTGAATAGCCCGGGCGCTGACGACCCGCGCTCTGATATCACGGCTGCACTCACTGGTTTCAGCCGGTCCCATCAGTTGCTCGGGAGTCAGCCCTGGCACCCAGCTCTGCAGGTCGATCCGGTCTAATAACGGTCCCGATATTTTTGCCTGATAGCGCTGCACCTGATCCGGGGTACAGCGACACCGGCCACTCTGATCTCCCCGATATCCACAGGGGCAGGGGTTCATCGCAGCAACCAGTTGAAACCGGGCAGGAAAGCGGGTTTGCAGGGCAGCACGGGAGATGTTGATCTCCCCCGACTCCAGCGGCTCGCGCATCACCTCCAGCACCTGACGGCTATATTCAGGCAGCTCATCCAGAAATAAAACCCCCTGATGGGCCAGGGAGATCTCACCAGGCCGGGGATTACTGCCGCCGCCCACCAGCGCCACTGCAGACGCGGTATGATGCGGGGTGCGAAATGGGCGGACGCCAGCAAACAGACTTTTCTCCTGTATCCCGGCAATCGAGTAGATAGCCGCGATCTCCAGGCGCTCGTCCTGCGCCAGAGGCGGCAGAATACCGGGTAAGCGGCTGGCCAGCATGCTTTTGCCACTGCCCGGCGGCCCGCACAACAGCAGGTTATGCCCACCTCCGGCGGCAATTTCCAGTGCTCTTTTTGCCTGATACTGCCCGCGCACATCAGACATATCCGCCCCCTGAACCGCTTCAGTCTGCCACCCTGAAGCCAGCGCCGGTGTGATCAGAGAGGCCGCCGCCAGATGGTTGCTGACCTCCAGCAGAGACCCTGCACTAAAAAGATGCAAGCCACTCACCAACCCGGCTTCCTCAACATTGTCCGCCGCCAGCCACAAACTCCGGCCAGCCTTGCGACAACTCATCGCCACCGGCAGGACGCCCGAGACCGGCCGCAGCTCGCCCGACAGCGCCAGCTCCGCCAGAAACTCAAAACAATCTGCACTGTTTTGCGGCAGCTGGCCGCTGGCAATCAGAATGCCTATGGCTATCGCCAGGTCGTAGCGCCCGCCCTCTTTCGGCAGGTCTGCGGGTGCCAGATTAACGGTGATACGCCGGGCCGGGAACTCAAAGCCGCAGTTAAGCAGCGAGCTGCGAACCCGCTCGCGACTCTCCTTGACCCCGGTTTCGGGCATCCCCACAATGGAAAAGCTGGGCAGACCGCCCGACAGATGAACTTCCACCGCAACCGGTGGTGATTGAATACCGAGCTGCGCCCGGGTGTGAACTATTGCCAATGCCATGCGAATCCATCCCTGGATATTGGTTTAACAGGCTTGTTTTTGCCAAGCCCTGCTTCAGTGTTCCAGATCTAACCGTTCGACCAACTGCTCCAGGGTCAGATCACGTCCAACATATTTACCACTCATGCGCACACAACCCTGCTGTGTTAGCCGGGTCATCTGTCCGGTGGTGCGAACCCCCTCCGCCATCACCTCCAGATCATTCTGCCGCGCCATAGAGATCAGTGTCTCGACATCACGTATATAGCGATCATCACGCATCTGCTGCTCCACCAGTCCCGCGTTGAGCAGCAACATATCGGGAAACAACTGCGGCGACAAACGTCCGAGTGAGTGCTGCTGTGGGTCCAGCAGTATCAGCACCCCGTGGGCTTTCAGCTCCTCGATCTCATCGGGAAACAGCTGCAGCTGGACAA
The DNA here is from genome assembly GCF_016924145.1 of Amphritea pacifica. Classification (GTDB taxonomy): domain Bacteria; phylum Pseudomonadota; class Gammaproteobacteria; order Pseudomonadales; family Balneatricaceae; genus Amphritea; species Amphritea pacifica. The sequence continues at coordinate 25,982 of NZ_JAFFZO010000025.1, read as the reverse complement.
AATTTAAAATGATCATCAGCCGCTGGGGCGGTATGCCCACCTTAACCATCTGCCGGATCAGATGCTCGATCACCGCTACAGAAAAAAGCTCCTCATCCTGCAGCCTGATACAGAGATTATGAAACTGTTCAAAGCCGCTCCAGAGTTTGATCATTGGCAGCAACTGACGCTCCAGCTGCTGATGATAATCCTGCAGTAAACCATAACGGGATAGCTGAGGGATAAACTGCTCCGGCGACAAGATTCCCTGTTGTGGGTGGTTCAGTGCCAGCGACACCTCAGCCGCAGCGAGATGATGTTCCTGCAAAGAGTAAACCGGATTAAAGCGTAGCTGTAGCCAGCCCTCTGACACCGCCTGACCCAGAGTATCCCGACTCAGCACAGTACCACTCCCCAGAGACTTATCATACAGCCAAAAGCCCTGCTGCTTCTCCAGGGTACGCAGCACCAGCCGGGCCCGGTCCAGCATCAGTTCAGCACTGATACCGCCACTCTCGACCAGCACTCCGCCCATCGTGTGATGAACCACAAAGGGTTGTCCATCGATATCAACGGGTTCCTGCAGCAGCGCACCAATCCGATCGGCAAACTGCTCCAGAGTCATCTCATCGGGACAATCTTCAAGCACGAAAACAAAGTTATGCTCCTGATCCATCGCCAACAGATCGGTTTCCCGCACCTGAGCGCTGAGCCGTGCAGCCAGTGCGGCTATAAGCGCCCCGCCCGCCTCCCCGGTGCTGTTCAGCTGTAATAATAGCAACCCTCGTCCCCGGTGGCCGAGGCTGTCTCTCAGCAACTGCTGATTCAACTGATCGAGCAGCATAAACTCATCCGGCAATCCGGTCAGGGCATCGTAGCTGGCATGACTATAGCGGTTCTGATCGCCATAGGAGCTGCTGATATCGGAAAACTGAGCCACAAAGCCGTCGATCTCACCACTGTCATCCCGGCGCGCCATCAGCGAATACCAGGCCGGATAGCTATGGCCATCTTTATGCTGGTTCCACAACTCCCCTTCCCAGAACCCTCTGAGCATCAGTTGCTGCCACAGATGATCGAACAGTTCGGCAGAGATCTCCCGGTTGGTGACGATTCCCGGCCCCTGCCCCACAACATCTTCATAAGAGAAACCGGTAACCTCTGAAAAGCTGGGGTTTACCCGATAGATGCGGTTATCCCCATCCAGCAACATAACCGCCTGCGGGGTGTAGTCGAACAACCCCTGTTGCGGATCCTGGAACAGCATGCGCCCTGCTGCCTGACCGGTTCGCATCGCATTAACCGTATAGAGCCGGGCAACCGGGTTCCAGAAAATTTCCAGCCGTAGCCAGAGATTGTGATCCTCCACAAACGGTTGCCAGGAGAGTGTCGCGGTCCCCTTTGAACGGGCCAGCATCATCCCATGACGCAACTCAAACAGCGCTTCCTCAGAGTGCACCTGAGACAGCGGCACGCCGCTCACATCTCCCTGCCAGCCAAGCATGCCCAGATATTCCTGAGTCGCGAACTGATAACTCAGATCAGGCAGGATGCAGGCATACATAAGCAGATGCATAGGGTGTCCTTGGTCTGTGACTAGGGTTTATTGACGGTCTGACCGACCTTTTTCTCAAGCTGTTCAAGCTCTGACTGTAACTGCTCCAGTTTAGCGCGGCTACGGGCCAAAACAGCACTCTGAGCATCAAACTCCTCCCGGGTGACCAGGTCCATCCGTCTGAACGCGCTCAGCAATAGGGCATTAATCTGTTGCCGAATCTCAGATTCTGCTGAACCGGGCCGGGTCTGATCAAATAACTGGCCGATCTGCTCGCTGATCCCTTCCAGTATTTTGTGATTAATCATATCTCATATTTCCAAATAATATCGGTTGTTCAACTCTGTTAAGACTATACCAATAACCGGCCAATATCCCGACCCGGATGTTGCGGCATACCGATGCATACCTATCGACGCACCAAAAAAGTGCCTGCACAACAATTGTGCACCAGCGACTCATCAAGAAAGCGCGCAAAAACCTCCAAAGGCCATAGCAAAACATCTTAAAATCATTATAAGCCACTGTTTTTAAATAACAAATAACTTTATGGCATGTGCAATGCTTAGTATGGACCAACCGTTTATCGCTACGCTGATAACCAGCGTAGCCCTTTAAAACAGTTTTACTAGTGGAGATCAGATCCCATGAAACTTATCTCAGCAATTATTAAACCATTCAAACTGGATGATGTGCGCGAAGCACTTTCCGAAATCGGTGTACAGGGTATCACTGTCACCGAGGTGAAAGGCTTTGGTCGTCAAAAGGGTCACACCGAACTCTACCGCGGCGCAGAATATGTTGTCGATTTTCTGCCCAAGGTAAAGGTTGACGCTGCTGTGGAGGACAGCATCGTCGATCAGGTAGTTGAGGCGATCAGCAAAACGGCTCAGACCGGCAAGATCGGCGACGGTAAGATTTTCGTGATGCCGCTTGAAGAGGTCATCCGGATCCGTACCGGCGAAACCGGCAATACCGCACTGTAAAAACTGACTTACAACCTAAAAAACAACTCTAAGCGTTTGCTTCAGGGGGAAGTGATGGAAAATCAAATTTTTGAATTACAATATGCGATGGACACCTTTTATTTTCTGGTGTGCGGTGCATTAGTTATGTGGATGGCGGCAGGTTTCGCCATGCTGGAAGCAGGTCTGGTACGTTCTAAGAACACCACCGAGATCCTGACAAAAAACGTAGCCCTGTTCTCGATTGCCTGCGTCATGTATATGGTGTGCGGTTATCACATTATGTACGACGGCGACCTGTTCCTGAGCACTATTGGTGTGATTGATGTGAATCAGGTGCTGGCGGACTCTGCTGAAGCGGGCTTCGATGGCGACTCGGTTTACTCCGGCGCGTCTGACTTCTTCTTCCAGGTCGTATTTGTTGCTACCGCTATGTCTATCGTTTCCGGTGCGGTTGCCGAGCGGATGAAGCTGTGGGCTTTCCTCGCCTTCGCTGTAGTAATGACCGGTATCATCTACCCAATGGAAGGTTCATGGACCTGGAACGGTGCTGACGTATTCGGCATGTACAACCTGGGCGACCTGGGTTTCTCAGACTTTGCCGGTTCTGGTATCGTGCACATGGCGGGTGCTGCTGCAGCACTGGCAGGTGTTCTGCTGCTGGGTGCCCGTAAAGGCAAATACACCGCCAACGGTGTTAACGCTATCCCGGGTGCTAACCTGCCCCTGGCCACGCTGGGTACCTTCATCCTGTGGATGGGCTGGTTCGGTTTCAACGGCGGTTCCGTGCTGAAACTGGGCGATATCGCCAACGCTCACTCTGTAGCAATGGTATTCCTGAACACTAACACGGCGGCAGCCGGTGGCTCTATCGCGGCGCTGATCACTGCCCGCATGCTGTTCGGCAAGGCCGACCTGACCATGCTGCTGAACGGCGCTCTGGCGGGTCTGGTAGCAATCACAGCAGAGCCATCAACACCTACCGCACTGCAGGCAACCCTGTTCGGTGCCATCGGTGGTGTTCTGGTGGTATTTGCCATCATCACTCTGGACAAGCTGCGTATCGATGATCCCGTCGGTGCGATCTCTGTACACGGTGTCTGTGGTCTGCTGGGTCTGCTGCTGGTACCGGTTACCAACGGCGATGTAAGCTTCAGTGGCCAGTTGATCGGTGCGGTAACCATCTTTGTATGGGTCTTCGTCACCAGCCTGGTCGTCTGGGCCATCCTCAAAGCAGTTATCGGCATCCGTGTCAGCGAAGAGGAAGAGTACGAAGGTGTGGATCTTGCTGAATGCGGTATGGAAGCTTACCCTGAGTTCACTTCAGGTAAGTAATTTTACCCGCTGGATATAACATATCCTTAAAAGGGGAGCCTTGGCTCCCCTTCTGACGTTTTATTAACTTATTGATTCTGGTTATACTAGGCCTAATATTGATCGACCACCGTCTGAGGCCTGCAGGCATCTCCTGTCAGAAAAACAGATCCAAGCGAGGATAGTAATGATGAAACTGGTAAGTGCGGTCATAAAGCCGTTCAAACTGGATGACGTACGTGAAGCTCTGTCAGAAATTGGCATTCAGGGCGTTACCGTTACCGAAGTTAAAGGTTTTGGCCGTCAGAAAGGTCATACCGAGCTTTACCGCGGCGCAGAATACGTTGTAGATTTTCTGCCTAAAGTGAAAATTGAAGCGGCTATCTCTGATGATTTAGTGGATCAGGTAATCGAGGCGATCGCCTCAACAGCTAATACTGGCAAGATTGGCGACGGCAAGATATTTGTCACGCCACTTGAGCAGGCAATCCGCATCCGTACCGGAGAGACAGGCACTGACGCGCTATAAGCCACTGAATAATTTATCGATTAAAGGCACCCGATGGGTGCTTTTTTTTTTGCCCTAACGGTTGAAATAGTACTGCTCTATCTGTTTCAGCGTCTAAACTTAGGGAAACGTTTCTTCAGTAAAAAGGATTCTCCAGAGTATGATCAACCGTACGATGTTTGATGAAGTGATGGTTCCCAACTATGCTCCGAGCCAGATAATCCCGGTTCGGGGAGCGGGTTCACGGGTGTGGGATCAGTCAGGTAAAGAGTATATCGACTTCGCCGGCGGTATTGCCGTGAATGCGTTGGGACACTGTCACCCCGAGTTGGTAAAAACCCTTCAGGAACAGGGACAGAAATTATGGCACCTGAGCAATGTCTGGACCAACGAACCGGCACTGAAGCTGGCCAAACAGCTGTGCGATGCAACCTTTGCCCAACGGGTACTGTTTGCCAATTCAGGCGCAGAAGCAAACGAAGCAGCGCTGAAACTCGCCCGTCTCTACGCCAAAAAACATTACAGCAGCGAAAAAACCGAAATCATCGCTTTTAAAAACAGCTTTCACGGGCGCACCCTGTTTACCGTCACGGCCGGAGGACAACCTAAATACACCGAAGGGTTTGAACCGCTACCCGGAGATATTACCCATCTGCCATTTAATGATCTGGCAGCCGTGGAATATCAGATCTCCAACAAAACCTGCGCCGTTATTGTCGAACCCATTCAGGGCGAAGGAGGCATTATTGCCGCTGAACCGGTGTTTCTGGAAGGTTTACGTACCCTCTGCACGCAACACAATGCCCTGCTGATTTTTGATGAGGTCCAGACCGGAATGGGGCGTACCGGAAAACTGTTTGCTTATCAGGGTTATCAGGTAACCCCGGATATTCTTACCACAGCAAAAGCGCTGGGGTGCGGGTTTCCTATCGGCGCCATGCTAACCTCTCACGATATCGCCGCAAGTTTCTCTGTGGGCACCCATGGAAGCACCTATGGGGGCAATCCACTGGCCTGTGCAGTAGCCTCCAGAGCCCTGGAGCTGATCAACGATCCCACGCTGCTTGCCGGGGTTACGCAACGCCAACAGATGTTTATCAGCGGACTCAAGCAACTCAACCAGAAGATCGGGCTGTTTCGTGATATCCGCGTTGAGGGGTTGCTGATCGGTTGTGAACTGAAGGAAGCCTGGCAGGGAAAAGCACGTGACCTGCTGACTCAGGCGCAGGAACAGGGAGTGCTGGTGCTGACCGCGGGTCCCGATGTGCTGCGGCTTGCACCCTCGCTGGTCATCCCCTATCCAGAGATGAAAAAGGGACTACAACAACTCGCCCAGGCGATGCTGGCCATAAAAATGGGCTTTTAGGCGAAGATTATGGATGCCCTGCTGAGTTCAATCACCGAACGCCAGCCCCCCTTAACCGAAACCCTGGTGAAACTGGCGCAGATTAATTCCGGCACCCTCAACCGGGCCGGAGTCAATCAGGTTGGTGAACTGCTGAGCAAGATGTTTTGTGCACGGCTCAACTGTCATCATCAGCAGCACGCCGTAGCAGCCTCTACTCAGCTTCGCACCGATGGCTCTGCCGAAGAACACCGTCTGGGAGATCTGCATATTCTGAGCAAACGCCCGGACGCTCCGTTACAGGTGTTGCTCACCGGACATCTGGATACAGTATTCCCGGCTGATTCAGCGTTTCAGCGGTGTCAGTGGCTGGATGACCAGACGCTGCAGGGGCCCGGCGTCAGCGATATGAAAGGCGGGCTGCTGGTTATGCTGGAAGCCCTGAGCGCCTTTGAACAGTCGCCCCTGACACAACGGCTGGGCTGGACCGTTATACTGAATCCCGACGAGGAGATCGGTTCCCCCGGTTCCGCCGCAATCCTGGCCCAACAGGCGCAACAGCATGACCTGGGCTTGATCTACGAACCGGCACTGCCCAACGGGCAACTGGCGGGAGAGCGTAAGGGCAGCGGCAATTTTACCGCCCTTTTCACCGGCGTAGAGGCTCATGCCGGCCGGGAACACCATCTCGGCCGCAATGCGATCTGTGCCATGGCTGAGTTTATTACTGCGGTCGATCAACTGAATGGCCGGCGAGACGGCGTCACTCTCAATATCGGCGTGGCAGATGGCGGAGAAACGACCAATCAGGTGCCCGATCAGGCACGTTGTCGCTTCAACATTCGTACCCGCATCAGCGCAGATGAACAATGGTGCCAGCAACAGTTGCAGATTATCCAACAGCAGATCAACAGCAAGGAGGGGATATCACTGACACTACACGGCAGTTTTGGTCGCCCGCCAAAACAGCTGGACCAGGCCCACCTGGCGCTGTTTCAACTGGTAACAGAGTGTTCCGGGCTACTGGGTGCGCCCCTCGCATGGGAGTCAACCGGCGGTTGCTGTGACGGTAATAATCTATCGGCGGCCGGGCTGCCCAATGTTGATACCCTGGGGGTGCAGGGCGGCCATATTCACAGCCATAGTGAGTTTATCCGGCTGCCCAGCCTGGTTGAACGGGCGCAGCTCAGTGCAATGATCCTGTTACGGCTGGCAGAACAACCCGACACCTGGCTCAGAAACAGAATGTAACCAGGTGCCAGCGATTTGACGGCTTACTCCAGTTTTCAGGTAAACCGAGGAGATTAGGGATGAACGATATCAACATAATTCGCCCAATCAGATCATCCGATCTGGATCGACTCTGTGAACTGGCCCGGGACAGCGGTCCGGGCTTTACCTCCCTTCCCTGTAACCGGGAACTGCTTGAAGCAAAGATCGCCGCTTCTGAAGTCGCCTTTAGTCAGGTCAAAGCGGATCCACTGGGTGCCAGTTACCTGTTTGTTCTGGAAGCTTCACCGGACAACAAAGTGGTTGGCGTCTGTGGCATCGAGTCCGCCGTTGGTCTGCGGGAACCGTTCTATCACTACCGTCTGGGCACGGTTGTTCATGCCTCCCGGGAACTGGGGGTCCACAATAGCTTTCAGACCCTCTATCTCTGCAACGACTATACTGGCTGCACTGAGGTTTGCACGCTGTATCTGACCCCGGAATACCGGCAGGGTCATAACGGGGGCTTACTGTCACGCTGCCGTTTTCTGTTTCTGGCGCAATTCAAAGAGCGTTTCCCCGGCAAAATCATTGCAGAGATGCGCGGTGTCAGCGATACCGAGGGGCTCTCGCCCTTCTGGAACGGACTGGGACGGCACTTCTTCAGTATGGAGTTTTCTGAAGCGGACTATCTCACAGGCCTGGGCAATAAGGTGTTTATCGCCGAGCTGATGCCCAAGCACTCGATCTATATTCACCTGCTGCCAGAAACGGCCAGACAGGTGATCGGTGAGGTCCATGAACAAACCGTACCTGCGCGGAAATTACTGGAAAGCGAAGGCTTTCGTTATGAGGAATATATCGATATTTTTGATGCCGGCCCCACCCTTGCCTGCGAACTTAAGGATATCCGGGCGGTCAGAAAAAGCCGCTATGTGGAGGTGCATATAGGCCCCTGTCAGCAGCATACACAGCCCTTTCTGATCAGTAATACCTCACTGCAAAACTTCCGCTGCACCGTGGTTGAGATCGCCCCGTCCGAAGGCAGAATAACCCTCACTGCAGAGCTGGCGCACCTGCTGCAGGTGAGCGAGGGTGACAAAGTCCGGGTAGTGCCCTTAAAGAGCAGGAGCTAAAGCCATGAAAGCACACGCATCTCTGTTTATAAATGGTCACTGGTTGCAGGGTAAAGGCGCAAGCTTTAATTCACTGAACCCGGGATCAGCCGAGCGGATTTGGGAGGGGCATAGCGCCACACCAGCGCAGGTCAATCAGGCCGTTGAAGTGGCCCGTAACGCCACCACACGCTGGAGTGACATGACTCTGGAGCAACGCCAAAGTTATATCATCCGCTTTACCGAGTTGCTGAAAGAGTATGCTGAGCTGCTGGCGGATACCATCGGCCAGGAAACCGGCAAGCCCCTGTGGGAAAGCCGCACCGAGATCACCGCGATGATCGGTAAAACCGACATCTCTATCCGGGCCCATAAAGAGCGCTGCCCGACCCGGATCGAGCACACCCCTCAGGGAGACCTGGTGCTGCGGCATAAACCCCACGGTGTGGTCGCGATATTCGGCCCCTACAACTTCCCTATGCACCTGCCCAATGGCCATATTGTGCCGGCTCTGCTGGCGGGCAACACCGTGGTTTTCAAACCCAGTGAGCTAACCCCCCGCTGCGCCGAACTGATGTTACATCTGTGGCAAAAAGCAGAACTGCCTGACGGCGTACTGAACCTGGTTCAGGGCGATAGTGACACTGGCAAAACACTCGCCTCAAACCCAGGTATCGATGGTCTATTTTTTACCGGTAGTGCGGTGACCGGTCAGTTGCTTCACCGCCAGTTTGGCGGGCAGCCAGAAAAAATTCTGGCACTGGAGATGGGTGGTAATAACCCCCTGCTGATCACCCCGGTACAGCACCTCAAAGCCGCCCTGCATGACACCATCATATCTGCCTTTATCAGTGCCGGGCAGCGCTGCACCTGTGCCCGTCGGCTGCTATTACCAGCCTCCAGCTGGGGTGACCATTATCTGGACCTCTTGGTTGATCTGTGCAGTAAACTACGCACCGGCACTTACAACGAAAAACCACAGCCGTTTATGGGCACCCTGATCAACAAGCAGGCCGCAGACTCTATCCTTGCAGCACAACAGATGTTGAGCGAGGCGGGCGCCACGGTCCATCTTGAAGCACAGCAACAAAACAGTACCGGAACCCTGTTATCGCCGGCGATCATCGATATTACCGCAGCTGAAGATCTGCCTGATCAGGAGTATTTCGGGCCGCTGTTGCAAGTAATCCGCTATCGCAACTTTGAATCCGCGATCGCCATCGCTAACCAGACACAGTATGGCCTTTCTGCCGGGCTGTTCAGCGATGACCGCGAGCAATATGAACTATTTCAACGCCAGATCCGCGCGGGTATCGTCAACTGGAACCGCCCGCTGACCGGCGCCAGCAGCGCGATGCCTTTTGGCGGGTGTGGTATCAGCGGCAACCATCGCCCGTCAGCCTATTACGCTGCCGATTACTGCGCCTATCCGGTAGCATCCATTGAAAGCAATTCACCCTGTCTGCCGGAAAAACTCAGCCCCGGGCTGAAACTTTAGCAGACGCGCGGAGGCTCTATGCACTATCAGGAAGTTAACTTCGATGGACTGATCGGCCCAAGCCATAACTATGCCGGCCTGTCTCCCGGCAATATCGCCTCTGATCAGCATCGTGGCAGGGTCGCCTCACCACGACAGGCAGCGCTGCAGGGACTGGAAAAGATGTGGCGTCTGGTACAACTGGGGCAGGTGCAGGGGGTTTTACCGCCGGCACCCCGCCCCGCTGTTGAGACCTTGCAGCGGCTGGGATTCAACGGCGCCACCCCGGAGATCATCGGGCAGGCCTATAAGAAAGCTCCCCACCTGTTAGCCGCGTGTTACTCCGCATCCACCATGTGGGCCGCTAATGCGGCAACCGTGTCGGCCAGCAGAGATTGCCCTGATGGCAGAGTCCATTTCACCCCGGCCAATCTGATCACCACTCTTCACCGGACCATAGAAACCGACTATAGCGCCGCCATGCTAAAGCGGATATTCAATAACCCGGATCATTTCTGCCACCATCCGCCCCTGCCATGCCAGGCGGATTACGCCGATGAGGGTGCGGCTAACCATACACGGCTCTGCCCCACCCACAGCCAGCCAGGACTGAGCCTGTTGGTCTATGGTCGTGGCAGCGACGATCAGATGCCGAAGATCTACCCCGCCCGACAAACCCGGGCAGCCTGCGAAGCACTGGTGCGACAACACCAGCTACCGCCCGATCAAGTTGTGATTGCGCAACAAAACCCAGACGTCATTGATCAGGGAGTCTTTCATCATGATGTCATCGGTGTAGGTCACCGTAATTTTCTGATGTTGCATGCAGAGGCTTTTGTTAACCAGCGGCAGGTATTACAACAACTGCAGCAACAGTGGCGGCAGTCAACCCATTCCCGGGATGTGCCTCTGACTATTACCGAAATCAGTCCGCAGCTACTCAGTGTCAGAGAAGCGGTCTCAAGCTATCTGTTTAACAGCCAACTGATCAGCTTATCAGCGCAGGCCCGGCCCGATCACCTCTCTGAGCATTCTATCCGGACGCCCCATAACACTGGCGAAAACTCGATGCTGTTACTGGCACCCAGCAATTGTCTCGCCTCCAGCGAAGCACAGCGCGCCATCGATTGGTTAATAGCAGGGGATAATCCGGTATCGGCGGTGGAGTATATCGATCTGACCCAGAGCATGAATAATGGTGGTGGCCCCGCCTGCCTGCGTCTCAGGGTACCGCTGAGTCAGGCCGAGCAAAATGCGGTACATCCGGGCATCATACTTGATTACACCCTCTATAATCGCCTGAAAAGCTGGATCAACAAACACTACCGGGAGCAGTTAAACGCTGAAGACCTGGCCGACCCATGCCTGCCGGTTGAGATTCAGGCAGCCCTGGATGAACTCACCGGGATATTAAAACTTCCGGGGTTATACCCGTTTCAGGTATAAGAGCGTAAACGGCTCTTGCAAAAGCACCTATAATCCACCCATGACATTTAAAATCAGTAAAAGGGTATACATTGCTATCCTGGCCTATCTTGTCGGGGTGATGATCTATGTTGGCTGGGACTACAACAGTGAACGGTCGCAACTGTACAGGCAGATCGATCAGGATTTGACCACCAGCGCCCTGACAGCCCCGCTGCTGCTACCGGAAAACTTCCATCACCACAACATGAAGCCCGGTGATATCAGCGCTGAAGCAGATCTGCACAATACCATTAAGCTATCTGACTACACCCGCCACAGCGATATCATCTATATCTATACCCTGATACTGCAGGACAACGCGGTCTATTTTACCAGCGCCAGCGTCACCGATGAGGAGATGAAGGCGGGTAAAGACCTGTATAACTATTTACTCCCTTATACCGATGCCGATCCCCGGCTGCAGCAACTGAGCCATAGCCAGAAGAAACTATTTCTTGAGATCAAGGATCACTGGGGACACTTTCGTAGCGTGTTTATTCCCCAAACGGCCTCCGATGGCACCCCCTATATCGCCGCTGCGGATATTGAGATCAGCCATATACAGTCGCTGCTACAGCAACAGTTTCTGAAAAAAAGCGGCTTTGCATCCCTGTTTCTTCTGCTCCTCTTTCCTCTGATGCTGATCTTCTCAGCAGATCAGCGTCGCTGGGCAAGAAATCTTGAAGTCAGCGTCCGTGAGCGTACCCGGGAACTGCATGCCAGCGAAAAGCGCCTGACCTCAATTATTGAGCACTCACCCGTGGGGATTTTTCACTATGACCAGAATGCCGTTATCACCATGATCAACCACCGCTTTGCGGATATCGTCGGCTCCTCTGACTCAGTGCTGGTTGGCTTCAACATGCTGGAAAAGCTCACCGATGAGAAGCTGCTAGCCGCCCTTCGGGATGCACTACAGGGAGATATCGGACGCTTCGAAGGCCCCTATATCTCAGTTTCAGGTCAGCGAAAGATGTATCTGATTGCCGAGTTTGTACCCCTGCGGGACGCCCAGGGCCAGATCAATGGCGGGGTGGGTGTATTCAACGATGCCACAGAGCAACAAACCACCACCAATACGCTGAAAAAGCTATCAATGGCGGTGGAACAGAGCCCTAACGTCGTCGTAATCACCGATGTCAGCGGCCAGATAGAGTATGTTAACCCCCGTTTCACTGATATTACCGGATACTATCCGGAAGAAGTGATCGGCAAAAACCCCCGACTCCTGAACTCAGGAGAGACGGCCGCGGAGATCTACAGCGACCTGTGGAAAACCCTGCTGTCCGGGCAGGAGTGGCGCGGCGTGTTTCATAACAAAAAGAAAAACGGCGAGTATTACTGGGCTGAGGAGATCATCTCACCAATCACCAACAACCTTGGCGAGATCACCCACTTTATCGCACTGCAGGAGGATATCACCGAGGTTCGCAGAATATCGGATGAAATTAACTTCCAGACCACCCACGACCCGCTCACCGGACTGTTAAACCGTCGCCAGTTCGAAAACGAACTTACCCGCATCGTAGAGCACGCCGATAAACATCACTCCCACCATGTGCTCTGCTTTATCGATATTGACCAGTTCAAGATCATCAATGACAGCTGCGGTCATCTGGCCGGAGATGACCTGTTGCGGCAGGTCAGCAATCTGATCCGCGATAAACTTCGCAGCCGCGACACCCTGGCTCGTCCCGGTAGCGATGAGTTTCTGCTGTTGCTGGAAAATGCCAGCCTGGCGCAGGGTGAGCGGGTGTTGCAGATGATTATGAACGATCTGAAACAGTTTCGTTTTCAGTGGGAAGATCACACATTCTCTGTTGAGATCAGTGCCGGTCTAACGGTGATCGATCGACATACCTCCAGTGCAGTGAGTGCACTACAGGATGTTGATACCGCCTGTTCCACGGCCAAGGATGCCGGCCGCAACCGGATCCATATCTACAATGAAAACGATGAGCTACAACTGATTCGTAAAGGCTATATACAGTGGGCTAGCGAGATCCACCGCGCGCTGGATAACAATAGTTTCCGGCTCTATGTTCAGCCCGTTGTACCTCTGCAGAAACTGCACAAAACTGCCTATGAGGTGCTGATCCGGTTGCAGTCTGAGTCCGGCGATCTGGTTGCTCCCGGGGCCTTCCTGCCAGCGGCCGAACGCTACAACATTGCACCTCAGATCGATCGCTGGGTAATTCACAACACGCTGCAGTGGATGGCAAAGAATATTGAGCAACTGGATCATATCGATAGTCTGGCGATCAACCTGTCGGGGCAGTCATTGGGAGATGACGCTCTGCTGGGATACATTATCCGCAGTATAGAGCAGGGCGCTGTGCCGGCACAGATGATCAAGTTTGAGATCACAGAAACCGCGGCAATCGCCAACCTTAAAGATGCCCAGATATTTATCCGCTCGCTGAAAAGCCTGGGTTGTCGCTTTGCACTGGATGATTTCGGCAGTGGACTCTCCTCATTTGCATATCTGAAAAACCTGCCGGTAGATCTGCTCAAGATCGATGGCATGTTCGTGCGGGACATCATCTCCGATCCGGTTGATGAAGCGATGGTTCGCTCAATCAATGAGGTCGGCCACATCATGGGGATGGAAACCATCGCGGAGTTCGTAGAAACCGACGAAATAATGGAACGTCTCAGACAACTTGGCGTCGATTATGCTCAGGGTTACGCAATAAGCCGCCCGGTGCCTATCGATACCATCTTGAGCACTACTTCTGAAACTGCCCTGCTATAAACCCGGCTCAGATGCGGGGGAACACCAGTAATAGCTCAAGTCCTTTTCCCGGCTGGCTTTGAGCAGAAAGAGTTCCGCCCAGCAACTGCACCGCCCGTTGAGCAATACTTAAACCCAGCCCATAACCGTTCTGCTGACCGGTAAAGCGAACAAAAGGCTTAAACATCTTATCCAGTTGCTCCGGAGTAAGACCAGGCCCCCGATCTTTAACCCGGATCAGAACGTTGCCCGCGGTCTGTTCCGCCGAAATAACAATCCCGGTGTCTGCCGGGGTGTGTTTCACCGCATTCCCCAGAATATTACTCAGTGCCCGTTCCAGCAGCGCGGGGTTGCCCCGGATACGGTAATTGACCGGAGCCCATTCAAGCGGGTGATCCGGGGCGCTGAAGCGAAAATCCTCCACCAGAGTATCGATCACCCGGGCCAGCTCAAAGCTCTGATCGGAAACCTCCATCTGCTCCAGTCGTGACAAACTGAGAATTTCATCGATCAGCCGGTTGATCCGCTCGCACTCCTGATTAATCCGCTCGATAAAATGCTGATCAGCCTCAGACATCTTTTGCCCGGCCAGCCCGGCGGCCATCTGTAACCGCGCCAGAGGGGCACGCAGTTCATGGGACACATCCTGCAGCAGATGAATATTGGATTGCAGTGTCTGTTCGACATACTCTGCCATACGGTTAAATTCGCGACTCAGTTCGCCGATCTCATCTCCCCGCCGACTCAGATTATCGTCAGTACGAGCGCTCAGATCACCATTATAGAGATCGCGGGTGTACTGGCGTAAACGGTTCACCGGACGCACCACCATCAAACTGATCAGCAGGGCCGCTATGCCGGCAACGACCATTAACAACACCACCTGAACCGAGAGAAAGAAGCCAAACAGCTTGGCCGCCAGATCCGGACGTATGCGGGTCTCGGCCACCACCTGGTACTCCCGCCCCGTATCTGAAAGGACATTGAACACTAATGGGTTACGATATTTTCTGATATCGTCATGACCAAAGATAACCAGACCGGTTTTAAGTTCGGTAATCTGCACCCGGGTAGGGAAAAAACGCGGCTCTTTATGATCATCATCGTGATAACGGCGCCACTCTTTCGGGGGTGGCAGGCGTCCATCCCGCTCATAACGGTCAATCAGCAACTCCGCCTGCCCCAGTACCCGGGCGCTGAAGACATCACGGTCACGTTGCTGCTCTGAAAGGTGACCGATCACAAATGCAGTCAGTGCGATCACCAGAAAACTGGTCAGCCAGACGGTGACAAATATTTTCAGAAAAAGCCGTTTATACCAGCGAATCGCCATCAGTTCTGTCGCCCTCGTCGCGTGTCGCGATACCGTTACTCATTGACCAGCATATAGCCAGCCCCACGAACCGTTTTAATCAGTTCTCTGTCCGGCAGCACCGCCGCCAGTTTTTGCCGTACCCGGCTGACATGTACATCGATCGCCCGGTCATAGGCGGTCAGCTTACGATGCAGAACCTTTTCGGTGAGGTCATCTTTGCTGACAATCGTTCCCGCGGATCGCATCAGTTCTGCCAGTACATTAAATTCGGCACTGGTGAGTTCAAGTTCGGCACCAGATACCTGCATCTGACGCTTGCCGCAATCCAGCTCTATGCCATGCATCGCCAGCTTATCGCAACTGCCCTCTGCGGCCGGTTGCTGTCCACTGCGACGCAACACTGCGCGGATACGGGCAACCAGCTCACGGGGATTACAGGGTTTACCCAGATAATCATCCGCTCCCATCTCCAGGCCAATGATCCTGTCGATATCCTCTCCCCGCCCGGTCAGCATAATCACCGGGGTTTTGATACGGGGACGAACCTGCTGTAACAGCTCAAGGCCACTCTGCCCCGGCATCATAATGTCAAATATCAGCAGATCATAGCTGCCGTCCTGCTGCAGTAATGGCAGCGCCTGCTCAACACTATGAGCAAAGCTGACATCAAACCCTTCAGACTGAAGGTATTGCCCTATCAGCTCACAGAGTTCCTGATCGTCATCAACCAGCAGCAGTTTCACGTTGTCGCTCATACATCGTTCCTTATTCAGATAGTGCCAGAGTAATCAAGCCCGGGGGGAATTTCATCTGCCAGTCATCCCCTTTACCAAACTTTACACCGCCTTTACCCAACTTAGCAGGGGGCAGCGTCATACTGCAGCCATCAAAACAAGCAATGCTTCAGGAGAACAACCATGCGTAAACAACTTGTTATCGGTATTACAGCCGCAGTGATTGGTGCCGGCGCCCTGAGCGCAGGCCTGGCATCCGCTAAAGACGGCTGGGACCGCTGCGGTGACCGCCAGGAAGGGCGCCATGGAAAATATGAGCAGATGGAGGGCAAACATGCCGCCAGGCGAATGGATATGATGGCGGACAAACTCGCCCTGAGCGATGAACAAAAAACGCAGATGCAGGAACTTTTTCAGAACCAGCAAGGTCAGATGAAAGACCAGCGGGGCGCAATGCGAGAGATGCACTCGGCACTGAGAGATCTGGATGTCAATGCATCTGACTATGACCAGCAGGTTGCCGCACTGGTGAGCAAGGCTCAGGAGCAAACCGCTCAGATGATACAGATGCGGGCGCAGCAAAAAAAAGCGATGTTTGCCATTCTGACCCCGGAACAGCAACAGAAATTTATGGAGATGCGACCAGCAAAAAATCGTTCGTAATCATGTAAGTGTGACCGGTCCCGCTGAATCAGGCTCCAGCGGGGCCATTGTTAAAGTTTACCCCTCATATATGACTCTCATCATATATTCACCGTCGCCTTTAAACGGGCCACTCGCCCTGCGTTAAGCAGGGCTTTTTTTTGGGCTGTAAAAAGCTCAATCTAACGACTAAAGGGCCTACAACTGCTTTCGCAGATCAGCTTCCAGATCCTGCAGATAGCGGATCTCCATCCGCACCGCTTGCTGCTGCTGTTTAATCTGTAGATTACGTAAACGGATCTCATGTTCCAGTTCATCAATCTCAGATAGCAGAAACGCCCGTGTATCAGAAGAGATACCCTCCATAATCAGTTGTTCACGCTTATCATCACGCTCACGCAGATCGGCACGCTGTTCTGAGATCAGAATACTCAGCTCATGCCTTACACTTTCTAACCGGGCGACCTGCTGATGCGCTTTCGTTCCAAGCTCAAACCCCCGGACAAATTCCGCTTGTTGCTCAGCATGACAAACCGTACCGGGTGCTTTTCCGGCGCGGGCTTGCCGGTAACCATTGGCTGCGGTGCAATAACGCCGGACACCCCGGTCATAGCCCTGCAGATACTGATCCATCCGGGGCACGACACCATACTCACTACAGGCATCCCGATGCTGTTCCAGACGGCTGGCCTCCCGCCCCGCCACACCATCATTAAAGCCGATCAGTTGCCAGTCCGCAGACAGGCAGCTTTCCCGGTCCAGTGTGGCACAGCCGGTCATGGCCAGCACTAAAGCCAGTCCCGGCATCAACCTCCGATATCGTATACTCATTTCTGTGTGTCCTGGGTTGCGCGCTGATCTGTGCGCCTGTGAATGTGTCAGTCCGCAGTTTGACAGAATTAAGCTGAACTACAGCAAAACAGAGTAGAACACTATATATCAGATATTCAGATCATCTATTTTAGCTGCACAGATAAAATCGTTGATCGACAGTCCGCCTATCGCATGGGTGCTGAAACGCACCACGCAGCGATTATATCCCACCTCCAGATCAGGATGATGATCTTCCTGATGGGCAATCCAGGCCAGCGCATTCACAAACGCCATAGTGTGGTAAAAATCTTTAAACAGGAACTTTTTGCAAATTTCCGTGCCTACTTCATTGCACGACCAGCCGGACGCCAGGCGCTTCAGCTGCTGCTCAGCGGCCTGAGGAGTCAGCGCAGGTGTCGTGCTGTCACAAGGTACACAACGACGCTGTTTTAGTAAGTCTTCAGCCATCACGGTCTCCGAAAATGATATCTGAGCCACAGTATAGTCTGCTATTGGCCCAATTTTGCCCGACCGGCAGATTGATTAACCAGAACGCTGAATCCATGCTAAAGTGCCTCCCCCGAACAGGACTCGCCTGCAGAGTTTAGGAGATCACTATGCCAACCTATGATTATCGTTGTGAAACCACCGGTGAGGTGTTTGAAGTACGCCATCCAATGGCCCTTGATATATCCACCTGGCAAGACCTCTGTGACATCGGCGGCTTCGAAGCGGGCACAACCCCCGCTAACGCGCCGGTCACCAAACTGCTGACCACTGGTGGCGTGATCAGCAATAAAACCCTAAAAAACCCGGAGGCCCCTCCCTGTATAAGTGGCGGAGGTTGTCCCGGACGTTGTGGAATCTGATATGTTTTTTAAAAGTTTAGGCAAACCCTCACTGATACCGGTTTTTATGGCGCTGTTTCTCGGCCTGTCACTTTCCACCAGCGCCTCGGCGGGGCCGTTAAAGCCCACCATGAAAGAGATGCGACTGCACTATAAGCAGGCGATCGACACCCGCGACCCGGCAGTTTTCAACGACAAGATCACACAGTTTCTGACCGAACTGCAAACCGCCCGTGAATTCAAGTTTTCCCCGGAGCGCAAACAGCTTTCCCTGGAAGGCCTCGACAAGGTTAATACGCTGGTCCGCGGGCTGCCAACCGCTACGGATGCCAACCTTGCGCAACTGCAGTCGCAACTTAAAGAGGTCGATCAGTTACGGGTGGAATATCACAAGAAAGTTAAGCCAGGGGTGTTTGAGTTATTGCTCGATACTGTGAAAGAGTATCTGGGGCTCTGATAACACAACAATTTGTTTATATCCCCCGGAAATCGCTGTCCGTTATGAATCAAGCTGTGGTATAGATACAGATATTCATAGTTTCATTGAGACGGCGATTTCTGCTCATGTTCTGCAAACCTTATATCCTCTTATTCGGCGCGATCCTGATGCTGGCGGGTTGCGATCAGCCGCCCCCCGCTAAAGCCCGTATGCCCAAACCCCATCTGGTGGAGGTGCTGTCAGTCCAGCCAGTGGATATCGAGCTTGAACGGGTGCGTACCGGCACCCTTGAAGCGTTCCAGACCATCAATATCTATAACCAGGAAGAGGGAATCGTTAAGCAGATCCTGCCCCGTGAAGGCGATACGGTAAAGCGTGACGATCTGCTGATCACCCTTGATGATCAACTGCTCAGCGCCCAGCTACAGCGTGCCCGGGCGGTACGCCAGCAGGCGGAAAAAGAGCTGCAGAGAATCAGCGGGCTGATCAAACGCAACCTTACCGCACGTTCAGAGCTGACCCAGAAAGAGACCGATCTGGCAGTCGCCAAAGCCGACGAGCAGGTGATCGCCACCCGTCTCGGATATACCCGCATAAAATCACCGATTGATGGTGTGGTAACCGCCCGCCATACCGAACCGGGAAACCTGGCAGAAAAATCCTCTCTGCTGCTCTCCTTAGCGGACCTGAGCAGTCTGCGGCTTAAAGTAGATGTGTCTGAGCTGCTGCTGAATCAGCTGCCCCCCGAGATGCCGGTGGATATTGAGATCGATGCGTTGCGCAGCGCCAACCGGGCCAACAGCTTCGAGGTCTCAGGAAGAGTCAGCCGCATCTACCCCACCATCGACCCGACAACCCGCAGCGGCACCCTTGAGATCAGTCTCAATCCAGCGCCCCGGGGTGCCCGGCCAGGGCAGTTTGCCCGGGTAAAATTCCAGATTGCCCGGCAACAGGTGTTGCTGCTGCCGTTTGCCAGTCTGCGTCAGTCTGACAGCGGCAGCTATGTGTATATCATCGATAACGACAACCATGTTCAGATCCGGCCGCTGCAAACCGGCCTGAAAGCGGGCGAACAGATTGAGGTGCTGGCCGGGCTTCAACCCGGAGAGCGGGTAATCACCCGCGGGTTTACCAACCTTAAAGCGGGGATGCCGGTGACCGTGGTTGACCGGGGAACTGATAGTCAGAACGGGACCGCTTCACCGTGAAACAGAGATCCATGCGCCACTCCAGAGGGCTTGCGAACTGGTCTATTCATCACCCTGTCGGGGTGGTGATGATTGCACTGGCGGTGATTGTGCTGGGAGCTTTCGCGCTTAACCGACTGGCGGTTGATCTGCTGCCCCATATTATCTACCCGGAGATCCGCGTCAGAGTGGTCGACATGGGGGTGCCGCCTTCGGTGATGGAGGATCGCGTCACCCGCAAACTGGAAGAGCAACTGGCCATCACTGAAGATGCGATTCATGTACAGTCCACCACCACTCAGGGCAGCACCAGTGTTGATCTGGCCTTTGAGTATGGCAAAGATATCGATATCGCCCTGCGGGATGCCAGCACACGCTTGGACAGGGCACGGCGTACGCTGCCGGACTCGATCGATTCACCCGTCATCTATAAGCTGGACCCGGCGCAGATCCCAGTGATGGAGTTTGTTATCAGCTCGCAGATTCGCGACAGTGCGGCACTGCGACAGTGGTCTGATGATGTTCTCGCAAAATGGCTGCTCAATCTGCCTGGAGTCGCCGCCGCAGAAGTGGGGGGTGGCGTGGTCCGCGAAGTGCATGTAACCCCCGATCAGCAGCGGATGGCGGCTTACGACATCAGTTACAGCACCCTGGTCGCGGCGCTCAAAGAGGGCAACGGTGATCAGGCTGCAGGACGGATAACCATGCCCGGCCATGAACTCAACAGCCGTATCAGTGGCCGTCTCATCTCATTAGACCAGTTGCGTCAGTTACCGGTTGCCCGCAGAGGCGACTCTACCCTGACCCTCGCCGATCTGGCCCAGATCGATTTCAGTACCGAAGATGAACGGATTCTGATCCGCGCCGATGGTGTCCAGGGCATAAAGCTCTCGATTCAGAAGCAACCCACCGCCAACACCACCTATGTCGCCGATCAGGTCAAACAGCGACTGGAATGGCTGGAGCAACAACAGATTATTCCTGAAGATATCAGCGTTACCCAGGTTTCTGACCAGTCGATCTATGTCAGACAGGCCCTCAACAATGCCGCCACGGCTGCGATCAGTGGCGCACTGCTGGCGATGGCGGTGGTATACCTGTTCCTCGGTAATTTGCGCCATACCCTGATTATCGGCAGCGCCATCCCGATTGCGATCATGTTTACCTGTGTCTTAATGGGACTCGGTGGCCTGACCCTGAATATTATGACGCTGGGAGGGCTGGCGCTGGGGATCGGTATGCTGGTGGATAACACCATTGTGATGCTGGAAAACATCAACCGTCATCAGCAAAATCATGAGCACCCACTGGCGGCCGCGAATAACGCGGCCACCGAGGTCAACAGTGCCATTATCGCCTCGACCTCCACCAACCTCTGCGCGGTGCTGCCCTTTCTGTTTATCGGTGGTCTCACGGGGCTGCTGTTTCAGGAGCTGATCATCACCATCTCAGCGGCGATCTTTGCGTCTATGGTGATCGCGCTAACGCTGGTACCGGCACTCGCGGCGGCAACTAAAAGAGTAACCAACGGGGGCGGAGTACGTCACCTGACCGACCGCTTTTTACAGTTATTACGGCGCAGTTATACCGCGATTCTCAGCAAACTGTTGCACTATCGTCTGCTCACCCTGCTCTGCTTTGTTGCCGCTCTGGTAGTCTGCGCCCCGGTGTTTGTCAGTGGCAAACAGATCTTCCTGCCGCCGCTGGATGATGGCCGGATAACCGTCAGAATTACGGCGGACACCGGCATCTCCCTGACCGAGATGAACAGCCGGGTGGAACAGCTGGAAGCACTGTTCTCCAGTCAGCCGGAAACTGACACGGTATTTACTCTGGTAGGTGGTTCTGTATTCGGACGTTCGCAACGGGAGCAGTCCAACCGCTCCACCGTCATTGTGCAACTGAAATCGGTCGCCGAGCGGGACCTGTCCAGCAATCAGTGGATCGAACGACTGCAGCAGCAGATCGCCAAACTGCAACTGGCGGGGTTTACGGTGCGCATGACTCAGCGCGGCATCCGGGGTATCCGCACCAACAGCGGCAGCGAGGATATCAGCCTGCGCCTGCAGGGGCCGGATAATGACACCCTGACCCGTCTGGCAGAGCAACTGACAACAGAGCTGAAGACACTGCCACAACTGCGCAACCTGAGCCATTCGGCAGAGGATCAGCTCAATGAACTGTCGATCACCCTGGATCGGGTGCGCGCCAGTCAGCTGGGGATCGAGCTGGCGGACCTGATCGAAGCCACTCAGATCGCGTTACAAGGAAAGGTGATCAGCGAATTTATCACCGATGACCACGCCTACGATATCCGTCTAAGACTGGCGGAGCAGCACTTCAACACCCCGGAATCGATGGAGACACTGCTGCTGTTCCCCGGCACCGGGGCCTCACCACCGGTACATCTGTCCGATGTTGCCAGCCTGGAGCTGATAGAAACCCCCGCCAGTATTCAGCGCGATAATCAGATGCGTATCGTCGAGATATCCGCCTCGCTGGCACCGGATATCACCCTGGGAGAAGCCCTGAGCGCCATCAATCAGGTGCGGGATAACTTTGTCATGCCTTCGGGCTATACCGCGTATGACGGTGGCTCTGAAAAGGTTCTGCAAGAACAGAGCAAGCTCACCAGCCTGTTACTCGGCCTGGCGCTGTTTCTGGTATTCGTGGTGATGGCGATTCAGTATGAATCCCTGCGCAACCCGCTGATCATCATGTTTGGCGTGCCCTTTGCCGCCATCGGCGTTGCTGCAGGGATCTGGCTGCTCGCGCTGCCACTGTCGATGCCGGTCTGGCTGGGAATGATCATGCTCACCGGGATTGTGGTCAACAACGCCATCCTGCTGATCGAATACGTCGAGCTGTCCAGAGATCAGGGCAACAACATCACCGACGCGATTCTGGACGCCGCCCGATTGCGCCTGCGGCCGATTATCATGACCACCCTCAGCACCGTCGCCGGCATGCTGCCACTGGCGCTGGGCTGGGGCGATGGCGCTGAGATGCTGCAACCCTTGGCGATCACGGTGATCTGGGGGCTGAGTTTCTCTATGCTGGTCAGCCTGGTGCTGATCCCGGTGATCTACCATCTGGTGAATGAGTGGGGTTCAGTGCGGAGTTGATGCACCATCTAGCACAAATGCTCCTGCCACCGATATTGAAAAGGCTCAAAATAGATCAGAAAGACTGGCTCAGCAACGCGACGCAATTTGAAATGCTCTATCCCAAAAAAATCGCCCGCCAGCGGCGAGCAGCTCAAGCCGCCTGAGCATTTTAAACGCTCGGTCCAGGAGTCATCGGTTATCAGTTTATAACAGCTGAGGAGGAGAACTGGCTGAAAAACACGGTTATCAGGGTCGTGTAGCCATTCAAGCAGGTTTCTGGCTATCCCATATCAGAAATAAAACCCATATTTAAAATGAATGAGAAGCGTGTTTTAAAGATACCTGTCCCTGTTTTTGTTATCTCGTTGGGGAACACGGATGCGTGAAAAGTGGTTCTACCATAGAGGACACAGAGAGCACCGAGGAAGAGATAGAGCCGAGGAAGAATCTGTTACCTGTTTTGCTGCGTGCACTGGTCCCATCTGCGCGCCCGGCTGGCAGGAACTGATCACTCGGGCTGAAGCCAACTGCACGGCCTGCTGGCCGAACGGCACACAAAGAAAAAGGCCAGCGCCATTCGACACTGGCCTGATGACCTATAAATAAATCTGCCCCCTTTTTCCTGATGGGTAACTGCGATAGAGAACAATACTGTAGGAGGCGCGCCCTCGCGGCGATTATACAGCCCTCCGATATAGCCTTTGGTACGGTGGTAATTCCACCGGAAAATAAATCTGTCCCCTTTATTGCTGGGGGGATCGGTTATCAGTTTATAACAGCTGAGGCGGGGAACTGGCTGAAAAGCACGGTTATCAGGGTCGTGTAGCCATTCAAGCAGGTTTCTGGCTATCCCATATCAGAAATAAAACCCATATTTAAAATGAATGAGAAGCGTGTTTTAAAGATACCTGTCCCTGTTTTTGTAATCTCGTTGGGGAACACGGATGCGTGAAAAGTGGTTCTACCACAGAGGACACAGAGAGCACCGAGGAAGAGATAGAGCAGAGGAAGAATCTGTTACCTGTTTTGCTGCGTGCACTGGTCCCATCTGTGCGCCCGGCTGGCAGGAACTGATCACTTGGGCTGAAGCCAACTGCACGGCCTGCTGGCCGAACGGCACACAAAGAAAAAGGCCAGCGCCATTCGACACTGGCCTGATGACCTATAAATAAATCTGCCCCCTTTTTCCTGATGGGTAACTGCGATAGAGAACAATACTGTGGGAGGCGCGCCCTCGCGGCGATTATACAGCCCTCCGATATAGCCTTTGGTACGGTGGTAATTCCACCGGAAAATAAATCTGTCCCCTTTATTGTTGTTAAACTGGGGGAGCTTCACTCTGTCCCCTTTATCCTTTATTTATCTAATATAACAATCAGGACCTCTTTTTAAAAACTCAAACTCGGCTTCTTTCCTTACCTTATCAACTTTATAACCATCTAGCTGACGCCAAACTAGATAATCTTTAGCGCCATCTGGACCTTTTTCAATCGAATAATTGATGTTAACTGATTTTAATAAATTAATATAAATTTCTTTTCTACATTCATTATGTAAGATAATAGATTCTTCGGTAGTGGGAGTAAATCTATCTCCATAAATTGCTTTTCTAATAGCAGATAGAACAAGATCATAATCATGTAAAGAGTATATGACATATCCCTCACGATCTTTATAGTATTCTATGGAAGATATTTCTTGCTCAAACTTTATTTGGTTATCGGGATTTGATAGCTTAACTCTCTCCCCAAATGGTTGGCGAGGCTCATTTTTTTCACAGCCAGCAACAATCAGATAAATAATAAATGTAAGCACAATGGTAACAAACCTTCTCATAGCTAACATCCTATTGTCATCGCCATACAACTTCTACTTTGGACACCTACTGCCTCTTTATACCCTGTAGGTTTTTCATATGTGCTAAGCTCTCTCCTTGAACCCTGATAAAATTGAACATTAACTTTTTTACCATTTTCTAGATCGTATAAAGTATCGTATTCATAGTCTGTATATTCTCTGTACTCGACGCTATATACAGACCTTACCTCATCATTAAACATGAGAGTATCTATTGCCTTCAAAGCTCGAATAGTTCGAGTTGCTGGTATAATATCTAGTATATCTACATTTAGTTGATCTGAAGGCTTCGCCTGCCATTCACCATACTCCGTTTTCATATAAGAGCCCTTATCACTGGCGATTTGGACAACTCTTTTAGCTCGTATCGCTTTTCTATTCCAATCAGCATCATCATTAAGCATCCGAGAAAACGCGCCGGTAACTGCACCATTCATAAACTTACCGCCGCCCACCAACGCAGCAGTACCACCTATAGCTGCTGCGATAATAGCATTATTAGCCCGTTCTGCTGCATTCAATGCTCTGCCTGCAGCTGTTTTAAATAGGCTAGTCCCTTTTGCGCCAATTGAAACCGCTTGAGTGAATGCGGCACTCAGGAATCCTTGCCCGAACTTACCTCCTTGCATTTTTGAAGTTATTCCGCCAACTAACCCATGCATGCCTATCTTCTGTATACTTTCCACAGAGCCAAGTACGCCTCCATCAAAGCCATGTAATGCTCCAAAAGCAGCGCCACTTACAGCCCCCATAACGGCACCTTTAAGGCTTCCCGTAGATACAAAACCTGCTGCACCTCCGGTTATAGCACCGGTGACTACGGGCCCCCACGCTTCGGGTATATATCCAGGCAGATATACCATAATTACAATAGAAACGATTTGCCGCCAATACTTCTTAACAAACTTAACCGCATTACTAACTGCCTTCTTAATGGACCTAAACAGCTTCTTAAAAAAGAATCCGCTCGGATCCGTATACTTCAGCGGATTATTCATCGCGTAGCTGTAGCGGTTCAGGTTTTGAGTCGCATACGGTGCTTGTACATTCGGATCCGCACTCAAAAACCGTCCCAACGCCGCATCATACACCCGACCGTTCATATGGATCAGACCGACATCATCCAGATGCTCATGACCGGTAAAGCCGCGGTTGGTCAACACCGGGATCAGGTTGACGCCGGCGGTCGCTTCCCGCCAGTTGTTCTGGCGGCGGCCACCGAAGGGATCAAAACTCATCCGGTCAACGATATTACCCACCGCATCGGTGATGGTGTCCACACTGCCCAGGTTATCCTTGTGCAGATAGCGGGTTTGCGGTGCTTTCACCGCTCCCAGACTATCCAGACCGGAGCTGTGGATCGCCACCAGTG
>NZ_JAFFZO010000248.1 GCF_016924145.1 Amphritea pacifica | reverse complement strand
TGATAATCATCTAGCCGACTCCCCCCTGCAGTCGTATCGTTAAGAAGTAACATCGACAAACAGCCACAAGAGGAGTCGACCAATGAAACTATATGCTGGAATCGATCTGCATTCCAACAACAGCGTCATATCTGTGATTGATGAGACGGACCACATCCTCTATGAACGACGCCTTGATAACAATCTGGAACGGATCAAACATGAACTGAGTCCCTATCAAGAGCGACTGGAGGGTGTCGTGGTTGAGTCAACATT
>NZ_JAFFZO010000247.1 GCF_016924145.1 Amphritea pacifica | reverse complement strand
TGGAAACGAATCACATCACGACCGTCTATCTGTCCCTCAAACCCTAACCACATCCCGTTGCCTGCCGGACAACGACAACTCTTGGTGACAGGATCGTAGTCGAAGTCAGCTGGAATAAACCGTTTCCTGTCCCGGGTCGATCCTCGTTCTTGTCGGCGTTTGGCTTGCTGCTCTGCGTACGTCTCTGAATCGATAAAGCGTGGATCACGCTTGCGGAACTGGTTGTCCGCGATATAACCATCGATGCCCAGCCGA
>NZ_JAFFZO010000246.1 GCF_016924145.1 Amphritea pacifica | reverse complement strand
ATTTTGAGATGAGTCATTCACACGCGACTGAAAAACTGATGGTGGAACTGCGCGACCTGAACAAATGGTACGGCGAGTTTCATGTCCTGAAAAACATAAACCTGGAGGTTAAACAGGGCGAGAAGATCGTCATTTGCGGGCCTTCGGGGTCGGGTAAATCCACCATGATCCGCTGTATTAACCGACTGGAAGAGCACCAGAAAGGCGATATCATCGTCAACGATATCCCCCTGAATGAAGATATAAAAAATATCG
>NZ_JAFFZO010000245.1 GCF_016924145.1 Amphritea pacifica | reverse complement strand
TGATCTCAAGCAAATCTATCAGTCCGTCACTGAAGAAGAAGCGCGGCAGGCGCTGGAACGGTTCTCTGAACGCTGGGACGATAAATACCCCCAGATCAGCCGTTCATGGCGTACACACTGGGAAAACCTGAACACACTGTTCAACTACCCTCAAGACATACGCAAGGCTATTTATACAACGAATGCCATTGAGTCACTGAACAGCGTTATCCGTAAGGCTATTAAAAAACGGAAACTGTTTCCAACGGATGACTC
>NZ_JAFFZO010000244.1 GCF_016924145.1 Amphritea pacifica | reverse complement strand
AGTACTTCGTTGCAGCCAAAGGCGGCGTGCGTCTGACCACCGATGGCGATAAAAATGTGGTGGTGCGTGATGCCTATATTCAGCTGGGCAACAATACCTGGGATGCGCAGATCGGCCGCTTCGAGGCAATCAACCTGTTCCCTCTGGGTAAAGACACCCTGGTTTCGCATGCCGGTGGCGTATCAGTTTATGAAGCAAACAAAGTGCGCGGTTTTGCCGGTGATGATGGCGGTCAGATCGCCCTGCACTTCAAAG
>NZ_JAFFZO010000243.1 GCF_016924145.1 Amphritea pacifica | reverse complement strand
TTATCTGCAACGGTGGGCAAGCCTAATGGCCGCTCTTTGCCATTCGCTTTGGGGATGTACACACGCTTGATGTCATCAACTCGATACTGCCTGGATTTAAGTTGCTGCGCCAGCATGTGGATATTTTCGGGTAATCGCTGCTCGAATTGTTGCGTTGTAACGCCATCAATACCCGCAGCCGATTGTTTATTGAGGTGTGCCCAGGCACGATACAGCGCATCGGCTCTCAGCTGTCCATAAAGATTCTGAAATCGA
>NZ_JAFFZO010000242.1 GCF_016924145.1 Amphritea pacifica | reverse complement strand
AACCGGGCGACCTGGGTGACCAGTACAACAGCTTCCTGGATTGCGAAGAAGTCTCCCCTGCCGATATGAAGAACGGCGATGTGGTACTGAACCGTGATGGCAAGCTGCTGCGTCCTAAGCGTCTGCCGTCTAACCTGTTCCAGTTCCGTGCCGGCACCGGTGAAGACCGTTGTGTACTGGACTGCATCACATCTCTGCAGAACGGTGCTGACCTGCTGTGGATCGAGACTGAGAAGCCTCACGTCGGTCAGATCG
>NZ_JAFFZO010000241.1 GCF_016924145.1 Amphritea pacifica | reverse complement strand
TCGATTTCAGAATCTTTATGGACAGCTGAGAGCCGATGCGCTGTATCGTGCCTGGGCACACCTCAATAAACAATCGGCTGCGGGTATTGATGGCGTTACAACGCAACAATTCGAGCAGCGATTACCCCAAAATATCCACATGCTGGCGCAGCAACTTAAATCCAGGCAGTATCGAGTTGATGACATCAAGCGTGTGTACATCCCCAAAGCGAATGGCAAAGAGCGGCCATTAGGCTTGCCCACCGTTGCAGATAA
>NZ_JAFFZO010000240.1 GCF_016924145.1 Amphritea pacifica | reverse complement strand
GATAGATCATCTTCATATTGGCTTCGCTATGAAAGCCACTATCGGCGGTGATCTGTACTTTTTGCAGAATACGGTGTTCCGGCTTTTTCAGCTGTCGGAATTGATGCCGAATACCAAAAAGCATCGGTCTTAAGGTGTGTTGTTCCTGACCTGCACCGTACGCTTGCGCATGCACAATAATCTGGTGTTTGCTATCCACCGCCGCCACGCCGTTATAGCCCTGGATCACGCCTTTAGCGGTTTTCATCTTGGCGC
>NZ_JAFFZO010000239.1 GCF_016924145.1 Amphritea pacifica | reverse complement strand
AGCCACTGGGGCCTGTTGTGCGTCAGGGTGATGACACCTGGTTTAATATCGTGAAATGGTCTTTCAATGCGATGCTCAATGCCGAGGAACTGGGGCTGACATCGGCTAACGTTGATAAGATGAAGGCGGAAAGTACCGATCCTAACGTTAAGCGTCTGCTGGGTCTGGACGGACCTAAAGGCAAAGGTCTGGACCTGTCTGATGACTGGGCATACCAGATCGTTAAGCAGGTGGGTAACTACGGAGAAGCGTATG
>NZ_JAFFZO010000024.1 GCF_016924145.1 Amphritea pacifica | reverse complement strand
TGCCTTGGGCTTCCTCCAGCCAGCCCCTCGCGGGACTAACCTTGCCCTTTGGCTAACCTTCGGCTCTGCGAATACCTGGTACGAGGACTTTCACCTCGCTAGTTAAGTGCCATGCCTGGCACACACGATTAAGCTAAGGGGCGGGCTTTAGCCCGTCCCAGCAAACGAAGTGAGCGACTTGAGCGCATTGTTATACGGATGCCCCAAATGCCCAGATAAGCGTTCCTATTCCCGACAATGCGAAGCCTGCATATAGATGTTTTTTAAATTCTTCACCAGGAATATAAATCACTTGCTCTCCGTTTGGTTTGACGATGACTTCAGAAAACGCGCCGGAGACGGGGCCGAATTTTGCGTAAATGAAGCCAAGAATAACTCCGTAAAGACAAACTAGCGCGCCTCCACGATCAAAACTGAGTTCTTTACAGCCTAGCTTGTGAAATATAAAGCTCGCTACAAGCGTGATGACTGATATAGCGATCCAAGGCCATATTGGTTCTAGAAGCTTTCTCACGGACATTTTCTTGTGCTCGTATAACATTTTAATAGCAGGCGTGCGCATATACACACCAGACTTTTCTTAAGAAAAGAGAGGTAACTTAAAGAATTAACTGAGAATTTCATTGAAAAAACCACCTCCCTGCGGATAAAACTGAGCATGCTCATATCTGTTCCGGTGCCAGCCTGTTATCTCACCTCACCGGTTAACCTGTTCCTTTGTTTCTATGCGTTTTTTAAAAAATGTTGGTAGAAAAACGCGCATCGCGATAGTGACAAAACGAGCATAGCGCTAAGTGAATATTAAATAAACTGGATGAATGCACAGTTTTTGCTTTCTGATTGAATCATAAAAAAGGGTGGGGGCGGCAGTAATGTGTGAACCTTGACAGAATTGATCGCGGCGGGGTAGCCGAAGGGGGAAGCTGGTGCCGCTCCCACCTGTTATTTGCAGCCATTTAGAAATTTAGTCTCTTCGCAGCTTATCCGATACCGCAATCGGGTTGGGGAAGTTAAAGATAACGATATAGGTCGACAGCAGGAAGGTCAGGATGGCGGTTGCCTGTATAACGTGGGAGGCTTCCTGTCCGATCAATGTGGCGCTGGTGGCCATATAGGCAATCAGCAGTGAGAATTCACTGATCTGTCCCAGACGGAAGCCGACCTCCCAGGCAAGCTTGTTACTTTCGCTGATGCTTTGCAGTAGAAAACGAAACACGATGGGTTTGATAACCAGCACCAGCGCCGCGAGAATCAGAGCCGGGATAATAATCTGCCCAAGCAGTCCCAGATTAAAGCTGGCACCGATAGAGAAGAAGAACAGAATCAGGAAAAAATCGCGCAACGGACGCAAACTGGTGGCGATATACTGAGAAATTGGACTGGTTGCAAGGCTGACGCCAGCGATAAAAGCGCCAATTTCAGCGGATAGTCCGACCGCATGGGCCAGTTCGGCCAGCCCGAGACACCAGCCGATCGCCACCAGGAAGATATATTCATGAAAACGGTCAAACTTCTGAATCAGCGGCAAGAGTATGTAGCGAACAAACAGCAGTGCAGCGCCGATAATCAGCGGTAACGCCACCGCTGTTTTAAGGAAGGTTGTGAGCTGGCTGGTGCCGCCATCACCGCTGTTGAGGAACAGCAGCACCAGAATTGCGATGACATCCTGCAGCAGCAGAAGGCCCACCACCAGCTCACCGGTATGTTTGTGGTGCAACACAGTGGTTGGCAGTAGTTTAATACCGATGATGGTGCTGGAGAACATCAGCGCCACACCAATAATAATCGCTTCCGTACGGGTAAAACCGAACGCGACACCGACACCATAGCCGATCGCCATAAATATCACTGCACTGAAAATCGCCACCAGAGTGGCTTTTTTAAGCATATGCACCAGATGACTGGGTTGCATATCCAGGCCCAGCAGGAACAGCAGAAATATGATGCCCACATGGGATATGTCCGATAACAGCGCGGTATCCTGGATGAAACTGTAACCGTAGGGCCCCAGAGCTGCTCCCAGTACTATGTATGCAACCAGCAGGGGCTGGCGGGTATAGAGTGCGATAGAAGCCAGTATCGCAGCCCCGGTAAAGATAAGAAAAAAAGAGAAAACCAGGCTTTGTTGCAACATAAATAAGCAGATATCCTGTAAATTCAGGCTGGGTTGGTGGTCTGATCCGATCCGGATTACCTCTTCAGTCTACCCAATCTATATGCGGATATGAACCCAGTTGCGGCGCTTCCAGATATAAATAAAGATCAGCGAAGAGCCTGCCCGGTGAAATGTTTGTAATAACCAGATACCGGTCAGTCCGTAACCCAGGAAGGGGCCAATCAGCCAGGCCAGTGGCAGATAGAAAACCCATTGCCCGAGGCTGCTGATCAACATCACCACGCGGTTTGCTCCGGCCCCCAGCAACGCCTGGGTTAAAACGATAGCCGCGGCATCCAGACAGATCGCCAACCCGGTTAACATCAGTGGTGTATGGGCTTTATCGATCGCTTCAGCTGTGGCCAGAAATAGTCCTAGCAGTGAATCGGGGTAGAGCCACATCGGCAAACTGAGCAGCAGCATTATCAGAATAGCGGTGAGAATAACATCCCAGCCCCATCGACTGGCCATGTTGGGATCATTTTGTCCCAGTGCATGACTGACCAGCGTTGTGCACGCTACACCCAGACCCACGCCTGGCAGAATCAGCAGCAGAGCCAGATTTATCAGCACATGCCCGATCGCCTGTTCGGTGGTGCCCAATAGCCCGATTATCCAGAACAGAACCAGCATGGACGTGGCAAAGAGAAACTGCTGAATAGAGTGAGGAACAGCGAGGCGTAGTAACGACTTCAGTTGATGCAGATTGCTGCGCTGCAGGTTG
Source organism: Amphritea pacifica (assembly GCF_016924145.1). Taxonomy (GTDB): domain Bacteria; phylum Pseudomonadota; class Gammaproteobacteria; order Pseudomonadales; family Balneatricaceae; genus Amphritea; species Amphritea pacifica. The sequence goes on along the minus strand of NZ_JAFFZO010000024.1, from coordinate 79,916 downwards.
AGCATCCCTTTCTTAATAGCAGTTGGCAATGTCACCAGAGCTAACAATACTGCACCCAGATAGAGGGAGATGGCTGTTCCAAGCCCCGCACCGGGTGCGCCCATGGCGGGAAGACCAAAATAACCAAAGATCAGGGTGTAACTGATCAACACATTGAGAAGCTGCACCATCAGCAGGATGCGCAGATAAACGACCGGCCTGTTGGTGCCGTTCCAGTAGCCACGAAAACTGAGATTCAGACCGACCGCCAGCAGAGCCAGCACACGATAATTAAAATAGTTAGCCGCGATCTCTTCTACCTGAATATCTTCACTCAGCAGCGTTATCAGCCACTCGGCGTTAATGAAAAACAGGAGAGTCAGGGGCAGGGCGATGGCAAAGGCAACGATAATGCCCCAGCCCAGTGGAGTTGCTGTTTCTGCGTCAAGGCTCTGCCCTCTACGACGCGCCACCAGTGCCTGAACGCCAGACGAAAGCCCCAGTATCAGACTGACCGCGAGGAAGTTTATATAGCCTCCGACGCCGATGCCTGCCAGTGCTGTTTCGCCCAGACGACCTACCATGGCGGCATCCGCCAGATTCAGAACACTTTGTGATAACATGCCGCCAACAATGGGCAATCCCAGAGTAAGAATAGTTTTAATGCGTTGCAGGCGGTTCAAAAATCCGGTTTCCCTATTGCCGAAGTGGGCGGGTGATTGCCCGTGAGAATGTTGTGAAGTCTGCCACAAAGGTGTAAAACGGGGCAGTTTAACAGAATAGTATTAACGATGTTCTGGTTAATAACTGAGCAATTTACTCGGGTTTAGAAAACGTGTATCCTGTCAACCATATGAGACAGTGATTTAACAGGAATTTTAATGAATATTACAGTGACCGAATCAGCGGAAACTTACCTTGCTGAGCTGCTAGAAAAACAGAATGTTGAAGGTATTGCTGTACGGATGTTTGTGACTCAGCCGGGAACACCTTACGCTGAGACCTGCCTGGCTTACTGCCGCCCGGATGAAGTTGTCGAAGATGATGAAATTATGGAGATGGAGAAGGTCAGGTTCTATTTTGAAAAAAATAGTCTGCCCTACCTGGAGGAAGCCACGGTTGATTTCGCCACTGACAGAATGGGTGGTCAGTTAACCATTAAGGCACCGAATGCCAAAGTACCAAAAGTCTCTGATGACAGCCCGATGGAAGAGCAGATCAACTATATTCTCTACTCTGATATTAACCCCGGGCTTTCTTCACATGGCGGTGAAGTTAAACTGATTGAGCTGGTAGAGGAAGAGATCGGTCACATTGCTATTCTGCAGTTTGGTGGGGGTTGTCAGGGGTGCAGTGCAGTGGATATGACTCTTAAGGATGGTGTTGAAAAAACACTGGTGGAACGCATTAAAGGGCTCGTAGGTGTGCGGGATGTAACTGACCACTCTGTGACGGATAACGCTTACTATAAGTAAGACTGATCTGCCCTGAAGCCCGGCTCGTCCGGGCTTTTTTGATGTTAAAACCTCTGCCAGCCCTCCTACCTACCATTTTGGTACGTTGTTCGCCTCGGGGTGAACTGATATAACGCTGATATTGATTATTGCTTTTTTATGTAAGTTTTACTGGGATATGGTTGTTTTTTGCCGTCCAAGCCCCATTAACCAGTAAGAACGATATGTCATACAGTCCGTAACTGCTGTCTTCCCGCAGTTTCTTTCGAAAAAGGAGTAAGGTCCATTATGGCACCACTCGAGAATGATAAAGAGATCACTACCACCACGTTGCCGGTTTTACCGCTGCGTGATGTTGTTATATACCCTCATATGGTGATCCCCCTGTTTGTTGGCCGGGAAAAATCAATTCAGGCCCTTGAAGCTGCGATGCTGCAGGATAAAGAGATCCTGCTGATAGCTCAGAAAAATGCCTCGGACGATGAGCCAGTGGGTGGCGATCTGTTTTCAATCGGTACAGTAGCAAGCGTGCTACAGATGCTGAAGCTGCCTGATGGCACTGTTAAAGTGCTGGTGGAAGGTGATTATCGTGCGCGTATAGAAACCCTGCATACCAGCGAGAGTCATTTCACTGCCGATGTTACGGTTCTGCCGGTCAGCGAGGTTAGCGACAGCGAAGCAGAGATCTATAAACGTACCGCGCTGGATCAGTTTGAACGTTTTGTGCAGGTGAACAAAAAGATCCCGGCTGAAGTGCTTACTTCGCTGGGGTCGATCGATGAGATCGGCCGTTTGGCGGATACCATTGCCGCACATATGTCCCTCAAACTGGATGAAAAACAGAAAATTTTAGAAATTCTGGACGATAAGCTGCGTCTGGAGCATCTGATGGCGTTGATGGAGTCTGAGATCGACCTGGTTGAGGTTGAGAAACGGATTCGCGGGCGCGTTAAAAAACAGATGGAGAAAAGCCAGCGAGAGTACTATCTGAATGAGCAGATGAAAGCGATTCAGAAAGAGATGGGCGACCTGGATGAAAATGGCAATACCGATATCGAAGAGTTGAAAAAACGGATCGATGAGGCCGGCATGCCGAAGGAAGCGCTGGACAAAACGCTTAACGAATACAATAAGCTGAAGATGATGTCTCCGATGTCTGCTGAAGCGACTGTTGTCCGGGGTTATATCGACTGGATGCTTCAGATACCCTGGTCGAAACGCTCTAAATTGCGCCATGATATGAAGCGGGCTGAGGTGATTCTCAACGAAGACCATTACGGCCTTGAAGAGGTGAAAGACCGTATACTTGAATATCTGGCGGTTCAGCGACGGGTGCGTAAGCTGAAAGGGCCGATTCTCTGTCTGGTAGGGCCTCCGGGGGTGGGTAAAACCTCTCTGGGCCAGTCCATTGCGCGAGCGACTAATCGTGAATATGTTCGGATGGCGCTGGGTGGTGTGCGCGATGAAGCGGAGATCCGGGGACACCGGCGTACCTATATTGGTTCGATGCCGGGTAAGCTGATTCAGAAGATGTCTAAGGTTGGGGTTAAAAACCCGCTGTTCCTGCTTGATGAGATCGATAAAATGGGCATGGATCAGCGCGGTGATCCCGCGTCAGCGTTGCTGGAAGTGCTTGATCCGGAGCAGAACAGTACCTTCAACGACCACTACCTCGAAGTCGATTACGATCTCTCCGATGTGATGTTTGTTTGTACCTCTAACTCGATGAATATCCCCGGCCCCTTGCTGGACCGTATGGAGATTATTCGCATCCCGGGTTATACCGAAGATGAGAAATTAAATATTGCCCGTAAGTATCTGATACCTAAGCAGACTAAAATGAATGGTCTGAAGAAGGGCGAGCTGGTTATTGAGGATGAGGCGGTCACTGATCTGATCCGTTACTACACCCGTGAAGCGGGTGTACGGGGTCTTGAGAGAGAGATTGCCAAGATCTGTCGTAAGGTGATTAAAGAGATTGCGCTGGGTGACGATAAGAACGCTTCGGTGGTCGCAAACAGCGAAAACCTGGAGCACTATTCCGGTGTGCGTAAGTGCAATTTCGGTGTTGCTGAAGAGCAGGACCGTATCGGCCATGTAACCGGTCTGGCATGGACCTCAGTCGGCGGGGATATCCTGACGATTGAATCCGCCGTTGTGCCGGGTAAAGGACGTCAGATTCGTACCGGATCCCTCGGTGAGGTGATGCAGGAGTCGATTCAGGCGGCGATGACCGTGGTGCGAAGCCGGGCGGAATCACTGGGTATAAATCCGGATTTCCATGAGGAAAACGATATTCATATCCATGTACCGGAAGGTGCGACACCAAAAGATGGTCCAAGTGCTGGTATCGGGATGTGTACTGCATTAGTATCTGTCCTGACAAATATTCCGGTTCGCTCCGATGTAGCGATGACCGGTGAGATCACCTTGCGTGGGCAGGTACTGCCTATCGGTGGCTTGAAAGAGAAGTTACTGGCAGCGCATCGCGGTGGTATCAAAACAGTTATTATTCCGGATGAGAACAAACGTGATCTGAAGGAAATTCCTGAAAACATCAAAGCAGACCTTGAGATCTGTCCGGTAAAATGGATAGACGAGGTATTGCAAATTGCTCTGAAGTTCAGTCCTGAACCGCTGACGGAGGAGCAAAAGGCAAGCTTTTCTGAAAAGAAAAAGCAAGCAAAAAATGAGCAGGGACAAATAAAACCACATTAACACAAAATAGTGGCAAAACAGGCTGCAACCCGCTTGACACCTGATTTGCAGGCTTGGTATAAATTGTCCGTCAACTTGCTGGGCATGGGCTACAGAATATAAAAACGATTCATATAAGGGGAACAATGTGAATAAATCTGAACTAATCGACGCAATCGCAGCTTCTGCGGATATTCCAAAAGCTGCTGCTGGCCGCGCACTGGATGCTACACTGGAATCAATTTCCGGCGCTCTGCAAAAGGGTGATTCTGTTGCACTGGTAGGCTTCGGTACTTTTGGTGTGAAGGAGCGTGCTGCACGTACTGGTCGTAACCCTCAGACTGGTCAGCCAATTCAGATCGCTGCGGCGACTCTGCCTACTTTCAAGCCTGGTAAGGCTCTGAAAGACGCTGTAAATAAGTAAGAATAGCTAGCGCCTGATCCGAAAGGATCGCTGGCATCCGGAGCGGTAGTTCAGTTGGTTAGAATACCTGCCTGTCACGCAGGGGGTCGCGGGTTCGAGTCCCGTCCGTTCCGCCAAATGTGAGATCGCTGATCATACTGTCAGTGTTTCTCTGGGTAGCGGAAACCAGTAAAACCGGTTCCGTACTACCAAACATATCAAAGGCGCATCCTGTCAGGATGCGCCTTTTTTTCTATTTGTACATTACCTTAGAGGCCAAGAGGCATCATGCTTCAGAATATCCGAGATAACTCCCAGGGGATCGTCGCCAAGATCATTGTTGGTCTGATCGTCGTAACCTTTGCACTATTCGGGGTGGAGTCCCTGGTCAGTCTGACCTCAGGTTCAAACGCCCCCGCGACCGTCAATGGTGTCGACATTAGTGAGCGGGATGTGTTGCAGGGTGCTGACCTGCAACGTCGTCAGCTATTGGCGCAGATGGGTGAAAATGCTGATCCAACCCTGCTGGATGATAATCTTATCCGTAAGGCGACCCTGGATAACCTGATTCAACAGGAGATTCTGGTTCAGTCTGCGACGAATCAGGATATGGCTATCTCTGATCAGGCTCTGGATCAGATGATCGTTAATACCCAGGATTTCAAAGTCGATGGTGTTTTTAACCCTGACCGTTATCAGGCGGTACTGCGAAATGCAGGGCTGACACCGATGATGTATAAGAATCTGCTGCGTAAAGAGAGCCTGATCGGCTATGAACGTTCGGGTTATATGGGTTCTGCATTTGTCCTTAGCAGCGAAGCTGAAAAGATTATTACTCTGGACCGGCAAACCCGTGATCTGGCGTATCTCAAGGTGGGGCTGCAGGATTACATGAAAGATGTGTCTCTGACACCAGCTGAGCTGACGGCTTACTACGATGCGCATCAGCAGGACTTTATGACCGATGAGCAGGTGGCGATTGAATATCTGCTGATCAATAAAGCGGATCTGCTGAAAGAAGTTAAGGTTGATGATGCTGAGCTGCAAGGGCAGTTTGAGCAACTGAAAGCGGCGTTTAAATCTGAAGAGCAGCGCACCGTTTCTCATATCATGATCGAAGTTTCAGACAGTGTTGATGATGCTGCTGCACTGGCTAAGGCTCAGGATCTCGAGAAAAAACTCGCTGCAGGCGAAGATTTTGCCGAGCTGGCAAAAACTGAGTCTGATGACCCTGGCTCTGCTTCTGATGGTGGTAATCTGGGTGTCTATCAGAAAGGGATGCTGGATGGTCCATTCGAGCAGGCGGTTTATTCTCTGAAAGCCGGTGAGGTGTCTGAGCCTGTACGCACGGCATTCGGTTATCACATCATTAAACTTACCGATCTGTCAGAGAGTAAGGCTCCGGTATTTGAAGAGGTTAAAGATCAACTGATCGCTGAGCAGCTGGACAACAAGGTTGAGCAGATCTACGTTGAGCGGGTTGGGCAACTGACCGATCTGGCATTCTCATCCGGTGATCTGCATGAGCCGGCAGCAGAGCTGAACCTCAAGATCGTTGAAGCGGCCCCTTTCAGTCGTAAAGGCGGCAATGATGATGTCACCTCGAATCAACGGGTTGTTCGCGCAGCTTTCAACGAAGAGCTGATTCGCGATGGCTTCAACAGTGATCCGATCGAACTGGACTCAGGGCGCACGCTGGTACTGCGGGTTAAGGAGCATATCCGTCCGCGTCAACTGAGCGAAGAGGAGGTCAGGCCACAGATCACTGAGATTCTGACACTGCAGAAGGCTGGCGAAGCACTGCAGGCCTCTCTGGAAGCAGAGCTTGAAAAACTGCAACAGGGGGCTGAGCGCAAACCGGTCAATGGTGCTGAGTGGCAGGTTGCGGACGCGGTGGGTCGTGCTGACCGGAAACAGCCCGCTGAGGTTATGGACGCAGCATTTAAGCTGCCTAAGCCAGAACAGGGGGCTTCTTACTCTCTGATTACGCTCAACGATGGAGCCCAGGCAATCGTGGCCGTCACAGCGGTACATGAGCCTGATCTGTCAGCGGTCTCTGCTGATGAGAAAAAAGCGATGCGAAATATTCTCAGCCAGCGTTCTGGTCAGTTTGATTATCAGGCGATGATGGAAGCGCGTAAAAACGCTGCAGAAATCGAAAGGCTCTGAAATCGCTGGACTCAATGAAACCTGAAAAGGCTGCGGATGCAGCCTTTTTTATTGCCTGTTATCGGGCGGTTGAATCCTGGCGTTACAACCCAGACTTAATTGTGTAATATTCAGTCTGTGCCAGGGAGATCAGATGGCAACCACAGGCTATGGAAGGTGCTTTTAAGTCCTGTAGTATTTAATCATTTAGCTCGATCCAGAGGGGCACGGTTGTGGTCACCAGTGCGGGTGATTCGATTCTGTGCCAGCTGTCACTGGCTTATTGAAGTCGCACAGATAAGATCTCATTGGCATGGTAATTACCTTAGTTTACCGCTTTTATACAGGGAGTATTTCAAGCAAATGGACACCATTAGCGAAATTTCATCAGAAACAAACACTGGGTTGAATGATGTGGCAAGTCGCACTGCGTTGGTATTGGAAACCAATAACCTGCGCGGTGGTGCAGATATTCAACGAGTTCTCTCCAGCCTTAAACGGGTTGTCGGGTTGCTGGCAAATCAGAGCCTGCCACTAACCTCGTTGGCACAGATAGTTATAACACACGACGGACTGGATGAATCCTCTTTTAAGGAGGTGGAGGATATCGCCGGGCATCCTGTTGATTTTGTACAGATTGACCCCTCTACGGGCTACTACCACGCAAAGAATACGGGATTTGCCGCAACAGATGCTGAGCGCTGCCGATGGGTTGTTTTTGCCGATGCAGATTGCGTGCCAGCAGCAGACTGGTTAGCTCAGCTACTGTATCCATTTATCCGGGATGAGACACTTGCCGCAGTGGCGGGACGCACCAGTTATGCACCTGACCTGGCGGGAACAGCGCTGACAACCCTCGATTTCATGTACTTTCCCGGGGCTCTGGCAGACGGAGCAACGCGTAATTTTTATGCCAATAATGTTGTTTTTCGCCGGGATATTTTCGCCGAATATCATTACCAGGAGTTAGAGAGTGTCTATCGAGCCCACTGCCAGGTGCTCGGTTTGCAACTGCAATCGCAGGGTATTCCGCTACATTATGCTGCCAGGGCGCACACCGTTCATCGCTTTCCTGATAGTTTAAAGGACATCATCAAATTGAGGTGGCTGCGTGGGCAGGACACCTGTGGGCTGACACCCTTCCTGGTGCGAAGCTATATGCCGACCGGATGGCAATGGCTGGCGAGAAGCGGTCCTGTCGGACCTTTATGTGTACTGATTGCCCGATTGGTTTTCAGTGTGCGAGCCCTTAACAAGCAGGATCTGCCTCCGTTATATGGGGTTCGCTGGTTAGCGGCAATCATCCTCATTGTCGGCTTCTCAGTGTTAGATATGAGCGGTGCCCTGATGCGCGGTTTAGGTGTGCACTATCCTCGCGGTAAAGAGGGCGGTGACGTCCAGGCGTTGTCCTACCATGGTTCATCCAAATGATGGTCAGGCAAAGCACTGTAACGGACAATATTGCTTTAAACAGGGATAGCCGGAGAGAAGCTTATGACTGCTGATAGTTCACCGTTTGTTCAGGATTGCTGTGATCCGCCTGTGTTGTATGGATGGTTACGTTTACAGGCGCAATGGGTGAACGCTATCAAGCGAGCGGCGCTACGGCAGCTGCATGCCAGTCATGCCGGTGAGCGATTGTTATTACGTATCTATCTTATTGGCGAAGAAGCTACAGAGATTGCACTGCAACAAGAACTATTGACCGAGCGTCCAGACTGGTTAGTGCGTCAGATGGACCAGCACTTAACTGAAGAACGGCAACATGTCCGGGCCTTTTCTGCGGCCCTGGAAGCGCGCGGTGAGACGATTGTAGCTCAAAGAACTGCACAGCCAGACTGGTTAAGCCGTCGTAAAATTGCCCAGTGGCACGCGATAGCACACCGATATGAGTCGTCTTTTAAGAGCCGCTTACTGGTTCCCGCATTTGCCATTGGCTTGTGTGCGGAACAGATGGCCACACGGGTGCTGGAACGGCATATCCGGTTACTTCAGCAGATCTCTCCGTCACACCCTCTGCTGCCTCTGCTGGTACGAGTGCTCTCAGACGAGGGCAGGCACGTGCAGATGTGCAGCGGTGCCTTGATCCGTCTGGTAGATCCCCATGAGCAGGAGACATTACAACAGATGCTGGCAGAGATCCGGGCTGTCGACCGTTCCTGGTCTGTTACCGGTGCCCTCGGGCTACTCTTGGTGGGTCTGTTGCTTCGCCTGTTGCCAGACCGGAGTTAAGTGTATGCGTATTGCTTACCTGGCGACTGCTGATGCCAGAGGTCATCTGATGCGGGCGCAGTTGCTGACTCATGCACTGCAAGCCCGGGGAATTAAGGTGCAGCTTATTACCACTTCAGATAAAGGTCAGGAGTTTTTAGCTGACTTTGGGCTGACGGCAGCAGTATTGTCGCGTCATTACTCGGTGCAGTTTGATACTCAGCAAAATATGTTGCGTGGAGCAACAGATGCTAATGTTGCGGGCTATATTTTTCACCCTAAGCGCATGGTCCGGGATATCTGGAAACTACGCCGGGTGTTTCGTGACAATGATCTTGTACTCAATGATTCGTTTCATCCGGCACTGTTATTCATGGGGTGTTTGCCTGTCTGGCGACACAAGGTGGTGCATATTTACGGGGTCAGCTTGCGGCAGGCGTTGGAAACAAACTTCAATGGCCGCATTCCGGTGGCTGTGGCGAAGCTATACAGCGCTATTGTTGCATGGCAGATCAATCGTGCCAGTGCACGCTTGGAGCATGATTTTGCCTACCCCTCCATGGCTGAACACAACGGTGACTGCTTTCGCCTGCCCACACCTGTTGCTGTGGTAAAGCCGGGCGGGGACCAGCCAGATCAGGACGGGATGCACATAGCAGGGTATCTGAATCCACATTTTTGCGATTCTGCACTCGCTGCGGCGTTAGAGCAGGGGATTTCTGATGCAGGTGGTACGGCACACCTTGTTGGCGAGGGGATGGCACACCGTCCAGGCTGGTTAGCCCGGGACACCGATTGGGGCGCCCAGGCTGCCCGCAGCTCGCTGATCATCTCTGCACCGGGGATGGCAGCACTATCGATTGCCCGGGTCTATGATAAGCCCATTATACTGGTGCTTACCGATCAACCCGAACAACAGCGGAATGCAGCACAGGCCGCTGAGCTTGGCTTACGGCACCGGATAGTCGTCTGGCGTGGTGATTCTCAGGCTTTCTCAGACAGCATTGATCAGGCATGCAGAGCGTTATGTAGCGTTACAGAGCTTACTACCTCTCATCTATCCGTTGCTCATGGCTATAACCGGGCAATTGAGCGCCTGGAAATCTGGCTGGAACTGCTGACGTCGCTGGTTGAACCGGCTTCGCCGTAGGCCAGGGTGCTCAATTAGCACGAAAGGAAACATTTAAATTGCAGACTGTCTGGGTCTCTGAGATCTTAAAACAGCCGTTTTAATACTATACTGATCAACATCTGTGAGATTTTAAAGGCTGCTGACGGCCGTTTTCATCCCCCCCTCAGGTTTTACAACCGTTAAATTGTTTGTCTGGGGGCGTGATGAAATCGTAATAATAAAAACGCTAATCTCAGGAGGTCCGTATGAAAATCAGACCTGTTTCTTTTGTTGTGTGTGTCACTGCCCTCATATTCATCACCGGGTGTCAGCATAATCCGACCCGGATGAGTGGTGGTAAAAGCTTCGTTATTATCGGCGAATCGATGGCCACAGGCGCTGAAGCGGCACAGGAGCTGCAGCTCGCCATTAATCGTAGCCAGACGGTCGGCTGTGAGGCCATTTCGGTCGGTGGCTATGGGGCCGCGGGTGAGGGGATGGTGCTGGGGCTTGCCGCGTTGATTCGCTGCCCGGACGGCGTGCATATTATACCAACTGGATTCCCTTATGATGCCACAACAGGGATGAAAATTCCGGTGGATCCGGCTGCTGTCGTGCCTCCACCACTGTCGCCGCCGGCACCCTGAGGGCGATGTTTAACCTGCGGCAAAGGCTGCCTCCAGTAAACGGCGGGTATAGCTCTGGCCAGGGTTGCTGAATATAGCAGCAGCAGAGCCCTGTTCAACCACGTCACCCTGTTGCATCACCAGCAGATCATGGCTGAGGGCTTTGACTACAGCCAGATCGTGGCTGATGAAGATGTAGCTGAGTTTGTATCGCTGCTGTAGTTCGCGCAGCAGATCGATTATCTGTGCCTGTACGGTGCGATCCAGGGCTGAGGTTGGTTCATCCAGGATGATCAGTTCCGGTTTGAGAATCACTGCCCGGGCGATCGCAATGCGCTGGCGCTGGCCGCCGGAAAACTCATGGGGGTAGCGGTGCCGGTCATCGGGTTCCAGTCCCACCTCTTTGAGGGCATCAATAATCAGCTGCTCACGTTCGTCCGGTAAACCGATATTATGGATCTCCAGACCTTCGCTGAGCGATTCTGCCACAGACATTCTCGGGCTGAGGCTGCCATAGGGGTCCTGAAATACGATCTGCATTTTGCGTCGCAGAGGTTTGATTTCGCTTTGGTTCAGGCTTTCAATCGCCGTGCCATCAAACTGTATGCCTCCCTCCGAGCGGATCAGACGGAGTATTGCCAGCCCCAGAGTGGTTTTCCCTGAACCACTCTCTCCAACAACTCCCAGAGTGCGGCCAGTGTGTAGTTTAATGCTGCAGGGGTTTACCGCTTTAATATGGTCCACGGTGCGTTTCAGCAAGCCCCGTTTAACGGGAAACCATACTTTAAGATTGTCAGTCTGTAATATCGGTGAACCGGTTTCTGCGACCGGCTGAGGCAGACCTGAGGGTTCTGCATTGAGAAGTTTCAGGGTATAGGGGTGTTGTGGATCGGCAAACAGATCTGCTGTGCGGTTTTGCTCGACAATCGATCCCTGATACATCACACAGACCGCATCACTGTAACGGCGGACAATATTCAGATCGTGAGTGATCAGCAGCACCGCCATCCCCAGTTTTCGCTGCAGTGAGCGGAGCAACTCGAGTATTTGCTCCTGGATTGTGACATCCAGTGCGGTCGTCGGCTCATCCGCGATCAGCAGTTCAGGGTCATTGGCCAGTGCCATGGCGATCATCACCCGTTGTCGCTGCCCCCCTGAGAGCTCGTGTGGATAGCTGTTAAGGCGTTTTTCCGGATCCTTGATGCCGACCAGATTGAGTAGCTCCAGCGTCCGCTCGCGGGCCTGAAGGCCTGTCAGCCCCTTATGCAGCAGCAATGTCTCACCGATCTGGCGGGATATGTTGTGCAACGGATTGAGCGAGGTCATCGGCTCCTGAAAAATAACACTGATGCGGTCACCGCGCAGCGACCGCATCTGCGCCTCAGTGTTCTGTAGCAGATTTTTACCCCGGTATAAAATTTCTCCCCCAGGATGGCTGGCCTTCGGATACGGCAGCAGCTTAAGGATCGACATTGCGGTCACCGATTTACCCGAACCGGATTCGCCCACCAGGGCCATGGTCTGTCCCGACATAATATCGAAACTGACGTTGTTAACGGCATTGACCGCTGAGTGGTTCTGGCCAAAGCGGACTGACAGGTTGCGTACCGAGAGCAGGGGTTCAGTCATTCATCACCTTCCGGGGGTCAAAAGCATCACGAACAGCCTCGCCAATAAAGATCAGCAGTGTCAGCATCACGGCCAGAGAGATAAAGGCGGTCAAGCCCAGCCAGGGTGCATGCAGATTCGCTTTACCCTGAGCCACTAACTCCCCAAGTGAAGCCGAACCTGGCGGTAAACCAAAACCGAGGAAGTCCAGCGCCGTGAGGGTGACCAGCGAGCCGTTGAAGATAAATGGCATAAATGTCAGAGTCGCTACCATCGCATTGGGGAGGATATGGCGAAACATAATCAGCCGGTTACTCAGGCCCAGCGCGCGGGCCGCCCGGACATACTCAAGATTACGCCCGCGCAGAAATTCGGCACGCACGACATCAACCAGCTGCATCCAGGAAAACAGTAGCATGATACCCAGCAACCACCAGAAGTTGGGCTGCACAATACTGGCCAGAATAATCAGCAGGAACAGTACCGGCATTCCCGACCAGATCTCGATAAAACGCTGGAAGAACAGGTCGATTTTACCGCCATAAAAACCCTGAACCGCGCCGGCGGCAACGCCGATGACTGAGCTGATCAGCGTCAGGGTAATAGCAAACAATACTGATATTCTGAAACCGTAGATAACCCGGGCCAGGACATCACGCCCCTGATCATCGGTACCCAGCAGGTTGTCCGTGCTTGGGGGGGAGGGGGCTGGGACAGGCAGATCGTGATTGATCGTCTGATAACTGAAGCGTATAGGAGGCCAGAGAATCCAGCCGTCCTGGCTGATGATCAGTTCCTGAATATAGGGGTCTTTGTAATCAGCGAATGTGTCGAACTCACCGCCAAATTCCAGTTCGGAATAGTCGATCGCCACTGGAAAATACAAGCTGTTTTGATAGCCGATCAGGAGCGGTTTATCGTTGGCAATCAGCTCCGCAAACAGACTGAGAATAAAGAGTGTCAGAAATATCCAGAGTGCCCAGTAACCACGCCGGTTATTACGGAAGTTCTGTAATCTGCGCTGGTTGATAGGGCTTATTTTCAGGGATTTGAACCGCTTCAGCATACTGCTCAGTTCTCTCTGCTTTCAAAATCGATTCGGGGGTCAACCGCAACATAGGTAAGATCGCTAACCAGTTTAAGTAACAGGCCGATCAGTGTGAAGATATACAGGGTGCCAAAGATAACTGGATAATCCCGTTTAATGACCGCTTCATAGCCCAGCAGGCCGATTCCATCGAGTGAGAAGATCACCTCAATCAGCATCGATCCGGTGAAGAAGATACCGATCAGCGCCGCAGGCATGCCGGCAATAATCAGCAGCATTGCATTTCGGAAGACATGGCCATAGAGCACCTGATTTTCGGTGAGCCCTTTGGCCCGGGCGGTTATCACATACTGCTTGTTAATCTCATCAAGAAAAGAGTTTTTGGTGAGCATAGAGAGGGTCGCAAAACTGCCAATCACCGATACCAGCACCGGCAGGGTGATATGCCAGAAATAATCTTTAATCTGCCCCCACATGCTCAGTTGATCGAAATACGGTGAAGTCAGTCCCCTGAGCGGAAACCAGCTGAAGTATGTGCCGCCTGCGAACAGAACGATCAGCAGGATGGCAAACAGAAAGTTGGGGATCGCGTAGCCTACGATAATCATTGAGCTGGTCCAGACATCGAAAGGGGTGCCGTCACGGACCGCTTTCTTTATTCCCAGAGGCACGGCCACCAGATAGGTGATCAGGGTTGTCCAGAGTCCCAGAGAGATGGATACCGGGAGTTTCTCGACGATCAGATCTGTCACTTTTTTGCCACTGAACAGGCTCTCGCCGAAATCGAAGACCAGGTAGTTCTTCAGCATCTGCAAGAAGCGCTCATGGGCGGGTTTATCAAAACCAAACTGGGCTTCGATCTGTTTAACCAACTGCGGATCAAGTCCCCGTGCTCCTCGGTAGGTGCTGCTGTTGCCCGTGGCGGATGATGAGCCTGAGTTGCTCAGATCGGACTGGGCTGAACCGTCGAAGCGGGATGTTGAGCTGGTGCTCAAGCCCTGCAGGTTGGCGATAGTCTGCTCGACCGGGCCACCGGGGGCGGCCTGAACGATCAGGAAGTTGATGGTCAGAATACCCAGCAGAGTGGGGATAATCAGCATCAGACGCCGCAGGATATAAGCCGCCATTCAGGTTACTGCCCTGTCTTTTCCGGTTTAACCCACCAGGTGTCGAACCCCAGTGAATATTTGGGATGGACTTTGGGAAAGTCAAATTTATCCCAGTAAGCCACGCGATAGCTGTTGATATGGTATTGCGGAATAACATAGTGATTCCACTGCAGCACCCGGTCGAGGGCGCGGGTTCGCAGTACCAGCTGTTCCCGGTCTGGCGCCTGGATAATCTGGCCGACCAGATAGTCGACAGCTGAATTTTTAATACCAATAAGGTTGCGACTGCCTGGCTGATCGGCCGTTGAAGAGTGCCAGAACTCCCGCTGTTCATTGCCAGGAGAGATAGACTGACCGAAGCCGCTGATGATGACATCAAAATCAAAACTGCGCACCCGGTTGATATACTGTGACGCATCGATAATACGGATTGAGGGCTTGATACCCATCCGTTCCAGATTGCGGGCAAAGGGCGCTACCACACGCTCAAATGTGGGTTGAAGCAGCAGAATTTCAAATGACATCTGTTTGCCGTCAGGCCCCAGCAGTAAGCCATCCTTCAGCTCCCAGCCAGCACTTTTCAACAACCGCAGGGCGGTGCGTAACTGTCCGCGTATATTGCCATCACCGTTGGTTGTGGGCGCCTTGTAGACCTGAGTAAATACTTCGGGGGGCACCTGGTCACGGATCGGCTCAAGAATTTTTAACTCTTTTTCAGTGGGTAGCTCTGTGGCGGCCATCTCCGAGTTAGAGAAATAGCTGTTGGTGCGGGTATAGGCGTTATAAAAGATATTCTGGTTGGTCCATTCGAAGTCAAAGGCATAGGCCAGCGCTTCTCTGACCCGGGCATCTGAGAAATAGGATTTACGGGTATTTAGAATGAAGGCCTGCATCCCTGTGGGGTTTTCATGCACCTGGGTACGGGTGATGATCTTTCCTTCATCAAACACAGCGCCGGTATATCCGGTAGCCCACTGCTTGGATGAGAACTCCTGGCGAAAATCGTATTCGCCCCCTTTAAACGCTTCAAGGGCAACATTGCCATCTTTGTAGTAGTCGTAGCGGATTGTGTCAAAGTTAAAGCGGCCGCGGTTAACTGGCAGATCCTTACCCCAATAGTCCGGGTTTCTGCGGTAGGTGATGGTGCGTCCGGCATCGAAACTATCGATCAGGTAGGGGCCAGAGCCTACCGGAATCTCCAGACCGGGCTTGCTGAAATCACGCCCCTCCCAGTAGTGCTTGGGTAAAATACTGACTTCGCCGACAATCAATGCCAGCTCGCGGTTTTCGCTGGCGTTAAACGTGAATTTAACCCGCTCGCTGGAGAGCGCCTCAATATTAGCGATATCGTGGTAGTAGGAACGGTAAAACGGGGCTCCCTGTTCACGCAGCAGTTTAAAGGTGTACACCACATCTTCAGCAGTGACGGGCTGGCCGTCGCTGAACTTCGCGTCGGGATTAAGATTAAATATGATCCAGCTGCGATCATCTGCGACTTCCAGCGATTCAGCCAGTAGCCCATAGAGAGAGAAGGGTTCATCCTGAGCTTTGGTCAGCAGAGAATCATAGATCAGTCCAATGCCATCGGCGGCAGCCCCCTTACTGATAAAGCCATTAAAACTGTCGAAAGTGCCCAGTGCATCTTCAGAGACATCACCGCCTTTAGGGGCGTCAGGATTGACGTAATCAAAATGTTTAAACCCGGGAGGATATTTGAGATCGCCATACATAGAGATGCCATGCTGCGGTGTGGCAGCGTGTAGCGGGGAGGTGAGTGTGCAGATCAGAGTTGCAGATAACAGACAAAGCGTTGATATCTGCTTAGATAACTGTTTGAAATTCATCCGTAATTATCCAGCCAGATTGGTAACCTGTTAATTTATAACAGGGGGGATCGGTTATAGCTAGTTATATGAGTACGGATCAGCGGTTTTGTTCAAATTCATCGGCCAGTTCGGTCAGACGCTGGTGTTGTAATTTACGCTTGACCTTGTCGTTTTTCAGTTGGTTGAGCTGTTCGGTGAGAAAGCGTTGCTTATCACTGTTACCGGCTGAAAGCCCGGAGATCAGATCTTTATCCATCCAGTTACAGATCTTATGATAGAGAATAAATTTGAACAGCAGTGCGGTCACCGTTGCGAAGATAATGATGCCGATACTAAGTGCGTCCATGTCCTGTCTCCTGGGTGATGGATTTGATGAACCGGGTGATCAAGTCGCTATTTTACCGCGCTTCAGTGATATCAACATAGAGGGTCAGGTGTTGCCCCGGTTGGAGATACTTGCTCTTTTCCAGCTTATTCCAGCGTTGGATATCATTGATAGAAACCCGAAAACGGTCAGCAATGGTATACAGTGAATCGCCGCTACGAACGGAATAACCGATGCGGCGAATCAGCTGTTGATCACTGCGGCTGAGGCCCTGATGGGCATCGGCTTTCCAGATTGCCAGGGTTTGACCCACTCTGAGGGGATCGCCCGGCGCCATTTGATTCCATGAGGCCAGTTCTCGCACGCTGACGTTGTTGTTTTTGGCTATCTTCCAGAAGCTATCGCCCTGTTTTACCTCGTAGCTGACACGGTTGCGGTCGCTCTGGGCCAGTTGATTCTGCTTACGACTGAAGCGTTGGGACTGGCTCAGCGAGTATTCGCTGGACTCATGTTTGGCGCTGGGGATCAGCAGATACTTGCCGGCACGGATATTACTGCCGCTGAGTTTATTGGCTTCACGGATGACCGCGGAGGTGGTGTTATAGTGCCGGGCAATGGTGCTGATGGTTTCGCCTTTGCTGATTTTGTGGCGAGCCCAGTTAACCCGTTGTTCAGCCGGAAGCTGAGCCAGCTGGGTACGGAACTGTTCTGCTGTGTCAGCCGGAATTAGCAGGCGATGCGGACCATCGGGATCAGTGGCCCAGCGATTGAATCCGGGGTTGAGCTGATACAGTTCCTGCGTTGAAATAGAACTGAGTTTAGCTGCCTGTGCCAGGTCGATCTGACTGTTCAGTTCGACCTGTTCAAACACGGGCTTGTTCGGCAATGGCTGCAGGGTGAGATTATTGTCTTCAGCGTCACGAATCAATTTTGAAACCGCCAGCAGTTTAGGTACATATACCCGGGTTTCTTTGGGCAGGTCCAGTGACCAGAAATCTGTCGCCAACCCCTTTTTCTTATTGCGGCGGATCGCTTTTGAGACATTCCCTCCGCCACAGTTGTAGGCAGCCAGGGCCAGCTCCCAGCTATCAAAGCGGTCATGCAGTTGCTGCAGATAGGTCAGCGCAGCATCCGTTGAGGCGACAATGTCGCGACGTCCGTCATACCACCAACTGCTTTTTAATCCAAAATGTTTCGCTGTGCCGGGAATAAATTGCCAGGGCCCGGCGGCGCGGCCATGTGAGTATGCAAAGGGGTCGTAAGCGCTTTCGACAATCGGCAGCAGCGCAACCTCTGCAGGCATGTCCCGTTTCAGTACTTCACCGAGAATATAATAGTAATAACGGCTGGCACGGGTCGCGACCCGTTGCATATATTGCGGATGTTTTTGATACCACTCGAACTGCGCCTGTAAGCGTGGATCATCATGATCCAGATCAAGCTGCATATGCTGTCGGGTCAGTTGCCAGAGATCGGTGCTGGTTTGAGGCTGTTCTTGCTGTTGCGTATCAGAAGAGGGTGTCGGATTCAGTGCCTGACGCTGTGCCTGTGGCTGCTCATCAGGGCCGCTGACAGGCACCGGTTGCTGACTGATAACCTGATTGGTCTGACAGCCGGCAAGAATCAGCCCGGCAGCGGTGAGTACAACGAATTTTCTGACCAGCTGCATTGCCATTGGCACCCTGTAAAATATAAAAGGGTGCATTTTATGGGGCCGGTTGCAGAGGGTCAACTGTTATTGATATCCGGCTGAGCTACATCAACTCTGCAGCGGTTATCAAGGGGGCGGGGGCGTCAGAACTGATTTTTCCATTCCCGGATCATAGCGAAAATGGCGACTTCTGAGGTCAGCGGCCCGCCAGCAAACAGCTCGGCAGACTGTCTTACGGGGGCTTCGCTATAGCGAAGGAAGGGGTTGATCTGTTTTTCAGTGGCGATATCTGTAGGCAGGGTCGGCTGACCGGATTCGCGCAGTTGGGTGCAGTGTTCGATCGCCTCTTTAATATGGTTGTTTGTGGGTTCAACCGCTGCGGCAAATGCAAGGTTGGCAAGAGAGTACTCATGGGTGCAGTAGATCTGGGTTGTATCAGGCAGCTGTCGGAAATATTCCATCGCCCGGTGCATCTGTTCCGCACTGCCTTCAAACAGCCGGCCACAACCGGCCAGAAACAGCGTATCGCCGCAAAACAGCTGCGGCTCACTTCCTGGGAGATAGTAGCTGATGTGGTCTAATGTGTGGCCCGGTACTTCGCGGATAGTCAGCGTCTGCTCCATCAGGCTGATCTGATCACCATCGCTCAGTTTATGTGTGATGCCGTCAAACGGGGAGTTGGCCGGACCATAAACAACGACAGCGTTGTCGTGGCATAGTTGAGTGACACCACCGGTATGGTCATGATGATGGTGAGTTATCAGGATGGTGGTTAACCGCAGGTTATTTTCGTTCAAATAGTGTTCGACCACGTCAGCATCACCGGGGTCGACGACGGCCACTTCATTACTGCCGGGTACAGTCAGAGCCCAAATATAGTTATCATTAAAAGCAGGTATCGGCATGACATTGAACATTTTAGGCCTCGGCTGTATCGGATTTGTCAGATATAGTAGTACATATTGAGCAGAGTAAGGAGCTTGAGTGCACCCGTTGACTACAAGGTTAACCTATTCAAACCGGAGCGTTAAGGGCTAATAATGTATGGGGTTTAAACAACAGCCACCGCTTGCAGAGTGGTTACCGGCGTTACGGAGTTGGTTTGATACAGAGCTGGGGCAGCAGTTGCTGGCTTCAGAACGAGAGTTGCTGGATCGGCTGTTACCGACCATGTTTGGCTATCATCTGTTGCAGATCAGTTTTGATAACCGGCTTGATCTGGCCCGGGAGAGTCCGGTGCGCCATCAGATACCGGTAAACCCGGTTGCCGAGCTGGGATTGCCAGACAGTGCGGTGATCGCCCGCAATGAAGAGTTACCGTTCGAGCATAACAGTATTGATGTGGTGCTGTTGCACCATGGACTCGATTTTGCTCAAAGCCCTCATCAGGTGTTGCGTGAATCTGCCCGGGTTCTGCGTCCGGGGGGCTATCTGCTGAATATCGGTTTTAATC
The DNA here is from genome assembly GCF_016924145.1 of Amphritea pacifica. GTDB lineage: Bacteria > Pseudomonadota > Gammaproteobacteria > Pseudomonadales > Balneatricaceae > Amphritea > Amphritea pacifica. Next base: position 60,267 of record NZ_JAFFZO010000024.1, on the reverse strand, counting down.
CGGTCAGTTGGTGGGGCGTTTATCGTGCCCTGAAGCTGAATAAAGAAACGGTACCCTGGCAGGGGCACTTTATCGGCTCGCAACGTATGCATGACTGGTTAGCGTTGCTCGAATTAACGGTGGTCAGGGAGCTGTCCGATTACTATCGTCTGCCCTTCGAGAAAGAGTCCTGGCGTCAGCGTGGGCGGCTGATCGATGCGATAACCCGACGTTGTTCATCCCATTGTGGCGCTTTTGTGCTGCATGTTGCCCGCAAGGATGTCGGCGGGATGACCCCGATTGAACCGGTCTGGAAGAAGCGTAAGCTGATTAATCTGCCGCTGGTTGAACCAACAACCCGTGGTGCCCGAGGAAGAGTGAGTGAAGAAAAAAATTAATATTTATACTGATGGTGCCTGTAAAGGAAATCCGGGACCAGGGGGCTGGGGAGCCGTCCTGGAATATGGTGAACATCGAAAAAAACTGTTTGGTGGGGAGATGAATACCACCAATAACCGGATGGAACTGATGGCCGCGATTGAAGCGCTGAGTGTTCTGAAGGAGTCCTGTGAAATTGTTCTGACGACCGATTCTCAATATGTACGTAAAGGCATTACTGAATGGCTGGCGGGCTGGAAGCGCAATGGCTGGAAAACTTCAGCCAGGAAGCCGGTGAAAAATGCCGATCTGTGGCAGCGGCTTGAAGAGCAGACTGCACGGCACCAGATTCAGTGGAAGTGGGTGAAAGGTCATAGTGGTCATCCGGGTAATGAGCTGGCCGATCAGTTGGCTAACAAAGGGGTCGAGCAGGCCCTGCAACAGGCGTAAGTGAACAGATAAGTTATGAGACAGATAGTACTGGATACGGAAACCACGGGCATCGACCCGAAAGAGGGGCATCGGATAATTGAGATCGGTTGTGTTGAAATGATGAACCGCCGACTGACAGGTCGCACCTATCATCGTTATCTCAAGCCGGATCGTGTGATCGATGATGAAGCGATTCAGGTACACGGAATCACCAATGAGTTTCTCGATGATAAACCCCGCTTTGAAGAGATTCAGGATGAGTTTTTGCACTTTATCCGCGGTGCCGATCTGGTTATTCATAACGCTGCGTTTGACGTGGGTTTTATCGACCATGAGTTAAGCCTGAATAACCATCAGGAGCGGGTCCATGATTTTTGTCAGGTGACCGATACGCTGGCGATTGCACGCAAGAAACATCCGGGGCAGAAAAATAACCTTGATGCGCTGTGCCGCCGTTACGGTATTGATAACAGCCATCGTGAGCTGCACGGCGCGTTACTTGATTCTGAGATTCTGGCCGATGTTTATCTGATGCTGACGGGCGGCCAGAAGAATCTGATGCTGGCAGGCGAGGAAGATGGCGACGACGGTGTTGATCAGGTCCGGCGTCTTGATACTTCAGCTATGACCCTGAAGGTGGTGCGGGCTGAGGGGGATGAACTGGATGCTCACCGCAGTTATATCGAACGCCTGGATAGCAAGGGAGGCAGTGTCTGGAGTCAGCTTGGTGAGCAGTCAGGTGAAACGGGCTGAAGCAAATCTTTAATGAAATGAAAAAAAGCAGGCTGTGAAGCCTGCTTTTTTGATTTTCAGAGGTCTTGCTTGCAGCTATGAAGCGATTCTCTGTTTACAGGAAGTGTGTTACCGCCAGATAGCCAGTGACACTCATGACCACGGTGTAGGGCAGTGCCATCCACACCATAGTGCCGTATGAGAGACGAATCAGCGGTGCCAGGGCAGATGTCAACAGAAACAGGAATGCCGCCTGGCCGTTGGGGGTTGCCACACTCGGGATATTGGTGCCAGTGTTGATGGCGATCGCCAGCAGGTCAAAATGCTCCCGGGTGATTGAGCCCTCTTTGAGTGCTGCCAGAACTTCATTGATATACACCGTTGCAACAAAGACGTTATCGGAGATTGCTGATAGCAGGCCATTGGCAATAAAAAAGATGCCCGGCTGAACCTGAGTGTCCATGGCCAGTACCGAGGCGATAATGGGCTGGAACAGGTGTTGTTCGTGAATCACCGAAACAATGGAGAAAAACACCACCAGCAAGGCCGTAAATGGCAGTGCCTCCTCAAATGCTTTACCGATCTGATGTTCCTCGACTATGCCATTGAACGCGGTCAGCAGAATAATCACTGTGAGACCGATCAGACCAACGGCCGCGAGATGGAATGCCAGGGCCAGAACCAGAAAGACCGCCACCAGAATCTGAACAAACAGGGCCAGCTTGTCCGACTTGGTTAGCTTCTTATCCTGTTCGGCAGCAAAATCTTCGAGAATAGTGCGTACCGATTGGGGGATATCGGCGCCGTAACCAAACCATTTGAGTTTTTCCAGCAGGATGCAGGTTGCCAGACCCGCAAACAGAACCGGCATTGTTACCGGGGCCATCAGAACAAAGAACTCGACAAAATCCCAGCCAGCCTTTTGTGCGATCAGCAGGTTTTGTGGTTCTCCCACCAGGGTACAGACGCCGCCCAGAGCGGTGCCCACGGAACCATGCATCAGCAGACTGCGCAGAAATGCCCGGAACTGCGCCAGCGCTTCATGGTGGTCGACATGAACCGTTTCATCATCGCCATGATCGTGTGCTTCATGGTGGAACTGTTTGCCGGAGGCGACTTTGTGATACACCGCATAGAAGCCGACACCGACACTGATCAGTACTGCCGTTACTGTCAGGGCATCGAGAAAGGCTGATAGCAGTGCCGCAAACAGTGAGAACATCAGTGACAGTGCAACTTTGGAGCGGATTTTCAGCAGTAGTTTGGTAAATACCCACAGCAGCATGTTCTTCATAAAGTAGATGCCTGCTACCATGAACATCAGTAGCAGAATTACTTCCAGGTTGGCTTCCACTTCATGGTAAACCGTCTCAGTGCTTGCCAGGCCGATAATAATCGCTTCCAGAGCGAGTAAGCCGCCCGGTTGAAGCGGATAACATTTTAGTGCCAGTGCCAGAGTGAAGATAAATTCAAAGATCAGCATCCAGCCTGTTACTACAGGTCCAGCGGTGAACAGAAGAATCGGGTTGAGAATCAGAAAAAGTACAATGGCCTGTTTATACCAGATAGGTGAGTTGCCAAGGAAGTTCTTTATAAGCGCCTGGGTTGTGGTCATCGATACGGGGTCCTGTGCCAATTCGGGCCTGTGGAAAGTTTCTGTGCATCATGCTAAATGTAGTGATTACAGTCTTTCCAATGTAAGTTAAGTAGTGAATGTTATTATAATTTTGACGTAGGTTAGCAGGAGTTTTGTTAAATCAAAAGTCTGCTTAACCTGTTAAGAGTACCCTAGTTTTCAGGTGACATATATGCCTGAAATCACTGTTTATTGGTCTGTTTTTGCTTAGGTTCAACAAATATTATGGAAATTGAATATATTTATTCATCGGGCCACCGGGTTTGGTCAGATCTGCAGGGGCGTTGGATTTTTACTCAGCCCTGCTGCGACCATCGCCTCGCACTGGAGGAATATGATCTGACTTTGTTGCCGCAACAGCAGGTAAGACTGATGATTATGCCTGAGGACGTGTTGCCCCATGAAACCCCGGGTTTGCAGCTGCGGCAACTGCTGTCCCGCTCCGAGGAGTCGATGTTTCCTCTGCTTTCGAGAGCCGCTCAGGTGGCAACCTGGAGTCGCGATCACAACTTCTGCCCCCGTTGTGGAGATGCTTTACGGCATCACCATCAGGATCTGGCCAAGCAGTGTGATGGTTGTGGTCTGACTCAGTACCCCAGGCTCTCTCCCTGCATTATCACGCTGGTGACCCGCGGTGAGTATTGCATACTGGCGCAGGGCGTTCGATTCACTGAACCCAGATACAGCACGCTGGCGGGGTTTATTGAAGCGGGGGAAAGTGCTGAAGATGCCCTGGCGCGTGAGGTCAGAGAGGAGGTGGGTGTTGAGGTTACCAATATTCGCTATCACTGCAGTCAGTCCTGGCCTTTTCCTCATTCGCTGATGCTGGGCTTTTTTGCCGATTATGTATCCGGGGAGATCGTGCCAGAGCCAGGTGAAATAGTCGATGCGCGCTGGTTTCACTACAGTGAGCTGGATGAGGCACCTATTCCTCCACCGTTTACCATATCCCGTCAACTGATTGATGAGTTCATAAAGCGCTGCAAAGTCGCGGATTAGCCGCGTTTGTCTTTACTGAAGTACTTACCCAGCTGTGTTGCCAGCATTACATTGCCTTCGGCTCTGAGTTTGCCGGTGAGGTAGGCGCTCATGCCATCCTTCTCACCTGTGACCACACGGATAAAAGTGTCGCTATTGGTGATCAGGGTGATATCCGGGTCCTGATGTTCGCCAAGGGCAACCGTCAGTTGCTGGTCAGCGATCGTGAAATAGAAGTCGTCCGCATCACTCAGTATAAATTGGAATGTGGCCGACACTGCGGAGGTGTTTTCCGGAATAAAGCGACTGGAAAGCTTTTCTATAACCCGGGTGACAGTGATTGCTTCAGACATATTTGATTCAGCTCTCCAATTTTGTATTCAGTGATATTGCCTCGGTGGGTTGTATGGTACATTACCCGACCATAAATCAATATATTGAATTGCCCCCAAGGGCTTAAAGATCTGGAGTGTTAGGTGGTCGATTTTCTGGCAAGTTACGGATTGTTCCTGGCAAAAGCGCTGACAGTGGTCGGCGCCATTATTCTGGTTATTGTCGCCATAGGCGCAGTGGCATCACGGAATAAGCGAGACAGTAAAGAGGGATATCTCAGTATTCACAGCATGAATGAAACGCTGGAGGATATGGAGCATGCGCTGAAAGAGGTAGTGCTGGATTCTGAAGTTTATAAGCAGCAACTGAAAGCGGAAGAGAAGCAGGAAAAGCAGGAAGCTAAGGCACGCAAAAAAGCTCTGAAGAAAACTAAATCCCAGCCTGATGCTGAGCCGGAACGTAAACGGGTTTTTGTACTGGATTTCGATGGTGATATTAAAGCCTCAGAGCTTGAGCCGATGCGTGAAGAGATCACCGCCGTGCTGACCATGGCGACCGAGAAGGATGAAGTGGTTATCCGTCTGGAAAGTCCCGGTGGGATGGTGCATAGCTATGGTCTGGCTTCCTCTCAGCTGGAGCGGATTAAGCGGCGGGGAGTCCCGCTGACAGTGTGTGTCGATAAAGTCGCGGCCAGTGGCGGCTATATGATGGCTTGCCTGGCGGACAAGATTGTAGCAGCGCCGTTCTCGATACTCGGATCGATCGGTGTGGTGGCTCAGTTGCCCAATTTTCACCGTTTATTAAAAAAGCATGATATTGACTATGAAGTGCTGACGGCGGGTGAGTATAAGCGCACCCTGACGGTGATGGGAGAGAATACTGAAAAGGGCCGGCAGAAATTCATTGAAGATCTGGAAGATACCCATAGTCTTTTCAAAGAGTTTGTTGGCGAGTTCCGGCCTCAGGTTGATCTTGAAAAAGTAGCAACCGGTGAGGTTTGGTTCGGTCGGCGAGCGCTGGAGGTCAATCTGATTGATGAGATCTCTACCAGCGATGAATATCTGACTCAGGCGTGTGAAGAAGCCGATGTCTATACGGTCCGGTATGAGTATAAGAAGACCCTTCAAGATCGTCTTTCTGAGATGTCGATTAAAACAACTGACACCCTGTTTACGAAATGGGCAGGACGTATTCTAAACTCCCATTTTTTGGCTAAGTAACCAAAATGGTAAGGGAAATGTCAGCATTTATCTGATTGTCGCTTATAATCATATTGTAAAAGTTTCAAACATATGAAGCGGATTTTATCAGGATGTTCTGATGGCATTCGCGACCCGGCTAAGGGAGCATCAATGCGACAGTCTGCAACCGCACGGAAAATATTGTTATCTGCCGAAGCGCTGTTTGCTGAACAGGGTTTTGCTGAAACGACAATGCGGGAGATTACCAGCGCTGCAAAAGTTAATCTGGCAGCGGTAAATTACCATTTCGGTTCTAAAAAAGGTCTGATTACAGCGGTCGCTGAAAAATATCTGACCCCGCTGGTATCAAATCTGCAGGATTCACTCAGTGAGCGTCAGGCGGATATGAAAGATGGTACCATCACAGCGCAAGAGCTTTTAGAGATGCTGATGCGCACACTGCTGCAGCTGGGGAAGTCCAGGCAGTTTGCGTTGCCGGTCTTTATGCGCCTGCTGGAACTGATCTATATGAAAAATCAGCAAGAGCTGCGTGATGCTATGCTGGCCCGTCACCGGGATTCCTTTTCTGTTTTTATTGAGCTGTTGCGTAAAGATGCAGCGGTCATGGAGGATGAAGAGTTTTTCTGGCGCTTACACTTTCTGATGGGGTCGATCATTTTTACCCTGTCCAATTTCCAGACCCTGGTGGCGATAGAGATGCGCGAATTCGAGCGCAGTGCTGAGGTCGAACGTACTCTGCATCGCATGATCCCCGTGCTGGTGGCTGGCCTGCAAGCGCGTGCGGAGCATACCCCGTTCACCCGCATCTAGGGGTATAAGCGGGTTTATGTATATCCGGGTTTCAATAATTCATCAGCGTCTGGAAGTGTGGCAGGACGCTGAGTGTGTGGCGGACTATCCGGTCTCAACCGCTCTGAACGGCCCCGGTGAGCAAAAAAACAGTGGCTGCACACCCCGTGGTAAACACCTGATACGCGCCAAAATTGGCGCAGGAAAGCCTCTTAATACCGTTTTTGTCGGTCGTCGTGATACGGGTGAAACGTACTCGGCGGATTTGGCGCGTCGCTATCCCCAGCGGGACTGGATTCTGACCCGCATTCTCTGGTTGTCTGGCTGTGAAATAGGTCGCAATCGGTTGTCCGGCGTTGATACAATGCAGCGCTATATATACATTCACGGTACTCCTGACAGTGAACCCATGGGACAGCCTCTGTCGCATGGGTGTATCCGTATGCGTAATAACGATATAGCGGAGCTGTTTGAGCGTGTCAGTGTCGGTACCCTGGTTTTCATAGAGTAGTTCTAACAGAAGAGAAAAAAGCAATGTCTGGAGCATTGATGCTGGACATCGCCGGTCTGAGTCTGACAGAGGATGATAAACGCCTTTTGAAGAACCCTCAGGTGGGCGGTCTTATCCTGTTTAGCCGGAATTATCACTCCCCGCAGCAATTATCTGATCTGATTCAGGAAGTTCGCCTTTGTGCGCCGCAGCTGCTGATCGCTGTCGATCAGGAAGGGGGACGGGTGCAGCGCTTTCGCGATGGTTTTACCCGGTTGCCGCCAATGTCTGTTCTGGGAACACTATACAGTCAGGACCGGGGTAATGCGGTGACAGTGGCGACAGAACTGGGCTGGCTGATGGCTGCCGAGTTGATCAGCTATGGTATCGATATCAGCTTTGCGCCGGTACTGGATCTTGATTTTGGCGTTAGCCAGGTGATTGGAGACCGGGCGTTCTCCGGCAGTCCTGAAACCGTCACGGCGTTAGCTGGCGGCTTTATTGACGGTATGCGCCAGGCAGGTATGGCATCCACCGGTAAACACTTTCCCGGGCATGGCTGGGTGGTTGCGGATTCTCATCTCGACGTTCCCGTTGATGAGCGCAGTCTGGAGGAGATTGAAACGCAGGACCTGATTCCCTTTACCCGGTTAATACAGCAGGGGCTGGATGCGGTGATGCCTGCGCATGTGATCTATCGCCAGGTGGATGATCGGCCGGCGGGTTTTTCATCCTACTGGATTGGTCAGCGGCTGCGCGCCGGCATGGAGTTTGATGGGGTGGTCTTCAGTGATGATCTGACCATGGAAGGGGCCAGTGTTGCCGGCAGTTTTGAGGCCCGTGCAGCGCAGGCGCTGGATGCGGGTTGCGACATGCTGCTGGTATGTAATAATCGTCCTGCTGCACTGCAGGTGCTGGACTATCTGGAGCAACTGGGGCATCCGGGGTCAAAGCGTATTAAGCGCATGAAAGCAGTACACAGTTATTGTTTTGATGATATTCGCAGCACTGCGCGCTGGCAGCGTGCCACAGGTTTAGCTAATCAGTTAGTCAATATTCATTAGATCTATTGGAGCGATGTCATGCAGGAGCAAATTGCGCAAATTTTCACACAGCTGGGATTGGACGGCTATGCTGAGGCCTGGATTTTTCAGGTGTTTGTCGTGGTTTTCCTCACCATGTTGGCAAATTTCATCTCCAATCGCCTGTTTCGGCGGTTAGAAGCTCAGCTGCAAAAAACCCGTAATATCTGGGATGACATTTTACTCTATGCCGCGCGTCGTCCCATTGCGCTGTTAATCTGGGTGTTGGGGCTGAGTCTGGCATTTGAGCTGGCAGATCCCGGGGCTGATTCCGTATTGATGGGGCTGGTCGATCCGCTGCGCAGAGTGATGGTGATTGTGATGATCGCCTGGTTCCTGATCCGCTTTATCAGTCAGGCGGAAGGGGTGCTGGTGTCGGATGAAAAAGTAAAGAATCCGATGGACGAGACCACTGTGAGTGCGCTGGGTAAACTACTGCGGCTGTCGATTATCATTACTGCGGTTTTAGTGGTGCTACAGACCTTCGGTTACAGTATTTCTGGCGTATTGGCGTTCGGCGGTATCGGCGGTATCGCGGTGGGTTTTGCTGCCAAAGATCTGTTGGCAAATTTCTTTGGCGGCCTGATGATCTATCTCGACCGGCCCTTCAAAGTGGGTGACTGGGTGCGTTCGCCGGACAAAGAGATTGAAGGGACGGTGGAGGATATTGGCTGGCGGCTGACCTGTATCCGTACCTTTGATAAACGACCGCTGTATGTGCCTAATGGCACCTTTGCAAGTATCTCGCTGGAAAACCCTTCACGCATGACTAACCGCCGTATCTATGAAAAGATCGGTCTGCGTTATGAAGATTCAGCGCGAATAGAGGGGGTGATTAATGATGTCAGGGAGATGCTGATTAATCATCCGGAGATCGATGACAGCCAGACACTGATTGTTAATCTCAATAGCTTTGCTCCCTATTCGCTGGAGTTTTTTGTCTATACCTTTACCAAAACGACCAATTGGGTGCATTTTCATCAGGTTAAGCAGGATGTGATGGGGCAGATCATCCGCATCGTGCATGAGCATGAGGCAGACTTTGCGTTTCCGACACAAACCATACATCTTGAGAATGAAGGGCCTCAGCCTGATCCGGTTTAATCATTGTTACAGAGGCGCCTCTGGTGCCTTTTTTTTTGCCCGGCAGGGTGATGGAGAAAGATAAGTGGCTTTAGAACAGAGTGAGTTAGACCGGGTTGCCGGATTGGATGCGGAGCAGCGCTTCGACTATATGATCCACCGTGTGGTTGAAACCGGAGAGGTCTGGATTCTCACTGATGCCCATGGCAGCGTGATGCTGAATACTGATGATGAGGATTGTGTGCCGGTTTGGCCGGATCTGGAATATGCTGAGCAGTGGGCAACCGGCGAGTGGTCCGATTGTGAGGCGATGCCGATTACCCTTAAACAGTGGAACCATCGCTGGACGCCCGGTCTGGAAGAGGATGGTTTTGCTGTGGTGGTGTTTCCGCTACCGGGTAGCGGAGGGGAAGAAGATGGTCTGGTGGTCTGGCCTGAAGAGCTTGATATGATGCTGATCCGGGAAGTAAAACGGTCGCGCAAACGATAGTCTGATTCAGTCAGCCGGAGCATCGTTTCCGGCTGTTGTGAGGTAACAACGGAGCGAACGCTCCGTTTTTTATTTAACTGGCGATATCTTCACCAGCATGCCGAACAGGGGATGGTCGATATAGTGCAGTTCATTGCTGCGCATCCGCCGGGCACTCTCCATCTCCACTGTGAGGAAGTCTGGAATAGTGGTTTGTGTCAGGTAACGGTTGCCATTGACGCTGCTGCCTTCAGGCTGATCTGCCGGCGTTGCAGTCGTAGGCTCATCACTCAGCGGTGTTTTATCTGCCGGGGTAGGGCCTGTTGAGGGTTTTAGCAGCATCTGGCTCTCTGTCGGGCTGAGTCTGCGGCTATGAAACAGGTCGCTGCGAAAATGCAGGTAGCGGCCTTTATCAATGGAGATATAGCCGTCCAGCTCATACAGGCCATTGTCGAGTATCTCTCCGCCGTTGATTCTGATTACGTGCTGGTTCTTGACTTCGCCGATCGGTTGAATCCAGGCTTCATGGAAGAGTACCCGGTAGAGTGAACTGCGTCTCAGGCTGGCCTGGTTGCTGCTCAGTGATAGTGATGATTTTGGCAGGCGGGTGAAAAAGCCGATCTGCTGGCCTTGCTGGTTGTATTCCAGGGCGCGGCTGCGACGTGGCGGAATTGCGTCGATAAGAGGCCAGATTTCATCACCCAGAGTATCCGAAGACTGATGGCTGAAAATCAGCAGTTCGACCTTATAGTTTGAGGTGTCGGCCTGGGCTGGGCTGCTATTAAACAGAATCAGGGTCAGAGTCAGTACGATCCCTGAAGTAAGCTTGGTCATTATGAATTCCCGGTCAATTGCTGGAGTAGCTGTTCCACAGCTTGAAAACGCTGCTCTATTTTATCCATCTTCAGGGTGAACTTCAGCTGACTGGGGCCGCCAAACTGAAATTTTTGTGGTTGCTGTTGTACCAGTTGCACCAGTTTGAAGGGATCAACCACAGTATCGGTATCAAAATCGATTCGGCCTCCGTGTTCACCGGCATCAATTTTTGTGATGCCGAGCTGTTCACAGTGCAGTTTCAGCAGCGTCTGACGGAACAGATTTTTGGTCTGCTCAGGCAGTATGCCGAAGCGGTCGATCATCTCGATCTGCAACTCTTTCAGTTCCGTTTCGCTTTTGCCATTGGCTATCCGTTTATACATGATCAGGCGGTTGTGGACGTCTGGCAGATATTCATCCGGAATCAGTGCAGGAACCCGCAGGTTGATCTCTATTCCCTGTTTCAGTGGCGCATCCAGGTTGGGTGTTTTGCCCTCACGGATCGCTTCTACCGCCTGTTCCAGCATCTCCAGATAGAGAGAGAAGCCGACATTCTGAATCTGCCCGCTCTGGCCCTCACCCAGAAGCTCACCGGTGCCGCGAATCTCCATATCATGAGTCGCGAGGGTGAAACCCGCGCCAAGCTCGTCGGCGCTGGAAATCGCCTCGAGACGTTTAACGGCATCGCTGGTCATCGCTTTAGGATGGGGTGTCATCAGGTAGGCGTAGGCCTGATGGTGGGAGCGGCCAACCCGGCCCCGTAGCTGGTGAAGCTGTGCCAGACCAAATTTATCGGCCCGATCAATAATGATGGTGTTGGCGTTGGGTACATCGATGCCGGTCTCGATGATGGTGGTGCAGACCAATACATTAAAGCGTTTGTGATAGAAATCAGACATCACCTGCTCAAGCTCACGTTCACGCATCTGGCCATGTCCGATGCCTACGCGGGCTTCGGGCACCAGTGCATTTATCTCGGCAGCGGTCTGTTCGATATCCTTAACTTCATTATGCAGGTAGTACACCTGTCCTCCGCGTAGCAGTTCCCGCAGGATTGCTTCTTTTTTCAGTGCTTTATCCGCTTGTCGCACAAATGTTTTCACCGACAGTCGTCGGGCTGGCGGGGTTGCGATAATCGACAGATCGCGGATGCCGGACATCGCCATGTTGAGGGTACGGGGTATCGGTGTCGCAGTCAGGGTGAGGATATCAACCTCTGAGCGGAGGGATTTGAGACGCTCTTTCTGTTGTACTCCAAAGCGATGCTCCTCATCGATAATCAGCAGTCCCAGATCGCTGAAGCGGATATCTCCCTGGAGCAGTTTATGGGTGCCGATAACGATATCCGTTTTGCCCTCTGTCAGGGATTTGAGTACCGCATTACTCTCTTTGCCTGAGCGAAACCGGGAGATGAGCTCAACATTAACCGGCCAGTCAGCAAAGCGATCGCGAAAGTTCTCGTAATGTTGCTGTGCCAGCAGGGTGGTTGGTACCAGGATAGCGACCTGCTTATTGCTCTGAACCGCCATAAATGCCGCTCGCATCGCCACTTCTGTTTTGCCGAAACCAACATCACCGCAGACCAGTCGGTCCATCGGTTGTTCCGATTGCATGTCCTGGATGACTGCCTGGATGGCGTTGGCCTGATCGACGGTCTCTTCGAACGGGAAGGCGGCGCTGAAGCTGGCATAATGCTTGTCCGGTGAATCAAACTGATGGCCCCGTCGGGCAGCGCGGCGGGCGTAAATATCCAGGAGTTCGGCCGCAGTATCGCGCACTTTCTCAGCGGCTTTGCGGCGCGCTTTACTCCACTGCTCTGTGCCGAGCCGGTGCAGCGGGGCCAGTTCATCGCCTGCTCCGGAATAGCGACTGATAAGGTGTAGCGAGGTAACCGGTACATAAAGATTGGCCTCGTTAGCGTATTCAAGCTTGAGGAACTCCGAGGTTTGTGAGTCCAGCTCCAGGGTTACCAGACCGCGATAACGGCCGACGCCGTGATCGATATGCACTACCGGTGCGCCGATATTCAGTTCGGTCAGATTTTTGATGATCTGATCAGACTGCTCCTGCTCCCGGGAGCGTCGCCGACGCTGAAAAACCTGATGACCAAACAGCTGGGTTTCAGTGATCAGATGAAAACGGTCCGGCGCACTCAGTCCCTGTTCCAGCGGAAAGATGCAGATGTTAACCGGATAGCCATCGTCTAAAAACTGTTGCAGGCTGTCGACCGGGTGAGGTTTGATATGGATGCGCCCGAGCAGCTCTATCAGCGCTTCGCGGCGGCCTGCGGATTCGGCACAAAACAGTACCCGGTCGCGGGTCTCTGCGAGAAAGCTCTCAACGGCCGCCAGCGGGCGGGCTGACTGAGCATTGATGGTCAGTTCAGGTGGCTCCGTCAGGGGCAGATTGTAGCGGCCTGACTCTGGCCGGGCCTGGGTTTTACCCTGTTGCAGCTGAATGCGCTGCATCTTTTTCAGCGTGCCAAACAGCTCGTTGGCCGGAATAAACAGTCTGTCCGGTGGCAGAATAGGGCGTTCGATATCATAGCGGCGCTCCTCATAGCGCTCCTGAACTTCCTGCCAGAACTGGTTGCAATGATCTTCCAGATCGGTTTCGGTGATAATCAGTACATTATCGGGCAGATAGTCAAACAGGGTCGCGCTGGTATCAAAGAATAGCGGCTGATAGTACTCAATCCCGGGCGGGCTGATGCCATCATTGACATCCTGATAAACGGAACAACGCTTATAGTCGACATCGAAGGTTTCCCGCCAGCGTTGTTTGAAATTGCGGATCGAGAGTTCATCGAAAGGGAACTCTTTGGCAGGCAATACACGGATCTTATCGACCTTGTCGATTGAGCGCTGACTTTCAGGATCGAAGCTGCGCAGGGTATCCACCTCATCATCAAACAGCTCGATGCGATACGGGGTGTTGCTGCCCATTGGAAAGATGTCGATGATCGCACCGCGAATGGCAAATTCACCGTGTTCATAAACCGTTTCAGTGAGGTGGTATCCCGCATCTGCGAGTTTGCGACGCATCTCATCCAGATTGAGGGACTGACCCTGATCAAGAATAAGTGAGTTACCATCCAGAAAACGTTGTGGTGCGACTCTCTGCATCAGCGTACTGGCCGGGATAATCAGTACGCCGCGCTGCATCTGTGGCAGTCGGTAGAGGGTATTCAGACGCTCTGAGATGATATCCTGATGCGGAGAAAAGTTATCGTAAGGCAGGGTTTCCCAGTCGGAAAACAGCATGCACTCGACCCCGTTATTGCCATAAAAACCGATTTCTGACTGAAGCCGGGAGGCGCCGTCACTGTCATTGGTAATGCAGAGAATCAGCCCGGGATGCTGCTCGGCAATCTCGGTAGTCAGCATGCCGCGGCCGCTGCCGGAGAGGTTGCCGATCCGCCGGATATCTCCGGCTGTTCGGGGTAACTGATATTCTTGTTTAAACACTGACAACAAACTCCATGAGCTGATACGGACCTCTGTTCGATGCGCGACAGGGGATCTGGGCGCTTATCTTACGGAGCGTGAGGCAAAAGTACAGTCTCTGATGCGACTGTCCTGAGGTGTGGCTTATCTGTCTTATTCTGTCATCCGGGTTACATTAATCTGAAATATAGCCCTAAAGTGTAGTGTTTCAGATTTGCTCACAGGGAGGGAAAAGGTGATAATGCGCCCAGCAAAATTTGACTGCTATATTGACTACTACCTTTTTGGAGTGAGCCGTGAGCCAAGATAAAGTGTTAGCTGACTGGAAAGGTCGCGAAGCATTAGCTGAAGAGATGATCCCTTTGGTTGGTCGTCTGTACCGTGACAAGAACGTTGAGACCTCTGTGTATGGTCGTCTTATCATCAAGCGTTCAGTTGTTGATGTGATAAAAGCACACCGCTATGTGCGTCAGGTTGAGGATAAGGAGCTGTCTGTTTGTGACACCCATCCTGTTCTGACTGCTCTGGATAAGATTGATGTTAAGAATGCGCATGTCGACGTGGGCAAGCTGGCAGTCAAATTCCAGCAGGAAGGCAATGGCGTATCGATGGAAGAGTTTCTGACGGCTGAACTGGCACCTGCTATTGGTGGTGCAGCCTCAGAGCCAACCGATGTTGTGCTGTATGGTTTTGGCCGTATTGGTCGTTTATTGGCGCGTCTGCTGATTGAGCGTACTGGTGGCGGGCAATCTCTGCGTCTGCGGGCGATTGTTGTGCGCAAAGGCAAGGCATCTAATGATCTTGAAAAGCGTGCCAGCCTGCTGCGTCGCGATTCTGTTCATGGTTCATTCCGCGGCACTATCCAGGTGGATGAGGAAAATCAGGCGATTATCGCCAACGGTAACCTGATCAAAGTGATCTACTCTGATGGTCCTGATCAGGTTGACTACACCCAATACGGTATCAACAATGCACTGGTGCTGGATAATACCGGTATCTGGCGCGATGAAGCGGGTCTGTCGCTGCATCTGAAATCCAGAGGTGTTGCCAAGGTTGCCCTGACTGCACCGGGTAAAGGGATCAAGAATATCGTTATGGGTGTTAACCACGGCGATATCGACGACAGCGATACTATCCTGTCAGCGGCATCCTGCACCACTAACGCTATCTCCCCTGTGCTGAAAGCGATCGATGCAAAATTTGGTGTAACCAATGGTCACGTAGAGACCGTTCACGCATACACCAATGATCAGAACCTGATTGATAACTATCATAAGGGTGATCGTCGTGGTCGTGCTGCGGGTCTGAACATGGTTATCACTGAGACAGGCGCCGCAAAAGCGGTTTCCAAAGCGCTGCCTCAGCTGGAGGGTAAGCTGACCGGTAATGCGATCCGTGTACCTACGCCTAACGTATCGATGGCAATACTGAATCTGAACCTTGATAACGGCACCACCAAGGAAGAGCTGAACAGTTATCTGCGTGATATGGCGCTGCACTCTCCATTGCAGAAGCAGATCGACTACAGCAACTCTCCGGAAGCGGTTTCTTCCGATTTTGTTGGTTCGCGTGCTGCCGGTGTGGTTGATGCGCTGGCTACGATTGCAGAAGGCAATCGCTGTGTCCTGTATGTGTGGTATGACAACGAGTTTGGTTACAGTTGTCAGGTGATCCGTATGGCTCAGCGTATGGCTAAATGTACCCTGCCTGCATTCCCTAAAGCTAAGGTCTGATAAGACTTTAGACTAACTAAAAGCCGCCCTAACAGGCGGTTTTTTATTGGGTTTTTCTTTATATTCATTAAAAGTATATTCTTATATCTTAAAGTTCTATCAATGCTTTGCGATTAATGACCTAAAAGTCACCTTTAGTGGTCGCTCTTGTAGAAAAATTACCTCCCGATCTTTATACTTAACCGGTTTTTGGGTTGGGGTTATCCCGTCCTTTGTAGGGTTTTTGCTTTGGTTTGTAACATCCGGGGACAATGTTGCAGAGTCGGAGGCATTGCGCTCTGTGGGAGGGGATCCTGAAAAAATTATAATAGAGATTGGGTGAGGCGGATGATCAAGATCAAACAGGGTCTGGATCTACCTATAACAGGCGCACCTGAACAGACTGTTTCGGCAGCTGTTGAGGTTAAGTCTGTCGCCGTGATCGGCTTCGATTATCCAGGCATGAAGCCTACGATGCGGGTCAAGGTGGGAGATCGGGTAAAACTCGGTCAAGTGATCTTTTCCGATAAGAAAACGGAAGGTGTTGATTTTACAGCACCAGCTGCGGGTGTGATCAAAGAGATCAACCGTGGTGATAGACGGGTTCTGCAATCGGTTGTTGTTGAAGTAGATGGCAACGAAGCGGAACAATTTTCGAAATATGAAGTATCTCAGTTATCTTCACTGACGGCTGAGCAGGTTCAGGATAATCTGGTTAAGTCCGGTGCCTGGACTGCACTACGTACACGTCCATTCAGCAAGGTTCCACAGCCAGGCTCACAGCCTGCGTCGATCTTTGTTACGGCGATTGATACAAATCCTCTGGCTGCAAATCCGGAAGTGGTTATTGCTGAGCAGGCGGAAGCCTTTGCTAATGGTCTGACAGTGTTGACTCGTCTGACCGAAGGTAAAGTGTTTCTCTGTAAAGCTGAGGGAGCAAACATTCCTGCCGCTGAAGGTGTTACGGTCGAAGAGTTTACCGGTAAACATCCAGCGGGTAATGCGGGTACCCATATCCACTTCCTTGATCCGGTGTCTGCGACAAAAACTGTCTGGACTATCGGCTATCAGGATGTAATTGCATTCGGTAAATTATTCACGACCGGTGAACTGTATACTGATCGGGTGGTCGCTGTAGCGGGTCCCCAGGTTAAGCAGCCAACACTGCTGCGTACCCGTTTGGGGGCTAATCTGGATGAGCTGCTGGCAGGCCGTACTGAAGGTGAAAATAACCGGGTGATCAGCGGTTCTGTATGGAATGGCCGCAAGGCTGCAGGCCCCCTGGGCTATCTTGGCCGATACGCTTCTCAGGTGTCTGTGCTGGAAGAGGGGGATCAGCGTGAATTGCTGGGCTGGATCGCACCGGGTGCGAACAAATTCTCTGTGCTGAATATGTTCCTGTCCAAACTGAACCCGTCTAAGAAGTTTGACTTCACTACGACAACCAACGGTTCGGAACGGGCTATGGTGCCGGTGGGACAGTTCGAAGAGCTGATGCCACTGGATATTCTTCCGACGCAACTGTTGCGAGCCCTGGTTACCGGGGATGTCGTTCATGCGATGGCACTTGGGTGTCTCGAGCTTGACGAAGAAGACCTCGCGCTGTGCACATTTGCCTGTCCGGGCAAGTATGAGTATGGCCAAATTCTTCGCGACAATCTGACGCGTATAGAGAAAGAGGCCTGATCATGAGCTTAAGAAATATTCTTGATAAGATGGAGCCGCATTTCCATAAAGGCGGCAAGTATGAAAACTGGTATGCGCTGTATGAAGCTGCGGATACTATTTTCTATACTCCGGGTCATGTGACTAAGACTGCAGCTCATGTGCGTGACGCTGTCGATCTGAAGCGGATTATGATTCTGGTTTGGATGTGTACTTTTCCGGCGGTTTTCTTCGGTATGTACAACGTTGGCCATCAGGCAAATACTGCGATGGCGGCACTGGGTATTACTGACCCGACTACCTGGCAGGGGGCTATAGCAGGTGCCCTGACCAGCTTCAACCCTGATAGTCTGTGGGATAATATCATCCACGGTGCGGCCTACTGGTTGCCTATCTACATGGTTACCTTTGTCGTGGGCGGCTTCTGGGAAGTGTTGTTCGCAATGAAGCGCGGACATGAAGTCAACGAAGGTTTCTTCGTGACCTCTATTCTGTTCTCGCTGATTCTGCCGCCAACGATTCCGTTATGGCAGGTTGCTTTGGGCATCAGTTTTGGTGTTGTGATTGGTAAAGAGGTTTTCGGTGGTACCGGTAAAAACTTCCTTAACCCTGCACTCACTGCCCGTGCGTTCCTGTTCTTTGCCTATCCTGCGCAGATGACAGGTGATGCGATCTGGACCGCTGTTGATGGCTTCTCCGGTGCGACCCCTCTGGGTCTGGCTGCCGCAGGTGGCGTTGATGCTATCCTGGCGCAGAATATCACCTGGTTTGATGCCTTTATCGGCAACATTCAGGGGTCTGTGGGCGAGGTTTCTACCTTCGCTATTGCCCTGGGTGGTCTGGTGATGCTGATAGCTAAAATTGCAGCATGGCGGATTGTGGCGGGTGTATTCCTGGGAATGACCGCGATGGCAACCCTGCTGAATCTCATCGGTTCTGACACTAATCCTATGTTTGCGCTGCCGTTCTACTGGCATATGGTTCTGGGTGGTTTCGCCTTCGGTATGTTCTTTATGGCAACCGATCCGATCTCTGCATCTATGACCAATAAAGGTAAGTGGTACTTTGGTGCCCTGATCGGGGTGATGGTTGTACTTATCCGTGTGGTTAACCCGGCATTCCCTGAGGGTATGATGCTGGCGATCCTGTTCGGTAACCTGTTTGCACCACTGATCGATAACTTTGTCGTGCAGGCGAACATCAAACGGAGGGCGATGCGCAATGTCAGCGAGTAAAGATTCTATCGGTAGAACAATTACCGTAGCTGTTTTGCTGTGTGTAGTCTGCTCTGTGGTTGTATCTGCAGCAGCGGTGTTACTCAAGCCGAAACAGATTGCCAATAAAAACCTTGACCGACAGACTAATATTCTGGCTGCGGCTGGTATTGCGACTGAGGGCAAGGATGTTCAGGCGGTGTTTGATCAGTTGATCGAAAAGCGCTTTGTTGATCTGAGCACCGGTAAGTTTACTGAGGTTAGTGATCCGGCCCGTTATGATGCCCGTAAAGCGGCAAAAGAAGCGGATACCGGTGTTAAACTGAGTCGTCAGGAAGATATCGCCTCTATCAAATATCAGGCAAAAGTGATGCCTGTCTATCTGGTTAAAAGTGATTCACCAAAAGGGTTTGATAAAGTGATTCTGCCGGTACACGGATATGGTCTCTGGTCAACGCTGTATGGTTTTCTGGCGCTTGAGTCAGACCTGAATACAGTGGTGGGTCTGGGCTTCTATTCTCACGCTGAAACACCGGGCCTGGGTGGGGAAGTTGATAACCCTAACTGGAAAGCGCTGTGGCCTGGTAAACAGGTTTACCCAGAGGGTTCTATGAAGCCTGAGCTGGGGCTGATTAAAGGTAGTGTTGATCCGGCTTCACCGAAAGCGAAATTCCAGGTTGATGGTTTATCAGGTGCTACACTGACCAGCCGTGGTGTCACAAATCTGGTTCACTTCTGGATGGGTGAAAATGGTTATGCACCATTCTTGTCTAATCTGAAAGCAGGGGGGGCGTAAATTATGTCTCAAGTTAAAGATGTCCTGTTAGGACCGATTTTTAACAATAACCCGATTGGTCTGCAGATCCTGGGTATCTGTTCCGCGCTGGCGGTAACATCTAACCTGGGGACTGCATTTGTAATGGCCTTAGCGGTAACCGTTGTTACTGCATTTTCCAACCTGTTTATCTCGATTATCCGTAATCAGATGCCGAGTAGTATCCGGATCATCTGTCAGATGGCGATTATCGCCTCGCTGGTAATCGTGGTAGATCAGATTCTGAAAGCGTACGCGTATGAAATATCGAAGCAGCTGTCAGTATTTGTTGGTCTGATCATTACTAACTGTATCGTTATGGGTCGTGCTGAAGCGTTTGCAATGAAGAACCCGCCGATGATCTCCTTCCTGGATGGTATCGGTAACGGTCTGGGTTACGGTGTGGTACTGCTGTTTGTCGGTACTATCCGTGAACTGTTTGGTGCCGGTAAGCTGTTTGGTATCGAAATCCTGCCACTGGTGACCGATGGCGGCTGGTATCAGGCTAACGGTCTGCTGCTGCTACCACCGAGTGCGTTCTTTATTATTGGCATGTTTATCTGGCTGATTCGTACCTTTAAGAAAGATCAGGTCGAAGCACCCGAGTTTGAGCTGGCCAAGAACTCTCAGAAGGAGGCTGTGTAATGGAACAGTATATCAGCCTAGCCGTTAAGGCGGTCTTTGTTGAAAATATGGCGCTGGCCTTCTTCCTCGGGATGTGTACATTCCTGGCGATCTCAAAGAAGGTGCAGACTGCGATTGGTCTGGGTATTGCGGTTATCGTGGTTCTGGCGATCACCACCCCGATCAACAACCTGATCTTTAATCTGTTGCTGCGTGAAGGTGCGCTGGCCTGGGCCGGTTATCCTGATGTTGATCTCAGCTTCCTGGGTTATATCTCCTATATCGGTGTAATCGCTGCGATTGTACAGATTCTGGAGATGTTCCTGGATAAGTATGTACCGGCACTGTACAACGCGCTGGGTGTATTCCTGCCGCTGATTACCGTGAACTGCGCCATTATGGGTGCTGCTCTGTTCATGGTTGAGCGTGACTACACTTTTGGTGAGTCCGTTGTTTATGGTACCGGTGCGGGTGTTGGCTGGGCATTGGCAATTGCTACCCTGGCGGGTATCCGTGAAAAACTTAAATACAGCGACGTACCGGAAGGTTTGCGTGGCCTGGGCATCACCTTCATCACTGTGGGTCTGATGTCTCTGGGTTTCATGTCTTTCTCCGGCGTGCAGCTGTAATTGCTGTCGCATGATCAACTAAAGAAGGATTAAGCTAATGAATGCAGAAATCGTTCTCGGCGTTGTCATGTTTACCGCGGTGGTGCTTGCACTGGTCGCGGTAATTCTGGCAGCCCGTTCAAAACTGGTTAGCAGTGGTGATGTCACCATCACCATCAATAATGATCCGGACAAGAGCGTTACTGTTCCTGCCGGTGATAAGCTGCTCCAGACTCTGTCTAACGCTGGTATCTTTGTGCCTTCCGCCTGTGGCGGCGGTGGTACCTGTGCGCAGTGTAAGTGTCAGGTGCTTGATGGAGGCGGTTCTATGCTGCCGACTGAAGAGTCTCACTTTACCATGCGTGAAGCGAAAGAGGGCTGGCGCCTGTCCTGTCAGGTGGCTGTAAAGCAGGATATGAATATCGAACTCGAAGAGGAGATCTTTGGTGTTAAGAAGTGGGAGTGTACGGTTGAATCCAACCCTAACGTTGCTACTTTTATCAAAGAGCTGACCCTGCGTCTGCCGGAAGGCGAGAACGTGGACTTCCGGGCCGGTGGTTATGTTCAGCTGGAGTGTCCGCCTCACGAAGTGCATTACAAAGACTTCGATATCGAAGAGGAATATCGTGGCGACTGGGATAAGTTTGATCAGTGGCGTTATGTATCGAAAGTGGATGAAACCACGATCCGTGCATACTCCATGGCGAACTATCCGGAAGAACGCGGTGTTGTGAAATTCAATATCCGTATCGCGTCTCCGCCTCCGGGTACCGATGTGCCTCCGGGTAAGATGTCTTCCTACGTTTTCAGCCTCAAGCCGGGTGATAAGATTACCGTGTACGGACCGTTTGGTGAGTTTTTTGCCAAGGATACCGATAACGAGATGGTCTTTATCGGTGGTGGCGCGGGTATGGCACCCATGCGGTCTCATATCTTCGATCAGCTGAAGCGTCTGAACTCTAAGCGTAAGATCTCCTTCTGGTATGGTGCCCGCTCATTGCGTGAGTGCTTCTACAATGAGGAATACGATAAGCTTCAGGAAGAAAATGACAACTTCAAGTGGCATCTGGCCCTGTCAGATCCTCAGCCTGAAGATAACTGGGATGGTATGACTGGTTTCATCCATAATGTGTTGTACGAAAACTATCTGAAGGACCATGAGGCACCGGAAGATTGCGAGTACTACATGTGTGGACCTCCCATGATGAATGCTGCTGTTATTCAGATGCTGGTTGATCTGGGCGTTGAGCGCGAAAATATCTTCCTCGACGACTTTGGTGGCTGATCATTGATGTCTGAAATAACCAGACAAATCATTAAACGGCCGGCAGCTCTGCTGCTGGCCGCTTCGTTTTTCATGTTTGCACTCCTTACCGGGTGTAGCAAACAACCTCAGATTGTCAGCCATCAGGGGCCGACAATGGGCACCAGCTTCACTGTGAAGTGGGTATCGTCCGATGCTGATATTGATGCAGAACTGCCGGCACAGATTGATCAGTTGCTGGTGCAGGTCAATAACAGTATGTCTACCTATCAGAAGGACTCCGAGCTGAGCCGCATCAACCGGATGCCGGCAGGTGAGGCTGTGACACTGTCTGAAGGTCTGGCTCAGGTATTAAAAAAAGCTTTAGAGATTAGCGATTCTTCTGGCGGGGCATTTGATGTTACGGTCGGTCCACTTGTTAATCTGTGGGGCTTTGGCCCGGATGGCCGGGTTATCCATGCGCCGGAGGAGCATGAGATTGCTCAGCTGCGTCAGCGGGTCGGCTATCACTATATCAGGCTTACCGGGAATCAGTTAAGCCGTGAGCGTAATGTCTATATCGATCTTTCAGCAATCGCTAAGGGGTACGGTGTGGACAAAGTCGCCGAACTACTGGAAAGAAACGGTATTACCGCGTATCTGGTTGAGATCGGTGGTGAACTGAGAGCCCGGGGGCTGAAGCCGGACAGCAGCCACTGGAAGATCGCCATTGAAGCGCCGGTTTCCGGTGAGCGTAAGGTTCAGCGTATAATTGAAGTGAAAGATGTGGGGATCGCAACATCAGGCGATTACCGTAATTATTTTGAGGAAAACGGTATCCGTTTTTCCCATACAATTAATCCATCTACTGGCAAGCCGATCAGTCATAAGCTGGCGTCCGTTACCGTACTGGCCAGTGACTGTGCGACAGCAGATGCGCTGGCGACGGCGATGATGGTGCTTGGGCCCGAGCGGGCTGAAGCCTATGCTGAGCAGCAGGGGGTTGAAGCGCTATTGATTATAAAGTCCGCTGACGGCTTTATTGAAAAGATGACACCGGGGTTTAAACACTACCTGGTGGAGTGAGGAAAGTTCTATGAGTACTATGATTTTGTCATTTATCGTTCTGGGGCTGGTGATAGCTGGTATGTCCATCGGGGTTATCATGGGGCGTAAACCGATTGCAGGTTCCTGTGGTGGTCTGGCTGCCGTGGGTATCGACGAAGAGTGTCCTATCTGCGGTGGCGATCAGAACAAGTGTGAAGATGAGCAGGACAAGCAGAACCGTAAAGAGGCCGTTGCCGAACTGGCCTATGAGGCGAAGTCCGGCCACTGAGTGGGATCTGCTGCTGAGTGAATTTTTCAGGCGCAGAATAAATACTCTGTGCCTGCTGTACGGGGTCTGATTGTCTCGACAAATAATTATCGCAAGAATAACAGTAATAGGGGAAAGTGATGGCTGTATATGACTATGATGTCATTGTAATCGGATCCGGTCCTGCCGGTGAAGGCGCGGCAATGAATGCGGCGAAAAAGGGGCGTCGTGTAGCCGTAATAGAGTCTCAGGATTCAGTGGGCGGTAACTGTACCCATAAAGGCACTATCCCCTCTAAGGCGCTGCGTCACTCAGTCAAGCAGATCATTGAGTTCAATACCAATCCTATGTTCCGTGATATCGGTGAACCTCGCTGGTTTTCCTTTCCTAAAGTGCTCAAGCGTGCTGAAAAAGTAATCTCAAACCAGGTCATGATGCGCACCAACTTCTATGCCCGCAATCGCATAGATCTGTTTTTTGGTCAGGCAGAGTTTGCTGACAAAAATACGGTGCTGGTAACCGGTACGGTTAAGGGAAATGAAACCCTGCGGGCCAAAAACATCATTATTGCCACCGGCTCACGGCCTTATAAGCCGGATGATATCGACTTTAATCATCCGCGTATCTACAACAGCGATACTATACTGACCCTCAGTCATACCCCCCGGACGCTTATTATTTATGGTGCCGGTGTTATCGGTTCTGAATACGCGTCTATCTTCAGTGGTCTGGGCGTTAAGGTAGACCTTATCGATTCGATGGACCGCCTGTTGTCTTTTCTGGATGCCGAGATCTCCGACTCGCTGAGTTATCATCTGCGTAATAATGCGGTGAAGATACGCCACAATGAAGTGTATGAAAAAGTGGCCGCGGATGAGCGGGGTGTCACTCTGACGCTGCGCTCTGGCAAGATGATCCGGGCTGATGCTTTCCTTTGGTGTAATGGGCGTAGCGGTAACACCGATATGCTGAAGCTGGAAAATATTGGTCTGGAGGCCAATGGTCGGGGGCAGATTGAGGTCGATGAGCACTACCGGACCAAATCAGAGGGGATCTATGCCTGTGGTGATGTGATCGGTTGGCCTGCGCTGGCATCTGCGGCGCTTGATCAGGGGCGTGCTGCGTCTTCAGATATGCTCAATGCAGACGATTTCCGTTACATTAATGATGTGCCCACCGGTATCTATACTATTCCTGAGATCAGCTCTATCGGTAAAACCGAGGAGCAACTCACCGAAGAGTGTGTGCCTTATGAGGTCGGACAGGCCTTTTTCAAGGATACCGCCCGGGCGCAGATCTCCGGTGAGCCGGTGGGTATGCTGAAGATTCTGTTCAACCGGGATACGCTGGCGATACTGGGGATTCACTGTTTCGGAGACCAGGCATCGGAGATTGTACATATCGGCCAGGCGATTATGAATCAGGCGGGTGAAGCGAATACCATAAATTACTTTGTCAACACCACCTTTAACTATCCGACCATGGCAGAAGCCTATCGGGTAGCGGCGATTGCGGGTTTGAACCGTATCTCCAACCTGTAACAGAGCGGCAATAAGAAAACCGCCTCATTGGGCGGTTTTTTTATCTGTATTATCGATCAGCGGTATCGTCGTCGGGTTTTTCCGGTGTTTTATAGAAGCCATCCTCATAATATTTTCCGGTGACCCCGAGTTTTCTTTCAATCCAGCGATTGTAGTGTTTCCAGAGGAAGAATCCGGGTGTCATGCCGATCATGATCCCCAGCATCAGTCCGGCTCCGGCATACTTTTCTGGCATCTGAGCTGTCACCCAGTCGTAAAATCCCGTGCTATCGATCACCAGATAATAAGCGATAAGAAACAGCAAACCAAACCCTGTGGCGATGTGATGTAGCAGTTTGTTATGCGTGCTGCTATCGGAACTGTTTGAGTTGTCAGGCATTGGTGTGGTTATCCAAGGTAACGGTGTACTCTGATGCTTGGCAGAAAGGGCTGAGGATCTATTTTCAGATCACTGCGTTCAACCCGACTACGCGCTTCAGGCGGCGTAAGCGGTGGCTCATTATACGCGGGCAGGGTGGGGTTATCACTGTTAAGGGCGATAATAATCGGCAATGAGGTGTTCAGCGCCTTACGCAGGGTGCTGTCTTTGTGTTTCCAGACCGGGTTGGCCCGCATAACCGGTACCTGATTTTGAACCTGAGCCAGCATATCACCGGGACGTAGCTGACCGACAGCCTGTAACTGTATCTGAATATGAGGTTGACTGGTGTCCAGTTGAAGCAGCTTTTCTTCAGCTTCCCTGGGGGTGAGTTTGCGAATGCTGCGGCCACTGCTGTACCAACTGAAACCGATGCGGCTGGGGCAGGTTTCAAATACCGGGATCTGACGATAACACTGCTTGAGATGAAGTCTTGATGCACCATGGCGATGCAACATCGCGGCGATCGTTTCACTGCGTCGGTGAAGCAGTTGCAGGGTGTCGGCGGACTGGCTCAGCCGATAACGGGTTGCGAGGGCCTGGAAATCTGTTTTTGCGGAGTTTAATCTGAGGGTCGCCTGAATCAGATCTGCGCTGGCACCGATCATGCCGTGCTGAGTGATTGTGGTACGACCGTCCTGCCCATCACGATACCAGATATCCGTATAGAGGCTGGCCGCTTGTGGCAGGTTGCGGGCCGTTTCGCCCGGTAACCAGAAGGGCAGTTTGCTGTTCAGTAGCTGTTCAGAGAAACAGAGCAGAGCCTGATTAAGCTGGTTAAGACTCTCAAGCAGTTCAACCGTATCAGTACTGCTCATCATTCTGTTGTCGTTCGCGGGTCTGGCTGGTGAGAATATAGCGGGCAACAATCATCCGGCTGCTTTCGGGCATATCGCTGAACTCGATACCAATCTTGTACTGGCCCTGTTCATTTTTTTCGCCACTATAGAGAACCTGACCATACAGCAGTAAGCCTGAGTAGGTTTCTTCAAATACGACTTTGAGAGCGAGATAGCTTTTAAGAGGAATCGACTCTTTACTGTAAAAACTCATGCCACCTTCACTCAGGTTGATCTCCTGAGTTGTCAGATTTTCAAACTCCACATCACTTTTAGCGATAGCATGAGCGATGGCATCGATCTTGTTGTTCATATTTTCGAGATAGGTCGCAACCAGAGGGTCTTTCTGAGCGATTTTACGCAGCTGGTAGCTGTTGTCCTGACTAAACTCCTGAAGCTGAGTCAGTAACAAAAAGAAGGGCGAAACCTGAAACTGCGTCGGCAGACGGCCGTGCTGCATCTCATCTTCCGTGATGATTTTATAGTCTACCGCTACTTTGCCGTTGATGCGGAAATACTGGCGACGTTCCTGGTTCAAAATACAGCCCTCGTGAGTTGGTCACTTTTCCTGAGTATAACGAATATTATTCTGATTTTGTTAGAGAATTTTATCAGTCTGTGATTTAATCCCGGCCATGTTTAGACCATTCTCTCTGTACGTTGGGTTGCGGTATACCTCAGCCAAACGGAACAACAACTTTATTTCATTTATCTCGCTGGTCTCAATGCTGGGGCTGATGCTGGGAGTTGCTGCGCTGATCGTTGTGCTTTCGGTGATGAACGGCTTCGACCGTGAGCTGAAAGAACGTATTCTTGGCATGGTGCCCCATGGCACTATCTCTGACTATGGTAAGCCGCTGGAAAACTGGCAGGCGGTCGCTGCTAAGGTTAATCAGAAGGCTGGCGTCGTAGGTACTGCACCCTACATTCAGGCACAGGGGATGCTGACAAACCGGGGTGTCGTTCGTGGCGTACTGATCAACGGTATAGAGCCTGAACTGGAACAAAAGATCTCCATTCTGGATGAGAATATCAAAGCTGGCAGCCTGGATGCATTGAAGCCGAGAAGTTACGGTATTGTTCTGGGGGCATTACTGGCCCGTTCCATGGGGGTTGCTGTGGGCGATAAGGTAACGCTGGTGCTTCCCGAAGCATCGATTAGTGTTGCCGGGATTATTCCGCGCCTGAAACGTTTTACCGTGGTCGGGGTGTTTGAAGTCGGGGCCGAGCTGGATGCCAGTCTTGCCTATATCAATATCGATGATGCAGCCCGGCTTAAACGGATGGATCGCGGTGTTGATGGTATCCGTCTGGAGTTTGACAACCTGTTCCAGGCACCCGCCAGAATCCGGCAGATTATAGCTGATCTGGGCGAGTTTTATCGGGCCAGCGACTGGACCCGTACGCACGGTAATCTGTTTCAGGCGATCCAGCTGGAAAAGAAGATGATCGGTTTACTGCTATTTCTGATCGTGTTTGTGGCGGCATTCAATATTGTTTCGACGCTGGTAATGGTGGTCACAGATAAAAAGGGCGACATCGCAATTTTACGGACACTGGGTGCTACACCGGGTCGGATCATGCGGATCTTTATGGTGCAGGGCACCGTTATCGGAGTGATGGGAACGCTGCTGGGATCTGTTCTGGGTATCCTGCTGGCGCTAACTATTACCGATCTTATCGCCTGGATTGAACATACTTTTGGGATTCAGTTTCTCAGTGCGGATGTTTATTTCATTAGTTATCTGCCCTCGCAACTACAGCTGGGTGATGTCGTGGTGATTATCTCTGTGGCCCTGGGAATCAGTTTCCTGGCAACTATCTACCCGGCCTGGCGGGCGTCCCGGACTCAGCCAGCGGAGGCGTTGCGTTATGAGTGATCTGGTTCTGCAGTGTATTGATCTGAAAAAGCGATACGGTGATGGAGATATTGCGGTAGAGGTTTTGCGGGGAATAGAGCTTCAGGTGAAGCGGGGAGAGACCCTGGCGATAGTGGGCAGCTCCGGTTCCGGGAAGAGTACCCTTCTGAATATGCTGGGGGGACTTGATCTGCCGAGTTCCGGGGATGTTCGCGTCGACGACCATTCTTTGTTTAAGATCAGTGAACAGGAGCGGGCACAGCTGCGCAACCGCTCTCTTGGTTTTGTTTATCAGTTTCACCACCTGTTAGCAGAGTTCAGCGCGCTTGAGAATGTAGCGATGCCCTTGCTTATCAGAGGGGAGGCGATCAGCAGCGTGCGCGAACAGGCGACTGCAATTCTTCACTCGGTGGGGCTTTCTCATCGTCTTGAGCATAAGCCTTCGATGCTGAGTGGTGGTGAACGTCAGCGGGTGGCCATCGCCCGGGCGCTGGTCACTAATCCTGCCTGTGTGCTGATGGATGAGCCCACCGGCAATCTTGATCGTCATACCGCTCAGGAGGTGCAGGCGCTCATGGATAAACTGAATACTGAGTTTGGTATTTCGTTTGTGGTGGTGACCCATGATCCACAGCTCGCTGAAAAACAGGGGCGGGTTGTTGAGCTGAAAGATGGTTTACTGCAGCAATTGATCAGTTAAGCAGGTCTGACTGATCTATCGATACGCTGAACGTTACGTTTCTCTATAAAAGCCGGAATTTATTCCGGCTTTTTGCTCTGAGTGGTTTTGTCTGACTGATTGGCAGGAGAGTCTTCATCGCTATCTTGCGGCTCTTTATCCCGTAGAAGTTTGCGTAGTATAAACTTGCGGCTTTTTCGGTTACGCCAGCTTTTATTGACATGCCAGACCCAGAATCGCTGCATTAGCAGATAGCCCAGAGTGCCACTGACGATACCACATACCAGCGATCCGACCAGCAGAGGCAGCCAGATATGTTCCAGTTCAGCCTTAATCCACTCCATCGTTAACTCAAAATCAATAGCAACCGGGTCCACACCGAGAATCAGTGTTCCGATCCAGTAAGCGAAATAAAACATAGGGGGGATAGTGATCGGATTGGTCAGCCACACCAGGCCCACTGAAATTGGCAGATTACTGCGCACGAACAGAGCTGCGATTGCAGCAATCAGCATCTGTGATGGCAGCGGGATAAACGCACAGAATAAGCCAACGAAGAATGCCCTGCTGACAGACTTACGGGTCAGGTGCCACAGATTTGGGTCATGGATATGACTTCCAAGCCAGCTCAGGTAGCGGTTGGACTTGAGTTTATGCTCATCTGGCATAAATTTTCTGATAAGTTTGCGCGGCATCAGGAAGAAACTATAGTTAGCTGATGGGAGGGGCTCATTATGCCCCCTTACAAACTGTAAGCCAACCGGAAATCATGGATGATTGGTATCGCTTTAGGTGTTTTGCTGGTGGCCTGGCTACCCCGGCTGATCTCATTTCCAGCTCTGACTCTGCTGCTGGCATTGCTACTACTCTTATGTTTACTGCCGTCTTGCCGGATCTTTTTATCCTCCGGGGGGCGAATCCAGATAGCCGGTTTGCTATTCGGGGTTGTTTACGCCTCCGGCTGGGGTTATCTCAATCTGAGCCAGCGCATGCCGATGGATATGTCGGCACAGGAGATCTCGGTCAGTGGAACGGTTACAGGTTTGCCGCAAAACCGTCCCGCTATGATCCGCTTCAGTTTTGACGTAGACCATTACTCTCCCACGTTGCCTGGGACTGATCTGAAACATCTGCAGCTGAGCTGGTATCACCCCGAGGGGGAAATTGTGCCAGGTCAGCAATGGCAGTTGAAGGTCCGGCTGAAGCCGCCACGAGGGTTGATGAATCCCGGCGGCAGTGATTATGAAACCCGCCTGTTTGCTGAACAGATTAATGCCCGGGGTTATCTGCTCTCTGCCAGACTGATTCGCGGACCGGGGGAGAGCGGGGCGCAGCAGATCGCCTACCTGAGATACCGGATTGCTCAGTGGCTAAGCCGGTTATCATTGACGGATAGCAGTGAAGCAACCATCAGGGCGTTATTGCTGGGGGACAAGCAGGGGCTGAAGGATGACCAGTGGCGCATTCTGCGACAAACAGGAACGGTACATCTGGTGGTTATCAGTGGTCTGCATATCGCAATTGCCTGTCTGATCGGGTATTGGTTAGGCAGTTCGGTGCAGTGGCTGGCCGGGCGTATTTTACCGGGGCAGGCTGATATCCGCGCTTATCGTATTGTGCCTGCGCTGCTGCTGGCATCCAGCTATGCGCTGCTGGCCGGGTTTAGTATTCCCACTCAGAGGGCGCTTATCATGGCGCTGTCGATGTTGTTGCCCGGTTTGTTTAACCGCCATCTGGGAATCTGGACGCGATACCAGTTGGCGCTGGTGGTTGTACTGCTGCTGCAGCCCCTGAGCTTCTATCAGCCTGGCTTCTGGTTATCGTTTGCCGCAGTCGGGGCGCTGCTGCTGTCGACTGCAGCAAATCCGGTCAGTCATCGGCTTAAAGCCATTGTTACTACACAGTGGTCTGTGTCTTTGGGGTTGTTCCCGCTGCTGCTGTTCTGGCTTGGGCAGGTTGCTCTGATCGCCCCGCTGGTCAATATCGTGGCTATTCCGTTACTCACCTTTATTCTGATTCCCGGGGTTGTACTGGGTTTGCTGCTCTGTCTGCTTAATGCTGAGCTGGGGAGCGCGCTGTTGAATGGGCTGTTGAACCAGTTCTGGCTATTGTTACAGGTTTGCGCTCCTTCTGATGGGCAGGCGGTGTTGTTCAGTCGTCCAGCTCTTTTGCCGGTGCTGCTGGGAGGGCTGGCGGCGCTATTGCTGAATCTGCCCCGCTGGATGGGGGTTGGGTTTTTTGCACTACTCATGCTGACTGTACTGATTTTTCCACCTGAACAACCGGTTGATCAGGGCGGTTTTCGGGCGACAGTGGCTGACGTTGGCCAGGGGCTTGCCGTACTGATTGAGACCAACAGTAAAAGCGTACTGTTTGATACCGGTGCCGCGTATCGTGGTCGCAGTACTGCCCGTTTCACTCTGATACCGATGCTGGAAAGTCGCAATATCAGTCAGCTAGACCGGCTGATTATCAGCCATAAAGATAACGATCATGCTGGTGGTTATGCTGATCTGGCAGAGACATTAACGGTTAATGGTCTGGATTCCGGTAGTCCGGCGATTCGACGCCGTTTACCCGCGCAACCTTGCACACCTGGTGATAGCTGGGAGTGGGATGGTGTTCGTTTCAGCTATATCCAGCCTGCCAGACTGAAACAGACCAATGAAAATAACCGCTCCTGTGTGCTACTGGTGCAGTCAGAAAACTGTTCGATTCTGATTCCTGGAGATATTGAGAGCAGTGTCGAGCAGCAGATTCTGAATGAGCACCCCGGTTTACATGTCAACTGGCTGGTGGCCGCTCATCATGGCAGTCGTTTTTCCAGTTCTGTCGAGTGGTTAAACGGTTTAAGACCGGACTGGGTATTGTTCAGTTCTGGTTTTGACAACCCCTATGGGCATCCTGCCAGAGAGATTATTGATCGATTACAGCTACTTAAGCTGAACTGGCTGAATACCTCAGACAGGGGCGCAGTGATTATTCAGAGCAGCGCAGACCATTGTCTGACTGAATCCTATCGTGATCAGAAAAAGCGTTACTGGTCAGCGGGTTAATCACTACTCTGGCGTGTGACTCTATGCTAGAGTATGGGCCGGTTTGTAGGAGGAATACTGGTGTTTGAATTGATTCAATCCGGTGGTTGGCTAATGGTGCCAATTATCGCCTGTTCTATCTTGTCTCTGGCGATCTGTCTGGAGCGTTTTTGGGTGCTGCAGAAGAAGCGGGTCGCGCCAGATAATCTGTTATCTGAAGTCTGGATGCGGGTGCGTAGTGGTGAAATGACCCCTGAGCGCCTGCAGATGATCCGCAATGAAAGCTCATTAGGGCAGATTATGGTGGCTGGTCTTAATAACTCCAATCATGGTCGTGAGATTATGCGGGAGAGCATTCAGGAGGCGGCTTATCATGTTATGCACCAGATGGAGCGGTTTCTGAACTCGCTGGGCACTATCGCTGCTATCTCGCCGTTGTTAGGACTGTTAGGAACCGTCATCGGTATGATCAAAGTGTTTGCTGAGATCATGCTGCAGGGGACTGGCAATGCGAATGTGCTGGCAGGTGGTATCTCTGAAGCACTGATTACAACCGCTGCGGGTTTATCTGTGGCGATTCCGACACTGGTATTTCACCGTTATTTTCAACGTCGTGTTGAGACTCTGCTGATTGAGATGGAGCAGGAGTGTCAGAAACTGGTTGAAGTAGTTCACGGTGAGCGTGAAGTAGATTTCGAGTAACTGATGAGTCGATTGAAATTCAGACGTAAGCCGAAAGAAGAGGTTTCCGTTAACCTGACGCCATTGATCGATGTGGTTTTCCTGTTACTGATCTTCTTTATGGTATCCACGACGTTCACGAACGAGTCGCATCTGCAGATCAGTCTGCCGGAGGCCCATGGTGAGGCCTCCGAGACCCAGGCAGAATCCCTTGAGGTACTGATCGGTGTTGATGGTGGCTATACGGTGAATGGTCAGAGCCTGCTGAACAGTCAGCCGGACACCTTGCGCCGGGCGATTATCGATCAGGCCGGTGACAATCGTAAGCTGCCCTTTATTATCTCCGCCGATGCCAAAACACCGCACCAGTCGGTGGTTACCGTTATGGATGTTGCCGGTAAGCTAGGGTTCGCCGCGCTGAGTATTACTACCCAGCAACCGGCCGGGCAGTAAACATGGGGCTGGAGCAGGCCTGGTACAGCAGCAGTCGCTGGCTATGTCTTCTGCGCCCGCTGGAGTTGCTATTCCGTGGTATCGCAGCCCGGCGACGACAGCGCTATCGGGATGGTTCGAAACCCAGCTGGACCGCGCCGGTACCGGTGATTGTCGTTGGTAATATCTCGGTCGGTGGAACCGGCAAGTCGCCACTGGTGATCTGGCTGGTCGAATATCTGCGTCAGCAGGGCTATAAACCCGGTGTTATCAGCCGTGGATACCGTGCCACACCGCCGACGAACCCCTATTTTGTAACATCAGATTCAACCGCTGCTGAAGCGGGTGATGAGCCCCTGATGATTGTGCGTCGAACCCATGTTCCGCTGGTGATCTCGCCTGACCGGGTTGCTGCTGCGAAGCTGCTGCTGGAGCAAACCGGCTGCGATCTGATTATCAGCGATGATGGTTTGCAACATTACGCCCTGAACCGAACTCTGGAAATAGCAGTGATCGATGGTGTGCGGGGCTTTGGCAACCGGCGTTGCCTGCCTGAAGGTCCGCTCAGAGAGCCGGTCGAACGATTAAATGAAGTTGATCTGATTGTGGTAAATGGCGGCTTACCGGATACACTGTTGGATACCACTCAGGCAGCTAAAGCGTTTACTATGACGCTGCAGCCGGGGCATCTGGTGTCATTATCATCCGATACGGCTGTCTCCACGGACCAGTGGAGCGGTTGTCGGCAGGTTAATGCGGTAGCCGCAATCGGTAATCCGGAACGTTTTAGTCATACACTGAAAGCCTTAGGGTTTACACCTGAGCTGCACTGCTTCCCTGATCACCATCACTTTAGTCAGCGTGATCTATCCTTTGAGCAGCAGCTGCCGTTGATAATGACTGAAAAAGACGCAGTAAAATGCGATCATATAACACTTAAAAATAGCTGGTATCTGCAGGTTGATGCAAGGCTGGGAGAGGGGTTTGCAGTATCCCTCGAACGACTGCTCAGCCGCTGACCCGCGGCGTAACAATTATTACAGCACTTCATACAGAGGCACTAACGATGGATAAGAAACTGCTTGATATCCTGGTTTGTCCGGTATCAAAAGCACCGGTTGAGTGGAACAAAGAGACCAATGAGCTGATCTGTCGCAGTTCTGGTCTGGCATACCCGATCCGTGATGATATTCCGGTGATGCTGGAGACAGAAGCTCGTACCCTGACCGCAGACGAACGTCTGGCGAAGTAGGTTACGATATGGCTTTTTCCGTTGTTATCCCTGCACGTTTTGGTTCATCCCGCTTTCCCGGTAAGCCGCTGGCGGAGATTGCCGGTAAGCCGATGGTTCAGCATGTCTATGAACGGGCCATTCAGAGCGAGGCTCAGCGGGTCATTATCGCCACCGATGATCAGCGTATAGCGGATGCCGCCGGTGGTTTTGGTGCCGAAGTCTGTATGACATCGGCAGACCATCCTTCCGGCACGGACCGGCTGCAGGAAGTGGTTCACTCGCTGGGGTTTTATGCGGATGATATCGTGGTTAATGTTCAGGGGGATGAGCCTCTGATTCCACCGCGGGTGATCAATCAGGTAGCACATAACCTCAGTGCGGTGACAGAGGCCAGCATTGCAACACTGTGTGAGCCGATTAATGATATCGAGTCTGTACTCAACCCCAACGTAGTTAAAGTTGTGGCGGATTCCCGAGGACGGGCGCTCTACTTTAGCCGGGCGCCGATTCCCTGGCCCAGAGATCCTTTTGCCACCCCCTCCGGGCGTGAAGTGATGCCCTCGGGTATCAGGTTTCAGCGCCATATCGGTATCTATGCCTATCGTGTTAAGCTGCTTAATGACTTCGTTCAGTGGGCCCCGGCTCCAATTGAAGAGACCGAGTGTCTGGAGCAGTTGCGGGCGATGTGGAACGGTGCGGTTATCCATGTTGAGGAAGCAGACGAGCTGCCGCCAGCGGGCGTTGATACCCCTGAAGACCTTGAGCGGATTCGTCATCTGTTTGAACAATGATCTGCTAAAATAATCTCTATTGATTCAGAGCCAGTTTGCTAAGTAAGCTGGCGCGCTGGCTGATTTATTGAGGTGTCTTTATTCAACCGAACCAGCCTTAATGGTTGGTTTTTTTTCAACACTTAGCGTGAACTTATCTCATCCGTTGCCCGACAAATCATTTTGCAACAGTTTGTTTTATAATGAGCAGTATCGGTACAGAGTCAAGCTGTGCATAGTCAATATTGAGAGTAAGAGCTTTGAGATATCAGGATAAAAAATCGGTTCTTTTCGTTTGTCTGGGAAACATCTGCCGTTCTCCTACCGCCCACGGGGTGTTTCGGGCGCTGGTGGAGCAGCGGGGGCTCGCCCATCTGATTGAGATCGATTCAGCAGGCACAGCGGCCTACCATATTGGCAACCCACCGGATCATCGTTCTGCAGCGGCAGCACTGCAGCGTGGCTATGATCTCAGTGATCTGCGGGCACGTCAGGCGATTGCTGCTGATTTTGATCACTATGATTATGTTTTAGCAATGGACAGGGAGAATCTGTCAGAGCTCAGGGCGATATGTCCGGCCAGCTTTAAGGGGCATCTGGGGTTGTTTCTTGACCTTGCTGAACTTGATCCGCGCGAGGTACCCGATCCTTATTATGGCGGCCCCTCAGGTTTTGATCATGTACTGGATCTGGTGGAAGCTGCTTCAGAAGCTTTGTTAGACCGTATAGCCAAAGAGCTTAATCAATGAGTCTTCAGTTCCAGGAAAATGTCTCCCTAAAACCCTATAACAGCTTTGGTTTTGATGTTTCGGCTCGCTATTTTGCGGTTCTGGATAGCGCTGAACAACTCAATGATGTCCGGGAATTTGTTCAGACACACAATATACCCGTGCTGTTTATTGGTGGCGGCAGCAACCTTGTTCTGGTTGCTGATCTGGATCTGTTGGTAGTGGTCAATCGAATTCGCGGATTACAGATATCGGATAACCCGGATGGAAGCGTTTCTGTAACTGCCGGTGGCGGTGAAGAGTGGCATCCGTTTGTTCGCTGGACGCTGGAGCAGGGTGTGTATGGTCTGGAAAACTTATCCCTGATTCCCGGAACCGTGGGGGCGGCTCCTATTCAGAATATCGGTGCTTACGGTGTTGAGATTAAAGATCGCATGCAGAGCCTGGAGGCGTTTGATCTGGAAACCGGTGATCGGGTTGTCTTCACTTCAGCAGATTGCCAGTTTGATTATCGTGACAGTATATTTAAAAGTCGTTTTCCTGGCCGCTATCTGATCACCGCAGTGACCTTTACCCTGAGTCGTGAGTTTAATCCGGTGCTTCATTATGGTGGTATTGCCGGGCAGTTGACGGATCTCGGTATAACCATGCCTGAACCATTGCAGTTGAGTGATCTTATCTGCGAGGTACGGAATAGCAAACTACCTCAGCCTGAGCAGTTGGGTAATGCTGGCAGTTTTTTCAAAAATCCAGTGATATCTGAGAGCCAGGCGGGACAGTTGAAGCAGGACTTTCCCGGGCTGGTGGTGTTTGCTGATAAGCCCGGGTATTACAAGCTGGCCGCTGGCTGGCTGATTGATCAGTTGGGCTGGAAAGGGCGTACTCAAGGTGATGCGGGAGTCTATGAGAAGCAGGCGTTGGTGCTGGTCAATCATGGTAATGCTACCGGAGCCGATATTATTGAGCTGGCGGGGGCTATTCAGGCTGATGTATACAAGCAGTTTGGGGTGATGCTGGAGATAGAACCCCGCTGCTATCCCTGACAGGTGCTGTTGCTATGTTTCCTGTCATAGATGTTTCCTGTCATAGATGTTTCCTGTTATAAATCATAAACCTAAAAAAGCCGGCGAATCGCCGGCTTTTTTGTCGTTACTGAGTTCAGCTATCGCTGTTTTCCTGCAGACGCGGATCATTAGGGGCCCGACGCTGACGGCGCTGACGCGGTGCTGCCTCTTCAGGAGCCTTGGTCGGTGGCGCTTCGCGGCGTGGGCGGGCGGTCATGACTTCGTCAGGCGCAACCGTTGGCGCAGTCAGATCAGGGCGTTTACGAACGCGACGACCGGCTGGGCGGCTGGGTTGCTCTTCTTCGGCGGGGGCTTCAGCTGTAGCCTGTTGCGCTTCCTCTGCTTCTGCTTCCGCAGCTGTGTTGGTCGTTTCAACTATCGCTTGTTCTGCGGCCTCAGGCTTGGGCTGTTCCTCTGTCACAGCTTCAGGCTCGGGCTGTTCCTCAGTGGCTTCGTCAGACTGAGCAGTGGCGCTCTCTTCAGCTTGTGAAGGCTCTGCAACAGCGGCTGCTGTCGCTTCTTCTGGTTCCAGAGGCTCTGGTTTCAGGCGTTCAGGCTGAGGAGCTTCTGTTGCAGCCTCAGGTGCTGCGGCAGATTCTTCAGTCACATTCTCAGCCGTTTCAGTCACATTGGCAGTCGTTGTTGCTTCTGCAGCTGCAGTCGTATCTGCGGCGTCAGCTGTGTCAGTTTTTGGCTGTTCCGCCTGGGTATCAGCTGCGGCTGTTTCAGTTTCTGCTACGTCCGTTGATACCGACTCTGCCGCTTCAGCCACTTCAGATTTAGCAGAAGGGTTGACGGTTGTTTTAGTCGCTTCTGTCGTCTGAGTGCTGTCAGTGCTGTTCTCAGTATCTGTAGTCTCTGTTTTAGGCCCGCGACGGCGCTGACGACGCTTGCGAGGCGCTTCTTCCGCCTGAGTCTCCCGCTGAGTGTCAGCAACCGCTGCTGGCTCTTCAGTCTGAGGTTTGGCGATTGTCTCTGCCGTTTCATTCAGCTGTGTACTATTTTCGGAAGCATTAGATTCGGAAGCATTAGTTTCAGAAGCACTGGAATCGCTGGTGCGTTTGCCGCTGCGCTCTCCGCGACGACGGCGACCGCGACGGCGTTCACCACGGGCGCGACCATCTTCGTTTTGTTCAGCAGGTTTGTTTTCCTCGCTGCTTTTCTGAGGCTCGCTCTGCTGAGCGTTGCTCTGCTCTTCATTATCCTGCTGCGTTTTTTTGTCCCGTTCGCCGCGGCGACGGTTGCGCGAGCGGCCACGACCTGACTCTTCGCGTGACTCATCACGATCAGATGTGCTCTGTGAGTCATTGTTATCAGACAGGTTATCAATGATTTTATCGCTGTCACGGCGTTGGTTGCGGTTACGATCGCGGTCGCGACGGTTGTTGGTACGCTTACGGCCGCGCTGCTTCTTATTGCGCTCCTCTTGCTCCTGCTCCTGTTTAGCCTTTTCCTGCTCCAGTCGTGCTTTCTCTTTGGCATCTTCTGAGCTGCCAAACAGGCTGCCCAGTGCGGTAAAGATGCGGCTGGTCAGGGAGGCTTCGACAGCCTTCTGCTGAACAGGTGCTGGCGTAGATTGAGGGGCTGCTACCTGAGCCGGTGCCGGAGTTGATGGGGCTACCGTACTGACCGCTGCACGCTCACGTATAGGCTGAGTTCTGGCGCTTTCAACTTCCGGCTCCTCTTCAGGTTCCGGTTGCAGGGTGTAGCTGGCATCATTGGTGTTGATTACGGTGTGATCATCGCGCAGACGAACCACCTCATAATGCGGTGTTTCCATGTTTGGATTGGGGACAACCACAACCCGGACTTTGTGACGCACCTCAACCTCATGAACCTCGCGGCGTTTCTCGTTGAGCAGGAAGGTGGCCACGGAAACTGGCAGAATCGCACGAATCTGTGCGGTGCGGTCTTTTGATGATTCCTCCTCGATCAGGCGCAGGATAGAGAGGGCGAGGGATTCAGTATCACGCACTGTACCCTGGCCATTACAGCGAGGGCAGACGGCGCCGCGACTCTCAATCAGTGAAGGCCGCAGTCTCTGGCGGGACATCTCCATCAGGCCGAAGCGTGAGATACGGCCCAATTGTACACGGGCGCGGTCAACTTTCAGCGCATCGCGCATCCGGTTCTCAACTTCCCGCTGGTTTTTGATAGGGGTCATATCGATGAAGTCGATAACGATCAGACCGCCGATATCCCGCAGACGTAGTTGGCGGGATATCTCATCAGCCGCTTCCAGGTTAGTCTGCAATGCGGTCTCTTCGATATCGCTGCCGCGGGTTGCGCGGGCAGAGTTGATATCGATGGATACCAGTGCTTCAGTGGGGTCTATAACAATAGAGCCGCCGGAGGGCAGATGAACTT
This sequence comes from Amphritea pacifica, assembly GCF_016924145.1. Lineage (GTDB taxonomy): Bacteria > Pseudomonadota > Gammaproteobacteria > Pseudomonadales > Balneatricaceae > Amphritea > Amphritea pacifica. The sequence goes on along the minus strand of NZ_JAFFZO010000024.1, from coordinate 21,580 downwards.
CACGCTGGAAAGCGGTTTCGATCTGACTCTCGATCTGAAAGCGATTGAACAGGGGGATCGACTCATCATAGAGTTTGATCTTGTTCTGATAGCTGGGCATTACCTGCTGAACGAAGTTCAGCGCTTCCTGATAGACTTCCGGTTTATCGATCAGTACTTCACCGATATCCTGGCGCAGGTAGTCGCGGATTGCACGGATAACGACGTTACTTTCCTGATAGATCAGGAAGGGGGCTTTACGTTCATCAGCGGCGCTGGTGATTGCATCCCACAGGGTCATCAGGTAATCGAGATCCCACTGCAGCTCTTCAGAGGTGCGGCCGATACCGGCGGTGCGCACAATAGCGCCGGTCTTTGGTGGGATAGTTACCCCATCCAGAGCCTCTTTAAGTTGTTTGCGATCATCGCCTTCGATACGACGGGAGATACCGCCAGCGCGGGGGTTGTTAGGCATCAATACCAGATAACGGCCAGCGAGGCTGATGAAGGTTGTCAGTGCAGCGCCTTTGTTGCCGCGCTCTTCCTTATCAACCTGAACAATAACTTCGGTCCCTTCAGCAATCACATCCTTGATATTCGGACGACCACCTTTATCGGAGCCTTTTTTGAAGTATTCGCGTGAGATCTCTTTGAGGGGCAGAAAACCATGGCGCTCGGAGCCATATTCAACAAAGGCTGCTTCCAGGCTGGGTTCAACCCGGGTGATTTTGCCTTTGTAAATATTGGCTTTTTTCTGCTCGCGGGAGCTGGATTCGATATCCAGATCATAAAGGCGCTGGCCATCAACCAGGGCAACGCGCAACTCTTCTTGTTGAGTTGCGTTAATTAGCATTCTTTTCATTGTTTGTTAGCGTTCTCTTATAACACTAACGTACTTCATCCAGCCGCAAGCCACACAGAGAGGTGTCTATAGAATATATCCAGACACAGAAAACCAAGTCTTCGTAACGACTCATGTGCTCAACTTAATGCCTGGCTGCATAAAAATACGACCAGGTCTTATCGACGGTGAAGGAAACAGTTGCCTCATATCGACCTCTTATTTCGAGTCTGATCAGGCTGTTGCTGCCGTCTGTTTATTGGCAGGTTCCGGGCAACTGACATCTTCACCTCCAACTGGTTTTGCAATTCAGGGCATTGCCAGCTGGATGAAATACGTAGTAATTCTCTTAAAATTGATGCTGTACGAGGGATTCGAACCGATTATTTGCCTGATTCTAAGAACTAAAATGCAAAATAACCGGGAATTTCAAATTAGCTAAAGCCAACTGCCCGCAGCAGCGCTAGAATATAGCAGCTTAAACAGACAGCATCAATCGAAAGGTCCGATATCCCATTAATATGTCAGAAGAAACAGCAGTATCTGCGCCCGCAGTCCAGTGGTTTGAAATCGATTCAGAGTTAGCCGGGCAGCGAATTGATAATTTCCTGCGCACCCGTCTAAAAGGCGCACCTAAAACATTGATCTACCGGATTTTACGTAAAGGGGAGGTGCGGGTTAATAAAAAGCGCATCAAACCGGATTACCGGTTACAGGATGGCGATCTGGTCAGAGTACCCCCCATCAGGCTGAGCGAGGAGAAGCCTCAGGCCACCGTCAGCGATAACCTGAAACATCTGGTTGAGAGCTCAATTCTGTATGAAGATGATGATCTGATAGTGCTCAATAAACCGTCAGGACTGGCCGTTCACGGTGGTAGCGGTATCAGCCTCGGCCTGATCGAAACCATTCGTCAGATCAGGCCGGATGCCCGCTTTCTTGAACTGGTTCACCGCCTCGACCGGGATACCTCGGGCTGTATCATGGTGGCTAAAAAACGCAGTGCCCTCCGGTTTTTACATGCGGCACTACAAGCGAAAAAGATAACCAAGATCTATCACGCCCTGGTTGAGGGTAAGTGGTCGGCGAGAAAAACCAAAGTCGATGCACCGCTGCAAAAAAATGAACTAAAATCCGGTGAGCGGATCGTAAAAGCCCATCCCATGGGTAAAGCATCACTAACTGAATATAAAGTGCTTAAACGCTTTGATGGTTTGGCTACTCTGGTGGAGGCGCGCCCTATTACCGGACGGACACATCAGATTCGTGTTCATTGTCAGTTTGCGGGTCACCCTATCATCGGTGATGATAAGTACGGTACGGACCCGGTGAATCGGGAGATGAAAGGTTACGGTATTCGCCGCTTATTTCTTCATGCCGCTGAGTTACGAGTACCTCTGCCATCGGGTGGCAGAAAAATTTTCCACGCGCCTTTAGGGGATGAGTTGGAAAACGGGTTAAAAAATTTGCAGAAAATAGACGGGCAATCATCAGCCCGGTAAGGCGTTATTAATGAGTCAACAGATCAACACCGAAGAGTTTAATAAAGCAGCAGACGCCATATTAAAAAGTGGCAGGGAGCCCAGTACAACAGAACTGGCAAAACTGTTTGGCGTAGAGCCAGAGCAACTGACGGGACTGCTAGAGCAGTGGTGGACGGTGTTACCTGATCGGATGCGGATGTTCGGTGATTCTACACCCCGGATGCCTGAGCTTCCTGAGTCTCTGGTGCATAGCTTTGAATCTATGTGGCAGCTGGCCGTGCAGGAGGCTCAGTCAGCCCTGTCCACTGATAAGCAGTATCAACAGCTGGCCAGCGAAGATGCCCGCCGCCAATCAGAGTCGGAACTGTTTAAGGCGCAGAGTCAGCAAGCCGAGATGGATCAGAACTATCGTGATCTGCAACAGCAACTGCTACAGGAAAAACATCAGATTGAGGTGCTTGACGCTGAGATATCAGTGCTGAAAATCAATCTGGCAACGGCAACCTCTGAACAGAAGGCAGAAGAGCAGCGCCGCCTTAATGTTGAGCAGGAACTGAATCTGCTGCAGAAAAAGATCGACGACTCAAAACGCACTTTTGATCAGCGCATCATTGAAGAACAGCGTCATGGGCTGGATCAGGTTGCGAAAGCGGAAGCAGACACCCGTTATTACCGCAGTGCGCTGGAAAAGTTTCGCGATGAGTGTGGGCGTAAAGAGTCCGCGCTGACCAAGGATATTCATAATCTGCAGGCTGTCGTGGCCAAGAAAGATGTCAAACTGGAGACCTATAAAAATCAGATTAAGTCTTTGGAAACTGAGTTAAAACGCTACAAAACTGAAGACAGCCAGAACTTGCGTGAAAGAAGCCAGTTAAGCAGCCAGCTACTCTCTGAGCAGAATCGCAGTAAGCGTCTTGAAGACAAAGTCGATGAGATGAAAGAGGAGCTTAAACGGATTAATCAGAAAAACCTGCTGGCCGTTAATGATGCTTCCCGGCGAGAGAATATGCTCCGCGGGCAGTTAAAGGATAAGGCTGAGGAGGTTATGCGGGCTACGGCCCGGCTATCGACGCTGGAGAAAAAGATGACCACCTACGAGGAAGAGATCCGTAAGCTGCGTAGCCGTCTGACCTGATTATGCTGTGAGCCCGGTGTCATAAGGCCTGCGATAGAGGAGGCTTAGTGGCGTGTCAAAGAGAGGTTTTTTGATAAGGATAACGGTGTATTATAATCAATAGTTATTAGAATACGGTTTTATCGTTATTGGAGGTATAAATGAAGCTGCAGCAGTTACGTTACATCTGGGAAGTGGCCAGGCATGATCTCAATGTCTCTGCGACTGCCCAGAGCCTTTATACCTCTCAGCCAGGGATCAGTAAACAGATTCGTCTGCTCGAAGATGAGCTGGGAGTTGAGGTGTTTGCCCGTAGCGGAAAGCACCTTACCCGGGTTACACCCGCCGGTGAAGCGATTCTTGAAGTCGCAGGAGATATTCTGCGTAAAGTTGAAAGCATTAAGCAGGTTGCCCAGGAGTTCAGTGATGAGAAGATGGGCAGTCTTGATCTGGCAACGACTCATACTCAGGCGCGTTATGCACTGCCAGTGACGATCAACAGTTTTATGAAGAATTATCCCGATGTATCTCTGCATATGCATCAGGGAACCCCGATGCAGATAGCTGAGATGGCGGCAAATGGCTCGGTCGACTTTGCCATCGCTACCGAAGCGATGTCGCACTTCAATGATCTGATCATGATGCCCTGTTACCGCTGGAACCGTTCTGTTGTAGTGCCCAAAGATCACCCGCTGGCTCAGGTATCCAGACTGACGCTGCAGGATGTGGCGCAGTATCCCATTGTGACCTATGTGTTTGGTTTTACCGGACGTTCCAAGCTGGATGACGCCTTTAGCCGGGAGGGGCTGGAACCCAAAGTGGTATTTACTGCGGTTGATTCCGACGTCATCAAAACCTATGTTCGTCTGGGGCTGGGGGTGGGGATTATCGCGACCATGGCGTTTGATGCGCAGCAGGATCAGGATCTCGTCTGTCTTGATGCCAGTCATCTGTTCGAGTACAGCACCACCAAGATCGGTTTTCGTAAAGGGACATTTCTGCGGGGCTATATGTACGACTTTATCCAGCAGTTTGCGCCGCATCTTACTCCCGAAGTGGTCAGGCAGGTGCAAGCCTGCAGTAACCGGGCTGAGATCGAGGAAATTTTCGCTCATCAGCAACTGCCGGATCTCTGATCTGTCCGTTGTTTTAGTCTGCCTGTACCGGTCTGTGACGCGTGTCGGAACACTTCTCTCTGGTCTTTAATCTGTCAGACTGTCTCGCTGTTCCCGATGCCGGGACCTTACCCTTTCCATTGATCGATTTTTTACGTTTGAGGCTCACGCCTGCGGATGTTGACCGACTGCCTGAGCTTTTTGCCAGGGGCTGTATAGGCATCGATAATGAGACCGTTTCAGCAGGTTTTAAACTGTCTGGAGGTGAAACGGTCTGTGTCAGCCTGCCAGGCCATCAGGAAGATGACGTTGACACCGCTTGGCGTTTACTGTGGCAAAACAGTGAGCTGATGGCGGTGTATAAGCCCCACCTGCTGCCGGTCAGTCGCACCACCCGTAATCTCTACAACACACTGATCTCGCTGGTGCGGCGGCAGACACCCTATTATGATGCGCGGCTGCTACACCGGTTGGATAGCGAAACCGCTGGTGTGATCCTGTTGGCAAAGCATGCCTCAGCGGATCGTCAATGGAAGCCTCGTCTGGATCAGTTAATCATAGAGAAAGTCTACCATGCGTGGGTTACAGGTATTCCTCTCTGGCAGTCAAAAACGCTGGTGTGCGAGCTGTCTGAAAGAGCGGATAGCGCAATTCGCAGTCAGGTCTATGTGGTGGATGGCAGTGACAGAAAGCATTTTGTGAAACCGCGTCACAGTAAAACGGCATTCAGGGTGTTGTATTCTGAGGCTGGCAACGCGCTGATTGAGTGTCGCTTGTATACCGGACGGAAACACCAGATTCGGGCTCAGCTAAGCTATCTGGGTCATCCGGTGGTGGGGGATAAAATCTATGGACACCGGGGATATTTCTATCTGAAAAGGATAGAGGAGGGGCTTGATGCTACCGATTTCAGGGTGCTCGGCAGTCGCTATCACCGGCTTCAGGCGGTAGAGTTAACCCTGAATATCGATGGTGAGAGGGTGCCGATCGCGCTGCCCGCTCAACCCTGAGCGGGCAGGGTTCAGATTAAAATGCCGTCATCAGTTTGCTGTAACTGTTGCAGCGGTCTTTAAAATCATGGGTAACGTTAACCAGCATCAGTTCTTCAGCATTGTAGTGATCGGCCAGTCTCTCAAGCTCTTCACGGCACTGTGCTGCTGAACCGCTGACCACCGAATCAAGGGTTTCCTGATAATAAGCCTGATCCGACAGTGATAGTTGGTTATAAAGACTGAGGGCCTCTTCAGGGCTACGGATATGCTCACGGATACCGTGACGGAATGCCATCACTTTCCAGTACATGTTCGGGGCCGCCAGGTAGGCGGCTTCCTCCTTGCTGTCGGCGCAGAGGCAGGCGACAGAGAGAATGGTCTGCGGTTTCTCCAGCCCCTTACCATTGGGACGGAATCTGGCTTTATAGCGTTCAAAGATCTCTGCCGGACGTTCATGGGTGCCGATAAACAGCGCCAGTACAAACCCCAGCCCCAATTCTGCCGCCAGGTCGACACTGCCGCTGCTGGAGCCTAGTGTCCAGAGCTGAGGGGCCGAAGCACCCACCGGGGTGGCATTGATACCGTAAAAGGAGTGTTCCTCAGGCAGATTATCATGCACAAAGCCGCTCAGATCGCTTAGCAGGTGAGGATACAGCTCGGCGCTGTTTGGCCGGTGAGGAAAGGCTAATGCTCTGCTGGTCAGGTCAGTTCCGCCGGGTGCCCGGCCAACGCCGAGATCGATTCTGCCCGGATTAAGCGCTTCCAGCGTGCGAAACACTTCCGCCACTTTGAGCGGGCTGTAGTGGGATAACATAACGCCACCACTGCCGACACGGATATTCTGAGTATTCTGGGCGATATGGGCGATCAGAATTTCAGGGCAGGAGCTGGAGTAGCTGGCGGTATCATGGTGTTCTGCAATCCAGAAACGGTGATAGCCCAGTTCCTCACACAGCTGCGCGAGACGGGTAGAGTAGTGCAATCCCTGACTTTGAGACTGACCATTATGAGCTGGGGACTGATCTACTACGCTAAGCTTAAACGGCATCAGTGACTCCCGCAGAGGTGAAGCCCGCCTGATCGATAGCTGAAAGTGCGATCATCTTATCCTCAGCGGCACTGCCGCCAGAGATGCCGATCCCGCCGATCAGTTTGCCCTGCTGGAAGACCGGTTCACCGCCGGCGAACAGAATCAGGCCACCATTAGTCTGCTCAAAGCTATCCAGCTGCTGCTCCCGTACCAGTTGACCGAGAGCTTCGGTGGGGGCACCAAACAACACTGCACTACGGGCTTTTTTCTGGGCAATCTCAACCGACCCCAGAGGCGAGCCATCCATTCGCTGGAAGGCGCAAAGATTGCCTCCCGGATCGCAAACGGCAATATTCACATTCACGCCGGCGTTGCGGGCGGTGGTAAGCGCCAGCGTCAGTAGTTGCTGGCTTTGTTCAGATAGCATCTATTCAACCTCTATATTCAGTTTTTTAAGGCGGTAAGCCAGCGTCGGGCGGGTGATATCCAGCATACGGGCGGCTTCTGCAACATTGTTTTCTGCTTCCGATAGTGCAAACCGGACCAGCGCTTCTTCAATCTTTTCTAACGATCCAAACTGTTCAAGCGCCTGCTTTGTCCAGTTGGTGGCTCCATGCTCTGGTGCGGGAGCAGAGTCGATAAGGGTGCCTGACTTTGATAGCACCTGGCTGTTGTTGTCCTGACGCATGCTGGGAAACAGATAGTCGGCATCGATGGTTTCGCTATCTTCAGCAAGGATGACCCCCCGCTCGATGATGTTTTCAAGTTCACGGATGTTGCCGGGCCAGTCATAGTTAAGCAGCGCTTTGGTCGCCAGATCAGAGAGTCCCAGAGTGTTTTTACCGTAGAGCGTTTCGTACTTTTCCAGGAAGTGGGCCGTCAGCAGCGGGATATCTTCATGTCGCTGGCGTAACGGTGGGATATCGATCGGATAAACATTCAGCCGGTAGTAAAGGTCTGCCCGGAACCGGCCTGCTTCAACGGCTTGCGCCAGTGATTCATTGGTTGCGGCAATCACCCGCACATCAACGGTACGGGTCTGGGAATCGCCTACCCGTTCCAGTTCACCCTCCTGTAATACGCGCAGCAGTGTCGCCTGAGCACGGGGGCTCAGCTCAACCACTTCGTCGAGGAATATGGTGCCAAGATGGGCGCGCTCAAAACGTCCCTCACGACTGGTGTTCGCGCCGGTAAATGCACCTTTCTCGACGCCAAACAGTTCCGCCTCAATCAGGTCCGGGGGGATTGCGGCACAGTTAACAGCGATAAAGGGCTGGGATGAGCGGCCGGAGCTGTCATGGATCCCTTTGGCAACCAGCTCTTTCCCCACGCCTGTTTCGCCCTGTAGAAGCACTGAAACCTTACCGGTTGCCGCTTTCTTCGCCAGTCTGCAAACCTGCTTAAATGCGCCGGATTTACCAATCAGGTTGCCCAGGCTCGGGGTGTCATCCACCTGATGGCGTAACTCGGTAACCTGATTCTGGAGATCGTAAAGTTCTTCAATGATGGGGGCTGTTTTAAAATAGTTGCGGTAGGTTTGATGGTCTTCCCATTCAGTAGCGGGCTTACCCTCAAACAGGCAATGTTGATCGCCACAGCCGCGACAGTGAGTCTCTTTAAAGATGATCTCCTGTCCCAGCAGTTCTGAGGCGAAGCTGCTGGTATGACCCACCAGAGCCCAGCAGGCGGGGCCGTCTGTCAGACCCAGCTGGGAAATAAACATTTCAGCTTCGTAAGAGTCATGCATGTTCAGCAGGGCATAGAAGTGCTGATTTTCCGGGTCAATCTCCAGCTTCAGCTCCTCAACTTTTACAGAGCCTTTCAGTGAGTCCAGCTGAAAACCGGTGCGGAACAGCTCCTCGGGTTCTATATCGCCGGCCAGCCGTTTAACCAGTTCGGCGTCTTTCTGCCCCAGGCTGTAACCCAGACGCATAAAAAAGCCTTTGGCCCGCTCCAGACCGACGGTGAGGATCTGTTCTTTGCGAAAGGTGGTCAGTGACGCCATCTGCATCAACAGCATGCGCTGTTCGCCAAACCAGACGGTGCCGTCATGGTTCTGGAATCTGACCTGTTTGGACAGTTGCTTGATATCAGGATGCTTTATATTCAGATGTTTGGTTGCGATGTTCATTAAATAAGCACTCTGGATTGTTATGGTTATGATCAAATCATCATATATGATTGCCTATATAAAAAGATGTAGTAGAAATGTAATATATAATCCCAAATATGGGATTAAGGTAATCAAATGAACTATCAGGATCTGTTTATCTTTCTTAAAGTGGTGGAGCGAGGCAGCTTTCTCTCGGCTTCAGAATCGTTATCGGTCCCCACTTCGACCGTCAGCCGCAAGGTTCAGCAGCTTGAAAATGATCTGGGTTATAAGCTGATGCACCGCAGTGCACGAAAAATGGTGCTGACGGAGGCGGGTGTCAAGTTCTATAACCGTTGTCAGCCGCTCTTTACTGAGCTGGAATATGCCGCTAAAGAACTTGATGATGAGTTGGCAGAGCCTTCCGGGTTGCTAAGGGTAACCGCGCCGGTCAGCCTCACCAATGACCTGTTGGCGGAGTGGCTTTTTAAATTCATGGAGCGCTTTCCACGTATCAATCTGGAGCTGATAGTGGTTAACCGTAATATCGATCTGGTAGAGGAGGGGATCGATGTCGCGTTCCGTATCGGTGACGTGCGGATGCAGAACTGGATTTCAAGACCGTTAATGGAATCAAGCTTCAGTGTTTGTGCCAGCGAGGATTATCTGCGTCGACGGGGAGTACCGCAACACCCGCAGGATCTGTATCAGCACACTCTGATCGTAACCCGCAGAAATCCGGTGTGGAACTTCAGTAAAGAGGATGAAACAGTCAAAATTGTGGGTGATGCGCGGATGAAAGTCGATGAGCTGAATATCGCAGCGCGGGCGGCAGAAAATGGACTGGGTATTGTCAATCTGCCGGACTATGTTGTGACTAAGTCATTGACCTCTGGCCGGTTAAAAAAACTGATGCCGGGCTGGCAACCGCACCCGCGGGAAGTGCATATGCTGTATCCAGAGCGTAAATACATACCCGGCAAGGTAAGGCTGTTTATCGAGTTTGTAATGTTCCATGCAAACGAGAAGCGGTTTAACTGATCTGTTTGCTGCTGATCAGCTTGTCCGGCTCGTAGTATTGTGGCCAGTACTTCTTAACCACCTCACCGGCGCTGTCAAAAGTATGGCAGGTGTTGAGTGTATGGGGGCGGTGCTCCTCACTGGCTTGCTCATGTCTGGCTTCCCTGGCCTGATGGGTTGCCTGAAATGCAGTGGTTGCCACCGGCCCAAGCAGCTCTAGCAGATGGGTGCAGCCATTGGTGCCGCCAAACAGCTGTTTGCACCGTTTGGTGAATCCTGGCGCTATTCTCAGGCCGATCAGCTGTTTATATGCATCGGCAATTGATGGGCAGACTGTAAAAGGAGTGTGCTCCATACTGGCGACAGCGTCGAGAATATTGAAATCCAGATCGATGGTCAGTCTGATAGACATATCGTGGATGGGCTCGCCGGGCTTCACCGGACTCAGACTCCGGTCGCGCAGCGTAATCGGGATGGTTTTGATATCGGTCAGATGGCCCTCGATATCCCATAGGCCATCAGCGCGCTCAAACCCCTCACAGATGACAGTACGGGTGTGGATTTTTGTGCGTTCAGCAGGTTGAGGTAGTGGCATAGAATCTGTTCTTTCTAATAGTAATAGTTTATCGGGTGCCCACTCGCTGGGGACGCCTGTTAAAATATTAAACCCATAAACTGTTGTGGCTTGCAATCTTTTGTTGCAGCTGCTTACAAGCCACCAAAGCGTTTGTAGAAGCGGGGAGCGGGTTCGGGCAGAGGACCATCGGCGGTCTCCTGGGTCGAGGAGAGGTGTTCCTCCGCACGCTTATAGATCAACCGGTAGATGTTGCGGCACAGCACTCTGGCGGATGTACCGCTCCAGTCGGCCGGCAGTAATTTTTCCGGCAGCTGCGGGTCTCTCAGCAGAATTCTACGGTAGTGATGGATCATCAGAGTACGGAGCTGGAAGCACTGCTCCGGGTCCAGTTCGGACTGCCCCTCCAGGGCTCTGAGAATCGGTCGGAAACGCTCCAGAAAGGCCTGATAACCTTCGGCCAGCAGGTCAAGATTCCAGCACTCATGCACCAGCTCTTTCAACGGAATCGAGGTCTGGCTGCCTGCCAGTTCGGACTTCATATGGATCACATCGTTGAGCACGCATAGCTCCTGCAGCGTACTGCTGACTTCGGTTATGTCTGCCATAGGGTGCGCCATGACGCTGGGAGCGATATTACCGAAGCCGAGCCATTCAAGCTCTTTTTTGACAACCTTACGCAACTCATTATCGAGCTGAGTGGTGACAATCATATCCCACTTGCCATCCCACTCGGGATAAAGCTCAGCGTAGATTCGCCTGAATGCACTTTCAAATCGGCGACGTCCTGTGTCTGTCAGGCTGTAAAAACTTTTCCGGCCAACCTGGCTGGAGGCCAGCCAGCCATCTTTTGTCAGTCGGAAAATCGATGTTCTCACCAGTCGCTGGTTGAGTCCCAGTGGCTCCAGCAACCTGATCAGACTTCCCAGCCAGACTGTTCCGCCTCGGGGGGATATGGCATCGCCATAGATAGTGATGATCAGAGAACCGCCCCGGATCGGGCGTTGATTCTTAAAGTCATCGACCAACTCTTCAATACAACGGAGTTTGTTCATGGGCTACTCATAAATCAGAACGGAAAGGGTATCCAGGCTAACAGGAAACGCTGATAGCGGATATTACCAGTAAATCAACGAGTTTATGAGCAAAAAACAATCTCATCAACATGGTAAGGGGTAATTAAATCCATATGGTCTATAAGTAAATGTAACACAGGGTTGTTGCTGCCGGATGCCTGGACAGCATAACTGACCGTAACAGAACAGACGCAGAGAAGATAAAACTGAATGTGGTTATAGGTGTTTACCTGTAAATACTATTAAGTTAACATGTTAACTAAAAGCTGGGTCGAGGACTCTCTGACAGACAGGATAGACGACCAGAGCACAATGCGCTTTGTTCAGGTTCTCAGAACAAAGGCGGATCAGGCAAAGCAGGGCAACGGAGGCGCTGTAATACTTAACTGATACACATTTCTTTTTAATGTTGTATGGAATTGTATCACTTAGTTGGTTATGATTCGAAAGACCCTGACCTGAGTGGTCAGGATAAATAATAAATAGGGGTAAAACCCCAATAATCTCTTAATAACAATAACTGACGTATTAAACGTTCAAGAGATAGCCAGGAGATAGACCGAATGACAAGAATGACTTTCCTGAAAAGTGCGGCCGCGATTGCACTGGGCACATCACTAACTACCGTTGCTCTGGCTGATACTACACTGCGTGTAGCCAGCTGGTTGCCACCTACCCATCCACAAAATGCTGTTGTCTGGCCTACCTGGGCTAAGTGGGTTGAAGATGCCACCGAGGGCCGTGTTAAGGTCGAGATTGAGTATGGTCTGGGTCATCCAAAAACCATGTTTGAGCTGGTGGAAGATGGCGTAGTGGATGCTTCGTGGAGCTATCACGGCTATGTACCGGGGCGCTTTAAACTGACGCAGGCGGTAGAGCAGCCGCTGCTGGGGGCGAGTGCAGAAGCGGCATCTGTCGCCCATTGGCGGGTACATCAGAAATATTTTGCTAAGGCTAATGAGCATGATGGTCTTGAGGTGATTGGTCTGTTTACCCATGGGCCTGGTCAGATCCATCTGGCTGAACCTATCTCTTCTCTGTCTGAGCTGGAAGGAAAGAAGATCCGTCTTGGCGGTGGTGTTCAGGGTGAGATCGGTGCGCGTATGGGCGTGACGGCGGTTGGCGCACCGGCACCTAAAGTTTACGAGATGATGCAACAGGGTGTTATTGATGGGGTGTTTATCCCGATGGGTGAGCAGAAATCTCTGCGTCTGCATGAAGTTGCCCGCAATGTCGTTGCACTGCCGGGTGGCATGTATCTGGGGAGCTTTGGGATCTTTATGAACCCCGACTTCCTGGCTGATCTTGATGCTAAGGATCGTGACGCTATTCTCAGCGTGTCTGGTGAAAAACTGTCAGCCATGGCTGGGCGTGCCTGGGATGCGGCGGATATTGAAGGCCTTAAAGCTGCGCAGGAAAACGGTGTCAATGTGGTTCAGGTCAAAGAGGGTGAGCCGATGGCTGAAGAGTTTAAGGCGCTTACCAAGGGCATGGATGAGGCCTTCTATGAGTCTGTAGCTGACCGTGGTGTCGACGCTAAAGCCGCGCTGGCTGAGCTGCGTCAGATCGCCCGCAGCTACAAGTAAGGAGCCTGCTATGTCCTTCAGTGCCTGGATGAAAGCGCACTACGAGGAGAAGGGGCCGGTCGCCTGGCTGGCCTTCCTCCTTGAATTTGTAGCTGCCATCACGTTGTTCTTTATGATGATGCTGACCTGTGCCGATGTGTTTGGACGGTATTTTCTCGATAATGCGGTTGATGGTGCGACCGAGTTAACTGAGATGAGTCTCGCTATTCTCGTTTTTGCTGAGATGCCTGTTATTACCTGGCGCGGTGGTCATGTAGTCGTTGATATTCTGGACCGGCTACTGGGCGGTACGGTAATCAAAGTGTTAGGTCTGCTGTCTGCGCTGCTTATCTCTACTTCGTTGTATTTTCTTGCTGTTCGTATCCATGAACTGGCAGTACGTTCAAATAGTCGGGGCGAAGTGACCGAGTTTCTGCAGGTTCCGGTCGGTTATATTGTCGATTATATTGCCGTGATGAGCTGGGCGACTGCTGCGCTGATGATCAGTTACGGTATCTACCGGCTGCTTTTCCTATCCCGGGATTGATTCCGGGTCTCCGGTATTAATGCGCTGACAACGTTACAGGTATTATAAGAATGATTACTGCATTAACTGGTTTTGTAATTTTATTACTGTTCATCGTGGTGGTCCGCGTGCCGATCGCATTTGCCATGGGCCTGGTGGGCTTCTTTGGTTTTGCCTATATGCAGGGCCTGAGCTTTGATAATTTTATGGATTTTAACTGGAACTCCTCTCTGACGATGGCTTCCAAACGGGTGATTAATACTGCTCAGGAGTATAGCCTGTCAGTGATTCCGCTATTTATCCTGATGGGGAATCTGGTTACCAAGTCGGGTCTTTCTCATGAGCTCTATCGGGCATCCTACGCTTTTCTCGGTCACCGCAAGGGTGGTTTGTCGATGGCTACGGTGGTTGCCTGTGGTGGTTTTTCGGCCATTTGTGGCTCCAGTCTGGCGACTTCCGCGACGATGGCAAAGGTGGCGATGCCGCCGATGCGCAAATATGGCTATGCCGATTCTCTGGCCACCGCCTCCATTGCCGCAGGTGGTACTCTGGGAATACTGATTCCACCCTCCGTTATTCTGGTTATCTATGGTCTGCTTACTGAGACCAGTATCCGTGAGTTATTTGCGGCGGGCTTTATTCCCGGGTTTTTGGGTATTTTACTCTATCTCTGCGCCGTCAGGTTTGTTGTCTGGCGTACTCCTGAAGCGGGACCTTGCGGTGAAAAGATGAGCTGGCCCGAGCGGATTCAGGCATTAAATGGTGTCTGGGGTGTGTTGGCGCTGTTCTCTGTGGTGATGGGAGGAATCTATCTCGGTATCTTTACACCGACGGAAGCGGCGGGTATTGGTGCCGGTGGTGCATTTATTATTGCCCTGTATCGCAGATCGCTTAGTTTTGGCAGTCTGTTCGATATTCTTACGGATACCGCCCGTACCTCGGCGATGCTCTTCGGAGTGTTGATCGGTGCGCTGATCTTCTCCAACTTTATCAACCGTGCCGGCCTGCCGTCAGACCTTCTGGATCTGGTCAACAGCCTGGATGTTGCCCCAATGGTGGTTATTCTGGTTATTTTGGCGATCTACATTGTACTGGGTATGGTGTTTGAAAGTTTGTCGATGTTGCTACTGACGGTGCCGATCTTTTTCCCGCTGGTTCAGAGTCTCGGCTTTGACCTGGTGTGGTTTGGTATTGTCGTTGTCGTGGTGACTGAGATCAGTCTGATCACGCCACCGGTGGGCATGAACGTATTTGTTCTGAGTGCGGTGCTGAGAGACGTTAAAGCCAGTACTATTTTTAAGGGGGTTACCCCGTTCTGGTGCGCTGATATCGTTCGCCTGGCGCTGATCACCTTTATCTCATCGATATCGCTGTTTCTGCCTGAGCTGCTGTATCGTTAATATGTTACGGCCTCTTACTCTTAATAGGGAGCCGGGGCCCTTTATCAGAAGGTTACTGTTATGCTACCTGATGTAAAAAAAATCCTGTATGCGTCTGATATTGATAAAGGTTCACGTCCGGCATTTCGTGCTGCGGTGAGCCTGTGTGGCCATTATCATTCTGAAATTACCTACCTGCATGTGATAGAACCTCTGAGTGCCTCAGCGCAGAGTATTGTTCAAAACATGATTAGTGAGGCGGATCTGAATGAGCTGCATGATCAGAGCCTGGAAAACCTCAAATTTAAAATTGAGGAGCGAATCCAGCGTTTCTGCGAGTCGGAACTTGAGCAGAATGAGATCCTTGATGAAGGCGCTGTAACCTCCCGTGTAGAGGAGGGAACTCCCTGGAAAACCATACTCAGAGTGGCGGATGAGATCAACGCCGATGTCATCGTGATGGGAACCCGGACGCACTCTGCTATGGGACAGTTCCTGCTCGGCTCAACCGCCAATAAAGTGATGCATAACTCAAAGCGGCCGGTGCTGATCGTGCCACTCTGATCGCTGTATTAGCGGATAAAAGCGGCTTCTGAAGTCGCTTTTTTTGTGCTTCAGACCCATGATTATTATCTTTATGGAATTAATATTGTGTATCAGCGTATGCCCTGATAGGTTAAAGCCTGATCAGTGTTCAGGAGAGGCAGTGAATGGATGTTTTGTCGGCAATGGCTGTATTCGTCAGGGTGGTAGATCTCAAAAGCTTTTCCCTGGCAGCCTCTGAACTGGGGATCTCCAGCTCATCAGTGAGTAAACAGATTTCACATCTGGAGCAGCATGTCGGTGCCCGGCTTCTGCAACGCACAACCCGGCGTCTCAGTGTCACGGAAGTGGGGGCGGCCTACCATGAGAAGTGTCAGGCAATTCTTGCAGATGTGGACGAAGCTGAAAACCTGGTGTCTCAGTTGCAGGGAAAGCCCCGGGGGCTGCTGAGGATTAACTGCAATATGACCTTTGGTCAGTTGTTGCTGTCAAAGGCGATCCCTGAGTTTATGGCTGCTTATCCGGATGTGCAGCTGGAAGTTGCGCTCGATGACAGCGATGTCGAGCTGCTCAAAGAGGGGTTTGATCTGGCGTTGAGAATAGCCCACCCTAAACTACCGGATTCCAGTCTCATCGCTCGTCAGATAGCTTCCATCCCGCTGTTCCTCTGTGCCACCCCCAGCTATCTGGCGCAGCATGGTCATCCCCAGACACCCGAGGATCTCAGACAACATAACTGTCTGGTCTTTATGCTGGCAAGTAATACCAATCTCTGGACCCTGACAAACGCTGAAGGCAGCCAGACTGTACAGGTCAGTGGAGACCTGAAAGCGAACAACAGTCTGCTGGTATTACAGGCTGCCCTGGCGCATCGGGGGGTGGCTAATCTGGCCTCATTTGTAATCGAACGCTATGTTGAGGAGGGACGTTTGGAATTACTGCTTCCAGAGTTTCAGGCAGAGCAGCTCAGCCTTTATGCAATCTACCCTGATCGCAAATACAGCCCTCCGAAAGTCAGCTTATTTATCGAATTTTTTCAGGGCTGGCTGGAAAATAATCTGCAGCAAAAACTACACTGCCAAAGCCGTTCTTAATCCTGGACTGACCGTTTATTATGATAATCTACTTTTAATTTTTTCTATAAGCGTCTGTTTAATAATAAAATATATTGGGTAAGATAAATGATTCTGTATGACTACTGCCGCTCTTCAGCGGCTTACCGCGTTCGTATCGCCTTGAATCTTAAAGAGGTTGAGTATCAGCAGGTTCCGGTCAGTTTGCTTGCCGGTGAGCAGCGTTCTGCCGAATATCTGGCCCGAAACCCCCAGGGGCTGGTTCCGGCACTTGAGGATGGAGTGCTGCTGCTGACTCAATCGCTGGCGATCTGTGAATATCTGGAGGAGTCCTGTTCTGGTGGTGTGCCGCTACTGCCAGAAACGGCTGCTGATCGGGCAACCGTGCGAGCAATGGCACAACTGATTGCCTGTGATATCCATCCGCTTAATAATCTGCGTATGCTTAACTATCTGGTGTCTGAACTGGGTGTTAGCGAAGGCGAAAAAACCGAGTGGTACCGGCACTGGATCTATCAGGGGTTTACCGCGCTGGAACAGCTGCTTAGCCAGGTGTCTGGCCGTTATAGTTTTGGCGATCAGGTGTCGCTGGCTGATCTTTGTCTGGTTCCGCAGGTATTTAATGCCAACCGGTTCAACTGCGATCTTGAGCGCTACCCCAACATTGTCCGGATAAATGAAAACTGTTTGCAGATTCAGGCATTTGCCGCTGCCCATCCCGATCTGCAGCCCGGAGCATGAAGTGGGTTAGCAAGGCCGCAAATGCGGCCCAGGGGATATGCTGAGGCCAGAGAAGATTAATCGATATCACTGAGCGCCTGCATCGCTTCTTTACTCCAGTCGAGGGCTTTGCGATAGCAGGTTTCATAGAGGTTTGAATCGAAATTGGTTGGCAACAGATCCCAGTCGCCCGCTTCATAGTTGCCAACATACATCAGCGTTTCGCCCATCTCGCCCTCATTCAACAGAATCGCATTTTTGATCTCGTCACTCAGGGGGACTTCCCGGAGCATCGATTCACGATCAATATCCAGCAACAGGTGTAAATTGGACATCATACCCGTCATGAAATAGCTGCCGGGATTACTGCGTTTGCTTGCCAGTGCGATCTCTTCACACATCCGCCCCCGTACCAGCAGACTGCGGCAGATCTCTTCTGGTTTGCCGCTCTGGTTGTTAAGCGCAATCAGAGTCGCCCACTTCCTGATCTGCGTCATTCCCAACATAACGATCGCTTCAGTCAGGGATTCAACCTTGCGCACCAGGGAGTAGGCCGCTGAGTTGACGATACGCAGGAGCTTATAGGTGAGTACCGGATCGCGGATAATCAGATGTTCAAGTCGCTCAGGAGTGGTGTTGGGATTCTGAAGTTCCTGCACCAGTTCAAACAGCGCGGCCTGGTTCGGGTCAACTTTCTTCCCTTTAACCAGTTTAGGTTTGCTGAGGAAGTGTCCCTGAAACAGCTTAAAACCGAGTTTATTGCACGCTTCCAGCATCTCTACCGTCTGGATTTTTTCCGCCAGCAGGGTGACTTTGAAGGGCGTTAGCAGCCGCACCTGCTCGGCCACTTCCTCAACGCTCATATTCTGCACATCAACCTTGACGATATGTGCCATCTTCAGCAGGGGTTCATACGCTGCTTTATAGGTGAAATGATCCAGCGCGATGCGGTAACCCGCCTTGACCAGACGGTAAATTGCGATGATGATTTCGCGATCTGGTTTAATGTTGTGATGCACTTCGAGGACTATGTTTTTACGTGGCAGCTCAGGGAAGTCGTCAGACACCAGCAGGTCTCGATTGAGGTTGATAAACGCTGGCACCCGTTTCAGCTCCCCCTGATCAGAGATGCTGGTGTAGGAGTTAAGGATAACCTCACTGGTAGAACCGGCATTGCGGAACAGGCTGTTATCCGGGTCCTGATCGTCCCGGTAGAGCAGTTCATAGGCGACTACCCGCTGGCTGCGGTCAAAGATCGGCTGGCGGGCCATCAGAACTTGTGAATCTGATGTGCTTTCCATATAGTTTTTTCCATTCAAAACTGCTTTTTGCTACAGCATATAATCAGCAGTTTCTGTTGTCAGCTGGTTTATCACCAATACAGGTAATAGGATTATGGGATAAACAGCAAAAGAAGTCGCTGTTTTCAATGCGACAGGTATAATGTTGCTCCCTGATTTAGCAGACTGTGATTATGAGTACAATTAACTGGTTCCCGGGCCATATGCACAAAGCCCGCAAAGAGATCGCCCAGGTGATGGATGAGATCGATGTGGTGATCGAGGTGCTTGATGCGCGCCTGCCGGTTTCCAGTGAAAATCCGATGGTGTCTCAGCTGCGCAAAGGAACACCGGTCATCAAGTTGCTGAATAAGAGTGATCTGGCGGACCCTCAGCGAACGCAGGAGTGGGCGGCGTTTTATAACAGTCTGCCCGACACTCAGGCACTGATAATCGATTATTCGCAGAAAAAGCTGATCAGCACTATTCCCGATCTGTGCAATAAACTGGTGCCTTCGCGAAGTAATCATGGGCGTCAGGTTCGGGCGATGATTATGGGGATACCCAATGTTGGCAAGTCCACCATGATCAATGCCCTGTTGGGCAGGAAAATCGCTAAAGTCGGCAACGAGCCCGCGGTTACTAAGGGGCAGAAACGTTTTACCCTGCGCAACGGTATGGCGCTGTCCGATACGCCGGGGATGTTATGGCCTAAAATTGAAGATATCGATTCAGGCTACCGCCTGGCCGCCAGTGGGGCTATTAAAAATACCGCAATCGAATTCGAAGATGTTGCGCTGTACGCTGCTGAGTTTTTGCGTAAAGCATACCCAGAGTTGCTGGTGGCTCGCTATAAACTGAAGCAACTGCCAGAGCGCGGCGACCAGGTGCTGGAAGAGATTGGGCGCAAGCGTGGCGGACTGAGACCCGGCGGCAAGATCGATATGCATAAAGCATCAGAAATACTGCTTAACGAATTGCGCGGAGGTCAACTGGGGCAGATAACCTACGAAACGGTCGAAGAGTGGCTGTTAAAGTGGGAGCAGCAACGGCTGGAAGCAGAACGTCTGGAGCAGGAACGAGAAGCGCAGGAAGGGCTGGAGGCAGAGTCACAGAGTGATCGCCCGGCTCAGAGAAATAAAGGTAAATGATATGACACGTATTAAGAAAAAGCGTACTTCACCAAAGCCCATTTTTCTCGATGTGCCCCGGCGCAGCGAGAAACTGGCTGATCCCGATAGCTATGAGAGCCGTAAGCGCCGCAGTCTGGAACAGAAGAAAAAGCATAAGTCAGTGTACGAAAAAGCCCGTGAAGCTGAATTAGCAGCAGAGTCCGCTGAGGCTAAACGTGATACGCCACTGGCGGATAAAATTCGTCGATTGAAGCGCGCTGAAGAGGCTCGCCAGGCGGAAGCCGAAGATAAATAAATCCCTCCGGAGTTTGATCTCCGCTAAAGCCTCATCTACGTTTACTGGTGCCTGCAGATAAACTGCAGGCGGTAAATGGAGATCGGACTATGACTCATGCTGATGTTCATCGTGCGGGCGATTCGCCTGCCAGGGTTGATCTGAAAGAGGGTGAAACCTATTGCTGGTGTGCCTGTGGCCGTTCGGCGAATCAGCCTTTCTGTGATGGCTCTCATCAGGGTACAGGGCTTGATCCGGTGGTCTTTGTTGCCCGCAAGAGCGAAACCGTGTTTCTCTGCCGTTGTAAACAAACAGCTACAGCGCCGCTTTGTGATGGTAGTCACAGCCGGACGGGCAGTAACAGCCAATAGCACTCGCTAGAATCACCTCTACTGGGTACAATGCGTTTTTTTTTAAGCAGGAAGTGTGTACCTTGCAACAGGTTGATGTGGTTATTGTAGGGGCTGGTGCTTCCGGTCTGATGTGCGCTGCTACCGCTGGCTATCGGGGACGTTCGGTGCTGGTGCTTGAGCATACAGCTAAGATCGGCCGGAAGATTCTGATGTCGGGTGGTGGCCGCTGTAACTTCACCAATATTCATAACTCACCCGCGAACTTTATTTCAGAAAATCCTCATTTTTGTAAATCGGCGTTGAGTCGCTACAGTGCGCAGGACTTTATCGATCTGGTTGATCGTCACGGGGTGGAGTATCACGAGAAAACGCTGGGACAGTTGTTCTGCAATGAGTCCAGCAAAGAGATCTTGCAGGTTTTACTCACCGAGTGTGACTGGGCAGGGGTTGAGATCAGAACGGAAACCCAGGTGCATAAGCTGCAACAAACCGACAACGGTTTTCAGTTGCAAACCACAGCCGGCAATATAGCGGCAAAATCAGTTGTTATTGCTACCGGGGGGCTGTCTATTCCGAACGGCGGAGCGACCAGTTTTGCCTACGATATCGCCGAGCAGTTTTCGCTGGATCTGTTACCGCGTAGCGCTTCGCTGGTGCCTTTTACCCTGCAACCCAAAGATAAAGAGCAACTGAGCGAGTTGTCCGGTGTTTCACACCGGGTTCAGGCGAGTATCGGTAAAACCAGCTTTATTGAGATGATGCTGTTCACGCATCGGGGACTCAGTGGTCCGGCAATTCTGCAGATCTCCAATTACTGGCATCCCGGTGAAGAGATCGAGATCGATCTGTTCCCTGGTTTCGATCTTCTCGAGTGGCTGAAAGAGCAACGCGAGCTGCGCCCGAAAGCTGAGCTGACCACCATCATGGCGCAGCAGATGAGTAAGCGAATGGCACAGATACTCTGTGTAAAGTTTGAGCTCTCTGGCGTAATAGGAAACCTCTCCAATAAGCAGCTTGAAGCGGTTGCGGCTGCATTCTGTTGCTGGAAAATTAAACCGTCGGGCACAGAAGGTTATCGTACGGCCGAAGTTACAATGGGTGGTATAAATACTAATGAAATCAATCAGAAAACGATGGAAACTAAATCTGTTTCTGGTTTGTATTTTATCGGTGAGTGCCTCGATGTGACCGGGCATCTGGGCGGCCATAACTTCCAGTGGGCCTGGGCGTCGGGAGTGGCTGCGGGGCAGGCGGTTTAAGGGCAGTGGCTAGATCGCGGCTGCGCTGCTCGCTTATGTGGACTCCCCTCTGTCAACAATGAAACGATTTTGACTTAGAATAAATGCACGCTTATGTTCGAGCTCTGATTGAGTCGCTAACTCTGGCTCACTGATATTTGCGCGAACTACCGGATCAT
>NZ_JAFFZO010000238.1 GCF_016924145.1 Amphritea pacifica | reverse complement strand
TCAGGCCTTTGTTGCTTTCCAGATTACCGAACACCGGCTCTACCGTACCTAAACGTTGACTATAGATATGGCGTCCCATCGGACTGTCGATCTTCTCTTTCATCCGATCCATATAGCTGACTTCCGGTGTGTTCGCTTTTGGATAAAAACTCACCTGACGCCCTTCCTGCTGGTTCGGTGTCCTCAGGCATTGTCCTTTCAGAGGGCAAACACGGCACTGTTTGCGATAGCCCTGGAAACGAATCACATCACGAC
>NZ_JAFFZO010000237.1 GCF_016924145.1 Amphritea pacifica | reverse complement strand
CCTACGCGCGCTTTACGCCCAGTAATTCCGATTAACGCTCGGACCCTCCGTATTACCGCGGCTGCTGGCACGGAGTTAGCCGGTCCTTCTTCTGCAGTTAACGTCACAGCTACAGAGTATTAATCTGCAACCTTTCCTCACTGCTGAAAGTGCTTTACAACCCTAAGGCCTTCTTCACACACGCGGCATGGCTGCATCAGGCTTTCGCCCATTGTGCAATATTCCCCACTGCTGCCTCCCGTAGGAGTCTGGGCC
>NZ_JAFFZO010000236.1 GCF_016924145.1 Amphritea pacifica | reverse complement strand
CAAGCAGTGGGAGCGGTCCTTGAGACCGTGACTGCGTACCTTTTGTATAATGGGTCAGCGACTTAATTTTAGTAGCAAGGTTAACCGTTTAGGGGAGCCGTAGGGAAACCGAGTCTTAATAGGGCGTACAGTTGCTAGGATTAGACCCGAAACCGGGCGATCTATCCATGGGCAGGTTGAAGGTTGAGTAACATCAACTGGAGGACCGAACCGACTACCGTTGAAAAGTTAGCGGATGACCTGTGGATCGGAGTG
>NZ_JAFFZO010000235.1 GCF_016924145.1 Amphritea pacifica | reverse complement strand
CAAGCAACGCTCTTTAACAGACAGATCAGATAATTCGTGTGGGCGCTTGTTGAGATGAAGCACAAAAGCTTTATCAAAGTAAGCGACACCAAGTAAATTCATTTAAGTGTATTTGCAAGTTGTTTAAGACTTTGAGCTAGATTTATATATGTCAATTTCCGGCATATTCTGATTAAAACTGAAGAGTTTGATCATGGCTCAGATTGAACGCTGGCGGCAGGCTTAACACATGCAAGTCGAGCGGTAACAGAGAGT
>NZ_JAFFZO010000234.1 GCF_016924145.1 Amphritea pacifica | reverse complement strand
CCGAACCTTATCGCAGGTTACCACGTCCTTCATCGCCTCTGACTGCCAAGGCATCCACCGTGCACGCTTAGTCACTTGACCATATAACCCAAAAGGGTCTGTCAAAGTCACTGATAAAACTTCATTGCCATCTAAGATGACGCTGAAGTAACGATACATTTACGCCGGATTAGCGCTTGTACATATTTCTCGTTTTGTTACAGGATTCAATTGTTAAAGAGCGGATAAAGCTAAAAGCTTTAAAAGATAAACATC
>NZ_JAFFZO010000233.1 GCF_016924145.1 Amphritea pacifica | reverse complement strand
GCGCAGCTTCAAAGTCTCGCGAGACCCGAAATTTATCGAGAAGCTGGAAGACATTGTCGGGCTGTATTTGTCCCCGCCAGAGCATGCGCTGGTATTGTGTTGCGATGAAAAAAGTCAGATACAGGCGTTGGACCGCACTCAACCTGGGCTGCCGCTAAAGAAAGGTCGTGCGGCCACGATGACGCACGATTACAAGCGCAATGGCACAACCACCCTATTTGCCGCACTCAACGTGCTCGATGGCAAAGTGATTGC
>NZ_JAFFZO010000232.1 GCF_016924145.1 Amphritea pacifica | reverse complement strand
CCTACGCGCGCTTTACGCCCAGTAATTCCGATTAACGCTCGGACCCTCCGTATTACCGCGGCTGCTGGCACGGAGTTAGCCGGTCCTTCTTCTGCAGTTAACGTCACAGCTACAGAGTATTAATCTGTAACCTTTCCTCACTGCTGAAAGTGCTTTACAACCCTAAGGCCTTCTTCACACACGCGGCATGGCTGCATCAGGCTTTCGCCCATTGTGCAATATTCCCCACTGCTGCCTCCCGTAGGAGTCTGGGCC
>NZ_JAFFZO010000231.1 GCF_016924145.1 Amphritea pacifica | reverse complement strand
CGCGACGTTCAGGTGAATGTCGCTTATCGATGGTTCTTAGGCTTGAGCCTGACAGACAAAGTACCTGATGCGTCAACCTTGAGCGCGAACCGTATCCGTCGCTTTAAAGACTCAGATATCTATCAAAATATTTTCGATGAAATTGTGCTGCAAGCCATAAAGCGCAAGCTGGTCGGGGGGCACACCCTTTATACTGATTCCACTCACCTCAAAGCCAACGCAAACAAAAAGCACTTCCAGAAAGTTGAGGTGGAA
>NZ_JAFFZO010000230.1 GCF_016924145.1 Amphritea pacifica | reverse complement strand
CAAGCAGTGGGAGCGGTCCTTGAGACCGTGACTGCGTACCTTTTGTATAATGGGTCAGCGACTTAATTTTAGTAGCAAGGTTAACCGTTTAGGGGAGCCGTAGGGAAACCGAGTCTTAATAGGGCGTGCAGTTGCTAGGATTAGACCCGAAACCGGGCGATCTATCCATGGGCAGGTTGAAGGTTGAGTAACATCAACTGGAGGACCGAACCGACTACCGTTGAAAAGTTAGCGGATGACCTGTGGATCGGAGTG
>NZ_JAFFZO010000229.1 GCF_016924145.1 Amphritea pacifica | reverse complement strand
AATACCGTGCTCTCAAATAAAGAGATGACACCTAGCCAGTTTGAAGAATGGTTAGCCAAGTCAAAACCCATGACCGTTGTCTTTGAGGCCTGTGCAACCTCTAATTATTGGAAACAGACTGCTGAGAGGCATGGACACGAAGCTAAGCTCATTTCTGCCAAGCTCGTTTCGAATATCCGCCAAACGCAGAAGACTGATGCCAATGATGCACTGGCAATCGTTCAGGCCAGTCAGCTCGTGGATGTTCAATTTATC
>NZ_JAFFZO010000023.1 GCF_016924145.1 Amphritea pacifica | reverse complement strand
TTGTAATCGTAATGTTTGTAGCGCGCCATCCCTTGCACCATCAGCGGTAAAGTTGTTTTAGTCGATTGTACCGGGAGTTGGTCCCGCAGGCCAAGGGCTGAGGGACTTATCCGACAGCCTCAACGCCTTATATATGACTTTTCTGAAGAAAGTAGCTCTTTTGCCCTTTTTGTTGTTACTTCTCGATTTAACCAAACACATAACTTTAGCTGTTCAATAAACTGTTCGTCGATATCACCGTTTGATAGCCGAAACAAAATAGTTTCAACAATTCTCTGCTCTTGATTTCTTGTAAGTGCGACATGTTTAAAACGACGAGCTATTTTTGACCTAAACCTATTGTGGCCGAAACCACGAGAGCAGGAGCACATATAATTTGCTGCAACATTTATGGCTTCAGGGCATCCGGTGCAAACGCGTTCGTAAATATGCCTTAGATATAGTGCTTCAAACTCACCAAAATATTCTTTTGGCATGGTTCTATCATATTTCGAGTTTAGATTTGGTCTTTCCATATTTTCGAACCTAACGAGACTGTCGGATTAGACAATTTGACATAATAATACCCATCTACCGCAGCCTTCCTCTGTTTGTTTTAGCATTTTTTGACTGGAGAGATTGAGCTTTCACCCTTCAGTTCAAACACTCTGTTGCTGTTCTTTTAACCTGATATGAGCGTTGTTTAGCTCATATCCTAACACTTAATGACTGATCTCACCCTGCGTCGCGATTTTCTCAATATTATGCACCATGCAGTACATTAACCATTGTGCGCTGACCTTCTCTTTGCCTCTGAGCGTAAATCGCTTCAGGCCTTTGTTGCTTTCCAGATTACCGAACACCGGTTCAACTGTGCCTAAACGCTTGCTATAGATGTGCTAATGGGTGACCCCGATCTTTCTGCTGAATCCGATAATCTTGTGTAAAAAGTCAGAGCTAGCGTGAATAACTATGGACGATTTGTTGATCAGGAGAAAATTAAAGGGGTGTTTGTGGAGTAGTCTGGGTAAGGCTATTAAATGAAAGAGCGTATGCACCACAGAGAACACAGAGGGCACCGAGGTAAAAGCCAGAGCGGAGGTTTTTTTAGTGGGAAAAAGGGTCAGGTTGAATTTTGCACAGGGTCTTCCCTATGGCCTATACAGTTCTCTGTGTACGCTTCACCTGATTTGTTCGCAGGGTCATCGACCATCTATGGGCGATAGGAAAGAGTTCACGATCCCCCCGCTCAGCCTCCGGCGCAACACTCGATACCGGCTACTGGTCAGACTTTGCCGGGCAAGGACTTCCACCTCGCAAGACGCACCAAGCTTCGCTTGGCGCTCTAACACCGCATTCAGCGGCTTGTCCGCTGCAATGCTCTGTTAGGCTTGATCGATCGATAGATTGCAATTGGATGAATCATAATTCTAGGATACCTACATGTTCGAATCATTTCTTCAAAGCCGTCAAATCCGCGGAAGACACCTCGGAATGCTCTCTCGATGGATTCAGATTCTTTGCCTTCGTCGTTCAATTCTTCTTCATCAAACTCGATCATAGGATCAAACTGTTCTCCTCCCTCCCTAGGAATAGCCGTAATTACGCCAAGAATATCGAGTTTCACTGAGGGCTTTGAGCCGTAAAGGAAATGTACCGATTCAGTACTACTCTCCAAAAAGGATTCTCGCTTTAGGTTCGACAGAATGTGAAATTCAGGTA
The DNA here is from genome assembly GCF_016924145.1 of Amphritea pacifica. GTDB lineage: Bacteria > Pseudomonadota > Gammaproteobacteria > Pseudomonadales > Balneatricaceae > Amphritea > Amphritea pacifica. Next base: position 81,398 of record NZ_JAFFZO010000023.1, on the reverse strand, counting down.
CATCGTCAAAAGGGTATAAACGGAAATTGAACACGCCAGGGAGAAATACTCTTATCCAGTTTTGCATCCCTTCGATAATCCAATCTTCAACCTCACCAATCGATTTCGCTTTGATAAATAGCTCAACGTTAGCTTCTAGATCATCTAGCTCCTTCTTCCTCTTTGTTTTTTGCTGTCCGTTCTTCATCGCTCGAATTTCGTCTTTCTGAAATTCAATCTTTTCTAGTAGTTCCTTACACTCATCAGAGTCTCTTATCGAAGACTCAATGCTTCGATTAATCAGTGCAGCAATATCTTTATAGTTTGCAGATATTCGAGATATACGTTCGTAATCTTCGAGGACAGCACGTCCTGATGCTTTAATACAAAGTGTATTTTCAAACGTGGCGATAGCTTCACCCGAAGTTATTTCTTCCTTACTTACGTCAATACCTATTTCTGCCGCATATCCAAGCTCAAAAAGCTTTTTTTCTAATTCATTATACAGTTCGTGGTGACTGACTCGCGTTTCCTTTAGTGATTCTGACTCAGTACCGACACCACCGGCCTCATGCTTAAGAAGCTTGAGGTCATAATTTCTTAGGTTCTTACTCGTCTGATTGGATGAAGTCGATGTTTCAAATTGTTGAATTATACCACCGGTAATCTGACTATAAAGCGAACTCACTTTATCCATATCGAGATATATTAAATCCTTAACTTCATTCATTCGACTTTTCTCATTTATTGCCGTCATGGTAGGACGGCCAGTTACCTGCACCGCCCCCACACAGATCCGGACGTGCGGAACTACCGCATCCGGCTCTTCAGTTATATATTCGCCCGCGTAAATCCGAGCCCTAACTGTACTCCACTTTCCTCACGGTTAGTGCGCGTACATTAAACCATCTTAACAGCTGTGCGAACTCACTCCAGTTGTAGCTTCGGCGCTGACTACGTCGGTTTAACCATTTATACAGTGCCCTGACCGTTTGATAATACAGACGGGATAGGCTTTTACTGTTTCCCGGTGTCCCAAAGTAGTTCTCAAAGCCTTTCAGCTTACGTTTCACCACCGATAGCAATTCCTGGATTGGTCTCGATCGATTGTACTTAATCCATCGTACCATTTCCTTGATGCTTGCTCTTTGCTTCTCTCGTGCTGTTTTCCGATGCACTGCCACCTTTCCCCGATAGCTTATACCCCAATAAACCTCAAAGCCCAGAAACACGATGCTCCGTTGTCGCCCCGGTTCAAAACGACTGAAACGGAGTAACCCTGTTTTATCGCTCGCCAGTGCCAGACCAAATTTCTTCAGTCTCTCTGGCAGGCGATGATAAAACTGACGTGCATCGTCTTTGTACTGAAAGGCGACGATAAAGTCATCTGCGTACCGAACCAGCATCGCATTGCCGCTCAGTTTCTTGCGTATCACCTTCTCAAACCATAAATCCAGCACATAGTGGAGATAGATGTTCGCCAGTACCGGAGAGATTATCCCTCCTTGCGGCGAACCTTTGTCCGATTTGTGCCGACTTCCATCCGGCTCTACCACCTGGGCCTTTAACCATTGTTTGATCAGGGTGATCAGTGCTTTATCGTCTACACGTTGCTCCAGCATCCGCACCAGCCATCCATGATCCATGCTGTTGAAGAAGCCCTATATATCGGCCTCAACTACATAGCCATAGTTACCTCGCTGCAGTCCATTACGTATGCCTTCAAGTGCCTGATGGGCACTTTTATTGGGTCAGTAACCGTAACTGCATGGCAGAAAATCAGCTCCCCAGATACTTTGTAATATCTGTGACACTGATTGCTGGACGAGTTTATCTTCCAGCACCGGCAACCCCAGAGGACGTGTTCTTAGCATGCCCTTTGAGTACTTTGGTGACTTTTTCGCCCTTAAAAAGGGCTCCTACAATGGGCTGATCAGTGCCGTGGTAAACCTTTTCAATAAGAAGTTGGGGAGTAATCCAATCGTGACGGGGTCGTCACTCCCACAAACACCACAACCCAACAGCACCAGCATAAAGCCACAAGTCCCACTTTTTCGAGATAAGCAACAAATAAACGCTAATTCAATTTCCTTTTTTCCGCCCGGTTGCTGATATAGTTGCCGGTTAGCATCACTAACGCGCCGATTAAAACCGCCCACTCCAGCGGCTCTCCGTAAAACAGAAAGCCCACTGCGGCGATCAGCGGCAACCTCAGAAAATCCATCGATACTACCACCGTGGCATCAATCAGCTTCATCGCCCGGGTTAAGCAGTAATGTGCACTCATCGCGGTTAATCCGACCATCAGAATCCAGGGCCAGGCGCTAACGGATGGCGTCCGCCAGTCATACAAAGAGGGGATCAGCCCCAACGGCAGTTGGATAACTGTCATGTAAAACAGGATGCACAGCGGCGTATCGATATGAGCTAGCTTTTTGGTCTTTATATGGGAGATCGCATAACAGATCGCGCCACCCAGCACGGCAAGGGCTGCGGGCTTCATCACCTCCAAACCTGGACGTAAAATGATCAGCATACCCACAATACCCAGCCCAATAGCGATCATCCGGGGGACGGTTAATCTCTCGCCTAAAAAGAACACCGCCAGCAGGGCGGTCCACACTGGCACGGTGAACTCAATTGCAAAGACCTCGGCAAGGGGTATGAAAGCAAGCCCGTAAAACCAGCCAAACTGGCCACAGTAATGGGCCAGATTCCTGACAAAATGGATCGGGATCGCGGGAGTACTAACCTGCTGCCAGCCGCTGCGCTGCAACAGAATGGAGATCACCAGCAAACCGATCAGACTACGAAAAAAGAGGATCTGGAAGGTGCTGAGTTCGTCTGATAGCTCACGCCCGCCGATAGCCATGGTCATAAATGACACCAGGGTGCCAACCATCCACAGTGCAGCAATTGAGGCAGGATGCTTATTATTTCCCAAAGGCTGTCGATCCTTAAGTGATGCTTATTTAGCTCCGTAGTGGATCACGAAGGCTCGCTTATGGTCAACTGCTCCCAATCCCCTAAGACTCAAAAGCATAGGCAAAGCTTTCACCACAGAGGACACGGAGAAGAGCAACTCATCAGATTTACTCTGTGTTCTTCGTGTACTCGGTGGTGAGTCTGCTTTAGATTGACAGAGGGGACTGGAGAATAAAACTCAATCAGTAGCTGCCATGAAGCAATCCTTGCCCTATAAAACACGATAAACCTTAAAGCCAGGCAGCAACATCACAGAAGTTCCGGGTGTTATGCCGCTTGCTCAGTCACTGGGGTGAGTATCCAAAGCCCATGGATGGCATTCAAATACCAGCTGTTGAGAGACGCGATCTCATCAACACTATCGCAGGATGACAGGATTTCATAGTAGCTGTCAGCCAGCGATTGTGTTCTTTCAAATAGTTCAGTTAAGTCCATACGGGTAGGTATGCTCATCGTTTACCTCCGGCGCTGTATTATTGCGCAACATAAAATTAAGAAGACGACTCTGCTTAAAACTGAACCCGAATATCCAAAAAAATATTCGATTATTATCTTTGGTAAAATTTTGATTGACCGATATCGCCTGCTCTATTAGCTTGGTACAAACAAACAGACTGTATAATTTATATACAACCACGCGAACAAAGTCACGCCTTTTATGCTGCATCGCAGCATAAACAGCACCGATAAGCTCTATCCGGTTGAAATATAAGACGCTTTAATTATTACAAAATAAGCGCAACGCAACACAAACCTTTTTCATCAGCGTAAAACCAAGCTGTAGATACGCCCCGGAAACGGTTTAAGAAGCGCATTTCCTCAGCAGGATAAGACAAACATATTCAGGAGACAGGGACGGTAGAAGTGGATAGCTGGGGTGACTGCCCCCTGGCCAATATGAAAGAAACTCGACGAATAGTTTTATGCTTTTTCCAGCGAATCGCGTAGCGACGTTCTAACCACTAGCTAGCGGCGAAGCAGCGGTCTGCTTTTCACACCTTCCCATTTTGGCATATATATAACAGACTCAGCGTTTTGTATTTGTTAGATTTTAGGTCTAACAGATCCATTTTTTGTATGAACACCCGTATTCCAGTCATGAACAACAGGGTTCAGCAATCAGTTCGGCGATAAGCTTGTTTTTAAAGGGTGGTAAGAGTTATGAAGTTTGCATACGTCAACCCGTTTTTAAAATCCATGGTAAATGTTCTCTCGACCATGGCCAATATAGAGTGCACAGCGGGAAAAGCCTATCTTAAACAGTCTACCAGCGCAGAGGGGCATGTAACCGGGATTATGGGGTTAGCCGGGCCCCATGCAAAAGGCTCTTTTGCGGTCTCTTTTACTCAGTCTGTGATTCTGGATATTACCGAGCGGATGCTGGGAGAAACCCTGACGACGATCGATGAAACCGTCACCGATATGGTGGGCGAGTTGACCAATATGTCTGCTGGCGGTGCAGTGGCACAACTGTCTCAGAAAGGGTATGACCTGAATATGGCGACCCCGGTGGTTGTCAGCGGTGAGTCTCATCATATCAACCACTCCTCTAAAGGCCCGATTATTGTGGTGCCATTCTCGACCGATTCAGGTGATTTTTTCGTCGAGATCTCCTTTTGCTCCAGTAATTAATCTGAGGGGAATCCGCAGACGTCCTGGCCAGATTGATTGCAGCCCCCTCCCTTCAGAGCTTTTCCGACCAGCGTTCAATCCATTCGGCAGCGACCTCATCGGCGTCCGGCGTTTCACAGCTATCAATAAACAGTGCCTGTCCGACAGGACTGGCCCCCAGATCATGCATCAGTTCATTCATCTGTTTCCCCCCTTCAGCAAACGACTCATAGGAACTGTCTCCCAGGGCAATCAGACCAAAACGTACGGCAGAGAAATCCGGCTGACGTTGTCGCAGCTGATCATAGAGGGGCTGAAGATTAGCAGGTATCTCCCCCTGGCCAATGGTTGCTGTGCAGATCAGTATCACATCCGGGTTTTCGGTCACCTGCTGGTAGGTCGGTTCATTCAATAATGTTGCCCGGTGTCCCAGCTGATTCAGCTGCTCGGTGCAGTCGTCTGCGATCAGACTGGCATTCCCATAAGTAGACCCCACTACAACCCTAATCTCTGCCATATTCCCCTCTCTTCAACCCGCCGATTCAGCTTACAGTCATAAAATCGCTATATAGTAATGAAAACCTACACAGGGTTGAATGTTGATTTTTTTGAATTCACCGTTTACCCGCCTATTTCTGTCAACTATCTTTAATAGGACAGTACCAAAAGGGGAAATAGACCATGCCGAACAACCATGTGGCTCAGCTTATTAAGAAGCTTGAGGATCAATCGACCGAAAAATCGAAACTGGTTGACTGTAACTTTGCCATAAACGAAGAGGATAAGTTTAAAGTTGAAGCGTTAGCTGAGCTGTTTCATTGCTCTGAAGAACAACTGGTGGCCGACCTGTTGCATGCAGCGCTGCTTGAAATTGAAGAGAAGATGCCCTACCGGGCGGGCACCAAAGTTATTCGTGTGGAAGAGGGAGATCCTGTCTACGAAGATGTCGGACCGATGCCCCGCTATATGGCGATTAAAAGCCGGCTCAGCAAGATTACCCAGTGCGCCTGATAGCAGCGCAGGGATGGGTCCAAGCGGCAGTAAAGAAAAGAATCAGCGGGACGTTATCCCGCTGAGTCAGACTTATAACGTTTTCAGATAAGCGATCAGATAATCCTGTTCGGCAGGATCAGTGATCGAAACGTGACGCATCCGGGTGCCCGGAACCAGTTTAGTATTATCAGAAACCCACTTACGCAGATTATCCTCGGTCCAGGTGATGCCAGATTGTTTCAGCGCTTCAGAATAGGCAAAGCGTGGCAGTGAAGCAGCCTCTCTGCCAACAACACCGATAAGACTCGGACCAAAGGCATTTTTGCTGCTGTCAGTAGAGTGACATGCCTGGCACCGTTTAAACACTTCTGCACCGGCAGCAGCCATGGCTGCTTCATCGGCCTGCGCAGAAGTAGCTACCATGCCAACCATCGCGGCTGCTGATAGCAACTTAAGCATTACTTTCTTCATGATCAGGTACTCTCATCGTAATTTATACGGGTCTGAAAAGTATACTGACTGAAGCGTCTGGGGAATTTACTACTTGAGTACCCTTTTGTATCGACTGATGACCTAAATCAATGGCCTGGATCGGGTAGGAGGTGAGATTGCTCTCACCGCTCTCCCACACCACCGGGCATACGGTTCCGTACCACGGCGGTTCATGATAAATAGTTAAGCCGATGATTATAGTCGACCAACGACACCAGACCGATTCGGTCGAAGCGCTTCTTCGGCAAGGCATGATTCATGTGGGATGCACCCGCATTCCACCACGCACCACGTCCATTGCTCGCACTCACCCAAGCGCGAGCCTCCGAGAGGCCGAGTCGTATCAACATCCTCGCGCGGGTAGCCGTCCGCTTCCACTGGCGCCAGAGTATCTTACGAAGGTGGCGCCGTAGCCAGCCATCCAACTCTTCCAAGACACCCTTCGCACCGATGTAGCGGAAGTAGCTCATCCAGCCGCGTAACTTCGGATTGAGCCTGGCAACCACCCGATAGATCGATTGTCCCCGGCCTCGCCGAAACACACCCTTCAGATCACCCTTAAAACGCTCGATCGCGCCCGGAGAGATCTTCAGCCGGACATTGTACTTGCGACTACACACCGTATAACCCAAGAACTTCCTGAGCCACGGCCTGCCCAAACCGCTCTTATCTCGATTAACTCTGAGCTTCAGAGTCTTCTCCAGATATCGAGTGATAGAGTCGAGAACCCGCTGTCCAGCCGCTTCGCTTCTGACATAGATATTGCCGTCATCCGCATAACGACAAAACGTCCGGCTAATCGTTCCCCTTACCGGGCCGATAGTGGACTTTCACCACTAAGTTATCCGACCGCCACCACGCGTATCGGAACAGCGCCCGTCAAGGCGCTACGCGCCATGCCTGGCGCACATAACAAAAAACGCGGCCGAAGCCGCGTTTAAATTCGCTATCCCAGGTCTGTGACCAGTGCCTAAACCTGTTCAGCGATAATCTGCTTCCACTTCGCGGGCCCCGTGTTATGCACTGAGATACCACTGCTATCTACGGCCACCGTTACCGGCATGTCTTTCACTTCAAACTCGTAGATCGCCTCCATCCCCAGTTCTGGGAATGCCAGTACTTCAGCATTGGTAATCGCCTTGGATACCAGATAGGCAGCGCCACCCACAGCCATCAGGTAAACCGCTTTGTTATCGCGGATAGCATCGATCGCAATCGGGCCCCGTTCAGACTTACCGATCATACCCAGCAGACCGGTGCTTTCAATAATCTGACGGGTGAACTTATCCATCCGGGTCGCCGTAGTCGGTCCCGCAGGCCCCACAACCTCTTCCCGCACCGGATCAACCGGACCGACGTAGTAGATAAAGCGGCCCTTCAGATCTACCGGCAGATCTTCGCCGTTATTGAGCATCTCAACCATCTTCTTATGCGCCGCATCACGACCGGTCAGCATCTTGCCGTTCAGCAATACTGTTTCACCGGGCTTCCAGCTCAGCACATCTTCCGGCGTGACGGTATTCAGATCCACCCGGCGGGTGCTGGCACCCACTTCGAAAGTCACCTCTGGCCACTGATCCAGACTTGGCGGCGTCAGCACTGCCGGACCATTGCCATTCAGTTTGAAGTGAGTGTGACGGGTGGCCGCACAGTTAGGGATCATACACACCGGCAAGGACGCTGCGTGAGTTGGATAATCCATAATCTTTACGTCCAGCACGGTGGTCAGACCACCCAGCCCCTGGGCACCAATACCCAGTGAGTTTACAGCATCCATAATTTCCAGACGCAGCTCTTCAACACGGTTCTGCGGGCCACGCTCACGCAGCTCATGAATATCGATCGGGTCCATCAGCGACTCTTTCGCCATCACTGCCGCTTTTTCAGCGGTACCACCAATACCGATACCCAGCATACCTGGTGGACACCAGCCAGCGCCCATTGTTGGTACGGTTTTCACAACCCAGTCAACAATGCTGTCAGATGGGTTGAGCATCACCATCTTCGATTTGTTTTCAGAACCGCCCCCCTTGGCCGCCACATGAACTTCAACCTCATCGCCCTCTACGAGTTCGTAGTGGATCACTGCCGGGGTGTTGTCTTTGGTATTCTGACGCTTACCTGCAGGGTCAGCCAGGATGGATGCACGCAGCACATTGTCCGGATGGGTGTAAGCACGGCGGACGCCTTCGTTGATCATATCGGTAACGCTCATCCTGGCGTCCCAGGTCACGTTCATACCGACTTTGACAAATACGGTGACAATGCCGGTATCCTGACAGATTGGGCGTTTGCCTTCGGCACACATACGGGAGTTGATCAGAATCTGAGCCATGGCGTCTTTCGCCGCTGGGTTCTGTTCCTTCAGATAGGCTTCATGCACCCCCTGAATAAAATCGATCGGATGGTAATAGGAGATAAACTGCAGCGAATCTGCAATGCTGCTGATCAAATCGTCTTGGCGAATTACGCTCATTATTGACTCCGCAATGTCAGGCTTATGTCATAGGTTGAGGGCTATCTGCGTAACCCTTAACGTGCTCAGTAAAGTGTTGCCGAAGCGGTTACACGCTCATCTGGCAACGGCGGTATACGCTTCTGAATGGGTTATTCTGCAAAGCTGCCGCAGAATTATACACTAAATTAATCGTCAATCGTTGTCCGGCCTTAGTCTAAAGTTCTGTTCTGGCACGCTGTAAGCCACCCGGCAGGGCCACACCAAACGGATTACAGGCTAAGGCAGTAAAGCAGACCAAACAGCATGAAGAAACGGCCACTGGCCGGCGGCAATGACGCTCTGCCCTGCGCCTCCTGTTGCTGTTTATAAAGCAACCAGATCAGCGGCACACTGGCCAGCCACCAGATACCGTCTATCACGCCGGTGATCCACAACAGGGAGGTTACCAGCACAACTGACAGCAACAGTAACAGGTAGAGTTTCCGGGCCCGGGTAATACCAATACGCACCGTCAGGGTGTTTATACCCGCCGCACGGTCACTGTCGACATCACGAATCTCATTCGCCAGTAACAACAGTGAGCTTATCAGGCTGACCGGGATCGAACGCCAGAACAGTGGCCAGTTCACCTCACCTGCGAGAATATAGTAACTGCCGCACACCATCAGTACGCCCATTAGCCAGAACACCAGTATCACCGCCAGCCCCCGGCGCTTGAAGTTGACCGGTTCCACGGTATATCCCAGCGCTCCGGCAAGCCCAACCAACAGCAATAGCAGCAACCCCAGACCAGCATAGCTGATCAGGTAGATACCGATCACCGCCGCCAGCAGAAAACAGACCAGTCCAAGCCTGAAATTACGCACCACCCGCCCCCGGGCAAGTGTACTGCTGAGACGCTGCAGATCAGCATGGTCATTGATCAGGTTAACGCCGGCCTGCAACAGTAACGCCGCCAGAATAATCAGCACAGCCGCAGAATAACTGAAGCCTGGCTGTTGCAACGCACTGACAATCCCCACCAGACAGGTGATCAGCGCCACCGAAAAGGAGAAAGGGCGCAATGCCCGGCCAAGGGAATATTTATCCTGCTGCATCAGATCCAACTACACTCATCTGTAAAAACTGGCTAAGGCGCCAGCCATGGCATAAAAAAAGGTATCTCAGGATACCTTTTTTATACATATTATCAATTAGTTACCGCTTTCAAATGCCGGTGCATTGGGCAGATCCCGCATCAGCAGAGCATATTCCAGGTCAGCATCGGTATCCAGCGGCAAACGCACCTTATGGCCCGAGCCCGGAGCACAATCTCTGGCTTCACCCTGCAGGTTCTCCAGATGCTCCAGTTTAAACTTGCGGTTGCCAGACGGCGTCATCAGCTCCAGGGTATCGCCCACCATAAAGCGGTTTTTCACTTCGATATCCAGCGTTCCCTTTTGTGCATCACGGCCGATCACCTCGCCGACAAACTGCTGGTGTACACCGACAGAGTTACCGGTTTCATAGTTCTGATACTCGTCATGTACATGGCGGCGATAGAAACCTTCGGTGTAGCCACGGTTGGCCAGATTTTCCAGCGTATCCATCAGCCCCATATCAAACGGACGTCCGGCCACCGCATCATCGATCGCCTTACGGTAGGCCTGCGCGGTGCGTGCAACATAGTAGTGAGACTTGGTCCGGCCTTCGATCTTGAGTGAGTGGATTCCCATCTCAGTCAGTCGGTGGACATGCTGAATCGCCCGCAGGTCCTTTGAGTTCATGATGTAGGTGCCATGCTCATCCTCAAAGGCGGGCATATATTCACCGGGACGGGTCTCTTCCTGCAACAGATACATCCTGCTGGTTGGTTCGCCCTCTCCCAGCGCTGGCTGAACAGACTCCTCATTCGGGTCAAAATTTTGTACCGGAATCAGATCACCATTATCACTCTGAGTCGCCTCATGAGCATCGTACTTCCAGCGGCAGGAGTTAGTGCAGGTACCCTGATTGGGATCACGGTGATTGATATATCCCGACAACAGGCAGCGCCCTGAGTAAGCAATACAGAGTGAACCGTGAACAAACACTTCCAGCTCTATCTCCGGGCACTTCTCACGGATCTCACCGATCTCATCCAGCGACAGTTCACGGGACATAATAATCCGTTCAATACCCGCCTGATGCCAGAACTTCACACTGGCCCAGTTCATGGTGTTGCTCTGTACCGACAGATGAATCGGCACATCGGGCCACTGTTCCTTCACCATCAGAATCAGCCCGGGATCTGACATAATCAGCGCATCCGGCCCCATCTCGATCACCGGACGCAGGTCATCAATATAGGTCTTCAGTTTACTGTTGTGAGGCATGATATTACTCGCCACATACAGTTTTTTACCCTGCGCATGGGCGATATTAATCCCCTCATGCAGGTTATCCAGATTAAAATCGTTGTTACGCACCCGCAGACTATAACGAGGCTGACCGGCATAGACCGCATCGGCACCATAGGCGAAGGCGTATTTCATATTGCGCAGCGTTCCCGCTGGCGAAAGGAGTTCTGGTTTAAACATTTTTCACAACATTGAAAAGTTAGGTTCTGCAGCTGGCTCAGGCCATATCCTGCAAGGGAATGGTAAACAGCGGCGTGTAGATAGATCCGCGCTCACCCGGTTTGCTCTGAAACAGAATCACTGAGTCTGCCAGGCTGAAAAGGTCCAGTGTGGGCCACTCTTCGGGCGGTTCAAACTGATTTCGGGCAGGCAACCGTCCCAGCGTAATATGAGGTTTAAAATCTTCCTCTTTAAACTCGATACCCGCTTCCAGAGCGATCTCCATCATCGACCGGTTAAGCGCACTCAGCTCTTCATCTTCCTGACTCATCGCCGCAATAACCGCCAGTTGACGACTCACCGGGTAATACTCTGCAGTATTGATACGCACCTGAAATGAGCGGACTTCAGCCAGCTTATTACGTGCTATATCTTCCAGCTGATCGATCTGTTCCAGGGAGATCTCGCCCAGAAAGCACAGCGTCAGATGATAGGATTCAGCATCAACCCAGTTTACTTCTATCTGCTTGTCAAACTGACACAGGGTATCAGCGTAATCTGCCAGCCAGCGGGCCACAGAACCCGGCAGGGCCAGCGCAAAGAACGCACGAATATCCATTAAAGCGTTATCTACCTCATCAAAAAAGACTGACTATTCTGCCCGTCCCCGGGCTGGATCGCAATCACTAACCTGTATAAAAAATCGACAATTTCACCCTCAGCCACGCTGGCGCACGGTTTCCTGCACCGGTAAGGCCTGAATCCGCGAAACCCAGCGTTTCACAGCGGGATAGTCCGCATAGTCAAAACCAGCCACTTCAGGCCAGGAGATAACCGTCGCACCATGAAAATCAGCCACTGTCAGCTTACCAGCCACCAGATAGTCTTTATCCTGCAGATGAGACTCGAGCACGGGTAAAAAACGCGAAATGACCTGGCGTTGAGCATCGATAAACGCCGCATCGGGCTCACCATCGGCATATTTAACCGCCAACAGCATATCCAACGCAGGCACTTCGATCTGATTACTGATAAACAGACTCCAGCGATACAGATCAGCTTCCTGCTCAAGGGTATCCACCCACAACAAACCATCGCCATATTTGCGTGCCAGATAAAACAGAATCGCCTGACTCTCCCAGAGCACCAGCTCACCATCCACCAGCGTTGGCAGCTTTCCGGTCGGATTCAGTGCCAGATATTCAGCCGTGCGGGTAGGTTCACTGCGAGGGGCCATCGGGATGTTCTGATAAGCAATTCCCAGGGTTTCAAGCACACACATCACCATATTGGCGCGGGAATAAACACCGCCATAAACCGTTATCATCGATTCATCCTTTTGCACTAAGCATTATCGTGACTGCAACTGTTCAACTTTCAACTGCAGATTGTTCAGCTTCTGACGGATCTGTAACAACTCGTTATTCACCACTAAGCGGGAACCATCAATCGCTTTGACGGCCTGTTCATTCACCTTAACGCGACGTTCAAGTCCGGCCCCCTGCCCCTGGCTCTCCTTAAGGGATATCACCTGCTCTGCCAGTAACGCCATTTTCTTCTTCTGATCAGCCTGTTGCAGATCGATCGATTCACTCAATGCCTGAAACTGGGTGCTCAGTGCCGCAGCACTCTGCCTGATAGCGGCCACCTGCTTAGTATTTTCGTTACCTTTTGCCTCAGATGCGGCTAACTGTTTATCCAGTCTGGTCAGCTCCCCGGTCATCCCCTCAAGGGCTTTCGATTGTTTATCCAGTTGAGCTGAAGCCTCATTTAACAGTTTTTCCAGCTCGGCAATCTTAGGCGTATTACGCTGATGAGCAACCACCCAAAGCTTACCGTTCTCGGAGTTCAATTTAGTAATCTCAGCATCAAGCCGGGCAATGGCCGTGTCAAACTTACCGGAGTCGGCCTCCAGACTGGCGAACTTTTGCTGATTGATCTCAGCCTGCTTCTTCACCTGATTCTGCAAAGACTCTCCCGTCTGAGCTGCGCTGTCTCCGGCCACCAGAAACAGTTTCTGCAGTTCAATAATCTTCTCATCAACAACCTTGCGTTCGTTCTCTAAAACCTGCAGCTGCTGATGCTGCATGAAGTTCCAGTACGCCAGGCCTGCCACAGCCACCGCCAATAACAGGATAATCAGATAACTGAGCGCACCACCACCGGAACTGACCTTCTGCCCCGTATCTGGATGATTCCCCTTCACACCTGCTTTCTGAGGTGGTTCAGTCTGCGGCTTTTCCCCGGGAACTTTGATAGCTGGCTCCCGCTCCGCCGGACCAAAGCTAGGCAGCTCCAGATCTTTATCCTGATCGCGCATTGATGTCTCTCTGTCAGATAGATAATTCAGTTCAGCACTGCCGATATTACACCATCTGACAGTTTTTTGGCCAAAAGAAAAGCCCCGTGCAGAACACGGGGCTTTTCGCAGTAGCGTCGTTTAGGAGCAGATGATCACATCATGCCGCCCATACCGCCCATACCACCCATGCCGCCCATATCAGGCATGCCAGAACCGCCTTCAGATGGCAGGTCAGCAATCATCGCTTCGGTAGTAATCATCAGACCAGCAACAGAGGCCGCTGCCTGCAGTGCGGAACGGGTCACTTTAGCCGGATCAAGAATACCCATCTCGATCATATCGCCGTACTCACCAGTCGCAGCGTTATAACCGTAGTTACCTTCACCCTTCTCACGGATGTTAGCAACAATCACAGAACCTTCATCACCAGCGTTACCAACGATCTGACGCAGAGGCGCTTCAAGGGCACGGAATGCCAGCTCGATACCGACGGTCTGGTCATGGTTGTCACCTTGCAGCGCACCCACTTTATCCATCGCACGGATCAGGGCAACACCGCCGCCAGGTACAACACCCTCTTCAACCGCAGCACGGGTTGCGTGCAGCGCGTCTTCAACACGGGCTTTCTTCTCTTTCATTTCCACTTCAGTGGCAGCACCCACCTTGATAACCGCAACACCGCCTGCCAGCTTAGCAACACGCTCCTGCAGCTTTTCACGGTCGTAATCAGAAGAGGTTTCTTCGATCTGTGCGCGAATCTGGGAGACGCGGGATTCAATCGCGGTGTGCTCACCGATACCGTCAACAACGGTAGTATTCTCTTTAGTAATAGCAACACGCTTAGCCTGACCCAGCTGTTCCAGAACCGCCGTCTCAAGATTCAGACCAACCTCTTCAGAGATCACAGTACCGCCAGTCAGAATAGCGATATCTTCCAGCATCGCCTTACGACGATCACCGAAACCTGGTGCTTTAACCGCAGCAACCTTAACGATACCACGCATGTTGTTCACGACCAGAGTGGCCAGTGCTTCGCCTTCAACATCCTCTGCGATAATCAGCAGTGGACGGGAAGTTTTAGCAACCTGCTCCAGAATCGGCAGCAGATCACGAATGCTGGATACTTTCTTATCAACAATCAGCATGTACGGATTTTCAAGCTCAACGCTCATGCTTTCCTGGTTGTTGATGAAGTAAGGAGAGAGGTAACCACGGTCAAACTGCATCCCCTCAACGACGTCCAGTTCATTTTCCAGACCAGAACCTTCCTCAACAGTGATAACGCCCTCTTTGCCCACTTTGTTCATCGCTTCAGCAATGATGTCACCCACCTGGGAGTCAGAGTTAGCAGAGATCGTACCCACCTGAGCAATCGCTTTACCGTCGGCACAAGGAACAGCCATCGCTTGCAGTTGTTCAACAACTGCAGCAGCCGCTTTATCAATACCGCGCTTGAGATCCATCGGGTTCATACCAGCAGCAACAGACTTCAGACCTTCGTTAACAATAGCCTGAGCCAGAACAGTCGCTGTAGTTGTACCGTCACCAGCAACATCATTGGCCTGGGAAGCAACTTCCTTAACCATCTGTGCGCCCATGTTTTCAAACTTGTCTTTCAGTTCGATCTCTTTCGCAACCGATACACCGTCTTTTGTTACGGTAGGCGCGCCGAATGCTTTGTCCAGCACAACGTTACGACCTTTTGGTCCCAGCGTTGTCTTAACTGCATCAGCCAGAATATTTACACCCGCCAGCATACGTACGCGGGCATCATTACCAAACAATACTTCTTTAGCCATTTTTAAAAATCCTGTGTCTAAAAAAATTCAATCAGAAATTCTTACCAGAGAGTCTTACTCAGCTTTCCAGCACACCGTAAATATCGCTTTCATTCATGATCAGCAGCTCTTCACCATCAACTTTAACGGTGTTAGAACCGGCATACTGACCAAACAGTACAGTGTCACCAACCTTAACAGCCAGTGCCTGAACTTCACCGTTACTGGTAATACGACCAGTACCTACAGCGAGAACTTCACCCTGGTTAGGCTTTTCAGCAGCAGAACCTGGCAGCACGATACCACTGGCAGTAGTTGCTTCTTCTTCTTTACGGCGAACAACCACACGGTCGTGAAGTGGACGAATTTTCATTGAATCTCTCTCCTGATCCGTTGATCAAAAAAAGTAGTTTTGTTTTATAAAGTGCAGCCACTGAAAGCGGCTACAAATCCTTGGATGACTCACTAAATGGGGGCAGCAAAAAGCATTTCAACACCCCGGCAAAAATATTTTTTAATCTTCGCGGCGAAAATCGCCATCGATAATATCGCCATTGCGGTCTGTATCCTGAGAACGGTGTGAGTGCTGACCATGGTTGATGACATCTTCCGGGGCAACACCATTTTGCCGATGAGACATCGCCACCACCGTAAAACGACTCATAACCTGTCGCGCAAGCGCCTTACGGGTATAGGGGATCAAACAGAGAAAACCAATCACATCGGTCACAAACCCTGGCGTGAGCAGCAGTGCGCCTCCAACCGCCAGCACAATCCCTTCCACCATCTCATTGCCGGGTATCTGTCCCGCGTTCATCCGTTGCTGAGCCCGGGCCAGTGTAGATAACCCCTGATAGCGCAGCATATTCACCCCGATAAAGGCGGATAAAAGCACCAGACCGACGGTGTACCAGGCACCAATCGCCTGACCGACATTGATCAGTACGGTAATCTCAATCACCGGGATAATAATAAACAACAGTAGAAGAAAGCGCATAAAGCTCCCATCCTGCATCAGACGACTACGTCCGTACAGCTCAAAAAAATTTCACTCTCTGCTTTTTTGCCGTACAGGGAGCCTGGTTAAAAAAATGCTGAACATTCAATATAGTTAGGGACGAATTTGTTTTTTTCAACCCCTGCAATCCCACACGCATTCGCAGCATTACGACTAAAATACTATATCGCCACCTCAAAAAATCCGCACAAATTACCACTTAAAAATCATACACTTACGCAAAAAAGGACACAATATTGACAATATAAGCCATTGTTTATTATGAATTTTTAACAATACCCCTTTCAGGCAGTAGACTTTTGTGCAGAAGCGTTATAAGTTCTAACGCTAAGCATTTTGCAACGCACAAAAAAAGCATAATAAGAAAAAAATAAAATATAGAAGATAAGGTAGTAAAACTGATGGAACTTAAAGATAAAGTAATCGTTATTACCGGTGGTGGTCGTGGTCTGGGTCGCGCTATGGCACTGGAACTGGCTGAAAAAGGCGCAAAACTGGCGCTGGCTGACCTGGATCAGGAAGGTCTGGATGAAACCGTTGGCCTGTGCATGGAATTCGGCGTTGAAGCCCGTGGCTACATCGCTAACGTATCTGATGAAGATTCTGTCGTTAAACTGTTTAACGATGTTGCAGCCGATTTTGGTGCGCTGCACGGTCTGGTAAACAACGCCGGTATCACCCGTGACGGCCTGTTCATTAAAGTAAAAGATGGTGAAGTTGTCAGCAAGATGAGCCTGGACAACTGGAACCTGGTCATCGACGTCAACCTGACCGGTACATTCCTCTGTGGCCGTGAAGCGGCGATCAAGATGATCGAACTGGGCAATCAGGGCTGTATCATCAACATCTCCTCGATCTCTCGTCATGGCAACATGGGGCAGACCAACTACACCGCAACTAAAGCAGGCGTAGAAGCGATGGCGGTGACCTGGGCAAAAGAACTGGCGCGCTACGGTATCCGCGCTGCGTCTATCGCGCCGGGTTACATCGGTACTGAGATGGTAATGAGCATGAAGCCTGAAGCGTTGGAAAAAATCGCTTCCGGCATCCCTGCCAAGCGCCTGGGTAAACCTCAGGAGATCGCCAACACAGTCGCTTTCATCATGGAAAACGACTATGTCAATGGTCGCTGCATCGAAGTCGACGGCGCACTGCGGATCTGATCTATCCCCTGCGTTGAGATTAAAGCCGGCTGATACGCCGGCTTTTCTGTTTTTCAGACCCACAATTCATTGCAACCAGTAACACGCTGACCGGCATTGCGACATTTTAAGAACCCTGTAAGCTGAAGAACAAACCGGCACCGGCAAACGACCATGGATCTGCAATGACGATATACAAATCAGCTGAAGGTGAACAGGCCGTTCAGGAATACTATCAAACGTTCATCGATCACTGGCCGGTGGCCTGTCAGCAGCTAAAACTGACCACCCGCTTCGGTGAAACCCATCTGCTGACCTGTGGTGATAAAGCACTACCACCACTCCTGCTGATGCATGGTGCCATGGCAAACGCCACCGCCTGGTTTTTCGATGTCGAAGAGTGGTCAAAACATTTCAGAATCTATGCCATCGATATGATCGGTGAACCGGGGCTGAGTGCACAGATTCGCCTGCCTATGGACAGTGATGCTTATACCCTGTGGCTGGATGATGTGATGCAGGAGACCGGCCTTACTCACGCTGCAGTGGTGGGAGAATCACTGGGTGGCTGGCTGGCACTCGACTATGCCAGCCGACGGCCCGAAAGAATCACAAAACTCGCCCTGCTGGTGCCGGGCGGTGTCGGGCCACAACGAAAATTTCTATTCAAAGCACTGCCGCTGATGTTGTTTGGCAAATGGGGCAAAGGCAAAGTGCGCGAAATGATCTTCGGCCCTGAAGAGAAAAACCCCTCCCCTACTGTTCTGAAATTCAGGGAGTTCTTCGCACTGATCACCCGGCACGTTAAGCCCCGAATGGATAAACTGCCAATCTTCAGCGATAAAGCGCTGCAAAACATCCGTGCTCCGATGCTGGCAATCGTCGCCGGCAAAGATGTACTGCTGGACTCCAAAGCCACCCGGAACAGACTCGAAAGCAATGTCGCAGATGTCCGGGTGGTCTACCAGCCGGAAGCCCGCCACCTGATTCGGGATAGGGGGGAAATCTTAGAATTCTTGATGAATTCTAAGATCAGTGGCTAGACCGTCGCTTGAATAAGAGCAGTGGCTAGACCGTCGCTGCGCGACTAGCTAGACGCGGCTTCGCCGCTTGCTCGTGGCTAGGAGAGCCTTCTTCATGACTATAGGGAGGCTTTTAAAAGGTTGTTCATAGTAAGAGAAAAACACCAATCAAACTAGCAACCTTGGACACTAAATAATCAGCTACGCCTTCTCTGGATTAGAAGTAAGTTTATCCCGATACATAAATCACTAACCTCTGCTCGCCACATACTCGTTTTTAAAATCTGAATGCAGAATTTATCTTTTCTACCTTCGAGTAAACCAAGAAGGTGTGGCCATGCTTTCAGAACGAAGATTTTCACATATAAAACCAATAAATTCACAAGCAGCTTGATGAGCACTCATATCATTAGGTATTCTGTCTGCAGCATAAAATGCATCATCCATCTTTCCCAGCGTTCCCGTAGTAGAGAAAACATGCCTGTTTTCAGCTGCGGAATCGTCTAAAGATAAATTTATAGCATTATTAATCAATGCCGTTTTCACTTCAGTTATAAATTGGAATTTCTTCCAGTTAAATTCGCTATCCATTCTTATATCCATAGTAATGCTCTAATATTTCACTGAAAAATCAGCATTGAAGTCATTTATATCCCAAACCCTCACCGTAAAAATTTTAACTAGGCGGGTACATACTAGATGAAAACCAGACCTGTTCCTCAATAGGATATTTTTTGAGAACAGATTCGTAGGTAAATGGCTGCCCTTCAAAGTGCTCCTGTATAGCTATAGATACTGATACCGCAGTATGTAAAGCAGACCTAGCCATTTCAAGCGTGGTTAATGCTGACTCGCTGTGAACTGTAGCATTTCGTCGGGAAGCCAGCTCCCTTGCCGCGGAAAAAGGCTGCTTTTGCTTCGGAAATGCTTTTTCTGTAAGACGCTTTGGCCACCTGTTGAAAGCCTCATTAAAGTTTAACTTTCTTAAAAACTCCTCTGAAACATCATTCCATTTATTACTTCTCTCCAAGTTATTCCGAATGCAGCTAAACAGCATTATCTCAACAAGCTGATGAGAAGCGATAAGAACCATCTGCGATAGAGGCCCGTGAATAACATCTGTTTGATCCGGATTATCTGGCAATTTAGACACTATCGAGCGGGCACCGATATATGTTTCTGACCATGAATCCAGATGGAGATACCCTATATTTATAGTAGACAAAACACCTTCTCCTATTAATCTATAAATTTCTATCTACCATATACAATACATCCTAGGTCGTCTGTGAGAACTACCAACCAAAACCAATCAATATCGCATAATGCTTTTCGCTTTTTCTAACAACGAGCAAGTGGCGAAGCCACGTCTAGCTAGTCGCGCAGCGACGGTCTCGCAACTATTTTTTGCGCAGCGACGGTCTCGCAACTATTTTTCGCGCAGCGGCGTTCTAACTAGTCGCGCAGCGACGGTCTAACTCCGCGAGGAGTTTTGCTTTTCGCGCTGCTCCCGCAAAGCTGTATTCAAAGCTGTTGCGGGCCAGTTCCACTGCCTGTTCACGTGTCATGCCCAGCCCTTTTTCCAGCGCGATGAAGTTTTCGGTCAGGTAGCCGCCGAAGTAAGCCGGGTCGTCGGAGTTTACGGTGACTTTTACGCCCTGCTCCAGCATCTGCAGGATGTTGTGCTGGCTCATATCATCAAAGACTTTCAGCCGGGTGTTCGACAGAGGGCATACGGTGAGTGCAATCTCCTCCCGGGCCAGACGCCGGATCAGTTCTGGATTGTCTATCGCCCGTACACCGTGATCGATCCGATCTACCTTGAGTATGTCCAGTGCGTCGATCACGTTTTGTGCAGGCCCCTCTTCACCGGCATGGGCAACGGCCAGCAGCCCCATTGCCCGAGCTTTGGCAAAAACCCGTTCAAACTTAGCTGGAGGATGGCCCTTTTCTGAACTGTCCAGGCCGATACCGATAATTTTATCCAGATAGGGTTCGGCCTGTCGCAGAGTTTCGAAGGCGGCCGCTTCACTGAGATGGCGCAGGAAACACATAATCAGACCGGAGCTAATACCATACGCGGTTTCGGCTTGATCCAGCGCCCGGCTGATACCGTTAATCACCGTTGCGAAAGGGATACCCCGGTCGGTATGGGTCTGGGGGTCAAAAAAAGGCTCGATATGGAGGATATTTTCGGCCTTACAGCGTTCAATGTAGGCCCACGTCAGGTCATAGAAATCCTGTTCGGTCTGCAGTACTGCAGCCCCCTGATAGTAGAGATCGAGAAAATCCTGCAGATTACCAAAATCATAGGCTTCACGCAGTTGCTCAACCGATGCATACGGGAGCACTACAGCGTTACGCTCTGCCAGAGCGAACAGCAGTTCAGGTTCCAGTGAGCCCTCCAGGTGCAGGTGCAGCTCTGCCTTTGGCAAGTCGTTCAAAAACTGATCCATCAATCACCCCAATCGCTTAATTCAAAACCGTTATTTTTATTACACTGTAGTAAAAATGAAGTTCGGCCGGTGCGCAACCGGCTAACATTTTTTTCCTCTCTACCAGACGATGCTGCTGATACGCACCTGCAAACAGCCAACTTTCATACTGGCAGCTCACCTTCAAGCCTGTTCCGGTTTAGTTATCGCTCTGAGGCTCTGCTGCCATCTGATCACCGTTCCAGGGAGCCACTTTCAACAACAGCAACATCCCGGGAATCGCCAGCAGGGCACAGATATAGAAAAACAGGTGCCAGCCCACGGCATCCACGACATAACCTGTAAATGCATTGACGAACGTCCGTGGCAACGCCGCCAGCGCCGTAAACAGAGCAAACTGAGTCGCAGCAAACGCGATACTGGTGGAGCGGGCAATAAAGGCGGTAAACGCAGCGGTACCGAGCCCAACCCCCAGATATTCCAGACTGATCACCACCGCCAGTACCAATTTGTCAGGCCCTGACTGAGCTAATAACGCAAACCCCAGAATGGTCACCACCTGCACTACGCCAAATAACCACAGCGCCCGGTTGATACCCAGTTTTATCATCCATAATCCACCGAGAATCCCTCCCACAACAGAGGCCCAGAGTGCCGAAGCTTTCGCGATAACACCGATCTCTGTCAGACTGAAGCCCATATCGATATAGAAGGGCGTCGACAGTGCGGTGGCCATGTTGTCACCCAGTTTATAGAGGAACATAAAACTGAGAATCTGCAACGCCCCGGTCCAGCCCAGACGGGTGATAAATTCGTGGAACGGTTCGATCACCGCTTCTTTGAGTGTTTGCGGGGTCCGGGGCGCAGTCACCGGTTCATTAACCACCAGCGTCATGATCACCCCCAGTAACATAAATCCGGCAATGATAATGAACACGCTGCTCCAGGGCAGTATATCAGCCAGCACCAGCCCCAGCGCACCCGGCACGAGTCCGGAGATGCGGTACGCCTGCACATGCACCGAGTTGCCCCAGCCCAGCTCATCTTCAGGCAGCAGTTCCCGGCGATAGGCGTCCAGAACTATATCCTGACTGGCGCTGAACAGGGCGACCGCCGTGGCCAGATAGGCGATAGTCATGATCGACATGGTCGGATCAAACAGTCCTAAACTGGCAATGGACCCCAGCAAAGCCAGCTGCATCATCAGCATCCAGCCACGTCTGCGCCCCAAAAATGGCGGCACATAGCGGTCCATCAGCGGTGCCCACATAAACTTCCATGTATAGGGGAAAGTGACCAGCGCAAACAAACCGATCTCTTTCAGACCCACCCCCTCTTCACGAAGATAGGCAGGCAGCAGCTGAAACAATACATACAACGGCATACCGGATGAGAATCCGGTAAAGATACAGATCAGTGTCCGTTGGTTTAATACCGCTTCTGACCAGTGCTTACGAGTCGGTGCTTTTACCGCATCCACTTAATATCCTTAGTGCTAATCCTGGGGTGAGATCAGAGTAACTTACATAAAGTAACGGCAGCTGAATGCTGCCGTATTAATGGACAATCAGTCTCTGAAATTAGTGTATTGCAGCGGCAGTTCCAGATCTTCACTGCGCAACATCGCCATCACTTCCTGCAGATCGTCACGCTTTTTACCCGTCACCCGCACCTGATCACCCTGTACCTGGGCCTGAACCTTAAGCTTTTTGTCTTTAATCATTTTGACAATCTTTTTGCTGAACGGCTGATCCAGCCCCTGTTTCAGGGTCACCAACTGACGGGCGCGCATATTGGCAGTGTGCGGCTCACCAACATCCAGGCTCTTAATATCCACTTTGCGCCCCACCAGCTTGGTACGCAGAATATCCATCATCTGTTGTAACTGAAAGTCGACCTCCGCCTGCAGAGTGATCACATCACCTGCAAGCTCAAATTTCGCATCAACTTTGTTAAAGTCATAGCGGGTCCCCAGTTCCCGGTTAGCCTGGTCTACCGCATTACTCACTTCATGCATATCCAGTTCAGAAACGATATCAAAAGATGGCATCGAGAATACTCCTTAAAGCAGGTCTGCCGCTCGCCCGCGGCCTAATATGTTTTATCCTGCCTATCATACCGTTATGATGGTGATACACATACCCCATTTCGGCATAGGACTCTGAACATATGCACTGGCATATTCTGGGCGCTGGCGCGATAGGCCTGCTCTGGGCAGCAAAGTTACGCACTGCCGGCCATCAGGTCACACTGATTTTACGTACACAGGACAAGCTCTCTCAGTACAATGAAACGGGCCGGTTTTCGATCACCCATGATGACACAATCCAGTGGTTTGATACCCAGGCACAACTGGCTGACTGTGATGATCCTATCGACTACCTGCTGATTACCACGAAGTCGTTTGCGGTAGCTGACGCATTTGCCTCAGTCAAACAGCGCATTTCGGCCGGTACAAAGGTTTTACTGTTGCACAACGGGATGGGGCCGCAGCAACAGCTGAGAGATGAACATCCTGAATTGGAGATCTGGGCAGGCAGCACAACGGATGGCGCTTACTTTGATCAGCCCTTCAGTCTGATCAGGGCGGGCATTGGCGAAACCCATATCGGAAGACTGTCTGATAGTGACAATGACTGCCTGTTTCAGGAGCTGCAAGGGGTTGATCATCAGCTGCGCTATGCAGCCGACATTGAAACGGTACTGTGGCGTAAACTGGCGATTAACTGTGCTATCAATCCACTTACCGCGCTGTTTAACTGCCGCAATGGCGAGTTGCTGAAGTATGACGACCGTCGGGCAGCGATGGCGCAGATCTGCAAAGAGGTCGATGAGGTCACCAGCGCATTGGGGATCTCCCTGTTTGACCGCAAACTGATGGAGGAAGCCTGGGACGTGGCAGAACTGACCGGCAACAACCACTCCTCGATGCAACAGGATGTATGCCACAACCGTCCAACAGAGATTGAAACCATCACCGGTTATCTCTGCCGGATTGCCGATCAGGCTGGCGTAGCCACACCCGCTAACCGCCTGGTGCTCGAAGCTGTCCGGGGGCTGAGTGGGGAATAACAGCGCTGTTTCAGTGTCGTGAGACGCTTTATCAATATTTATCGGTTATCAAGGATATGAACATGACAAAGAAACATACTGAGATGAACCCATCAGAGCGCCGTCTGTCGCAAGGTCTGGGAGAGGATTACCCTTACGATACCAAGCTCTCTAAGAAAAAGTATATAAAAGAGAAACAGAAGCTGCAGATCGAGTTGCTGAAAATGCAAAACTGGATCAAAGAGACCGGCCAGAAAGTGATCATCATTTTTGAAGGACGGGACGCAGCAGGCAAAGGGGGCGCGATTCAGCGTTTTACCGAGCACCTTAACCCCCGGGGAGCCCGTATCGTTGCCCTGAACAAGCCCTCCAGCACCGAACAGGGGCAGTGGTACTTCCAACGCTATCTGCAGCATCTGCCCAATGCCGGTGAGATCGTGCTGTTTGACCGTTCCTGGTACAACCGTGCGGGTGTGGAACGGGTAATGGAGTTCTGCTCAGAAGAGGAGTACAAGCTGTTTCTGAAACACACACCGATGCTGGAACAGATGCTGGTCGAAAGTGGTGTACGTCTGTTCAAATTCTGGTTCTCGGTGAATCAGCGGGAGCAACAACGACGCTTCGATGAACGCCGTGAAGACCCGCTGAAACACTGGAAACTGAGCCCCATGGACCTGGCATCGGTAGAACGGTGGAAGGAGTACACCAAAGCCAAAGAGGCGATGTACCACTATACCCATACAGAGTTTGCCCCCTGGACAACCATCATGTCGGATGACAAGAAACGCGCCCGGTTGAATGTCATGAAAATCGTCCTGAACGCCCTGCCCTATGAAAACAAAGACACAAAGACTGACCTGACGCCGGACAGCAATATCGTTGCCGATGCTATGGATCGCACACCGCAGTTCAGCAAAAAACATATACCTGAGATTGACTAGAGGAATAGATTAGCTGCCTTCATAAACACCTGACACATTTTCATTTGACCCGGGCGCAACCGCAACATAGAGTAGCGCCTCGTTCTACTGGTGCCCGACGCTGACACAACAGCCAGGGTTAATCGGGAAGTCTGGTGCGCTTCTAAACAGAGCAATTCCAGCGCTGCCCCCGCAACGGTAAGTAACTGCGAAACTGACATATGCCACTGTAATGGGAAGGCGTCAGTGACGGATCAGCAAGATACTGATCAGGTTACCAGCCCGGAGACCGGCCAGTAGTCAGTTCACTCTTTAAGTGCACGGTGGGTGCACTAAACAGGAAGTACAATGAAAATATCCCCCCTTTATCAGGCAGTGCTGATGGGCACGGCGCTGATCTCTGCTACGGCTATGGCGCAGGAAACAACACAACAACACACCCTCGATACTGTTGTTGTATCCGCTAACCTGATTGAGCAACCGATTACAGAAACTATCGCCTCGGTATCCGTAGTGACTGCTGAAGATATCCAGCGCTCCCAGGTGGATTCCGCTAAAGCGGCGATCAACCTGTTACCCGGTGTTAACTTCACCAGCAGCGGTGCCCGCGGTCAGTCTGCTGCACTCTACACCCGCGGAACTGAGTCCGATCACACCCTGATTCTGGTTAATGGTATCCGCATTGGAACACCGACAGCGGCAGGCACTCGTCTGGAACTGATTCCGGTGGATCAGATTGAAAAAATTGAGTTTGTCAGAGGTCCCCGTTCGGCCCTCTATGGCTCCGATGCCATTGGCGGGATTATCCAGATATTCACTAAAAGGGGTAAGCAAAAGGCCTCCGGCTCAGTTGCCCTGACTCTCGGTGAACAGGGTACACATAAGTTATCCGGCACCTATTCTCAGCCCTATAGTGACACTGGCAGCATCTCGGTTGCACTCTCGGCCGATCATCATGATGGGATCGATGTTAAGGATGATGCAGAGTTTGATAAAGACGGTTATCGCAATCTGTCCGCGAATATTGCCATTGACCAGCAGTTAGCTGAGCGGGTTGACCTGAATCTCCAGGCCATAAAATGGCAGGGTAACAGCGAGTTCGACACCACCTGGGGAGGCAACGAGTCCGATTTTGAGAATGAACTCTACTCTGCCCACATCCAGTATTCGGGTGATAGTTTCGATAGTGCCCTGAGCGCCGCCTATGTCAAAGATGACAACCTGACTTACGGTAACGGTATCAGCCGCAAGAATGGTTCCCGCTATGTCACCGAACGACAGCAAGTAAACTGGCTTAACACGGTCTACATTAACAACACCTCTATTTCCGCCGGGCTGGATTTTCTGAATGATAATCTGGCCGACAGCACACAGAGCTATACAGTGAATAGCCGGGACACCAAAGCGGCCTTTGTCGGCCTGCTCCAGGAGGGCGATCACTATCAGGCTGAGTTAAGTGGCCGCTTTACCGATGATGAGCAGTTTGGCGAGAATACCACCTACAGTGCGGGATACGCCTACCAGTTTAAACCGGTGAAAATAGCCATAAGCCACGGTACAGCATTCAAAGCCCCTACCTTTGATGACCTGTATTATCCTCTGAGCTTCGGCTATCAGGGAAATCCTGACCTGAAACCGGAAGAATCTGAAACCACAGAGATCAGCTTTTCAGGTCATGGCGTATCTAACTGGGAAGTTAGTGTCTACAAAACCAATATCCGCAACCTGATCAGCATAAATGATAGTTTCACCACAGTGGAAAATACCAACAAAGCAGAAATCGAAGGTGTGGATGCCAGTTACCAGATAAGTTATGGCCACTGGAACCATACTCTGGCATATCAGTATGTGAATGCCAAAGATGCAGCGACAGGGAAAAAACTACGTTTCCGGCCACAGGATACAGTTAAATGGCAGATGAGCTACGCGGCCAATCAATGGTCTGCTGGCAGTGAAATCATCTGGGAGGGTAAACGCTATACCAGCCTGGATAACAGCAGTTCACTACCCGCTTTTACCGTGGTAAATCTCTATACAGCCTATCAGGCAACCCCTGAATGGACGCTTGGAAGCCGGATTGAAAACCTGTTCGACAAGGCGTATCAAACCAATCCCGGGTATAATAATCAGGATCGCTTGTTAACCGTTTCGGCCCGATATAGCTTTTAATTCAACTGAAGCAAGTCACTCCAAGGCTGAATAGTTTTATTCAGCCTTTTTTATTTAAAGGACACTCTGATGGCCAACCGCCTGACAAAAATCTACACCCGCAGCGGCGACAAAGGCACCACCTCGCTGGCCAACGGCAGCAAGGTAACCAAATACCACCCGCGCATCGAAGCGCTGGGGGATACCGATGAACTGAACTGCCTGCTGGGGGTTCTGATTGCTGAACTGCCCGCTCAGGAACCGTTAAGGATACTGCTGCTACAGTGCCAGAACGATCTGTTTGATCTGGGGGGTGAGCTGGCTGTGGCGGATCCGGGCTACACCGTTATCAACACTGAAGTGATAACGCAGATGGAGCAACAGATTGACGCCCTCAACAGCCAACTGCCGCCCCTGAAGGAGTTTATCCTTCCGGGTGGCAACCGGGCCGCAGCGCTGTGCCATCAGGCCCGCAGCGTTTGCCGCCGGGCTGAGCGACGGATGGTGGAACTGGCCGACCAGGAAATGGTCAATCCGTTAAGCGCTACCTACCTGAACCGCTTCTCGGATCTGCTGTTTGTTGCTGCCCGGGTACTGGCACGACAGAGCGGCGGTGAAGAAGTATTATGGCAGCCGCGCAAACCTGCTCATAAACCTGAGCAACAGGGCGGGTAACATAAGTCCGCAGGGGCCGCATGTTATGATGCGGTTATGATTAACCAATATAAACAGCAAAAGAGAGAAACCGATATGTTGCGTTTTATCGCTCCACTGACAATTGCCCTTTTAGCCTCGCTTTTAGCACCACTGGCTCAGGCAGACTGCGCTGATGAGCAGACCTGGTGCGAAACGAAGTGCGAAGTTAAACATATGACCGATGAAGCCGCCGTGACCGGCTGTAAATCCAAATGCGTCGCAGCGCGGGCAGCCTGCAGCACCAAGGCAGGTGCCGAAACGGCGTGGGATGCGACCAAAAAAGCCGCACAGGACACCAAATCGTTTTTCAAAGGCCTGACAGAGTAATACTCAGAAAGTGCACCTGATGCTGAACAGCTACTGCGATTCAACGACCATCCGCGCCTGCTGCAGCGCTTCACACATCTGCTGTGCACCGTCCAGCAAGCGCATGGTTGGACGGTATAGCAGATCTTCGTTGAGACGGTAAAACTGGCCATACCGGGCGGCCGACAGAGCGGGCCATGCCTGCCACTGCTGCTCCCAGCCATCCGGGAGATTTCTCCCCGTCAGAATCACCTGCGGATCCATCAGCAGCACCGACTCTACCCCCAGACGGGGAATCGCCTCCCGATGTCCGGCAAACAGATTTTCCCCACCACACAAGCGAATAACCTGACTCACCATCTGTCCCTGGTTAACAGTCATCAGCGGCTGATTCCAGAGCTGATAAAAAACCCGTAACCGGGTTCTGCCAGCATACTGTTGCTGTAGTGTTTGCAAACGTTCCTCAAACAGCGTCGCCTGATGTTCGCCTTCAGGTAGCTGTAATAGCTGCCCCAATGCCCGCAGGTTATAGGGAATGTCACTGAACACTTTAGGATCTGAGTAGTAAACAGGAATACCCATCTGTTCCAGGCGCTGCAGCGGAAGATGCGGATTACCTCCCGCCCAGGCGACCACCAGATCAGGCTTCAGGGCGATAATCGCTTCAAGATTAAAGCTCTGAGAATCGCCGATCACCGGTACATTCAACGCTTCAGCAGGATAATCGCTGTGACTGACCACACCGGAAATATAATCCCCGGCACCGATAGCAAACAGGTTTTCGGTAATATGCGGCGACAACGCGATAACCCGCCGGGCCGGTTGAGCAATATCAATCACCCGCCCCCGGTTATCTGTCACACTGATACCTGCTTCAGATGCTGAAACAGATAAAAGCTGGCTGCATACAAAGAGGATAAAACCGGGTAATTTGAACCGCATACACACTCGCCGGGACAGAATCTCATTAAGAATGATCCGATTCTACTCTACCCGGCAGAGAAAAAATGCTCTTGCAGCCATTGAAGCACCAGATACCATTATTTTTTATGTTCTTTGAACAGTGAACCAGGGTGAGTAAATTTTTATGCAGATTCAGGAACCCCATCAGGGCAAGCGCTTTGCTCTGTTTAACCTGGGCTTCAGGCCCTTCTTTTTATTCGCGGCGCTCTCGGGCCTGCTGCTGATGCTGCTCTGGCTGATGTTGCTGGGATCAGGTCAGGCGACCTATCGCTATTACCAGATCAGTCAGATATGGCATGGTCACGAGATGCTATTTGGCTATGCCGCGGCAGTGATTGCCGGATTTCTGCTGACGGCGGTGCGCAACTGGACCTCGATCCAGACCCCCTTCGGCGCAAAACTGGCAGGACTCTTCCTGTTCTGGCTGGCGGCCCGGCTGCTGCCACTGATCTCCGAGTTTATTGTGCCGCTACCTGCGCCATTAATCGCGGTGACCGACCTGTTGTTTCTGCCGCTGGTCGCCCTGTCTATCGGGCTGCCGATCATCCGCTCCGGCAATTACAAAAACCTGATTTTCACGGTTATTCTGATCGCCATGAGCTTTGCTAATCTGTTGATTCACCTGCAACTTCTGGGCATTACTGAATCAACTCTGGCTCAGGGAATGGATCTGGAACTGGGACTGATCGTAGTCGTCATGGTCGTCATGGGTGGCCGGGTTATCCCTTTCTTTACTGAACGGGCACTGGCATTTGAAGCAAAACGCTTCACCTGGATTGAGAAATCAGTGATCCCGGTAGCATTTGGCTGGCTCATCGCCAACCTGTTCCAGTTCAACTCTGTTGCCCTTCTGCTTGCAGCACTTAGCGCAGTGCTGAACCTGATTCGCCTGGCAGGCTGGTTCAAACCACGCATGAGACGCAACCCGCTCATCTGGATTCTGCATGTCGCCTATCTGTTTATCCCCCTGGGTTTTGCCCTTGAAGCGGTCAGCGGAATAACTCAGTTATCGCCCTATATCGCCACCCATGCGTTCGCCGCCGGGGCGATCGGATCGATGACGCTCGGCATGATGGCCCGGGTATCGCTGGGCCATACGGCACGGCCATTAAAACTGACTAAAATAACCGTTATGGCGTTTATCCTGATGGTTGCTGCGGGCTCAGTCAGAGTCTTTATGCCGATGGTTCCGGAACTGCACAGCCTGGCGATCCATATCTCCGGTGGACTCTGGATTATCGCCTGGGGGCTGTTTCTGATCCCTTATACTCCGATTCTGTTGAAACCCCGATTAGATGGACAGTTTGGATGACCCGATTAAGAGACCTGCCCGGATTAGGACCAAAATCTGAAGCCTGGCTGACAGAGGTTGGCATCAACACTCCCGAAGCGTTGCGAGAGATAGGCGCTATCCGGGCTTTTATCCGGCTCAAAAATGAGTGCAGTACCGCTCCCAGCCTGAACTTTCTCTACGCGATGGTTGGCGCCATTGAAGGCGAAAGCTGGCTCAGAATAGCTAAACATGAAAAGAGCCGCTTACTAACAGAGTTGGAAGGCTACCGGGAACTGGAAGCACTGTTTCAGGCAGAAGGGATAAAACTCCCCCCGCCATAACGCTTTAATAAAAGCTCAGTAACTAAAAAAGGAGGCCATTTAAATCTCCTTTTTGTTTTTCCTGGCAAGCTGCGAAGCGCTATCTCACTTATTGGGATCAACCAGCGTACGCCCCTGAATCTTACCCGCTACAATATCCGCCGCTGCCTGGGGCAGATCGGCCAGTCCGATCACACTGGAGATATCGCCTAAGGCACTGTCAGGCAGATCGGTTAGTAGTCGGTTCCAGGCCTGGGTGCGGATATCTACCGGGCACATGACTGAATCAACACCCTGCAGGCGCACATTGCGCAGAATAAACGGCATGACCGTCGTTGGCAGTTTGTAACCGCCCGCCAGACCACAGGCGGCAACGGTGCCCCGATAATCGGTCTCAGCCAGCACCCGGGCCAGAATAGTATCCCCGACAGTGTCGATGGCACCTGCCCAGCGCTGTTTTTCCAGCGGCCGCGATGCTTCAGCCATCTCAGCCCGGGTCAAAAATTCGCTGGCCCCCAGGCCACGCAGATACTCGTGGCTGGATTCCCGTCCAGTCACCGCCGCGACGGTATACCCCAACTGACTGAGAATCGCCACCGCAACACTCCCGACACCACCTGCCGCGCCAGTAACCACTACGGTCCCACGATCCGGGGTAATTCCCCCCTCCTCCAGCGCCATCACACAGAGCATCGCAGTTAAACCCGCTGTGCCGATAGACATCGCTTTGGCGGCATCCATTCCCTGAGGCAGTTTAACCAGCCACTCCGGCTTCATCCGCGCATACTGGCTATATCCGCCCCAGTAGCGTTCACCAACACTCCAGCCGGTCATAATGACCTGATCACCCGCCTGGTATTGCGGACTACGGGACTCGGTGACGACACCCGCAAGATCGATTCCTGGTACCATGGGAAATGTATGAACGATTTTCCCGCTCCCCGTGATCGCCAGTCCATCTTTATAATTAAGTGAGGAGTAGCTCACTTTAACCAGCACATCCTCATCGGGCAGATCACTCAGATCAAGCTGTTTGACTGCTGACAGGGTTTTCCCCTCCTCCTGCTCCAACACCAGGGCGTTAAACATAATTTACCTCACTTTACCTTGTCATGGTTTCTCGGGTGATTGCTGCCAGCCATCAGATCTGTTGATGCAGATGATAAAAGGCATTGCGGACACGCAAATCTTTTTAAAACCGGTTAAAAAGTGCATCCGCCTATTTGTCTTACAAATTTACATTAAAGCAATCTACACTATCTTAATTTGTCTTACAAATTAACAATTAGTCGTTTATGTGAAATAATCGCACTCTTACTGTAGGAGAGATTCGTGAGTTTAGAAATAGAGCCCGTTGCCCAGCGCAGCTTGCCCAGGCAGATTGCTGATCAGATCCGTCAGGCCATCATCGATGGTTCATTGAAGGCTGATGATCGCCTACCCACCGAGGGTGAGCTGGCGGTACGTTACCAGGTTTCCCGCCCGACCATCCGCGAGGCGCTCAAACGACTGGGGGCCCAGAACCTGATCCGCTCCCGCCGCGGCCCGACCGGCGGAACCTTTGTCAACCGCCCCTCTGCCATGGATCTGAGTGATGCCCTCACCAGTGCTACCACACTGTTAGTCAGCATGGATGCTTTCTCTATGGAGGATATCGCCCAGACCCGTTTACTGCTGGAGAGCAACTGTCTGAGGCTTGCGGCAGAGCATATCAGTGAAGTGCAACTTGAACTGCTGCAACGGGAACTGGAGCAGCAACAAGATATTACTCTTGCGCCAGAGCAGTTTTGTGCCTCCGATGTCCGCTTTCACCGTCTGATTGCAGAAGCAGCAGGCAATGCCCTGCTGAGCTTTATCATGTTCAGCGTTATTGAGGCGCTGCAACCGATCAGTAATATGGTGACATCGCGCTATATGGAACGCTCGGTCATTATTGACCAGCACACCCGTATTCTGAACGCACTGCAGCAAAAAAACGGCGACCTTGCCTGCGATGTCCTCGCCGAGCAGGTCAGTTACCTGACTGAAATGACGCATCAGGCAAAACGAAATAAGGCGGGAAGCAGCGCTTAGGCCTGCCCCTATGACCAGAACCGCACCGATCCAAATTAACATAGGATTTGCCTGTTATTTGCGTTATTCTTCAGCTGTGAATCAGAGTATTTAAGGAGTTAGCGTGGAAGAGAGCAGCGTCTGGATTATTGGTATTGTGACCCTTCTTGCAGGGACGTTAATTGGCTACCTGATGGGGCGTTCCGGCGACACGTCCAGCCAGCAAAAACTGGTCGATCAGCTCAATGAAGCCCAGCGTGACCTGAGTGAATACAAAGAGAAGGTTAACGGCCACTTCGAGAAAACGGCTGAACTGGTTAACAATCTCACTGAAAGTTACAAGCAGGTTCACCAGCACCTGGCTCAGGGGTCAGAAACACTCTGTATGGGTGAGCACTCACCGGCACAGCTAAGCAGTCAGCCTCAGCCGAAAATTTCCGAACAGGTTAAAGAGGAACCAGAGGAAGAGGCAGAGAAAGAGCAGATTCCGACGGTAACAGAACAGGTTGATACACCCGCGGATGAGCCGGAAGTAGTAGAACCACCCCGCGACTACGCGATTAAAAGCCCCGACGAAGAGGGAACTCTGTCTGAGAAATACGGGCTGAAGAAAAAATCAGAAACGGATGAAGATATTGAGATTCCACCCCTGCTGAAAGATCATGTCCCCGGTAACAGCTTGCGCGACAGCGATGAAAAACGCTCTGCCTGAGCCAACCTCTTCAGTTGAACAGTCAACAGAGTAACAGATATAGAAAACCGGCTGATGCCGGTTTTCTTTTATCACCTTTTTTTATCCCCTACCCGGGAGTACTGACAATCAGACCGGATTATCAATATCCACGAAGTGGTGTTCCAGATCAAACTGCTGTGCCAACGCTTCTGCCAACGCCTGAATACCGTAGCGCTCAGTGGCATGGTGTCCCGCTGCAAAATAATGAATCCCCAGTTCTCTGGCGCTGTGAACCGTGGGTTCCGATATCTCGCCGGATATAAAGGCATCCAGTCCCAGATCCGCCGCCTTTTCGATATACCCCTGGGCAGCCCCCGTACACCAGCCAACGGTTTCAATCGGCTCAGGTCCTCCCTCGATATGCAGCACCTCCCGCCCCATCACCTGCTTTATCTGACGGTTAAAATCGCCCACTGAAAGCGGGCTCGGCAGGCGGCCCGTCAGACCGATGCTTAATGGGTTGTCAGGATCAAGCCCTCCGGTAATCTGTAATCCCAGCTTATCGGCCAGACAGGCATTATTGCCCAGTTGCGGATGCCCATCCAGTGGCAGGTGGTATGCCAGCAGGCTGATATCATGATTTAATAATGTTTGCAGCCGGCGCTTTTTCATGCCGGTGATCACCTCCGCCTCACCCTTCCAGAAATAACCATGATGCACCAGAATAAGATCAGCGCCCAGCACCACCGCCCGATCAAGCAGGGCCTGACTGGCGGTTACGCCGGAGACGATACGTCGTACCTGCCCGCGCCCCTCAACCTGCAAACCGTTGGGGCAATAATCCCTGTATTTCTCAGGGGTTAACAGCGTGTTGCAGTAAATAACCAGTTGTTTCAGTGATACAGCCATAATCTTTTCTTTATATTCCCAAAAGCAGTTTATTATCCGTATAATTCTAAAACAGCTGATCAACTTTACCACTGTTTATAAGGCGCCCTTAATTGATTCAACGCTTGGCTTTTCTTATCTGGCCTATTCTGTCCGGGATTATTGCCGCGGTAGCACTGCTCATCTATCTGCCAGATATGTTTACACCACAAACAAATACCGTGCAGATCCATGAAGCGGATAACCGCTCTGGCACAGCGCAGGGGCCCTATTCCTATGCCGATGCGGTTGATCAGGCCGCTTCAAGTGTAGTTAACATCTATACCCGTACAGTGATTCCCAATAACAACGCTCCACTCTATAACGACCCAAATATTCAGAAGCACTACAACAAGAACAGTAACAAAGAACGGATTCAATCCAGCCTTGGTTCTGGCGTAATCCTAAGCCCGGAAGGCTATATTGCCACCAATAACCATGTTATTTCCGGCGCGGACAGCATTGTCGTGGCACTCAAAGATGGCCGGGAAGCCACGGCTAAGGTGGTGGGTAACGACCCGGATACCGATCTTGCGGTGCTTAAAATCGATCTTCCTGACCTGCCCAGCATTACGATCAGCTCATCGGCTAACCTGCGTGTGGGTGATGTTGCGCTGGCTATCGGTAATCCGTTCGGCGTTGGCCAGACCGTCACCATGGGCATTATCAGTGCTACCGGCCGTAATCAACTGGGTCTGAACACCTATGAAGACTTTATCCAGACCGATGCAGCGATTAACCCCGGCAACTCCGGTGGTGCTCTGATCAATGCCGCAGGTAACCTTATCGGCATCAATACGGCTATATTCAGCCGCTCAGGCGGGTCTCAGGGAATCGGTTTTGCCATCCCCTCGGATCAGGCAAAGCAGGTGATGCAGGACCTCATCGAACATGGTCGGGTGGTGCGTGGCTGGGTTGGGGTGGAGGCTCAGGAGATTACCCCTGAACTGGCAGAATCATTCGGACTGAAAGACACTAAAGGGCTGATTATTGCGGGTATTTTCCGGGATGGACCGGCCCATACTGCGGGTTTACTTCCCGGGGATATTCTCCTGGAGATCGGTGGCAAGAAGATTATTAACAGCTACAACTCGATGTACAGCGTCGCCCGGCTGCCCCCGGGAACGGTACTGCCGGTCAAGGTGTGGCGCAACGGCGAAGTACTGCAACTGGAGATTACCGTCGCCGAACGCCCCAGCGCGACAGAGGTTAGTACCGAGCCGGAAAACAGCGACGGCCAGAACTAAGCTTCTGGCTGTTCAGATCAGCACAAAAAAAGCCCCTGAGGGCTTTTTTTTTCGCTTTCCTATCGGCACATTACCGCTTAATACGATACTCCGCTGAGCGGGCGTGAGCGGTCAGACTCTCTCCGCGGGCAAGGACTGAAGCGACTTTGCCCATCTCAGAAGCGCCCGCCTCTGAAAACATGATCAGTGAGGAACGCTTCTGGAAATCATACACGCCCAAAGGCGATGAGAAACGTGCGGTGCCTGAGGTGGGCAGTACATGATTGGGACCAGCACAGTAATCTCCCAGCGCTTCGGCCGTATAACGGCCCATAAAGATAGCACCGGCATGCTTGATCAACGGCAACAGCGCCTGAGGGTCCTCGACCGAGAGTTCCAGGTGCTCCGGAGCGATACGGTTATTCACTCTGGCCGCTTCTTCAAGATCAGTAACCTTAATCAGCGCGGCACGGTCTGCCAGTGAACGACCAATAATCGCTTGCCGTTCCATGGTGGGGAGCAGTTTCTCAATGCTGGCACTCACCTGATCAAGAAACGCGGCATCGGTGCTAATCAGGATAGGCTGGGCATCTTCGTCATGCTCCGCCTGCGAGAACAGATCCATCGCGATCCAGTCGGGGTCGGTCTGACCATCACAGATCACCAGAATTTCAGATGGTCCGGCGATCATATCGATTCCCACCGCGCCATATACCGCCCGCTTGGCGGTAGCCACAAAAATATTACCCGGGCCTACGATCTTATCCACTTTAGGGATAGTCTCGGTACCATAGGCCAGTGCCGCAACCGCCTGGGCACCACCGATAGCAAACGCCCGGCTGACACCCGCCAGCGCAGCGGCCGCCAGCACCAGCTGGTTCACTTCACCATCCGGAGTTGGTACCACCATAATCAGCTCCTCCACCCCGGCCACATGGGCCGGAATCGCATTCATCAATACGGATGAAGGATAGGAGGCCTTACCACCGGGCACATAGAGGCCCGCCTTATCCATCGGCGTAACCTTCTGTCCCAGCAAGGTACCGTCTGCTTCCTGGTACTGCCAGGACTCCCCTTTCTGCCGTTCGTGGTAATCGCGTACCCGCTGAGCCGCAATAGTCAGCGCTTTATGCTGATCTTCAGGCAGGTTATCCAGTGCCTGCTGCAGGTCCTGCTGAGTGAACTCAAGCTCCTGCATTGAACTGACGTTAAGCCGGTCAAAACGGTTGGTAAACTCAACCACCGCGGCATCACCCTCGGCTTTAACCCGTTCAAGAATATCCTCGACAGTGCGGTTAACCTCTTTATTGGAAACCGACTCCCATGCCAACAGTTTATCCAGCTGTTCCTTGAAATCAGCCTGCTGACTATCTAATCTTAAGATCTCTGGTTTGGTCATATCTGTTCGGACCTTTCTTTACGTGCTTCGACTGCAGCGGCCAGTTGTTCAATAATCGGCTGTATCTGCCGGTGCTTCATTTTTAAAGCGGCCTTGCCGACCACAAGACGGGAGCTGACGTAGCAGATATCTTCCATTGGTACCAGGCCATTGGCGCGCAGGGTATTACCGGTATCCACGATATCAACGATGCGGTCCGCAAGCCCCATAATCGGAGCCAGCTCCATCGCGCCATAGAGTTTAATGATATCGACCTGACGCCCCTGACGGGCAAAAAACTCCTTGGTGATATTGACGAATTTGGTAGCAACCGTCATCCGGCCTTCCACTTCGCCCGCGTCCTTCATACCGGCAACCATCAACCTGCACTTGGCAATATCCAGATCCAGTGGTTCATACAGCCCCTTGGCGCCGTACTCCAAAAGTACATCTTTACCGGCAACCCCCATATCGGCACCACCATGCTCAACATAGGTTGGTACATCGGTGGCACGAATAACGACCAGCTTGATATTGTCATGATTGGTATCGAAAATCAGCTTGCGGCTGCTGAAAATATCCTCAGCCGGAAGAATGTTCGCCGCCTCTAACAGAGGCAGCGTATCTTTCAGAATACGCCCTTTGGATAGCGCAATGGTCAGGTTCTGTTTCATATTAGCTGTTTCGTTACCACTTAAAAATTCAGTCCAGACACACAGCCTACACTGTTAATGCGAATTTCCTGTTAACCCGGAACCCGCCTGATCTTTGCACCCAGTAGCTGCATCTTCTCTTCGATACACTCATAGCCACGGTCAATATGGTAAATACGATCAATCACCGTATCCCCCGTTGCAACCATAGCCGCGATCACCAGACTTGCTGAGGCCCGCAGATCGGTTGCCATCACCGGCGCACCGGTCAGCACTTCACGCCCCTCGGTAATCGCAGTGTTGCCATCGATCGTGATTCTGGCCCCCATACGCAACATCTCCTGCATATGCATAAAGCGGTTCTCAAACACTGTTTCTTTGATCACCCCCACTCCTTCGGCAATAATGTTCAGTGCCGCAAACTGAGCCTGCATATCGGTGGGAAATGCCGGATAGGGCGCGGTTGTGATATTCACCGCCTTTGGCCGCTTGCCCTTCATATCGAGGCTGATCCAGTCCGGGCCACAGTCTATCTCAGCGCCCGCTTCCTGTAGTTTCTGCAGTACCGCATCGAGAATATCGGGACGGGTATTCTTCACTTTAATCCGGCCGCGGGTTGCCGCCGCAGCAACCAGATAGGTTCCGGTTTCAATCCGGTCCGCCACCACCGAATAGGTGCAACTCTTCAACGAAGCGACCCCGTTGACGGTAATCGTATCGGTGCCATGACCCGAGATATCGGCACCCATAGCGATGAGAAACTCCGCCAGATCGACGATTTCCGGTTCACGGGCGGCGTTTTCTATAATTGACTGTCCCTCTGCCAGCGCTGCTGCCATGAGGATATTCTCGGTGCCGGTCACGGTGACAATATCAAAGAACACCCGACCACCTTTCAGCCGACCATCGCAGGTGGCACGGATAAACCCCTCTTCTACAGTAATCTCAGCCCCCAGCGCTTCCAGGCCTTTGAGGTGCAGATCCACGGGACGGCTACCAATCGCACAACCACCGGGCAGGGAAACTTCAGCATGGCCAAAGTGAGCCAGAAGTGGTCCCAGTACCAGTATCGATGCCCGCATCGTTTTCACCAGTTCATAGGGCGCAATGGTCGATGTCAGGGACCGGGGATCGATCTCAACGTTGAGCTTTTCATCAATAGTCAGCTCCACCCCCATCTGCCGCAGCAGTTCGAGCATGGTGGTGATATCATGTAGATGAGGCAGATTACTGACAGTAACCGGTTCATCGGCCAACAAAGTCGCTGCCAGAATAGGAAGCGCTGAGTTCTTCGCGCCGGAAATGCGTACGTCACCTTCCAGGCGGTTACCACCGGTAATAATCAGTTTATCCATTAAAATAGGGTCTCTATGTGCTTCAGTTCTGTTCTGCCCACTGGGCACGGGTAAAGGTTCGGATAGTCAGGGCGTGAATACTACCATCAGCGATCTGATCCGCCAGACAGGCATATACCATCTGCTGCTTTTTAACGGGCCGCAGCCCTTCAAAAACATCCCCGACTACAGTCACCTGAAAATTACAGCCTTCGCCTTCAGGGAA
Organism: Amphritea pacifica; assembly: GCF_016924145.1. Taxonomy (GTDB): domain Bacteria; phylum Pseudomonadota; class Gammaproteobacteria; order Pseudomonadales; family Balneatricaceae; genus Amphritea; species Amphritea pacifica. The sequence continues at coordinate 42,500 of NZ_JAFFZO010000023.1, read as the reverse complement.
TACTTCACAACCTTCCAGTTTTTCTTCCAGAATCTGTTTTACGTCTTCGATTTGCATGCACAATACCAATGAAAATGGGGGAAAATAACAGGCCGGCTATGATAGCGGAAAATGCAACAAAAGGCGATGACTGTAGCGCCACAGCCATCGTTCACCGATACGCTGACAGCCCCCGCTATGGATTCAGGCCGGTGTGTTCAAGACCCACCAGGCGTACTATAGAGCTCAGTTCATCGGGTATATTAATCGCACTGAGGGTCAGTTGACGTGACCGGGTTTTACGTTCCAGGCAAAGCCACAGCGATACCGCAGAACTGTCAACACGGCCAACACCGGCAAAATCAACGATACAACGCTTCTGCGCCTGATCAACCGCCTGTTCCAGCGCAGCACGCACGGAGAGAACGGTACTGAACAACAGGTCGCCCTTCAGCAAAAGGGTATCTTCACTGATCTCAACCTGAGCGTTCATCAACTGCCCTTACTGCCATTACTGCCATTGCCGGCCACCGCCGCTTTCCAGTCCGCAATCACCTTGACTACATCGCCATTGGTGCGTGACACCATATCGGAAAACTGATTTTTAAAGTTAAGGCGCAGATTGATACCATCGACCAGCACATTAACCAGCTTCCAGCCGCTGTCTTCCTTCAGCATGTAGTAAACCAGAGTGTACTGATCTCCCTTAGTTGAGAAAACGTTGACACTGACAACCTGTTTATCCGCCTCAGGACTGGGCTGCCCTTCGGGCGCCACTTCATATCTTACAATATCGAAGCCTGTCAGGGATTTAGCATAGGTGCGCACCATCGTATCCTTGAATACAGTCGCAAAGAGCTGCTGCTGTTTTTCATCCACCCGGTTATAGAACTTACCCATGACCCGTTTGGAAACGTAGTCAAAATCCACCACCGGATTAAGGATTGATTCAATCTCACTGATCAGTTGCTCACTCTGTTCAGGCGCCTTAAGCGTCTCGTTTTCCAGCACTTTCATCATCTCTGCTGAAGCCTGCTCAACAGCATTACGCGCCTCATCCCATGAAGCCTGCGCTGTTACAGAGGTAAATACCAGGGTCAGCAACACCAGCCAACGATTCAAATATCTCATTTCCACAACTCTCATTTCATTACAACACTATCAACTGACTTTATTCAGAGGCCTGATTGAAAAGAAACTTACCAATCAGCTCTTCCAACACCAGGGATGACTGAGTATCTTCAATAAAGTCTCCCTCTTTGAGTATTTCATCATCAGCCGCCCCCGTCGTCACACCGATATATTTTTCACCCAGCAGACCCGCCGTCAGAATAGAGGCCGAGCTATCGGATGTCAGGTAGTCCACATCGGCGTCAATATCCATCTCCACCAGAGCCATCAGCTTTTTACGGTCGATGGTGATATTGCTCACTTTGCCGATAGTGACCCCGGACATTGTCACTTTAGAGCGGGCCGTCAACCCCCCGACATTCTCAAACCGGGCATATATCTTATACGTATCCTGTTGCTTAGTCAGACTAAGACCACTCACATTTATCGCCAGCACAGTCAGAGCAATGGCTCCCACCAACATAAAAATACCGACGCCCAACTCAACTCCACGGTTTCGCATCTGTTACAAATCTCCAAACATCAAAGCGGTCAAAATAAAGTCAAGGCCAAGAATGGCGAGGGATGAGTAGACCACCGTTTTGGTGGTCGCCTGGCTGATACCTTCAGAGGTTGGCACCGAATCGTACCCCTGAAACACCGCAACCCAGGTCACCACCAGACCAAACACCAGTGACTTAATCAGGCCATTACCTATATCATCAAAAAAGTCGACCGAGTTCTGCATATTCGACCAGAATGACCCCTCATAGATTCCCAGCCATTCCACGCCTACTAATAATCCACCCCAGATACCGACAGCACTGAATATCATCGTCAGAATCGGCAGACTGATAACACCCGCCCAGAAACGCGGCGCAATAATTCGTCGCAGCGGATCAACACCGATCATCTCCATACTGGACAGCTGTTCAGTGGTTTTCATCAGGCCGATCTCGGCAGTCAGGGCAGATCCTGCCCGACCGGCAAATAGCAGCGCAGTCACAACAGGGGCCAGCTCACGCACCAGACTCAATGCAACCATCTGTCCGACAGCCTGTTCAGTGCCATAATCAACCAGAATAGTATAGCCCTGCAAAGCCAGCACCATGCCAATAAACAACCCGGAGACGATGATAATAACCATGGATAATACGCCCACTGAGTACAGTTGACGTATCAGCAGCGGGAAAGCGATCAGCGGCTGAGGCCGGGCAACTATCGCATGCATCAGGATCATGCCGGAACGACCAACGGCGGCGATTCTGTCGAGCGCAAAGCGCCCAAGAAGAGCCAGATTATTGACTATCGTTGTCATCAACGCCCCTCCATCAGTTCGGTTTCATAATCGCTGGCCGGAAAATGGAACGGCACCGGGCCATCTGGCAAGCCTCGCATAAACTGCCGCACCTGATCAGAGTCATTCTGTTTCAGCTGTTCCGGCGTTCCATGCGCGATCACATCGGCATCGGCAATAATGTAGATATAGTCAGCAATACTGAGGGTTTCCTTAATATCATGGGAAACGATAATACTACTGTGCCCCAGCGCCTGGTTCAGTTTCTTGATCAGGTTTACCAGCACCCCCATCGCGATCGGGTCCTGCCCGGTAAAAGGTTCATCATACATCACCAGCGCCGGATCCAGGGCAATCGCACGGGCCAGTGCAACACGTCGCCCCATACCTCCGGATAGTTCACTGGGCATCAGCTCTGCAGCCCCTCTCAAGCCAACCGCATGGAGCTTCATTAACACGATATCGCGGACCATATCCTGCGGCAGTTTGGTATGCACCCGTATAGGGAAGGCAACATTTTCAAATACCGTCATATCGGTAAACAGGGCCCCACTCTGGAACAGCATGCCCATTTTTTCCCGCGCATCAAACAGCTCTGAGCGCCCCAGACGGGGAATATCATCACCATCGAGCAAGATCGAACCTGAATCAGGCTTCAATTGCCCGCCGATCAGTTTCAGCAGAGTCGTTTTGCCGGTACCGCTGGGCCCCATAATCGCCGTCACTTTACCCCGGGGGATGCGTATATCCATATTCTTACAGATATAGCGCTCGCCTCTGCTAAAGGTAAGTTGTTTAATATCAATAATGATATCGTCAAAAAAATCCATAGTAACGATGACTCAATCAGGGCGGCAAAGAGTTCCTGGTTAATGAGGCTGCCCCTGCATCCGATAAAACCTGAAACCGTTTGACAGAATGCAATTGGCTCAGAACCGCCATATTTCCATAAAAAAAAGCGTGCAGACTATAACACTCTTGCTATTAAACTTGAATAAAATCAGCGACAGCTGTCACTAGCGCTTGCACATGAATCAGATTATTCATTAAATAGGCCTCCGTTTTAACCAAAGCTGAACAAACAACCCGATGCTATACCCCATTATCGCTTTATTAGCAGGTTTTATTATTCTCGTCTGGAGTGCCGACCGTTTCGTTATTGGCGCTGCCGGCACCGCCAAAAATGCGGGCATGTCGCCCATGCTCATCGGCCTGACCGTGGTATCCTTCGGCACCTCTGCGCCAGAAATTCTGGTCTCAGTGATGGCCGCCACCACCGGCGCTGGCGACCTGGCGGTGGGTAATGCGCTGGGGTCAAACATCGCCAACATAGGTCTGGTACTGGGTATTACCGCACTGATCGCCCCGCTGCCCGTACGCTCCAAGGTGCTCAAACAGGAGATCCCCCTGTTGCTGGTTATCACACTTCTGGCAGGCGGCGTACTTTATGATCTCTACCTTGGACAACTGGACGCCATACTCCTCTGCCTGTCACTGGCTGGCTGCCTCTACCTGTTCACCCGTTTCCAACGCAACTCGGAAGGCGATGAGATCCACGAAGAGGAGGATGAGATCCCGGAACTTCCTCTCAGCCAGGCCATTTTCTGGCTGATCGCCGGCCTGACTCTGCTGGCGGCCAGTTCCCGGCTTCTGGTGTGGGGAGCCACCGAAATCGCTCTCTCTCTCGGCGTCAGTGATCTCGTTATAGGCCTGACCATCGTTGCTATCGGCACCAGCCTGCCAGAACTGGCAGCGTCTGTCGCCAGCGCCCTGAAGGGCCACACCGATATCGCACTGGGGAATGTCGTCGGCTCAAACATCTTCAATATTGCCGCAGTAATGGCGGTGCCGGGACTGCTGGCTCCGATCACACTGGAGCCCGTTGTCCTCTGGCGTGACTATGGCACCACACTGGGACTGACCCTGTTATTGACAGCCCTGGCGCTTTATCAGCGACCACCCAAGATCTCCCGATTTGAGGGGGGCTTGTTGCTGGCAGCCTATGCAGGCTATCTTGCACTGCTATACAATATGAACACTTAATCCACGGGCCGGGCGACAGCCCGCTTTAGCCAGAGCGCTTCGAACCCGACACAGAGTCCCTGGCGCAATGAACACAGAGCGGTAACCACAGCACTATGAATAACGAACTGGACTTTTTAGCATCCGCCAAGCGTACCATAGAGATGGAACGGGATGCCGTAAATGACCTGCTCACCTACCTCGATGGTGACTTTGAAAAGGCCTGTAAACTGGCACTGGAATGCACAGGCCGGGTGATCGTTACCGGAATGGGTAAAAGCGGCCATATCGGTCATAAAATCGCTGCCACACTGGCCTCCACCGGCACGCCCTCCTTCTTTGTGCATCCGGGAGAAGCCAGCCACGGGGATCTGGGGATGATCACCCGGTCAGACGTTGTGATTGCGCTGTCAAATTCAGGGGAAACCAATGAGGTACTTGCGATACTGCCCCTCATCAAGCGGATGAAGGCCCCTCTGATCAGCATCACCGGCAACCCGCAATCGACACTGTCGCGTAGCGCAGATGCTAATCTGAATGTCACCATCAGCCAGGAAGCCTGCCCTCTCGGTCTGGCCCCTACCTCCAGCACCACTGCCACGCTGGTCATCGGTGATGCACTGGCCATTGCTCTGCTGGAAGCCCGCGGCTTCAGTGCTGAAGATTTTGCCTTTTCGCACCCCGGCGGAAGTCTGGGTCGCCGCCTGCTGCTGAAAGTCTCAGATATCATGCACAGCGGTGATGATATTCCCAGAGTCAGCGACTCCACCATGCTCAATGACGCCCTGCTGGAAGTTACCCGTAAACGACTGGGCATGACAACTGTCATCAATCGGGACGGAGTTCTCCAGGGGATCTTTACCGATGGTGACCTGCGCCGTACCCTTGATCATGATGTGGATATGAAAAACACCCCTATCACTGAAGTGATGACAACCCAGTGCACCACGGTCACCAGTGACATTCTGGCAGCCGAAGCGCTGCAGATCATGCAGGAAAAACAGATCAATGCCCTGATCGTGCTCGATACCGAACGACACCCGGTGGGCGCCCTGAACATGCACGACATGCTTAAAGCAGGAGTTATCTGATGCCTGCAATCTTTACAGACAAACTGACTCAGGGGCTGAGCGAAGCGCTGATTGAGCAGCTAAAACAGATCAGACTGGCGGTCTTTGATGTTGATGGCGTACTCACCGATGGCAAACTGAATTTTCTCGCTGACGGCACTGAGGTAAAAAACTTCAACACTCTGGACGGTCTGGGGATTAAGCTACTCTCCCAGGCTGGCATCAAAAGCGCTATTATTACCGGGCGCCGCTCACCTCAGGTAGAGCGGCGCGCCGAAGCGCTGGGCATCGATTACCTCTATCAGGGGCGGGAGGATAAACTCACCGCCCTGCAGGAACTCTGGCAAGACACCGGTTTCAGCGCCGCACAGACCGCCTATATTGGTGACGATCTGCCTGACCTGGCAGCCATTCGCGCCGTCGCCTTTGGGGCAACGGTTAATGGTGGTCACCAGTTTGTCGCGGCACACGCTGACTGGTGCACCAGCCGGACTGCAGGCAAAGGGGCTGGGCGTGAGTTTTGCGAAACCATATTAGCAGGCCAGGGCAAGCTTGAAGCCCTGTATCGCGAGTACCTCTGAATGCTGACCGGACGCGCACGACTGGCCGCCGCGGCCGCCATCCTGATACCCGCCGTTATCTATCTGGGTATGGATAGTGAGCGCCGCCCAGACCGGCTCAAGAAAGAGCCCAATCCTGCCTACCAGCTAGCTGATTACTACATTGTTAATGGCCAGATCAGGGACTATGGCAGTACCGGCATATTGCAACAACAGCTGAAATCCACTCAGTTGGAGCACCAGCCCGGCTTGCAGCAAACCGTGGTAACCAATCCCGAGATGTTGATCTATAACGCCCACCAGCCCAACCGCAGCGTCAGCAGCCTGAAAGGGATCATCAGCGACAGCGATGATGAAGTGATTCTCGATGGCCAGGTGGTGTTTCAGGATAACGCAGGCACTGAGATGGCGACCACCCTGAAAACCGAATCCTTAACCATCCTGCCACAGCAAAGCCTGGCCCGTACAGATGCCCGGGTGGTTATCTCAAACAGCTCCGGCACAACCACCAGTGTTGGCATGACAATAAACACCGACAGTGGCATTCTTAACCTCCTGTCTGAAGTAACCGGGGTATATCATGTTGATTAACAGTCTGACCAAAGCCTTATGCGCAATGCTGATAAGCTGGCAGCCTATGGCGATGGCCCTGCCTGATGACGCCCGCCAGCCGATTCACATCACCGCGGACAGTGCCACTCGCAATGATCAGACCGGCATCACACTGTATAAAGGCGATGTCCTGTTAACTCAGGGCAGCATGAAAGTGACCGGCGACAGCATTGAGCTGAGACAGTCAGGCAGAAGTGTCACCAGCATCATCGCCAAAGGCGGTCCGGCAGAGTTCCAGCAACGCCCCGCTGCCAACAAAGAAGTAACTCATGCATACGGAGAAGTTCTGCATTACAATATTCGTACCAAAGAGCTGGAAATCACCGGCCAGGCTAAAGTTTCTCAGGGTAGCGACAGCTTCAGTGGCAACCGGATTATCTATGATATGAACAAAAGCACAGTCAATGCATTCAGTGATAACAGTGCCAACGGACAGCGGGTGCAGATGATTATCCAGCCAAAAGCCCCAGATCAGGAGCCAGCTCAGGATGACACGCCAGGGCCTGAAGCGACCTCCGGGGATCTCAATAACCAATGAGCCGATTAGAAGCACTGAACCTCGCAAAAAGTTATAAGGGCCGCGCGGTAGTAAAAGATGTATCTATGAGTGTCGACAGCGGCCAGATTGTCGGCCTGCTGGGACCTAACGGGGCCGGAAAAACCACCTGCTTCTATATGATTGTAGGGCTGGTTGATGCAGACCAGGGACGGATTAAAATTGACCATCAGGATCTGACCCGGGAACCGATGCACGGCAGAGCCCGAAAAGGGATTGGATATCTACCTCAGGAAGCATCCATTTTCCGTAAACTCAGCGTCCATGACAATCTGATGGCGATTCTGGAAACCCGCAAAGAGCTGAACCGCCAGCAGCGCAGACAGAAAATGGAAGAACTGCTTGAGGAGTTTCATATTACTCATCTGAGCAAAAGCCCGGGAATGAGTTTGTCAGGCGGAGAAAGACGGCGGGTAGAGATCGCCCGGGCACTGGCGACAGAACCGACATTCATCCTGCTGGATGAACCCTTTGCCGGTGTCGACCCGATCTCTGTCAGTGATATCAAACAAACGGTCAAACATCTGCAAAGTAAGGGAATCGGAGTACTGATCACCGATCATAATGTTCGCGAGACGCTGGATATCTGCGAACAGGCATATATTGTAAGTGAAGGTTATATTCTTGCCGAAGGAACGCCAGAGGATATACTTGCGAACCAACAGGTCAGGGAAGCCTATCTGGGTGAGCAATTCAGGCTGTAACAGGTAAAAGCGACTTTCTATGAAACAAGCGTTACAACTAAAAATGGGTCAGCATCTGACCATGACTCCACAACTGCAGCAGGCGATACGCTTACTGCAGCTTTCTACGCTTGATCTGCAGCAGGAGATACAGGAAGCTCTCGAATCGAACCCGATGCTGGAGGTCAGTGAAGATGATACTACCGCTGACAGCAGCTCAGAGCAGGATGCTGCCGATTCTGAAGTCAGCAACCATGAATCGGTATCGGCAACAGCCAAAACGGCTGACTCCGAAGAGATCCAGGCCGCTGACAGTGACTGGAACGACGATATCCCTAATGAACTTTCAACAGATAGCAACTGGGAAGATACCTTTCAGACCGCATCCGGCTCTTCATCTTCCTCCTCTCATGATTTCTCTGATATGGAGATGGAGTCCAATGATACCGCCGATGAAACCCTGCAGGATCATCTTAACTGGCAGTTGAATCTGACCCCCATGAGCGATGTGGATCAGCTGATTGCCACCAATATCATCGACGGCATCGATGTCGACGGCTACCTGACCGTAGAGCTGGAATCCATTCTCGAACATTTCAACAGCCAGGAAGATGAGCAGCTAAGCAGCATTGAACTGGATGAGATCGAAGCGGTGTTACGCCGGATCCAGCAGTTTGACCCTCCCGGCGTTGCCGCCCGCGATCTGAGTGAATGTCTGGCGATTCAGTTGCAGCAACTTCCTGAAGGCACCGAATACCGCGCAGAAGCCCTGAAAATCGTCACTCAATATATCCACCTGTTGGGAAGCCACGACTATAAACAGTTGATGCGCAAAGCCCGGATCCGGGAACCACAGTTACTACAGGCGATCGCCCTGATCAGAACACTGAACCCCAAACCGGGTTCGATCATCACCAGCTCGCAAGCCGAATATGTCATCCCCGATGTACTGGTCTACAAAGAAAAGGGGATCTGGCAGGTCACACTCAATCCGGAAGTGGCACCTAAACTGCGTATCAATGACAGTTACGCTGATCTGATCCGGCGCGCCGACAACAGTCCCGACAACACCTATCTGAAAAACCACTTGCAGGAGGCCCGCTGGTTTATTAAAAGCCTGCTGAGCCGCAACGACACCCTGATGAAGGTTGCACGGGAGATTGTCACCCGCCAGGAGGCGTTTCTGGAGCATGGTGAAGAGGCGATGAAGCCGATGGTGTTGCACGATATTGCTGAAGCGGTTGAGATGCATGAATCAACCATCTCCCGGGTCACCACACAGAAGTATATGCATACCCCCAGAGGGATTTTTGAGCTGAAGTATTTCTTCTCCAGCCATGTCACAACGGTGAATGGCGGCACCTGCTCATCCACCGCGATCAGGGCGCTGATCAGGAAACTTGTGAGCGCCGAAAACCCCGTTAAACCCTTAAGCGACAACAAAATTGCCCAGTTGCTTGAGGATCAGGGGATCAACGTAGCACGCAGAACCATTGCAAAATACCGCGAATCGCTTAGCATTCCACCTTCTAATGAACGCAAGCGTCTGGTTTAATGGCTTAATATTTACGGGAACCGGCTATCACACCGGTACAACAACACTAGGAGATTACCATGCAGATCAATATTACGGGTCACCACGTTGAACTGACAGATTCACTGAACGACTATGTTCAGACCAAATTTGAGAAACTTGAGCGTCATTTCGACAATATTACCAATGCACAGGTAACTTTAAGCGTAGAAAAAACCCGCCAGAAAGCGGAAGGCGATGTACATGTAGCCGGTGGACAGCTGTTTGCGTCTGATGAGCAGGAAGATATGTACGCGGCGATTGATGGCCTGATTGACAAGCTTGACCGTCAGATCATCAAACACAAAGAAAAGATGAAAACTCACAAGTAACTATCAGACATGCTAATTTCCGAATTATTAGCGCCCTCCGGAGCACTCTGTGCTCTGGAGGGAGGAAGCAAAAAACGTATCCTCGAAATTGCCAGCCAGGAGATTGTAAAACTACATCCGGGACTGGAAGCCGAAACCATTTTTGCAGGTCTGTTAGGCCGGGAAAGACTGGGGAGCACCGGTATCGGTGACGGCGTGGCAATTCCTCACTGCCGTCTGGATGAGTGTCAAAAGGCCACGGCCTTGCTGATTCAGCTCATCGAACCGATCGATTTTGATGCGGTGGATGGTAAACCAGTCGACCTGCTGTTTGTCCTGCTGGTCCCCTCTGAGGCCTGTGATCAGCATTTGCAAACACTGGCCAGACTCGCCGAATTATTCAGTCAGGCCAGGGTTCGCGAAAAACTGCGCAGCGCCACCACAGCAGAAGCGCTTTACGACGCCATGACCGAATCAAGCCAGGAATAAACCGGATGAAGCTGATCATCATCAGTGGACGCTCAGGCTCAGGTAAATCTACCGCTCTGCAGGCACTGGAAGATGTTGGCTTCTACTGTATCGATAACCTTCCGGCACCACTATTGCCAGATCTGGTCAATCAGATACTCCGCGATCCGGATCACCCGAATAAGCTTGCCGTCAGCATCGACGCCCGCAACCAGCATAGCAATCTGAAACAGTTTCCGGACATCTATAAACGTCTGCGTGAAACCCGCAGACTGGATTGCGAAGTCATCTATCTCGATAGTTCAGAAACGACCCTGTTACAGCGTTACAGCGCCACCCGCCGCAAACACCCGCTGTCGGATGACTCACAGGGGTTGCAACAAGCAATCAGCTATGAAAAACAGTTATTAGAGCCGGTCTCAGATCTGGCGGCAATCCGCATCGATACCACCCGTCTGTCGCTCTATGAGCTGAGAGACAGCATCAAACTGAGGGTTGCCCGGCGCCAGGAGCAGGAGCTGTCGCTGCAGTTCGAGTCTTTCGGCTATAAGCATGGCATTCCACTGGATGTTGATTTCACCTTTGACGTACGCTGCCTGCCAAACCCCTACTGGGTCCCTGAATTGCGCGGATATACCGGCCAGGAACAGCCAGTCATTGAGTTTCTGGAGCAACAGCCTGAAGTACAGCAGATGCTGGCCGATATTACCGGCTTTCTGGAAAAATGGCTGCCTCTGTTTGAAAAAAATAACCGTAGTTATATCACCGTAGGTATCGGCTGCACCGGCGGCCAGCACCGCTCGGTATTTCTCAGTGAACGTCTTGCTGGCCATTTCCGGGCAACTATGGATAATGTCCAGATTAGACATCGAGAGCTCAATTGACCAAGGATATTAACCGATGCTGGAAAAACAGATCACCATTATCAACAAGCTGGGATTGCACGCCCGTGCCGCTGCTAAACTGATCAATGTGACCAGCTCATTCTCGTCAGATATTCAGCTCACCAAGGATGGCCGTCAAGTCGACGGTAAAAGTATTATGTCAGTCATGATGCTGGCCGCCAGTAAAGGCACTGAACTGACGATCACCACCTCGGGGGAAGATGAGCAACAGGCGATGGATGCCATCGAATTGCTGATCAATAACCGGTTTGACGAAGAAGAATAACCGTCGCACCCTATTCCTTTAAAACCAATACGCTATAATGCCTCACAAATGAATATGTTGCGGTAATTCCGGTAATTACTGCCCGCCTGTAAGGCATTCTGTCTCTATCTGTCTGACCGGGGGTCCGGCCATGAACGCCAGCACAAACGAGAGCGAACTGGATAAGCTGAATACAGCCCTCGAAGAGGGGGCCTTCAGACAGATACGCTATACCCTGAATAAAACCCTGCGCCCCTCTGAAGTTGCACATCTGATAGAGAAATCGCCACCGAAAGAGCGACGTCTGCTATGGAGCCTGATCCATAAAGATATTGAGGCGGATGTGCTGCAGGAGCTGGGGGACGATGTAAAGTCTGAAATTCTCAGCAAGATGAATACCTCTGAGGTTCTGGCGATATCCGAATCGCTGGAAACCGATGATCTGGCCGATATGATGCAGCAACTGCCGGAAACAGTGATGCATGAGCTGCTGCGGTCGATGGATCACCAGAACCGGGAGCGACTGGAGAAGATACTCTCCTATCCGGAAGATACCGCCGGTGGTCTGATGAACACCGATACCATCACCATCCGGCCAGACATCACCATTGAGGCAGCACTGCGTTACCTGCGCCGTCACGCTGAACTGCCGGATATGACTGACTCACTGTTTGTCGTCAGCCGTAAAGACACCTATATCGGCAGTCTGCCCCTCACCCGGATGCTGGTCAGCGACCCTTCCAGCACGGTGCGGGAGATGATGGTGACCGACAAATCCCCTATCCCGGCGGATATGGAAGACACCCAGGTGGCGAAGCTGTTTGAGCAGGAAGATCTGGTATCTGCTCCGGTTGTCGATGAAGAGGGGCAACTGCTGGGACGGATCACAATCGATGACGTGGTCGACGTTATCCGTGAGGATGCAGATCACTCGCTGATGAGCATGGCGGGTCTGGACGAAGATGAGGATACCTTCGCACCGATCATGAAAACGACCCGGCGCCGGGCGGTATGGCTGGGGATCAATCTGATTACAGCGTTTCTGGCCTCCGCAGTGATCGGGCTGTTTGAAGAAACCATCGGCAAGGTGGTCGCACTGGCGGTGCTGATGCCGATTGTTGCCAGCATGGGAGGCATTGCCGGCAGTCAGGTACTGACCCTGATGATCCGCGGACAGGCGCTGGGACATGTTGAACGCTCTAATGCTGGCTGGCTGTTAAACCGGGAAATGGTAGTTGGCGCTCTCAATGGTATACTCTGGGCGCTGGTCGTTGCCGCCATCGCCATCATCTGGTTTCAGGATCTGACCATCGGCATCATTATCGCCTGTGCTATTATTATTAACCTGTTCGCAGCGGCCCTGGCTGGTACCATGTTACCCATCGTTCTGAAAGCCTGGGGGATTGATCCGGCCCTGGCGGGCAGCGTTTTGTTAACCACGATTACTGATGTAGTCGGTTTTTTTGCATTCCTCGGTCTGGCAACTTTTTTCTATAGCTAGAGCCGACCACATAAGAGATCTATATGAGTCAGAATGACGATTTTCTCCCTGGCGACGACCACGAATTTGATGAAGAGTGGATATCAAAAACCCGCCGCAAGCGGGAGATGGAAGAGCTGCAGGCGCTGGGAGCACGGCTGCCTGAGTTAAACAAAGAGCAGCTATCCAAAGTGCCGATGAGTGATATCCTGCGGGCGGCGGTAGAAGAGGCGCAACGCCTGCAGCCCCGTTCAGAAGCAATCAGACGGCAGTTGCAATATATCGGCCGACTGATGCGGGCTGAAGATGCCGATGAAATTCAAACTGCTATCGACCGCTTTGAAGCCGGTAAACAGGCTCATCTACAGGTATTTCATAAGCTGGAACGCTGGCGTGACCGCCTCATTCTGGGGGACAATACCGATCTGGAAGCCTATCTGGAGGAGGATTCCGGTGCGGATATCCAGCACCTCCGTCAGTTGATACGCAACGCGAAGAAAGAGGCCAGCCTCGATAAACCGCCAGCCGCCTCGAGAAAACTGTTTAAATATCTGCGTGAAAGAGCGGGCGTATAACCCCAAAGTAAGGCGGTAGCGTATCGGGACTGAGTGTTCCCCTATTTAAGATTGGTCGCCTCTCTGGCGGCCTCAGGCTTCTGCAGCAGCTCGACTTTCGGATCGCTCCAGTCACCCTCCATCGTGTATGTCACGGTGGCAAACTCTTTTTTAACCTCATCGCCGATCAGCTTATCCAGTAGAAATGCCAGTCCGGCGATCTGCGGTGCACCCAACAACACGGCCGCCAGCGGTATATTATCGGTTACCGGCAGTGTCACTGCCATCTGCTGATTCACTGTTTCGTTTACCAGGTCGATATCGCCACTCATCGCCATATCAACAGAAGGCCCACGCATCACAAAAGGCTCATTGGTAGACGCCACACCATCCGCCATGCGGTAATTCCCTTCCATCCGGTCAAAGCTGACACCTTTGGCAAACAGATCAGCGAAATCCAGTTTCAGACGCCGCCCCAGCGCATTCATATTGAGAATACCAAACACCCGCAATATTCCTGTACCACTACCGGCCTCAATTAAGCGCCCGTTGCGGGCGACAAACTTCAGACTGCCATCGGAACTGGCAAGCGCATACTCCCATGGAGCCCCCGGCCATTGAAGCTGTAGATCGGCCTCGGTTTTTTCCGTTTCCAACACTTTGGCAAATCCGGCACTTTTCAGTGCCCGACCGAGGTCCTTGGCTTCAATTCTGAGCGTCATCTCACTTTGACTCGGCTCGCCCGGCCGCCAGACGATATCGCCCCGGGCGCTGAGGTCTGTTAGCTGACCCACAATATTCTCGATATAGGTGTTATCGCCCCGGTTTCGCAGATTAAAACGCCAGCCTCCCCAGCGCTTCTCCTTCACAATCAGATCGCGGATATCGATATCCAGATCGGGCAACACCCCCGGCTGAATGGCGGCAACAACCTGCTCTGGAATTAATACTGCCTGTTGATCCTCGGCCTCTGTTCGCTGAGAGAGCAATGCGTCAAGATTGAGCCGTTCAAACAGCAATTGCGGCGCAATCGCAGCACTATCGGGGACCGTCACCTGCAACTGAAGGTCGGCTCCCGAGACTCCGACACCCCAGCTGTCAGCACGACGATGGAGCGAAAGTCTGGCATCTTTCATCAGCAGATCAGAGTATCTCAGTTCCGCTACATCGAGGCTCCCCTGCACCGCAATCATTTGTCGCTGACTATCGCTGGCAACGGATGAGGCTGAGCCGGTCATAATACCTGCCCGTTGCAGCATGGTATTCAGCTGTTCATAGTCCAGCCGGTTAAGACGGCCTGTGATCTCCAACCCCTCATAAGCGGTTGGTCGTGCATCCCCCATACCCAATACCAGTTGTCCCCGGCTAAACCGCCCCTGTTCAAGTTGCAACCACCCGCTCAGTTGGTCACCGGCTTTGATATTAAAGGTTTGAGGTGACTCAAAATCGGTGCGCAACAGAAAGGGTAAAGCCTCTCCCGGAGATTTACTGTAGGGTGGAATGAGCTCAAGGGCTACTTGCTTCAGGTCTGACCGCACCGTCAGCCCGGAGCAATCTGCACGGATACAGATATCCAGATCGGCTTCATAGGGCTGATCTCCCTGAGCCACCGCAAGCATATCGATACCGCTCCACTCTCTCAACCGGGCCATCGTAATCGATGATTTCAACCGCACAGTAATTCTCTCAGCCTGCTTTTTCCCGGTTGTTTCAATCGATGCACTCAGTGGATGATCAAAAAACTTCCCCGTCAGCGACTTCGCATACAGCCCGGCATCATTCTGATAGCCGATACGCCCTGCCAGTTTACTGATAGTCAGATCACGGCTTGCAGATACCAGTTTCAGATCAGAAAAATCGCTGCTGACATCAACAGCCGGCTCTCCCCCATTCAAGGGGATCGTAAGCTTCAGACGGGTATCAGCCGCACCACTGAGCTGCCAGCTCTGCAACTCGTCATTGCCGGCACCCAGCACAGGGCTTTCCAGCAGGGTTTTGCCAATATCCGCACTGTCACCATTAACCGCGGCAATCAGATGCAGATCATGAGACGCAGGCGGCAGATAGACCCAGCCATGCTCTATTTTGCTATCGCGGATCAGCCCGTCACTGACACTGATTGCCAACCCCTGATCCCGCAGCAGTAACGAAGCATCGGCTGCGCGTACTGCCGGCCAGCCAGGTTGATAATCCACCTCGGCCCCGGCAATATCCATAAACATCTGCACGGTCGGTGGCTGACGCGAGGGGATACTGCGGGTACCGGTATGCAGCACAAATCCCCCCTGCTTCAACTGCCCCTGCTTAACAGACTGAGCCACCCACTGTTTAATCCCCGGGTCGATCTCATGGTCAGGGATCAGTTCAGGCGCCAGACTGCCATCTGAGTTTCTTACGCCGATCAGCAGCGTCAGCTCACTCTGAATATCATGCTCCAGTGGCAGATAGAGACTCCACCGGCCACTGGCATTGATTCCAGATTTATGCAGTGTGACATGCTCACTGCTCAGGTGCAGGGTATTGTTTGCCAGACTGATATGGGTGGTGCCGCGAGCGGCACTGAACTCCCAGCCCTGATCGAACACCTCTGGAAAATGAAGCCCCATCCGATCACTCTCCAGATCGATTCGCCCCTGTAAGCCCTCCTGAGCATACTCCAGTTGCAGCAGTCCCGTCACTCCGGACATAGCCGGCGCACCGTACGCAGCGTTAAAGGCGACATCCTCAAGATCCCCTTGCAGGCTCAGCTGAGTCCAGTCCTGCGCCTTATCCTCAGGAGAAGCTTTCGTCTGCGACTCTGTCTGCGTCTCCTCCTGCGTCATGATCACTGCTGTTTCCGGAGTACCGGTTTCAGCATTCAGGGCGACTGTACTTTGAGAGACTGTGCTTTGAGAGACTGAACCTTGAGAGACTGTGCTCTGGATTTCAGACCCCTGAGCGTTAACCAACGGCGTTACCGGGTTATCAACCCCAGAGCTATCCGGCTTGTCACCCTCTGAATCAGAATCCGCCGTTAGCGCCGATGGAGGTTCGGGCCACTCAACCACCAGGTTACGGATTACTCCGGTCGGAGCCACCCGGTCCAGCACCTCCTTAAGAGGTTCCGGCAGGAACGGCTGTTTGCCGATAAACTGACCGACGGCTGTAATATCAAACTCCGCCAGCGCCAGCGAAGCGATCCGGCCCTGCTGACGGTTAACCACCAACCGTGGGAACGCCAGTGGCTGGTCATTAATCAGGGCGGAAAAATCATCGACCTGCAACTGGAAGTTGCGCCGCTCAGGCTGTAACAGGGCAAAGCGGGTGGTCAGATCCCTTATCGACAGTTCCGGCATCGCCTGTTGCGCGGTGAGCAGCTGTAACCTTCCGGTATCGAGGCCGCCAAACACCCGGGTAAGGCGCCCTTCAGACCAATTTCCCCAGATCTCTGCAGCCAGCTCCAGCTGTTCAAGTGTCTCGGGTACCGGAAACAGCTCCCGGGCGGCATCCAGCAGCGGAGTATCAACCCCTGCCAGTTTCAGATAAAAATCAAAGTTGGTGGTTTTCGGATCAAACTGATAGCTGTCCGATTCAATTCGCAGCGTGGCTGACGCCAGGCGTTGCTCAAACGTCACCTGCAGTTCCCCGGCGAAATGATGCTGGCGGCGACTGTTTTCCAGGTTGATCCGTTCACTCTGCAGCAACAGCTGTTTACCCGATGGCAGCGTCAGATCAACCTGAGTATCGTAAAAAAATATATGCGGTTGCAACCAGAGAGCTGCCAGGGGATCAGTGGCGGAATCTGATGCTGCAGTGCTTGCGTCAGTCGTCGCCGGATGAGGCCAGCGCACCAGCTTTACCTGCGTATGCAGCGACCAGATCTCCACCTTGCTGAGCACTGGCTGCCACTTGAGCAGACTACTGACCGGATTGAGCCCCAGCACCAACTGCCCCAGCTCGATCCGACCAATATTGTGGGAACGGTGATCGGCAATCACCACATCCTGCAACAACAGCCGGGGAAAACGGCCCTCCCAACTGGCATTAATCTCGCCAATAGTGACTTCGGTGTGCAAGCGACCACTCAGGTACTGCTCAATATCTGTGCGGTAATCCCAGACCCCGGGCAGTAGCTGCCTGACAACAACAGTCAATAGCGCGATCGTCAGGATGACAATAACCAGGACCCAGCCCAGCCAGCGATTTAACGCTCTTAATACCCGCCCGATAGATGACACAACTATTTCAGCACCACATCATACTGTTCCGGGCCATACATCGGTTCGACCTGAAAACGGATTGTTTTAGAGATGAAAGCCTCAAGTTCAGCCACGTGGTCGGAAAGCTCATCCAGCAACATCGACACCACCTTATCAGACGCCAGCACCAGATAGGAGTCGGTCTCATAAGCGCGGTGCTGTCGCAGAATCTCTCTGAATATCTCATAGCAGACAGTTTCCGGCGTTTTCACCGACCCCCGCCCCTGACAATGTTCGCAGGGCTCACAGAGAATATGCTCGAGACTCTCCCGGGTCCGCTTGCGGGTCATCTCCACCAACCCCAGCTCCGACACCCCGGTCACCTTACACTTCACATGGTCCTTTTCCAGCACCCGTTCCAGAGTGCGTAACACCTGGCGCTGATGGTCCTCATCCAGCATATCGATAAAGTCGATAATGATGATCCCCCCCAGATTTCTCAGACGCAGCTGGCGACCGATCGCAGTGGCCGCTTCCAGGTTGGTTTTAAAGATGGTCTCTTCCAGATTTCGATGTCCGACATAGGCCCCGGTGTTAATATCCACCGTGGTCATCGCTTCGGTCTGGTCAAAAATCAGATAGCCGCCGGATTTTAGTTCAACTTTGCGGCCCAGCGCTTTCTGAATCTCCTCCTCAATATTATAGAGATCAAAGATAGGCCGCTCACCAGGATAGTATTCGAGGATGCCACTGATCTCTGGCACCAGCGCCTCAGCAAACTGCTGAGAGCGCTGAAAGGTCTCTTTTGAATCGACCCGGATACGCTCGATTCCGGCATGAGCCATATCCCGTAAAGCCCGCATATTCAGGGGCAGGTCTTCATAAATACAGGAGGGTGCATTATATTCTTCAACTTTACGGGAGATCGATTCCCACAGACGGCAGAGAAACAGAATATCCTGCTTCAGCTCGGCTTCTGAAACCCCTTCTGAGACGGTTCGCAGGATAAAGCCCCCCACGCTGGTGTTCTGATCGCCCATCCCGGCCACCACCTCTTCAACCGCTTTACGCAGCCGCTCCCGCTCTTCACTGTCTTCAATCCGCTGAGAGATACCGATATGCTCATTGCCCGGCATATAAACCAGATATCGCGAGGGTATCGAGAGATTGGTGGTCAGGCGGGCGCCTTTGGTACCGAGAGGATCTTTGGTGACCTGAACAATCAGAGACTGTCCCTCACGCAGCAAACGATTGATGGTCAGGCTGCTTTTCCCATTGCCTCCATTGCTTTCATCCTCGGGATGCTGCAACTCGTCCACATGGATAAACGCGGCCCGCTCGAGGCCGATATCAACAAATGCAGCCTGCATTCCGGGTAGTACCCGCACTACCTTACCTTTATAAATATTACCGACTATGCCCCGGCGCTCCGCCCGTTCAACATAGATCTCCTGTGGCATACCATTTTCAATAACGGCAACACGGGTCTCTATGGGGGTAAAGTTAATCAGTATCTCTTCGCTCATAATCCATCCCTAGGCGACCCTATCAGCAGGCACCATCAGTCATCTCTGGTACTGTACCCTGAACCAGCAAGTACCCTTATCGCCATGAATTTAACAACACACCAATCCAGATACCCGCACAGAAAGCACACTGAACACATACCTTAAGAGGTAGCAGACAGTATTCATGTGATCAGAGCCGACAGAGGCTGATCTCTATTGCCATACCGGGATACCAAATTTTTCCAGCAACGCCGCCGTTTCCGCCAGTGGCAAGCCTACCACGGCCGAGTAACTGCCATTAATACTAGCAACAAAAACCGCGCCTAACCCCTGAATACCATATGCCCCGGCCTTGTCACAGGGTTCGCCGGTATCCCAGTAACGTTCGCACTGAGCCCGACTCAATGTTCGGAACTCTACCTCTGTAGTGACTACCTGAGAGAGAATTCGTTCCCGGTTTGTTACTGCTACCGCCGTCATAACCCGATGCCGGGAACCTGACAGTTGCTGCAACATAACCAACGCATCTTCCCGGTTAACAGGCTTACCCAGGATCATACCATCACTGACGACTACCGTGTCGGCCCCCAGCACTATCGCTCCCTCTGCGGCATCGGCCAACCCTGCGCAGGCTTTCTCCCGGGCAAGCCGGGCAACAAACTGCTGCGGCTGCTCACCTGGTCCGACAACCTCGGGGATATCAACCGGCCTGACACTACAACTCACACCAATTTGCTGCAGCAACTCTGCCCGCCGCGGTGAAGCAGACGCAAGCACCAACTGAGGGGGACGATTAGCCAAGGCTCCATTTAAAACGCCACCACATTCGGGAGCGCTACTGTCAGCAGCCGTTTTTTTAATCTCAGTAATCTTAGTATCCGGGTAATCAGAATCAGTCATAACAAGTATCGCCAGCTCAGGAAACCCTGAAAGTCCGGCG
The DNA here is from genome assembly GCF_016924145.1 of Amphritea pacifica. Lineage (GTDB taxonomy): Bacteria > Pseudomonadota > Gammaproteobacteria > Pseudomonadales > Balneatricaceae > Amphritea > Amphritea pacifica. The sequence continues at coordinate 22,450 of NZ_JAFFZO010000023.1, read as the reverse complement.
CAACCCTCTCAGAACAACAAACAGCCAGGGCCACAAAACAGCACTCATCAGGGCTGGTAGCAGAAAGATTAGGCTGTCGCTTCGGGTTCCCATAAAGCTGTGAACCCAGTTAAAGATCAGCTGATTGATGCCCACCAGCACCATCACCATCACCGCCTGCTGCACCAGAGGGAACATCCGCAACCGTTTGTATAATAGCAATGTCAGGTAAGCGATAATCAGCAGTGACAGCATATTCAACCCCATCGGGCTGCCCTTGATCAGATCAAGTCCCAGCCCCACCAGGGCGGCGGTCCCCAGTCCCACCCGTTCCGGCAGCGCCATCACCCAGTAGATGAGAATCATCGCTACCCATTCAGGCCGGAACCACTCGGCAAATTGCGGCAGGGGCATCTGGCTGAGCATATAGCCCACCAGAAAGGTGGCCAGGATAATCGATCCGCCACCGCCTCCCTGATTATTCACCCTCACTCTCCTGCACGTCGATACCGGCCTGCTGAGGCTTTAGTTTCTCAGTGTGTAACGGTTTATTTTCGGGAGGCAGCTCCGGCGCTTGCGGCATATCTACCAGCAAGATATGGCGACTTTTATTCAGCATGGCGGCGGGTTCCGCTTTGACCAACGCAAACGGCTCGCCAGGGTCTCGCTGCACGCTGACCACTTTAGCTACCGGATAGCCCCGCGGGAAACGTCCACCCAGCCCGGAAGACACCAGCAGGTCGCCTTCACGAATATCGGCGGTATCCGGTACATGCACCAGCTCAAGCTGATTGACAGAACCATTTCCCAGCGCAATGGAGCGAAAGCCGTTACGATTAACCTCAACCGGAATCGCATGGCGCGAGTCGGTGATCAACATCGCCCGGCTGGTATAGTGACTCACTTCAACTACCTGGCCCATAATACCGCCGGAATCCAGCACCGCCTGACCAACATAGGCATGATCTTCTGAGCCCCGGTTAAGGATAATCTGATGTTGAAATGGATCCGGATTGACACCAATCAGTTCAGTGAGGAAGACGTCCTGTTCGAGTCGCTGACGACCATTGAGCAACTCACGCAGGCGAACATTTTCTGCGGTGAGCGCCGACACCTGCTGCACCCGCTGCTTTAACAGCAGGGCCTCCTGGCGCAAACGACGGTTTTCATCGGCCAGTTGGCTACGGGTCACCAGAACATCACTGAGGTCATCAGCCACCTGCGCAGGCGTATCAACAATCCATTGCAGCGGCGTGATCAACAGCGACAGGTAGGAACGTGTCTGATGCATACTGGCCCATTTCAGGTCCAGCACAATCAGCACCAGCGATAGCAGTAACAGAACGACAAAACGGGCCCGTAAGGACCCGTTGCTAAATATACTAGCGATGGAGCACCTCCTGCTGGAACGGCTCCATCTGAGCGGGTAAATCAACCATTCAGATCATTCAGACTTATTCAAAGGTAAGCAACTCAAAGGCATGCTTATCCAGCAATTCCAGAGCACGACCACCACCGCGGGCAACACAGGTCAGTGGATCATCAGCAACGATCACCGGCAAACCGGTCTCCTCGCTGATCAGCTTATCCAGGTTACGTAATAATGCACCGCCACCGGTCAGCACAATACCCCGTTCGGCAATATCAGATGCCAGCTCTGGAGGACATTGCTCCAGCGCGCTTTTAACCGACTGCACAATCGCCGAGAGAGGCTCTTGCAGCGCTTCCATAATCTCATTACTGTTGAGCGTAAAGCTGCGGGGAATACCCTCGGCCAGGTTACGCCCGCGCACATCGATTTCCAGGGTTTCAGAGGTCGGATAAGCTGTACCGATCTCCTGTTTAATCCGCTCCGCAGTGGCATCACCGATCAGGCTGCCGTAGTTACGGCGGATATAGGTCACAATCCCCTCATCAAACCGGTCACCGCCGACCCGTACCGATTCCGCATAGACGATACCATTGAGGGAGATGATAGCGATCTCAGTGGTACCACCACCGATATCCACCACCATTGAACCATTCGCCTCATCCACCGGTAGTCCGGCGCCAATAGCGGCCGCCATCGGCTCTTCAATCAGATAGACTTCGCGGGCACCGGCGCCCATGGCTGACTCTTTAATGGCCCGGCGCTCAACCTGCGTAGACTGACAGGGAACGCACACCAGAACCCTGGGGCTGGGAGTCAGGAAACTGTTACCATGCACTTTACTGATAAAATGCTGCAGCATCTTTTCAGTGACATGGAAATCTGCGATAACGCCATCTTTCATGGGCCGGATTGCGGTAATATTACCCGGAGTACGACCTAACATCCGCTTGGCATCGGTACCGACTGCGGCTACGGTTTTCTGTGCCCCATTGCTGCTTTGACGAATTGCAACAACTGAGGGTTCATTCAGTACAATGTCTTTATCGCGAACATAAATAAGGGTATTGGCAGTGCCCAAATCAATAGAAAGGTCACTGGAAAAAAGCCCTCGAATCTTCTTAAACATCGGTTGTCCGCCTTAGATTGTGCGACTGCACATTCACTTGATCAAAAAAACAGGCCCACTGTAGCAATGGCGGGGATTTTGGGCAAGCTGCAAATGTGTTAACGTAGCGCTTTATTTAGTTATCAGACCAAATTCCATAGCAATGAGAATCCAATAATGTCTTTAGACCGCTCAGACGTCGAAAAGATCGCTCATCTGGCAAGATTGAATATCGCCGGGCAAGATATTCAGGAATATGCTGAAAATCTCAGCAGTATTCTTGACCTGGTCGACCAGATGCAGGCCATCAACACCGATGATATCGCCCCGATGGCACACCCGATGGACGCCATTCAGCGTTTACGTATTGATGAGGTGACCGAGGGGAATCAGCGCGATCACCTTCAAACCGTCGCCCCTGCTGTTGAAGCAGGACTGTTCCAGGTCCCTAAAGTGATCGAATAATTTCGGACCAGACACCCGTTTAAGGATTTACACACGTTATGTTAGACAAGACACTCGCCGAACTGGCGCAGGGGTTAGCCGCTGGTGAATTCAGCAGCACTGAGCTGACCCAGAGCTACCTGGACCGGATCAAGGCTGAAGATGGCGCTTTGAACAGTTTCATCACCGTGACGGAAGAACAGGCACTGAGCCAGGCCCAGGCGGCTGATCAGCGCCGCGCCGCTGGTGACGCAGGCCCCTTTACCGGTCTGCCAATCGCCCACAAAGATATTTTCTGCACCGAAGGGGTTCGCACCAGCTGCGGATCTCGGATGCTGGATAACTTTATCTCGCCGTACAACGCCACGGTGATTGAAAACTTCAACCGTGCCGGCGCAGTGAGTCTGGGCAAGACCAATATGGATGAGTTTGCCATGGGCTCATCCAATGAATCCAGCTTCTATGGACCGGCCCGCAATCCCTGGAACACCGAGTGTGTACCGGGTGGTTCATCGGGCGGCTCAGCTGCGGCCATCGCGGGCGGTCTGGTACCGGGTGCCACTGGTACAGATACCGGCGGATCGATTCGCCAGCCTGCGGCATTGTGCGGCATCACCGGGCTGAAACCCACCTATGGCCGGGTCTCCCGTTACGGCATGATCGCTTACGCCTCATCACTGGACCAGGGCGGCCCGATGGCCCGCACCGCGGAAGACACCGCGATCATGCTGAATGTGATGGCCGGATTCGACCCCAAAGACTCCACCAGTATAGATAAAGCGGTACCGGATTATACGCTGACACTGAATGACTCACTCAAAGGGCTGAAAATTGGTCTGCCTAAAGAGTACTTCTCCGATGAGATCGATCCGCAGATTACGGCTCAGGTTCAGGCCGCGATCAAAGAGTTCGAAGCCCTGGGGGCAACGGTCAAAGAGGTCAGCCTGCCGAACAGTCATCTGGCTATTCCCGCGTACTATATCATCGCTCCGGCAGAAGCCTCCTCCAACCTGTCGCGGTTTGATGGAGTCCGTTACGGCTACCGTTGCAACGATCCGGTTGATCTGGAAGATATGTATAAACGCAGTCGCGGTGAAGGGTTTGGTGAAGAGGTTAAACGCCGCATCATGGTCGGCACCTATGCCCTGTCCGAGGGATTCTATGATGCCTACTATAAAAAGGCGTTGCAGATCCGCCGCCTGATCCAGCAGGATTTCGTTAACGTGCTAACGGAAGTCGATATCATCATGGGGCCCACCACGCCACATCCGGCTTTCAAACTGGGGGAAAAAACCTCAGACCCGGTGGCGATGTACATGGAAGATATTTTCACCATCTCCCTGAACCTGGCGGGTATGCCGGGCATGTCGATCCCCTGCGGCTTTGCCAACGGACTTCCCGTCGGCCTGCAACTGATCGGCAACTATTTTGCTGAACAACGTCTGCTGAATGCTGCCCATCAGTTCCAGCAAGCGACCGAATGGCACCGTCAGACTCCAGCCCGCTGAACAGCGGACAGAGGCGAAACAGAATATAACGTAGCAGCGCCAGGGCAATCACCTTAAAGCAGCTGCACTAAGAGGTTTACAAAATGGAATGGGAAGCAGTCATCGGGCTTGAGATTCACGCCCAACTGGCGACTAAGTCCAAAATATTTTCCGGCGCCAGCACCGCGTTTGGCGCTGAACCCAACACACAAGCCTGTGCCGTCGATCTGGCACTGCCAGGCACATTGCCGGTATTTAACGCTGAAGCGTTGCGGATGGCGGTTTTGTTTGGCCTGGCTATCGATGCAGAGATCGGTTACACCTCGGTGTTTGACCGGAAAAACTATTTCTATCCGGATCTGCCCAAAGGCTATCAGACCAGTCAGTTGTTCCACCCGATTGTTGGCACCGGTCATGTGGATATTGAACTGGAAGACGGCACCACCAAGCGTGTCGGCGTTACCCGTGCCCACCTGGAAGAGGATGCCGGTAAATCGCTGCACGAAGAGTTTCCCAGCATGACCGGTATCGACCTGAACCGGGCGGGTACCCCCTTGCTGGAGATTGTCTCCGAGCCGGATATGCGCAGCGCTGAAGAGGCGGTGGCGTACGTTAAAAAGATCCATTCAATCGTTACCAACCTGGGGATCTGTGACGGCAACATGTCGCAAGGCTCTTTCCGGTGCGACTGTAACGTCTCGGTACGTTACAAGGGCGAGGAAAAGTTCGGCAACCGCACCGAAACCAAAAACATCAACTCCTTCCGCTTTATTGAGAAAGCGATCAAGGGCGAGATCGAACGACAGATTGATCTGCTGGAGGATGGCGGAACCATCACTCAGGAAACCCGCCTCTATGATGCCAATAAAGATGAAACCCGTTCGATGCGTAGCAAAGAGGAAGCAAACGATTACCGCTACTTCCCCTGCCCTGATCTGTTGCCGATCGTCATCGATGACGAGTATGTGGAAAAACTGCGCAGCACCCTGCCGGAGCTGCCGGATGCCCGTAAGGCCCGCTTTATCGAGCAATATCAGTTGAGTGAATACGATGCGATGGTGCTGTCAGCCTACCGGGATCTGAGCCACTATTTTGAAACCACCGCCAACATTGCGGCTGATGCCAAACTGGCCGCTAACTGGGTGATGGGCGAGCTGTCAAAGCATCTCAACCAGAATGATACCGAGATCACAGCGTCTCCGGTCAGCGCAGAAATGCTAGGGGGTTTGCTGCTTCGGATTAAAGACAACACCATTACAGGCAAAATAGCCAAGCAGGTGTTTGAAGCGATGTGGGCTGGCGAAGGCAGCGCAGATGAAGTGATCGAAGCAAAAGGCCTGAAACAGGTGACCGACACGGGAGCCATCGAAGCGATGGTGGATGAGGTGATCGCGGCGAATAAGCCTCAGGTTGATCAGTACGTCAGTGCAGAGCCCGATAAGCGAGGCAAGATGATCGGCTTCTTTATGGGCAAGGTGATGCAGGCGTCTCAGGGCAAAGCTAACCCGGGGCAGGTGCAGGGACTGTTGAAACAGAAGCTGGATGCTTTAGCCAACAGCTGATCCTCAATAGCACTCTTGAAAGCCGGTCAGCGCTCACAGTGCTGACCGGCTTTTTCATGAAAACAGTACAGAAAAAATACCCCGACATCGCTGCCGGGGTGAACCAGTTTACGTTAAATACGAAGAAGGAGTGTAAAGCCCTTCCTTTTAAACCAAACTATTTAAAACAGATCAAAGCTCTTGCTGATAGTAAAAGTCAGCTTGTCGGTATCACTGACCCAGGCATTGGCAGAGTTGTCGTCATCCGGGAAGATTGCCGCAACTGACATATCCAGCCCTTCATAGGTCATACCATAGCCTGCTTCAAAATAGGAGCCATCGACATCATCACCGTAAACACCGTACGTCAGGTAAGCACCCTCATACTCACCGGTGATGCTGGCAAAGGTGTAATCCACATCAGGAGCACCGGGCTCATCCAGCGTACCAATATTGTATGACACGGAGATCGGCCCATAACCCGCACTCAGATTGTATTCAAAGTAGTCGCCATCATATTTGTCGTACAGATAGGCAATAACGCCAACACCATAACTAAAATCTTTATAGGAGCCGTTATAACCACCATACAGATCATATTCCAGATCACTTGGCAGCGATGCCAGCCAGGTGCCCGCATAGAAACCCATATCGCTTTCGTAATCCAGTCCTCCCATCATACTGGCATTACCCCCATCACCGGACTGATCCAGACCGCGGAACCAATAATCACTCATGGCACCGACGTTTGCCGAAACTCCGGCAAAACTGGCAGCAGACGCGGACAGCAGAGCAGAAGCGATAAGCGTTTTAGTAAACTTGTTCATTGACGTTCCCCTTACAGATAGTCTTTTTGCAGAGCAAAAGAGTTATTAACTGAACAAAGCACAGTAAGCAGCACGCCAATAGCGTGCTAATCAATTATTTTTCATAGGGTTACATAAGATCAGCCTGAATCAGCCGCAGAGCAAGAGAACCATAACAACGCATTAAATGCTGCGACGCACCATTTTTTAACATAAGCGTCATCAGAGTGTCATTTTCATTATTTTTGAAATAAAAATGATCCCAAAAGGTCAAAATCCGTCTAACATCTATCTATAGGTGAAGATCAATCGTTCAGAAATAAACAGGAGCAGTAGCATGCCAACCGCAACATTTGCAGCAGGATGCTTTTGGGGAGTTGAATCACGCTTTGCCAGCACCCCCGGGGTGACGTCAACCGCAGTAGGTTACATGGGCGGTCATACAGAGAACCCGACCTACCGGGACGTTTGCAACAAAACAACCGGCCACGCCGAAGTGGTACAGCTGGAGTTTGACGATCAGAAGGTAAGCTATGACACCCTGCTGGACATTTTCTGGCAGATGCACGACCCAACCACTCTCAATCGTCAGGGGCCGGATATCGGAGATCAGTACCGCTCAGCCATTTTCTATCATAATGATCATCAGCGCATTATGGCGGAACAAAGTAAAGTAGTGCTGGATAAAAGTGGCATTTTTGGTAATCCGATCGTGACCGAAATCACCCCCGCAGCACAGTTCTGGCGGGCAGAGGAGTACCACCAGCAGTACCATGCCAAAAACGGCCACGGCGGCTGTTCTATCTGAGATAAAACCGGGCGTTCCCGGTTTTATCGATGGAGCTCAGATCGTTGACGCTAACCGGGTGCCCTGATCTATCGCCCGCTTAGCATCCAGCTCGGTGGCCAGATCCGCTCCACCGATCAGGTGATAAGGTTTATCCAGCCCCTGAGCCAGCTCTCGCAGAGATTCCTGGCCGGCACAGAGAACCACATTATCTACTGCCAGCAGTCGCTCTACACCGTTCACTTTAAGGTACAAACCCGCCTCGTCGATACGCTGATACTCACAACCGCCGATCATCTCCACCTGCCGCTTTTGCAGACCCAGACGGTGTGCCCACCCGGTCGTTTTACCCAGTCCACTGCCCACTTTGGAGGTTTTACGCTGTAACAGAAAGATCTGGCGCGCAGCAGGTTCCGGGGCCGCTTCAATACCCTCTACTCCACCCCGGGCCTGCAGGCTCATATCCACCCCCCATTCACGCATAAAGGCGGGAATATCCTGGCTGGTTGATACTCCCTGATGGGTCAGATATTCACTGATATCAAAGCCGATCCCTCCGGCACCGATCACCGCTACACGGGCACCAACCCTTGCTCCCCGGATAACATCCAGATAGCTCAACACCTTTGGGTGATTCCTGCCTTCAATATCAGGAACGCGGGGGATAATACCCGTCGCAATAATCACCTCATCAAAATCGCTCTGTTGCAGCTCATCTACCGTTACCCGGTGCTCCAGCTTGAGGCGGACTCCGTCCAGCTCGATCCGGCGTCTGAAATAGCGCAAAGTCTCATTAAACTCCTCCTTACCCGGAATCTGCTTAGCGATATTAAACTGCCCGCCAATTTCTGATGCCGCCTCAAACAGGGTGACCTCATGCCCCCGTTGTGCAGCGGTTGTGGCAAACGCAAGCCCGGCAGGTCCGGCACCGATGACCGCCAGCTTTTTAGTCTTATCCGCAGCCGTTATAATCAGTTCAGTTTCATGACAGGCACGGGGGTTTACCAGACAGCTGGTCAGCTTGCCGGCAAAAATATGGTCCAGGCAGGCCTGATTACAACCGATACAGGTATTGATCTCATCACTGCGTCCCTCTTCCGCTTTACGGATAAACTCAGGATCGGCCAGAAACGGACGAGCCATCGAAACCATATCCGCATCTCCCCGGGCCAGTACCTGTTCAGCCACCTCAGGCATATTGATCCGGTTTGAGGTGATCACCGGCAGCGACAAGGCCTTACGAACTTTAGCCGTGGCCCAGGTAAACGCAGCCCGGGGCACTTTTGTGGCGATAGTTGGAATCCGCGCTTCATGCCAGCCGATTCCGGTATTAATGATCGTTGCTCCGGCCTGCTCTATCGCTTTCCCCAGGGTGACAATCTCATCATAACTACTGCCCCCCTCCACCAGATCAAGCATCGACAGCCGGAAAATTATAATAAAATCGGTTCCCACCCTCTGCCGGATACGCTGCACCACCTCAACCGCAAAGCGGATCCGGTTGTCATAATCACCACCCCACTCATCATCCCGGTGATTGGTACGGCGGGCGATAAACTGATTAATAAAATAACCCTCAGACCCCATCACCTCGACGCCATCATAACCGGCCTGCTGCGCCAGCCCGGCACAACGAGCAAAATCCTGTATCTGTTGCTCAATTTCGTCAGTGGTCACTTCATGGGGTGGAAAGGGGTTAATCGGTGCCTGCAACGCTGACGGGGCAATCAGTTTCGGGTTGTAGGCGTAGCGCCCGGTATGCAAGATCTGCATGCAGATCTTGCCGCCTTCCGCATGCACTCTGTCGGTGACAATCCGGTGGTTATCTACATCTTTCTGAGTCACCATCATCGCCCCGCCAGCAACCACCCCACCTTCAGGGTTAGGCGCAATGCCGCCGGTGACAATCAATCCAACGCCGCCTTTTACCCGCTCGGCATAAAAGGCCGCCATCCGTTCAAAACCATTCGGAGCTTCTTCAAGGCCAAGGTGCATCGACCCCATCAACACCCGGTTTTTCAGCGTGGTGAATCCCAGATCAAGCGGCGCTAACAGATGGGGATAATCGGTTGAAGGGATTGTCATGCAAGATTCCTCTCTATTTATTCTGTTTCATCGTTTCAGCATTCCTGCAGAAGTAACAGAAAAACCAAACTGGACAGCGTCAAGATAGAGCGATATTTTGACACTGTCAAGATTGATTGATAAATTAACCTGATGAAACAGACCGCTCCCCTCCAGCACAACTACCATCATGGCGACCTCTATCAATCACTGCTGCTTACAGCAACAGAGATGATCGCAGAGGGCGGTACCGAAAGCCTTTCGATGCGCAAGCTTGCGGATCGCGTGGGGGTATCCCGTACCGCTCCCTACCACCACTTTAAAGATAAGAACACCCTGTTGTGTGCCATTGCTGAGCAGGGATTTGAGCGGGTGGAAACACTGCTGCAGGAAGTGAGGACCAGTGCATCACCCGAGCCACTGGCAACGACGTTTACCCAGTATGTACATACCTATATCGCCCTCGCCTATCAACACCGGGAGCAATATGACCTGATGTTTGGCCGTGAGATCTGGCGTAACGGAACCCCGACTAACTCACTGCTGGAGCGCTCCCGACAACACTTCAAAAGCTGGCTCAGCTGGATTGAACAACTGTGTCAGCAGAATGTTATTCAGACAGGTGATTCAGTGCTGCGCACAGCACAGGTATACTGGGCTACGCTACATGGGCTGTGCCGTCTGTTGAATGACGGCATCTACACAGAACAGAGTCAGTTGGAAGAGATGGCCAATACGGCAGTGAATATGATGTTAAAGCATCAGACCACCGCTTAACGGCCTGGAGAAGACCAGTCTGACAGAGCGGGAAAGTGTCTTTATCTCACTCTTCCTGGTTGTCAGTTGAAACGATTCTGGCTGATGTGGTTAAACGCTGTTCCGACACCTGCAGGTAACGATGAGTAATATGCGCTCGATTGCACGATGGCTGCCTTTCATAACCTGGGGACGCACCATCAATAGCCAGACATTAAGGGGCGATCTGTTCGCCGGATTAACCGGTGCGGTACTGGTGCTGCCCCAGGGTGTTGCCTACGCTCTGATTGCCGGGATGCCGCCTGAATATGGGTTATACACGGCGATCATTACAGCCATGGTGGCTGCACTGTTTGGTTCATCAAGCCACCTGATAACGGGCCCGGCTGCACCGATGTCAATCGTCGTTATGAGTGTAGCATCCGGGATCACCGACCCAGGCAACAGCGACTTATATATCAATACAGTCCTGACGATTACCCTGTTATCCGGACTGATTCAGCTGGCACTCGGGATATTACGGCTGGGTTCAGTGGTCAATTTCATCTCCCACACGGTGATTCTTGGCTTTACCTCCGGTGCAGCGATACTGATCGCAACCAGCCAGTTGAAACATCTTACCGACCTGCCGGTTGCCGCTGGTCTCTCCTTCCCAGAGGAGATCCGTACGATCACTCTGCATTTGTCTCAGGCAAATACCTACGCATTGATAATCGGTATTGCCACGTTGATCTCAGCACTGGTGATTAAAAAGCTGCTGCCGCGCTGGCCCAATCTTCTGATCGCTATGCTATTGGGTAGTGGCTTGTGTTGGTTAATTGATGGTCAGGGGCATGGCGTCAATATGATAGGGGCACTTTCCGGCTCTCTGCCCGCTTTCGCGCTACCTGATGTTTCCCTCTATGAGTTCAGCCAACTGGCATCGGGCGCACTGGCAATAGCGATGCTCGGCCTGTTGGAAGCGGTCTCGATAGCGCGGGCGATCGCACTGCGCTCTAATCAAAGAATCGATGGCAATCAGGAGTTTATCGGCCAGGGGCTGGCAAATGTGGTCGGTGGGCTGTTTTCCTGTTTCGCCGGGTCCGGGTCGTTCACCCGCTCGGGGGCAAACTTCGATGCCGGGGCTAAAACACCACTGGCAGCCATATTTACAGCGCTCATGATTACTCTGGTACTGGTCTCTTTGCCCGACCTGACCGGTTACCTGCCGCTTCCAGCGATGGCAGGGGCGATTATTCTTATCGCCTGGAATCTTATCGATATTAAGAACATCATCCCTATTTTTCGGTTCAGCAGTGAAACCGCCATTTTCATCGTCACCTTGCTGGCAACACTGTTTATTGAACTGGAGTTTGCCATCTACCTGGGTGTATTAATCTCTCTGGTTGCCTATCTGAAAAGAACGTCCCGACCCTCTATCATCAATGTCGCGCCGACTCAGAACGAACCGAAAAGGATTATCCGCAACATACAGCGATATAATCTTCAGGAGTGTCCGCAGATAAAGATTCTCAGAATCGACGGCTCACTCTTTTTTGGCGCGATTGATCATATCCAGAGTGTGCTGCAACAAAGCACTGCCGCCGGAGGGCCCACACTCAAATACATCATTATCAATGCGAAAGGGATCAATTTCATCGATCTGGCAGGAATAGAGTTTCTCGCACAAGAGTCATCAAGGCTGGAAAAGCGGGGAATCCAGTTAGTGATCTGCTCACTGAAAGGAACCATCATTGATGAGATAAGGGCAAAGGGTTTTCTTGATAAACTGGGGTCACAGCGCATATTCGACACCGCACATCAGGCCATCAGTTACTGCGTGCCCCGACTGGACCAACAGGTCTGTAAAGAGTGTAGTAAAAAAATATTTACGGAATGCCCGAGGTAACCCCCTGGCCTTGGTTTCCTGTCTGCAGCTCACCGCGCCAGTGACCAGCACGATGCTCCTGCCGGACAACTTCATGAATCAGAGGAATAACTGCACGTATCAGCGAACTGCGAGGGCGGTTTGCCGCCGTAGAAATATACACATCCCGTTCCATAGAGGGTTCGATAACTTCAAGTGCATGGATCTGCCCTATCGCCTCCAGATGATAAAAAGAGGAGGAGGGACTGAGAAGCATGCCATAACCATCCGAAACGTACCGCAGGGTTGTCATCAACTGACCGAAAGCAGGTTTCTGTCGCACCTTAACACTTGTCTGCTGTTCGTACTGACGTAACAGATATCCCAGCGAGTCCTGCCGTCCGGTGACAATTACCTCATGCTCAGCCAGCTCTGCAAAGGCAATCTGAGACCGATTGCGAAGCGCCTCATGTGAGCTGTTTCGCGGATTGGCGCCCATCGCCAGATAGAGTTTCTCCCGCAACAGTATCTCCCGGGTCAACTGTTTCATATCACTGCCGTCCGGTGATGAGATGGCCAGGTCAATCTCACCGCTGAGCAACTGTGACGACAGGTTGTAAGACAATCCAGCAAACAGATCCAGTTCTATTTTAGGATAGCGTTGTTCCACCAGTGTCAGCAGCGGCACGGACACCACATTGCCGATCGGCTGAGTCATGCCCAGTGCCAGCCGACCAGCGGGCTCCTCTTCGGTTTGCCGGATATCCAGCTTTGCCTGATCGACCTGGCGTAAAATTGATTCAGCATGAACCCGGAACAGCTGTCCAGTTTCAGTCAACCGGACGCCCCGATAGTCACGATCAAACAAAGAGGTGCCCAGCTCATGCTCAAGGTTTTCCAGCTGCAGACTGATACTCGGCTGGGCAATATCCAGCTCACGCGCTGCAGCCGCAATGCTGCTCAGTTCAGCGGTTTTAAGGAAATAGACCAGTTGCTTTGTATTCATAGTGAAACCATATAAGAAAAATATAGAGCTGAATAATATTTATTATGCTTTTTATTGTGGCTATTTTCATTAATATATTAATCAAATGCATCACAAAATAAATATGAGGAAACAGTATGCCTTTGTCCAATCGTTACTATGAACGCCCTTCCAGATTTAGCGAAGCCGAGTGGAATGCCCGGGTCGACCTGGCTGCGATGTACCGCATTTTTGCCTATCTGAAATGGGATGAGTCGATCTACAACCATATCTCTTTGCGTGTACCTGGTGAGGAAGGGCACTTCCTGATCAACCCATTTGGCCTGCACTATAGTGAAGTGACCGCTTCAAACCTGGTTAAAGTCGATGTTGACGGCACTATCATCGGTCACTCTGACTGGCCGATCAACCCTGCCGGTTTCACTTTCCACAGCCAGATCCATGACAAAGTACCTGATGGCCATTGCGTGATGCACGTTCACACCACCCCGACCCTGGCAGTTTGCTGCCTGGAAGAAGGGCTTTCCTACAGCAACTTTTATGCGGCTCAACTTCACGATAAAGTGGCCTACCACGAATTCGAAGGGATTACTGTACACCTGGACGAGGGAGCACGTATCCTTGAAAGCGCGGGTGACAAGCCAATTCTGATGTTACGTAACCACGGTCCTGTCGTGATCGGCGGTAGCCTGGCACAGGCATTTGCCCTGATGTGGCTGGTAAGTCGTGCCTGTGAAGTACAATGTGCTTCAATGGCGATGGGTAAAGTACGTGAGATTCCTGAAGAGATCGTGAAGAAGTGCACCAGAGACTCACTAAACTTTGATCCTAAGTTTGGTGCGGGCGAAGATGTATTTGCAGCGATGAAACGAATCGTAGAAAAGCAGGACTCATCTTTCAAACGTTAAGCTGATTTGCAGGACTCCTGATATGAATGTATGTGTATTCGGTGCAGGTGCCATCGGCGGACTGATTGCAGCGCGGCTTAGCGCTACGGGGATAGCAGTTTCAGTGATTGCCCGGGGCGACACTCTGCAATCATTGCAGCAGCACGGAATCGGGCTGACAGAAGATGATCAAGCCCGTTTTTATCCGGTGACAGCGATATCCGCACCGGATAATCTCGGCGTTCAGGATCTGATCGTTATCGCCGTTAAACAACCCTCGATGAATCCAGTCATCAAACAGCTAAAACCTCTGATCGGAGAACACACCCGTGTTCTTCTGGCGATGAATGGGGTTCCCTGGTGGTTCTTTGATGGTCTGCCGGGAGCTCCTGCTGACCACCTGCTCAACACCATCGACCCACTCGGAGACCTGAGGAAGTTCATCCCCAGCCATCAGGTTATCGGTTGTGTTGTGCATCTGGCTGCAACCGCACTGTCTCCGGGTGTGATCCAGCTGAACATGGGCAATAACCTGATTATTGGTGAACCCTATGGAGCGCCGTCAGAGCCCACATTACGACTGGGTAAACTCCTTGAGAAAGCAAGATTCAATGTCAAAATATCGCCCAGGATTCAGCAGGATATCTGGTACAAGCTACTGGGAAATATGACTATTAATCCGGTCTCAGCCCTGACCCGTGCGACAGCAGATCGCATCCTTGATGACCCACTGGTCAATCAACTTTGTTGCAAAGCAATGCGCGAAGCGCTGGAGATCGGCAAACTAATTGGCTGCGTAGTGGAGCAAACACCGGAAGAGAGAAACGTAACCACCCGCAAGCTCGGAGCGTTCAAAACCTCAATGCTACAGGATATTGAAGCGGGCCGGCCTCTGGAATATGAGGCCCTTATTGGTGTGGTCTATGAGATAGCCGAAAAGCTCGGCAAAGAGGTGCCCTATATCGCTGCACTTTACGGTTTAATCCGGCAACTGGACAACAGTCAGCGACATACTGATTAGTGCCAAAAAAGGGTCTGTCAGACAGCTTCAGATCGAAACAGACTGGCAGACCCTCATATCAACGCTGTTTAAAAACGCCTTTTATATGACGTTACTTAACCAGTGAACGGAACATCTCCAGTGCAGCAGCACCATCAACGTTTTTCGCCTTTGCCGTTTCAATCCAGTGAGCCGCCATATCGGCGGTTTTTGCTTTCAGTTCCACCACCATAGGGTCGTTCTCACTGAGACGGTTGATTACAATACCGTTCTCTTTGGCTGCAGCATAACCGTTGGCATCGGCTTCACCCCAGGTTTTACCCGCTAAACGGGACAGTTTCTCACCGGAAACGCTCATCAGCGCCTGCTGATCCTTTTCACTCAGCGCAGCAAATGAATCCGGATTAATAAAGAAACTAAAGGTCGTGGTATACATCCCATCCGGGAAGACGGTCAGATATTTGGACACTTCTGCCAGTCGCAGGTATTTAAGATCCAGTGCTGGCAGAAACACCCCTTCAACCACGCCCTGCTGCATCATCTCATAGATTTTTGGTGCAGGTGCCGCCACCTCGGTGACCTCCAGACGCTTAGCCACTTCACTGGCAACGCCACCACCGATACGGATCTTCTTATCTTTCAGGTCCGCCAGTGAGTTAACCGGGAAAGTGGTGTGCAGCTGTCCAGGGCCATGTACAAACAGCCCCAACAGCTTCAGACCATCATACTCATTTGCCTGATTAAAATACTTTTCCTGCACTTTCCACAGCGCGACCGAGGCTTTTTCTGCATCAGAACTTTCGCCCGGAAGCTCAGCGATGCTACCCAGAGAAAAACGACCCGGCACATAGCCGTTAACCGTAAAACTGGCGTCGATAACCTGATCCTCCACCAGGTCAAACATCGACTTGGGATGCCCCAGACCATACTCAAGCTCAACTTTAACCCGGCCTTCGGTGGCCTCTTCAACCCACTTAGCCCAGGTCGGCCAGACAATAGCATTCTGCGGTGCCGTGGGTGGTAGCCAGGTTCCCACCTTAAGCGTCGTAACAGCGGCGGCACTGAGTGACACAAACATTCCGGCACATACACTTGCAGAGGCTAAGAATTTTGTTATTTTTTTCATCTCTTTTTTCCTGATTAGTTGCTCGTTGAACAAAAAATTCTGGTTCAGATGTCAGCGGAGTAGATTCCTGCCCGTGATGCCCTCCCACCATCACGCATACTGATAAAACAATTCATTGTTGACATACCAAACAAAATATTAATTAATATATTAATAAAAAAAGCGATGTATGAGAATATCGAGGAATGTACTTCCCCTCAATATTTTTCCGATAAGCTGAGGGGTTATCCGCTGTCATTAATCACAGTAAAGCTTAAACACAACCGATCTCCAAAAAGGCGAGAAAACAATGAACACCGCACCACAGCTCAGATACTTTGCAGAACTCAAAGTAAAAGTTGATCCTCCGCAGGAGATTGGACATGCACAACATGGACAACGAAGGGTCATTCCTATTATTGGCGGCACTGTACAAGGTGATGGCTGGAGGGGAAAAGTTTTACCCGGCGGCGCTGATTATCAGCTAATTCTGACACCACGTATGGCGGACCTGGATGCTCACTATGTATTAGAGATGGCGAGTGGTGAACTGATCTATGTCCACAACCGGGCCATTCGGGTCGCAGAACCGGAAATCACTGAACGCCTGATCAAAGGTGAGCCCGTCGATCCTGCCGAGATATATTTCCGCTGCTGTCCAACATTTGAAACAGATGCGCCATCCATGAGGTGGATCACTGAACGTCTGTTTATCGGTACCGGAATACGCAGACCGGATCTGGTAGAGATGAACTTCTACGAAGTGCTGTAGAAAAACGAACTCATCAGAATTGTATAAACACCTGAAAGATATTGCCGCCCACAGAACCTCTTGTCAGCCGGGCAGCACCTGAATCAGATGAACCTAATACCCGGCGACAGCATCCGGACTGCGCACCCAGATCTCTACCCGGCGGTTACGCTGACGCCCGGCACGGGTTATGTTCGACGCAATGGGTACCGCTTCCCCCATCCCCTCAACAAACTGTACATTGATACCCCGCGCCAGCAGCGCCTGTTCCACCGCCTGCGCCCGCTGTTGAGAGATCTGCCGATTGGCGGCGGGCTCTCCGATACTGTCTGAGAAACCCACCAGAATAGCGGATTGTCCCGGATGGTCTTCAAAATATTTCACCACCCGGTCAAGGTCCCGCTGGGCTTTGTTATCGAGCATGATAGTGCCACTGTGAAAGCGGAAATTAAGGGAGAGTCGCTCCGCATTCTGAGTCAGCTGTCTGTATTCTGCAGGAAGCTGATTGCTCAGTACTGGTCGGGTTTTATAGACATTTTGCGAGATAAACCCAGCCTCTTTTACCACATCCTGCCCCTTCTCCGACAACACAAAGCGGATAAACTGATCGACCACAGAGCCTGTCGCCACGGTTGCAGGTTCATACATATACAGTCGACGCACCAGTGGATAATCTTCGGTGGAGATGGTGAAAGAGGTTGGATAGATCGGTTGAGCATTAGCCTCATCGGAGATCGCCAGCGCTTTTGCCCGCAGAATATAAGGAAGCCCGATAAAGCCGATCGCGCCGGGTTCTTTACTCACCTGATCTGACAGTTCGATACTGGACTCAATGCGTTCGGCATTGGGTGATAGTTTTTTATCATGCTTTTTCAGTACCATCGATTTGAAGGAATCCCAGGTTCCGGAGTTTGCATCCCGGGCATATACTCTGACCGGCAGGTCCGGCCCACCGAACGCGGACCAATTATCAACCGTGCCGGAAAACAGCATCGCCAGTTGCGCGGTACTCAGATGGCTGACCGGGTTGGCCGGGTTGACGATCACCGCCAGTCCATCCATTCCGATAATATGCTCGGTGCCTTTAGATTTCAGATCGCCATAGCGCCCTGACAACAGCTCATTTTCAACCTCTTTAATCCGTCGGGAAGCCATAGCCAGATCGGCAACGCCCTGATCAAGCGATCTGAACCCGGTACTGGAACCGTGCGCCTGCATCTCGATGCGCGAGATAAAGTTATCCCCCGGCATATGGAACAGGAGATTATTCTCTACATCTATCGCGGTTGTTCGCAGCTGGATATCCTCTGCCCCCTGGTCGGTCAAAAACGCTTTCAGCAGCTCCGGTGCCAGGGTCTCGCCGATGGTATTTGAGCCATGTAAGCGAAACAGCATCTGCTCTTTGAATATTGTTTTTTCAGCAGCCAGACGACCGTCCACCTGGTTTGACGCCATCCCCTGAGGCTCTGCTGCACCACGCTCTGATAGCTGAAAATATTGCCAACCAGATACCAGCGCAACCAGCAGAATCAGCGCCATCAGTCCCGTAACAATTCGGCTATGCCCTTTCGCTTCAGACGTTACATTAACCTCTGCTGGCGATTCCGGCCCAGCGTTTGCTGCCACAAACTTATCCGGGTCATCCACCGCGGCTTGTTGCAGATCGATCTCTTTGGTCAGATCCAGCGCTTCATCTGTCAGCAGATCCTTATAAATGGCCCGGATTCCGGCACTGAACTGAAACTGACTACTATCTGCATTTAACAGAATGGTACGGCGATATTCGCTATCCTCGGTAAATTTATGCAGATCAATTGGCTTATGCCCCTCTTTCTCAAGGGCACGCTTCAGCTTCCAAATCAGGTCAAACAGGGTAGTTTTCACGATACAACTCCGGCGGTGACACAGCAACAAGACCGGGCATTCTACTCAGAATAGATTTCGTAAATATTACAAAGAGTTAAACACGAGGGGGGATTAGGCGACTATGTTAACCGTAGAGGGGCTGAGCAGAGGATGTGGGAGGCCAGAGACCTCCCTTCGGACAAAACTTATTCACTTACAAACGGCTGGAACCCGATGCAAAACTTTCGGTGACCGATGCCTGTGGGCCCGGAACTGCGGCACCTGTCTGCGCCGTGACAGGAAAGACACAATTAATCTGCCCGGTTCCTGAACTACCGAAGTAAGGTGTCAACACCTCAGCCTGACCTTCATAGTCACTCCACCCCAGCGCACCCAGCATCATCGCTGTATCGTGCATAAAGCCTTCGCCGTGACCTTTGGCTGCATATTCAGGTAGCATCTCACAGAAGGTTTTCCAGTCTCCCCGTTTCCACATCTCAACCACTTCATGATCAAGGGTCTCCAGGAACGGGCTCCAGATTTTATTGGCAAACTCAGGTGCCTGACCATTCTGCGCAAATCGGTGTGACAGCGAGCCGCTGGCAAAAAATGCCACCGTACCATCGTAATGTTTTTCAATTGCCTCACGCATCGCCCAGCCCAGACGGGCTGAATCATTCAGATAGTGAACGGTGCATAAAGCAGAAACAGAGATAACCTTGAAGTGGCGGTCTTCATTCATATAACGCATCGGCACGATAGTGCCGTACTCCGGCCCCAGCGAGGTCTTATCATGGGCCAGTGTTTCGACTCCTTGCTGACAACACTCATCAGCAAGAATTTTTCCCAGCTCAGGGTTGCCGTCATATTCAAACTCCATATTGGAGATGAAGTGAGGCAGCTCACCACTGGTGTAGTTCCCTTTAAAATGAGGCGCACAGTTAATATGATAATTCGCATTGACTAACCAGTGGGTATCAAACACCACGATAGTATCAACACCCAGCTCCCGGCAGCGCTTGCCAATCTCAATATGTCCGTCAATTGCCGCCTGACGGGACCCTTTTTGTGGCCCATCCAGTTCAGACAGATACATGCTGGGAACATGCGTAATTTTCGCAACAAGAGCCAGTTTACCCATTTTCAGTTTCCTCTTAACTTTTTATCTACAGACCGCAGCTAATCAGGGGGACGGCGATCAGTTCAATCGCTCTATTTTGTTAACATATTAACTAAATTGCAACTATTATATCCCACAATATTCTCCATGGGCATTAAAGACATTGAATTTAAAAGGATTTATAAAAGACCTTCTTATAGCGCATGTCACATATCTGGGCTATTGTTTAGCTGCGCAGATATAAACTGCTGACGATCTGCAATGAGAGTTTCTGATATGAATATAGACAACAGAGCGACTGACGCCAGCGCAATCACCCTGGCTGATATGGACCCGGCCATCGCCGCATCTCTGCTGGCACAGACAACACCCGACAATATTGAACGTGCGCTTAGCGAGCTTCCAGTGGATGTTGCACTTAAGATAGCGTCGCACCTGGCATCAGAAGCGGATTACGATGATGAAAAGGGTGATATCCCTCATCCACTTGAGGGTCTCAGCGGTACGGTGGAGCGGTTAATGACTGAGGCTTTTGGCATCTTATCACCACAGGATACCGTAGCCAGCGCCCTGGATCATATTGTCAGAACCGATCCCTCAATCACCATCACCTATATCTACGTTACCGATGAAGACGAGAAGCTACTGGGGGTTGTGGCGATGCGCGATCTGCTGCTCGCAAGTCCCGGGCAGACCCTTGAACAGATAATGACGCAAGATCCGTTTGCCTTCACACCCGATGTTGAGATGCCTGAAGCGGTCAACGCGGCCCTGTTACAACGTCATCGCCTCTATCCGGTAACCGATGAAGAGGGCACGCTACTGGGACTGGTCTATGGCTGGCGGTTGTTTGAATATGTCGCCACCGAGATCAGTGCTCAGGCTGGATCGATGGTGGGTGTGGATAAAGAGGAGCGCATCACAACCCCCATACTTGAATCGTTTCGCATGCGCCATCCCTGGTTGCAGATCAACCTGCTTACCGCGTTTGCCGCAGCCTTTGTCGTCGGGATGTTTGAAGACACCATCGCCCGTATTGTCGTGCTTGCCGTTTTTCTGCCGGTGCTTGCAGGACAAAGTGGTAATACCGGCTGTCAGGCGCTGGCAATCACGCTGAGGAGTATGACGCTGGGAGAGCTGGCCAACATATCCGTCTCCAGAGTGCTTCGAAAGGAGATTATTCTTGGCGCCATGAACGGCTTCTTTGTTGGTTTAGTCGCTGCACTGGCGATGTGGATCTACGCGGGTATCAGTGGCACAGAAAATTCTGCGATACTTGCACTGGTGGTGTTAGTCGCCATGGTGGGGGCCTGCATCGGCAGCGGAATTTTTGGGGTACTGGTCCCCGTGACCCTGAAACGCTTTGGCGCCGACCCGGCAATGGCCAGCAGTATCTTCCTCACCACCTTTACCGATATCCTGGGGATGGGCCTGATGCTATTCCTCGCCACCAGCCTGCTGATGTAATCAGTAAGTTGAGCTTTGCAAAAGGGTTAAGGCCACCTTCCATCCATCTCTCCCCCTTAAGGAGTCACTAGTGAAGTTAACTATTTTCCAGGTTGATGCCTTTACAGACAGGCTATTTGGAGGCAATCCAGCCGCCGTTTGTCCACTGAAAGAGTGGCTCAGTGACGCGCTGATGCAACAGATAGCGATGGAAAATTCTGTGGCTGAAACTGCTTTTTTTGTTCCGAATAAAGAAGGTTTTGAGATCCGCTGGTTCACGCCCGAAATTGAAATGGATCTGTGCGGCCATGCCACTCTGGCAGCAGCACATGTGATAACAAAGCACTTAGGCTATAGCAAATCAGATCTGGTTTTCCAGTCAGAAAGCGGCAAACTCCCGGTCAAAATTAATAACGATTTGATTACGTTGATTTTTCCATCCCGAAAACCATTAACCGATAACGCCCCTCAGGCGATATTGGATGCCTTGCATATTCCCCCCATCGAAGTACTTAAAGCCCGTGACTATCTCCTTGTCTTTGATAGCGAAGCGGATATTCGCAGCTTACAGCCAAACAGGAGTATTCTTGACCAGATTAATCTGGATCCGGGAGGAATTATCGTTACTGCCAAAGGCGATAGTGTGGATTTTGTTTCTCGTTTCTTTACCCCTCAGGCGAGTATCCTGGAAGATCCGGTTACAGGTTCCGCCCACTGCTCTCTTATCCCCTACTGGGCCGAGAAGCTATCCCGTAACCAGATGACTGCGTTGCAGTTATCATCCAGAGAGGGGACGTTATTCTGCAAAAACGCAGCCGATAAAGTCCACATATCAGGTAAAGCGGTAACCTATATGGAAGGCATAATAACGATTTAGTAACCCAGTAGATCGTCAGCCGAACTGAAACCATAGAAACGCGATTGCATGGCCATCAGATCATATAGGCGGCCAGTCAGTTTCCCCCTCACTATTAAGAGCAAAGGCCTTGCGCTACTTGCTTATGTGGACTCCCCTCTGTCAACAATGAAACGATTTTGACTTAGAATAAATGCACGCTTATGTTCGAGCTCTGATTGAGTCGCTAACTCTGGCTCACTGATATTTGCGCGAACTACCGGATCAT
>NZ_JAFFZO010000228.1 GCF_016924145.1 Amphritea pacifica | reverse complement strand
TTCCACCTCAACTTTCTGGAAGTGCTTTTTGTTTGCGTTGGCTTTGAGGTGAGTGGAATCAGTATAAAGGGTGTGCCCCCCGACCAGCTTGCGCTTTATGGCTTGCAGCACAATTTCATCGAAAATACTTTGATAGATATCTGAGTCTTTAAAGCGACGGATACGGTTCGCGCTCAAGGTTGACGCATCAGGTACTTTGTCTGTCAGGCTCAAGCCTAAGAACCATCGATAAGCGACATTCACCTGAACGTCGCG
>NZ_JAFFZO010000227.1 GCF_016924145.1 Amphritea pacifica | reverse complement strand
GCGGCTTAATGACCTTCACCGTGACCCGTACCGGCGATGCCGCAGCGGATCAGACCGTTGACTTCGCCACCAGCATTGGTGCGGGCGACAGCGCCGAAGCGGCGGACTTTATCGCCAACAGCGGCACACTGACCTTTGCGGCGGGCGTGACCAGCCAGACCTTTACCGTGCAGACCACTCAGGATGCCGTGTTCGAAGGCGATGAGACCTTCAGCGTCAACCTGAGCAACGCCACCAACGGCGGCCAGATCGCTG
>NZ_JAFFZO010000226.1 GCF_016924145.1 Amphritea pacifica | reverse complement strand
TTTTGCCTGAAATTCAGTTTGTAGATTGGTATAGAAAGCGTCGGGCTCGGCTCTCTATAAAAGCCTGGGAAGGTCGTCAGTTCAAATCTGGCCCCCGCTACCACAACGGAAAAACAAGACTAGCCGCGAGGTTGGTCTTTTTTTTTGCCTGAAATTCAGTTTGTAGATTGGTATAGAAAGCGTCGGGCTCGGCTCTCTATAAAAGCCTGGGAAGGTCGTCAGTTCAAATCTGGCCCCCGCTACCACAACGGAAAAA
>NZ_JAFFZO010000225.1 GCF_016924145.1 Amphritea pacifica | reverse complement strand
CTGAGACCTGGCGCGCACGGTTAGCCGATATCAGTTGGTTTATGCGCAGTCTGAATGAATATATCGCCCGTAAAGCCAACCAGGAGGATAGCTGTCGGGGACATTTCTGGGAAGCGCGTTTTAAAAGCCTGGCCTTGCTGGACGAGCAGGCACTACTGAGCTGCATGGCGTATGTTGACCTTAACCCGATACGAGCAGGCATCGCCGAGACGCCCGAGCAATCGGCATTTACCTCAGTCAAACAGCGGATAGATACC
>NZ_JAFFZO010000224.1 GCF_016924145.1 Amphritea pacifica | reverse complement strand
CCGCCGCTTCGGCGCTGTCGCCCGCACCAATGCTGGTGGCGAAGTCAACGGTCTGATCCGCTGCGGCATCGCCGGTACGGGTCACGGTGAAGGTCATTAAGCCGCCTTCACTGATCTGCACGTCATCTACGCTGAAGCCGGTACGGTCATCATCCGGGGTGCCCGGACCGGCAGGGTCGAAGGGACCCGGGCCGGTGCCGTCATCAAGGATAGTACCGGTGCCGGTCGCGGTGGAGATAGTCGCACCGTTGGTCGGCG
>NZ_JAFFZO010000223.1 GCF_016924145.1 Amphritea pacifica | reverse complement strand
TCATCTCAACAAGCGCCCACACGAATTATCTGATCTGTCTGTTAAAGAGCGTTGCTTGAAAATGAGGGCTGAATTCTTCAGCCGCTTTGCGAAAGCTATTCGCTTCCGCCGTCTCAAGCGAGGTGCGTATTTTACTCAACACCCCGGTGAAGTCAACCATTTTGTTTGAGAATTTTAACGAAATTTTCAAACCGTCTGATCCGCTTCCTGTTTTGTTTATCGCCACCTGAAAAACCGTGTAAACACTGATTTATCAAGG
>NZ_JAFFZO010000222.1 GCF_016924145.1 Amphritea pacifica | reverse complement strand
AGCGGGTGACCATGCCAGTACTACGGCTGAACGTAAAATGTTTGACCGCTTTCATAAACCAGGGCATGGGGAGGTAGCCGCGGCCTGAGGCTTCGAAATAACCCCAGATCAGGCCTGAAGGGAGGAAAACATAGAGTATATATATACTATCGACTAAATCTAAATGTGTTATAGGTTCATGGATAAAAGGGAGAATAATTACCATTAAAATAAAGAATGGTAAGAACATTGTACAGATACCTTTACCGAAGACTGTAAGGTAA
>NZ_JAFFZO010000221.1 GCF_016924145.1 Amphritea pacifica | reverse complement strand
CCGCTGAGTTGTTGCTCAGGGTCGCAGTGAAGGTCTCGCCGCCTTCATAGATACCGTCCTGCGTAGTCTGCACGGTGAAGGTCTGGCTGGTCACACCCGGCGCAAAGGTCAGGGTACCGCTGTTGCCGGTAAAGTCGTTGGCTTCGGCGGTATCACCGGCCCCAATGCTGGTGGCAAAGTCGATGGTCTGGGCATCCGCCGCATCCCCGCTCCGGGTCACGGTGAAGGTCATCAGGCCACCCTCACTGACGCTCATGTCGCCAA
>NZ_JAFFZO010000220.1 GCF_016924145.1 Amphritea pacifica | reverse complement strand
AGCCACGCCCGGAACAGGGCACACTGGTTAAATTATTGCAGGGCGGTGATCCCCTGCCCTGGACCCGAGCCAACGAAACCGTTCCCGTCAGTATGATCCAGGAGCCAACACCCGCAGAGATCAAACAACGCATGAAACACAATAAAGGCGAGACCTATTGGGATGAAAATCAGTGCACCATAGGCTCGCTTAATCGCTGGGGATTAATCTACTTTTACATCACTATGTTTGCGAAAGGCTTTTGCGTCTTCCTCGGCCCACTTTT
>NZ_JAFFZO010000219.1 GCF_016924145.1 Amphritea pacifica | reverse complement strand
GACAGATTTATTTTCCGGTGGAATTACCACCGTACCAAAGGCTATATCGGAGGGCTGTATAATCGCCGCGAGGGCGCGCCTCCTACAGTATTGTTCTCTATCGCAGTTACCCATCAGGAAAAAGGGGACAGATTTATTTATTAACCCGGTGGAAGTTTACATCTGATATAATGTACCCATGATTACAGATGCACGCAAGCTCAGCACAGAGCAACAAGAACTTTTACGCCAGCAAGCCATTAAACTCCGTGAGAAGGGCAAAACC
>NZ_JAFFZO010000022.1:47453-92697 GCF_016924145.1 Amphritea pacifica | reverse complement strand
CAGGACCGCCGCAGTTGCCCTGGAAGATCTGATGCACCGGCAGCCAGGCCTGAACATACTTTTCCGGTTCCTCTTTGAAGATGTCGCAGCAACCATCCGAGCAGAAGTGATAGCGCTCGCCCTGATACAGGTAATCACGCATCGAGTTCTGATTGGGGTTATCCATCTCGGTAAACAGCATCGGGATCTGACAAGTCTGACACAGCTGTGGCAAACCCGAGGTATAAAAGCGTTCGCCCTTAGCCTCCTGCTCCTTCGCCAGTTCCCACATGGGTCGATAATACTTATCGAAGGTGTCCGGGTATTGCGCCGACAGCCAGTCAAGTTCTTCATCGCTTGGAATCCAGGTGTGGAACCCGGCCGCATGCCCGTGGGTATAGAAGGTCCACCAGGCCTGATGGGAGATATGCTCCTTCTCTTTCTCGATGGTCTCGGCGTATTTCGGCATACGGATGCCGTAACGGGCCAGATCCTTAAACAGCGCGCCACCGGCCTCTTCGAAGTAGACCTCCCAGGCCTCTTTCCAGGACATCACTTTATTCGGCAGCATATAGTCCATCATCATCGCTACAATGGTCAGCAGACGGGTGCCGCGCCAGAACCACTTATCGATCCACTTCTGCACAATCGGCACGTTGTCCTCATGCTGTTCCAGCAGGAACTTGATCACCTCAAGTCCCAGAGTCATATGGCGGGCTTCATCGGACTGCGCCGAGAAACCAAAGGTCACCGTGGCCATATCACCGTTATACGCAGCGCCGGACATAAAGGGCACAAACAACAGATTGGTCAGCACGTATTCAAAAGAGAAGCCGATGGCGATCATGAATTCGAATGGGCCAGCACTTCGCGCATCGCAGAAGAATGAGCGGGGTACCGAGAGGTACCACACCCGGTCATGCATATGGCTGAACTCCTGGAAGCCATCGAAGAACTTGTTGTAGTGGCTCATCGCATGGATCTGGGTCTGCACATGGCGCAGCTCATCCAGCGACTGCATCTGACAGGCCACCCGGGCACCGACACCACCGAACTGACGGCCCACATGGGCAAAGCCCTGATACGCCTGGTATTCCAGTGGCGAAACCCCCGTCAGAAAGATCTTCACCGCATTCACATAGCGGGGGTCGACGACATTCAGATGACCATTGTTCTGCGAGAAGGCATCGAAGATGGCATAGAGCTTTTTCTCCTTCTCTGCCTGGTATTTCCAGTAGGAATCCATGGTCAGACGGAACGGGTCTTCCCACTTATTCCAGTCGGTGATTTTAATCCCTTCGAACTCTTCGTAGGGAAAGGCCTGTTGACGATCTTCGTAGGAAAACTCCCAATCCAGATCCCGGGTGAGCAGGCGATACTTATCTTTGATATTGAGTTTTTTAGCAGCCATGATGTTACCCCTTACTGTTTCCACTCGAGGACGAACTGGTCGTCATCTTCATCTACGTTACCGCCGAGGGTGATCAGATTGACGTGCAGCTCCTGCACATCCCACTCCCGGCCCATCTTCTCCTCCACGACCGCCCGTTCAATCACCAGGCGGTGTTCCCGCTCGATGCGGATCATGGCGGGCTGATGGATAACCGTGGCATCCGGGTTACTCTCTTCGATGGCTTCGACAATATAGCGGGACTCATCATTGTCCTGCAGGGCGATATAGACTTTTGACATGGTGATTAACCTTATTGTTGTTATTCGCGGTGTTATTACAGTCCGGCTTTTGCCAGACGTTTACCCCAGCTATCTTCAGCAATCGCCAGGGCCTCTGCACCGATCATCTCTTCAGCCAGCGGCGCCAGCGCCTCAAGGGCCTTCCCCTTCCAGTGTTCAAGCCACTGACTAAGTAACTGCTTATTGGCGTCGGACTCGGTCGCAGCAATTTTCACCACCGCATCGACCCAGCGGTTGGTGTCTCTGTTCCAGTTCTGGATAAACTCGGTGAGCATGCTGATATCCTGACCGCCGTTGTCCGCCAGCCACTGATCGAACTGCAGATACACCAGTTCATAGATCAGGCCATCCAGCACCACATCCTGCGCAACAAAGGATTCAAACCAGTCTTTGACACAGATATTGGCTTCACAGTAAGCGCGCACACCCTGCCACACCGCATCATCCATCCAGTAGCGCTTGGCCTCGGCCAGGGCATCACCGGAGTTGCCATCAAGAATCAGACCGATACGGGAGAGATACTGAGCGTTGCCCAGACGATCCATACCGTTAAACAGCAGGGCCTGGGTGATAGCGGTGCCATAGCCCAGCGAACTGCCATACATATTGTTGAGGTTGGCGGCCTGTTCCACGTGACGTAACGGCAGCAGCAGGCGAATCACTTTCTGTTGAATCTCATCCGGAATCAGGCGGGCCAGATCACGCTTTTCGAAGAAACTGTAGTTACTCTCAGCCACCTCCTGCTGTTTGGCGCGCATCTGCACATAGGTGCCGTAGTAGAACTGACGGGGGTCTTTGAAGGCATACCAGTCCTGCATCACGATGGCGGTACGGCCTTTGTCGTTGAGTTCAAACTCGGGTTGCCACAGCGGCTTGTAGTGAAAGTTAATCTCGGAAGCGACATCATAGGTGGCTTCCTGGTAACGGGTGGCCGGTTTATCTCCAAAACGGCGCTCAATGTGCGCAAAGGTGTTGCGCACCGGTTCCAGCATGGCTGTTTTTATTTCTATTGTCATCTGCGTTATCCCATCTTAGGGTTCATTGTTTTTATTGAATCAATGCAGTGTTGCAGCAGGTTCAGCGATGGTTGTTCGCCATCAGCGTCTCCTCTCCGTAGCGCCATTTTTGCATCTCGGCATCCACATTTTCCTGCTGCTCCCGGGTCATAAAGACCACATCGTTGGCGGCACAAAAATGTTTAAAGGCGCCCTGAGGCATAATCAGTTCGACAAACAGAGAGGGATCTCCAATAGCAAAATCGAACTCGACAAAACGAGCATTTTCATCACTACGCACCCGGATATATTTAGTCATCTGGTCTGAGCCGGACCGGTTCCCAGAAGCATGAGGGCTGTCTAGTTTCAGTTCTGCCATATGATCACCTGTAAAATTAAGTTTTGATCACAGGGGTTACAGCAATGGCTGTGCCAGAGATAGAGAAAAGCCATAAAATGGCGAGATATAATTATTAAGATATTGATTTATATAGATATAAAATAGAGCATCCCTCTCTTGTTATGGCCAACAGTTATCCTGCAACACGACAGATAACAGGTGATGAAATAGTGAAAAGTTAATCAAAAAATAAAAAAAAGCCCCCGGACTCTGTGCCACCTCCCCCGCGATGGATATTTAAATAGGTGTTGTTTTTTTGACAAAATAAGCGTCACAATAAAAAACAAGCAGGCCTTCGGTGCCGATACAGTTCAAAAGAAAAATAACAAAAGCAGTGCCATATGACAGAATTACAACCTAAGCTTCCTGACGCTCAGGATCTCTTAGAACAGATCCGCTTCGACAATGAGGAGGGCAAAATCTGGCTGGATGAGCAGCGGATGTTGCTGATCCATTCCGCAGTCATGGGGTTGCTGCGAAACGAGTTGATCCAGACCCTGGGAGTGGAGAGAGCGAAAGGCTTTCTGATGCGCTTCGGATATCATACCGGCTGGCGGGATGCCGAACTGGCTAAAAAAGTTCGTCCGGATATGACCGCTGAAGAGGTTTTTATGGTGGGACCTCAGCTTCACGCCATCAAAGGCATGGTCAAAGTTATCCCACGCTCTCTGGAGTTCGACGAAGATAGCCAGCATTTCTATGGTGCTTTTGACTGGTATAACTCTCATGAGGTCGAAACCCACCTGGCAAGCTTTGGCAACTCAGATGTTCCGGTATGCTGGACACTGCTCGGTTACGCCAGTGGCTTTTCAACCTACTACATGAACCGGCAGATCATCTTCAGGGAAACTCAGTGCGCCGCCACCGGAGCCGATCACTGTCATATTGAGGGGCGTCCGGCCGAAGACTGGGATGATGCCGAAGAGACAGAAAAATACCTGCTTCCCGACCCAATTATTGAGCAGTTGCTGGCGCTGCAGGATGAGGTCAGTGTTCTGAAAGATCAGTTTCGCAGTAACGATGCAGAAGAGGACCTCTTATTTAACAGTGTCGGCCACTCAGCAGCCTTTAAAAATGTCTGCCACCTGATTCGTAAAGCCTCAAAAAGTAAGGTGAGTGTGCTGCTGCAGGGAGAAACCGGCGTCGGCAAAGAGGTCGTTGCCCGGGGTTTGCACACAACCAGTGACCGGGCAAACCAACCCTTTGTTGCGGTGAACTGTGCCTGCATCCCACCGGACCTGATTGAAGCTGAGTTATTTGGTGTGGAAAAAGGTGCTTACACCGGCGCAATCCAATCCCGCGAAGGTAAATTTGAGCGGGCTCACCGCGGCACCATTTTTCTCGATGAGGTGATCGAGCTGACCCCAAGGGCGCAAGCCTCACTGTTGAGAGTTCTGCAGGAGTCAGAGTTTGAACGGGTCGGTGATAACCGCACCCGGCGCATCGATGTCAGGGTGGTAGCTGCGACCAATGAGGACCTTGAAGCGGCGGTCCAGGAGGGTCGTTTTCGTGCAGATCTGTTTTACCGCTTAAATGTTTATCCGGTGCATATCCCTCCGCTGCGCGACCGCACCGAAGATATTCCGCTGTTAACGGAACACTTCCTGAAAAAATACTGCACCCTGTACAATAAAAAGACCTCCGGTATTTCAGATAAGGCGATGCAGGCACTGATTCAGTACAAGTGGCCCGGTAATATCCGCGAGCTGGAAAACATGATCGAGCGGGGCGTTATTCTCACTGAAAACAATCAGTCCATCAGTATGGCCAGCTTCTTTCCCTCACTGTCTGAGCCCTCTCATCCCCTGAATATTATCGGAGGCCGGGGACAACTCTGTGAAGAAGCCCCCAAATCCAGCTTAACGACGACAGAGCCGGTAGAGAGCTTGCTGGTTGACAACTTCAGCCTAGAGCAGCTGGAGCAGAAGCTGATTGAGGAGGCGATGTCCCAGTGCAACAACAATGTTTCAAAAGCGGCACGCAAACTGGGACTCACGCGCCCGGCACTGGCCTATCGCCTGAAAAAACTCGGCGATGGATAACGGGTTAAAGCTGCTTTAGAATGGCCTCCTTATCTTCATTCTGAGTCGGCCATGAACCTGATACTGCTGTTTGAAAGTGACTATAGTACAACCAACAGGGTGGTCATCTGTGACCGGCGCTTTCACCATATCAGACAGTTCCACCAGCCTGTTCCGGGTCAGCAACTCAGAGTAGGTTTGCTAAACGGCGCGACCGGCAGCGGCACGGTAATCTGTCTGACGGATCAGAGCATTACTCTGGAGGTAGAGCTGGTACAGCAGCCTCCTGCCGCTCTGCCCCTGACCCTGCTTCTGGCTCTGCCGCGACCCAAGATGCTGAAACGCACCCTGCAAACCATTACCAGTATGGGTGTCAAACAACTCTATCTGATCAACTCCTACAAAGTGGATAAAAGCTACTGGTCAACGCCGGCTTTGCAGCAGGATAATCTCAGAGAGCAGTTACTGCTGGGGCTGGAGCAGTCAGGCGACACAGTACTGCCCGAAGTACACCTGCGAAAGCGTTTTAAACCCTTTGTAGAGGATGAACTTCCCGAGATCGCCCGTCAGACCCGGGCGTTGGTCGCACACCCCTATCACGCAGCCCCCTGCCCCGGTGCCAGCGACGAAGCGACAACACTGGCGATTGGCCCCGAGGGCGGCTTTATACCCTATGAAGTTGAAAAGCTTCAGGCCTGCGGATTTGAAGCGATCCATATCGGTCAGCGAATTCTGCGGGTAGAAAACGCAGTACCGGTATTACTGGCCAGACTGTTCCCCATCTGAGTCACGCTTCGCTGTACCTGTCTGCAACAACCATAGTGACCGTCGAATAACTCAGGTATAAACAAATTTAATTGAGAATCATCCTCATTTAAGTTGACATTACTCCTAAGTTAAATAAGAATAGTTCGCATTATCACTGCATTATAAAGGGCAGACGCTTAACCCCTTTAATCATTCAGACATAACTCAGGTGTTTCAATTATGCGAAAAACGTTCAAAAAACTCGCCTTCCTCGCTATGCCACTGACGATGGCGGTCAGCTCTGTAGCCACCGCTGATGAAGTCAATATTTATTCATATCGACAACCGTTTCTGATTCAGCCGATGCTGGAGGCTTTTACGGCAGAAACCGGCATCAAAACCAATGTTGTGTTTGCCAAAAAAGGTCTGATTGAGCGTCTGGAGCATGAGGGTAAAAACTCACCCGCGGACATTGTCCTGACATCGGATATCGGGCCACTCTACGATGTGGTCGAAAAGGGGCTGACCCAGCCGGTGCACAGTGACGTCCTGACCAGCAATATTCCAGCCCAATATCGTGATCCGCAAAACCGCTGGTTCGGACTTACCAGCCGTACCCGCCTGATCTACGCCTCAAAAGAGCGGGTCGCAGAGGGCGAGATTAAAACTTACGAAGAACTGGCAGATCCCAAATGGAAGGGACGTATCTGCACCCGTAGCGGCAAGCATACCTACAACCTGTCACTGATCGGTTCAATGATCGCCTATCACGGTGAAGCGGAAGCAGAAAAATGGCTCGAAGGGGTCAAAGCCAACCTGGCCCGCAAGCCTCAGGGGAATGACCGTGCGCAGGTCAAAGCGGTTAAAGAGGGAGTGTGTGATATCGCCCTGGGCAACTCATACTACTTCGGCAAAATGCTCACCAACGAAAAGCAACCGGAACAGAAAGAGTGGGCCAATGCGGTCAATCTGGTCTTTCCCAATCAGGATGATCGTGGCGCACATATGAGCATCTCCGGTGCTGCTCTCACCCAGTATGCGCCCCACAAAGAAAGTGCCATCAAATTGCTGGAGTTCCTGAGCGAAGCACAGGCACAGTCGATGTACGCCGAAGCCAACTTTGAGTTTCCGGTGCGCCCCGCAACTCCCCGTTCAGCGCTGCTGAACCAATATATGGGAGAGTTCAAACAGGACAATATCAACCTGCAGAAGGTCGCTGAGTTAAGAGTGCAGGCATCACGGATGGTTGATAAAGTTGGCTTCGATAACTGATCGCCTTCTGTAACAGTGATCGACAATGATTCACACAAACGGTAGTCTCGTGCTACCGTTTTTTCGTTAACAGCAGAGAGTTGCGCGGGCAAAGCCCGCTTCCCCATATGGCCAGAGTGAGCGATTCAAAACAGAGCATTTCTGAAAACAACCGTTACCTGTTTGGCTGGTATAGCTGTACCTGGGGTACAGCACTGATGGTGGCCCTGCCGGTGCTGTCGGTTTTCTATCTGGCACTGTTTCCCAAAGAAAATATCTGGACCCATCTGGCAGACACGGTGCTGCCTGTTTACATCACTACAACCCTGATGCTTATGCTGGGGGTTGGCGCGCTGTCAATCGCTATCGGCGTCTGCGGTGCCTGGCTGGTGACCATGTGTCGTTTTCCCGGCCGTCGAATATTTGAGTGGGCGCTGCTGCTACCCTTTGCGGTACCAGCCTACGTAATCGCCTATGTGTATACCGACCTGCTGGAATACTCCGGTACGTTGCAGATTTTTCTGCGGCAGCTGTTCGGCTGGCAGTCCGCCCGTGATTACTGGTTTCCCGATATCCGCACCCTCGGCGGCGCCATTCTGATGCTGGCACTGGTACTCTACCCCTATATCTATCTGCTGGCACGGGCTGCCTTTCTGGAGCAGTCCACTACTATTCACGATGCCAGTCGCACGCTGGGCTGTACCGCGTGGCAGAGTTTCTACCGGGTATCCCTGCCAATCGCCCGGCCGGCCATCGCCGTAGGCCTCTCGCTGGTGTCGATGGAAACCATTAACGACTTTGGTACGGTGGATTACTTCGCCGTCAAAAGCATGAGTGCCGGTATCTACGACACCTGGCTGAATATGAGCAATCTGGGTGGCGCCGCACAGATCGCCAGCCTGATGATGATATTTGTGGTCATCCTGATCTCACTGGAAGGTCTGGCCCGGGCGAAGCAGCGACAGTTTCACAGCGCAGACCGGTTCAAAACGCTAACCGGGTATCCACTAAAAGGGGGGCGCGCCTGGGGGGCCACACTGCTATGCGCGCTGCCCGTGATTGCCGGGTTTATCATTCCGGTATCGGTATTAGCGGGCTATGCCCTGAATAACCTTGATCAGCTCTGGAGCAGCGATTTTCAGCTCCACGCCAGCCACAGCTTTATACTCTCAGGTTGTGCGGCACTTCTGACAATTCTTGTGGCACTGCTACTGGCCTACTCAAAACGGCTCCACAAAAGCAGAAGCCTCAGGCTGGCTGCCCGGTTTTCCAGTCTGGGCTATGCGATGCCCGGTGCCGTACTCGCAATCGGGGTAATAATCCCCCTCGCAGCTTTCGATAACTTCGTTGATCGCCTGATGGAGCAACTGCTGGGTATCTCCACCGGACTCCTGCTCAGCGGAACCGCCTTCGCGATAATATTTGCCTATGTTGTTCGCTTTCTCGCGGTCTCGGTAGGTTCAGTCGAATCAAGCCTGAATAAGATTACTGAAAGCATGGATATGGCGTCCCGCTCGCTGGGCCACTCACCACTGCAAACCCTGGTGAAAGTTCATCTGCCACTGATTAAAGGTGGTGTGCTTACGGCGGCGCTGGTGGTGTTTGTCGATTGCATGAAGGAGCTACCCGCCACCCTGATCCTGCGACCCTTTAATTACGACACCCTGGCAACCTATGTCTACCAGTATGCTTCAGACGAGATGCTGGAGGCCTGTTCACTGGCCGCCCTGCTGATCGTTCTGGTTGGCATTATCCCGGTCATCCTGCTAAGCCGGACCATCTCGGCTAGCCGCCATAGCAACTGAAATCGATTAAAGCGCGAACGCGATCGGCCGGTGAGCCGCCACATGCAGTGACACCTTAGCGCCAACCTCCAGCATCAGTGGTTCATAGATCTCAGACTCAATCCGGCGACCGGAAGGCAGACTCAGCTGATACACCACCGAACTGCCGAGAAACTCCTTCTGTTCGATAGTAGCCATCACGGCACCGGGTTCAACACTGGGACGGATATCCCCCGGACGGATAAAGAGTGACAGCGGTTTCCCCGCCTCAGCACCAAAGGGCTCGGCAAACTCAATGATACCCAGCTCGGTTCTGACCGTGGTCGCATCCAGGCATTCACCCGAAAACAACTCCCCTTTTCCCACAAAACCTGCCACCAGCGGGTTAACCGGGCGATAATAAAGCTCAGGAGGTGTCCCCCATTGCTGCAGCTGCCCCTGCGCCAGAATTCCCAGTTGATCACTGATGGCAAACGCCTCCTCCTGATCATGGGTCACCATAATCGCCGCTATTCCCTGAGCCTTGAGAATCGAGCGCACCTCCAGCGCCAGCTGTCGGCGCAGATCGGTATCAAGATTGGAGAAAGGCTCATCCAGCAACAGTAGTTTTGGCTTCGGTGCCAACGCCCGGGCCAGGGCCACCCGCTGTTGCTGACCACCAGAAAGTTCGTGGGGATAGCGTGCGGAGAGATCAGGCAACTCAACCAGTTGCAATAAAGCGGCGACCGCTTCACGTTTTTCATCGCGGCTACGACCATTTAAACCAAAGGCGATATTGTCAAATACGCTGAGGTGGGGAAATAGCGCGTAGTCCTGAAAAACCACACCAATGCCGCGCTGTTCCGGCGGCAGGGTAAAACCCGCTGCAGATATTGGTGTACCGTTCTGTTCAATACGACCGGATAGCAGCGGATTAAAACCTGCGATAGCCCGCAACACCGTTGTTTTACCACAACCACTGGGGCCCAGCAGGCAGGCAATCTCTCCCGCCTGCAACTGAAAACTCAGTTGTTGGGTAATCACTGTGTTGTCATAGCCGCAGCTGATCGATCTGAGTTCCAGCAGGGGAGTCATAAGTCAGGAGCACTCTTGCTAAATGAAAATGATTCTCGCTTATAACGATTCTGATTTCAACCATAGAACTCTGTGAACAGGTTGCATCAGATAGCGATTAATCGTCTGAAAAGCGACTTTTTCATGTAGGAGCGGCTTCCAGCAGCGATGGTTTTATCGCCCGGGTACCCAGAGGGCATGCTAACGGGGCTCCTACAGGGAAATGTATTGTAGGAGCTGCTTCCAGCAGCGATGTTTTTATCGCCCCGGGTACCCAGAGGGCATGCTAACGGGGCTCCTACAGGGTGACATGTAGTGTAGGAGCTGCTTCCAGCAGCGATGGTTTTATCGCCCCGGGTACCCAGAAGGCATGCTAACGGGGTTCCTACAGGGTGACATGTAATGTAGGAGCTGCTTCCAGCAGCGATGGTTTTATCGCCCGGGTACCCAGAGGGCATGCTAACGGGGCTCCTACGGGATGACATGTAGTGTAGGAGCTGCTTCCAGCAGCGATGGTTTATCGCCCGGTTACCCAGAGGGCATGCTAACGGGGCTCCTACGGGGATAACATGTAATGTAGGAGCTGCTTCCAGCAGCGATGGCTTTATCGCCCCGGGTACCCAGAGGGCATGCTAACGGGGCTCCTACAGGGTGACATGTAATGTAGGAGCTGCTTCCAGCAGCGATGGTTCTATCGTATGCCCTTTGGGTGCTCGCCGCGAGGGCGCGCCTCCCACAAAAGCAACCATCTATGACGCCAGCATATCTTCTGGAAACCAGGGGCTCCTGGCGTGGAATACAGCGGGGTTTAATACAGCGGGGTCTCCACGCCCAGCATTGTCAGCACGCCAAATACCATTAACCACAGGATCGCTGACCGGCGGATAAGCCGGTTCAGGCTGATAATCTCTTCAGCCGCATGGTGTCGAAACTCTTCATCGCCACAATCGCTCGCAGAGCGGTATTGCTGATAGCTCTCCTCTCCCACCGCAGCCAGAGCGATTCTGAACAACCAGTCACTGACATTATGATCTTTGGCTTCCGGGTTTTTAAGCTGGGTATAGGCGCTCAGACCGTTGCCGACAATAAAGAAGGTAAAGCCTAATAAGCGGGCGGGGATCCGGATAACCAGTTCAGCGATCCCCGGCTGTCGCTTGGTATGTTTATGCTGGATTAACCAGCCTGCCCACAGGGCCAGAAACAGGCCAGGGATACCCAGTAAGATAAACCAGAACAACAGGGCAAAAAAACCAACAAGTGACAGATAGAGATACTGCTGACAGATAGCATAGTGAGCGGACTGGCAATCCGTGACATCATCGGTGCGATTGAGCCCAAGCAGTTCTGCCAACTGCAACCAGGATGCCTGAAAATTGCCTTTACACCAGTCCCGATAGTACTTTCCGGTGATATCACTGGGCGACCAGTTCTCCAGATAAAGGTAGAGCGCCGCCAGTTCGATGGCCAGCACAAAGATACCGAACTCCCAGCGAAAAAACTGCAATAACAAGGCTTCCAGAGCCACCATATACAGGGTCAGCATAACCCAGTGCAGTGTGCTCTGAGGAGTAGCGGCACGGGCCAGCCTGATAACCTTCGGTGACCGTCGCGTATAGCGTCCCAAAACCATCACCAGCATCACTGCCAGAAACTTCATCCGTGCATCTCCTGCGTCAAAAGGCGATAAAAATAGTTCCGGTTAAATGCCGGACCGGGGTCTGTTTTACGCTGCGGCGCAATATCAGAATGGCCGGTGATATGTTCAGTCCCCATCTCAGGATAGTAGCTGATCAATGCCGCAGTCACTCTGGCCAGTTGCCGATACTGAACATCGGTATAGGGGATATGATCTGCGCCTTCCAGTTCAATACCGATGGAAAAGTCATTACAGTTATCACAACCGCCGTAGTTCGACTGCCCGGCATGCCAGGCACGCTGATCAAAACCAACAAACTGAACCATCCGGCCATTTCGTTCAATCAGCAGGTGCGCTGACACCTGCAAAGCGCTGATCGTTGCAAAATAGGGGTCAGCCCTGCTATCCAGACGATTGAGAAAAAAATCCCGGATATAACCCCCACCAAATTTCTTCGGCGGCAGACTGATATTGTGTATTACCAGCAACCGGGGTTGCATGCTATCTGGTCGCTGATTAAAGTTGGGCGATGGGCAGTGCTCTGCACCACCAAGCCAGCCCTCCCTTATTGTGTAAATCTCGTTAAACTGCGTCATTTTTCCCCTGCCAGCGACTACTTTACCCAGCGGCTTTCCGTTAAAATAGCGGCCTTGGTGTGGCTCATATAAGTGCCCTTTGATAGTACCACGCCTTCTATTTCAGACAAGCTATCAGATCAGGCAAAGCCTGTGATAGCAGAACAACCGCAATCTGATCACCAACACGGAGCCCTTATGGCCACTAACCGACTGCTCAGCGATATCCCAGCTACCGTAACCACCGCGCTGGCGGAAGATCTGGGTGACGGAGATATCACCGCCCAACTGATACCGGCAGAGCAACAGGCCAGCGCACGGGTAATCAGCCGTGAAGAGGCGGTTATCTGCGGTGTCGGGTGGGTTAATGAGGTATTTCGCCAGGTCGATAACCGTGTCAGGGTGAACTGGCTGGTCAGCGATGGTGACAGAGTGACGGCTAATCAGCCCCTGTTTGAACTGCAGGGCCCGGCCCGCTCACTGCTCACCGGAGAGCGTTGCGCGCTGAACTTTCTGCAAACCCTCTCCGGTACCGCGACGATCAGTGCCTACTATGCCTCATTGGTTGAAGGTACCGGCGTGAAGTTGCTGGACACCCGTAAAACCATTCCCGGCCTGCGTAACGCGCAAAAGTATGCGGTCACCTGCGGCGGCTGTTATAACCACCGGATCGGCCTCTATGATGCCTTTCTGATCAAGGAAAACCATATTATGGCCTGCGGTTCAGTCGCCAGCGCGGTCGCAACCGCCAAGCGCAACGAACCGGGCAAACCGGTTGAAGTTGAGGTCGAGTCTTTTACAGAACTGCAAGAGGCACTGGATGCTCAGGCCGATATCGTTATGCTGGATAACTTTGACCATGCAGGCCTGCGCCTGGCGGTGCAGAAGAACAAAGAGCACCCCACACCGGCTAAACTGGAAGCCTCCGGTGGCATTGATGCCAACACCCTGCGCAGCATCGCCGAAACCGGCGTTGACTATATTTCGATCGGCTTGCTAACCAAAGATTGTAAAGCGGTGGATCTGTCGATGCGGTTTATCTGAGGCAAAACGAAAAAAGTTTTACCACAGAGGACTCGGAGAAGAGCTATTCATTGGGTTTTCTCTGTGCTCTCTGTGACCTTAGCATGCCCCCTGATTCCCAATAAAGTGCGATGCCCATAAAAAAATCCGCTCGGGTAGCGGATTTTCACTTTACATCAGCACTATTAATTCCAAAAAGGAAACAATATACCTCAAAATCATAATACTCACTTTGAGTAACAACCCTGCAAACTATCTGTTGATCTGCTCGAAAAAGCCTGAATTTGAATAATTATCCGGCTTTTAATGACAGAGCTTTTGCTTATGGTGCTTTAAATTACAGCGCTTTTCATTACAGAGCTTTGAATTACGGTGCTTTCAATTATGGCGCTTTGCGCCGGCAATCCGCTGCGCCAATCAGCTCCCACTCATCGCTTTTCTGAATCTGCAGAATATCGTACACCTCAACCACGGTTTTATTAACGTTATGTTTCCAGAGAATCTGACAGATCTCTTTGGCACTGTCATTGCGCTTTTCACCCCCTTCACGGGGCAGCATACCGATCGCCAGAATACCGCCATCGGACCACCACACCGGGGTTGCCGGATATTTATCCGGCTGAGCAGCCAGATCCGCTTCCACCACAGCCCGTTTTTCCATCGGCAACGGCTCTTCGTAGAGGTAGTAGGTGACTGCTGCGGTGATAGCGATCAGGATAAGGAGGATGGTTTTTTTGTTCATTGGGTACCGGGGCTTTTTTATAATTTGAACCTAAGTGAATCATAACCTTATGATTAAATATAGTAGCTGAAAGGCTAATTTCAGGCACAAAAAAAGCGCAAATTAATTTGCGCTTTTGACAATAAAAAAACCTTATCGTGGATCAGAACACCAACCGTTTGCAATACATTCAGAGGCAGCATCCAAAGTCCACACTACTTGACCATTAGTCATAGCACCGTTCAGTATGTAATTCGTATTCAGCACCTCATTAGCCCCTTCAGCTGTAACAACTACACCCCTTGCACCACTAGCTGATACATCGACACTAGTAACATAACCAGAGGCTGTTCCAACACTAACTACACCATTTGTACCGGCAGTTCCACAAATAGTGCCAAATGTAGCATCAGTAGCTAATGTCTGCCCACAAACCTCGATAGAAGTTTTTACACCTCCAGTAGCTGCGACAACTTCTGAAAACCTAGCTTTATTTGTGTATGTCTGATACGCAGGCAATGCAATCGCCGCCAGAATACCGATAATCGCCACCACGATCATCAATTCGATCAGGGTAAAACCCTGTTGTTTTTTAATAGTGCTTTTCATTTGTTATCTCTCCAGCGAGTAAAGTATTCATCATCATCCTTGCTCCGAACGACTCTTTCCCTTGCCATAGGGCCCATCTTCCCTGCTCCATACGAGCCTGATACAGATAGTAACCTATTTTTTATGGCAGTCCAGTG
Source organism: Amphritea pacifica (assembly GCF_016924145.1). Classification (GTDB taxonomy): domain Bacteria; phylum Pseudomonadota; class Gammaproteobacteria; order Pseudomonadales; family Balneatricaceae; genus Amphritea; species Amphritea pacifica. The sequence continues at coordinate 78,074 of NZ_JAFFZO010000022.1, read as the reverse complement.
ACCTGAAGCAAGCGTCTGTTGATTCTCAAACCGACCGATAGATGTTACTTTACAAATAGATAATAATACAAGGCAGTTTAGGTTAAAGGTAAGATCTTATTCTTTATTACTTTTCATGAGTGATGATAGTAGGCAGTAATAGATGCCTTAGCGATAAAGCCGTCGGTATTAAGAGCTGAGTTTATAGAGACAAAGGATATCAGCTTTAGCTATACAAATTCAGGCCGCCAACTTAAGCTATTGTTTCTGTCGCCGATATCAACAGATAAAAATGGATTCTCTGAATAATGAGCGTACAACCCTTTCAGCCGCTGAGTGGTCTGGCACGACGACTGGTTAATGACGGTGTGTTTTCATCCGATGTTGCCATGGACGCCCTGAAAACCGCCCGCAAGGACAATAAACCCTTTATCGCCCATATTATTGAAAACCGCTTGGTGAGTGCCTATCGGGCGGCCGCGGCCGCGGCCGATGAGTTCGGCATGCCGCTGTTTGACCTCGATGTCATCGATATTGAAGCGCTGCCCCAGGGTCTGGTGGATGAAAAGCTGATCACCAAACACCACGCACTGCCACTGATCAAGCGGGAGAACCGCCTCTATGTGGCGATTTCAGACCCCACCAATATTCAGGCACTGGATGAGTTTAAGTTTCATACCGGCACCACCACCGAGGGGGTGATCGTTGAAGAGGATAAGCTCTCCCATCTGATCGACACCTTCCTCGATGAACAGAACTCCGCCCTCGATGGTCTGGAAGATGCCGATCTCGATAACCTGGAGATCGACGAGGGGCTTAATGAGCAGCAGGAAGACAATGGTGAGGATGCCGCCAACGATGCACCGATTGTACGCTTCGTCAACAAAATACTGCTGGATTCGATAAAAACCGGTGCTTCGGATATCCACTTCGAGCCCTATGAGAAATCCTACCGCATCCGCTGCCGTATCGACGGTATTCTGCAGGAGGTTGCCAAACCTCCGGCCAACCTGGCTTCCCGTCTCTGCGCCCGCCTGAAAGTGATGTCGCAGATGGATATCTCCGAACGGCGGGTACCCCAGGATGGCCGTATAAAGATGAAGATTTCCAAAAACCGCGCCATCGACTTCCGGGTTAACACCCTGCCCACCCTCTGGGGCGAAAAAGTGGTGCTGCGTATTCTCGACCCCACCAGTGCACAGATGGGAATCGAAGCGCTGGGTTACGATGAAGACCAGAAAGAGCTGTTTATGCAAACTCTGCATAAACCCCAGGGGATGATTCTGGTAACCGGCCCCACCGGTAGTGGTAAAACCGTTTCGCTCTATACCGGCCTGAATATCCTCAACACCGTTGAACGCAATATCTCCACCGCAGAGGACCCGGTGGAGATCAACCTGGAGGGGATCAACCAGGTCCATGTGAATAATAAGGTGGGACTGACCTTCGCAGAAGCACTGCGCTCCTTCCTGCGTCAGGACCCGGATGTAGTAATGGTGGGCGAGATCCGTGATCTGGAAACCGCGGAGATCGCTATCAAAGCCGCCCAGACCGGCCATATGGTGCTATCAACCCTGCACACCAACAGTGCCGCCGAAACGCTCACCCGACTGCGCAATATGGGGGTTCCGGCCTTTAATATTGCCACCTCTGTGTCTATGATTATTGCCCAGCGACTGGGACGACGTCTGTGCAGCGCGTGTAAAAAGCCCGCCACCATTCCAGAAGCCACGCTGCTGGAAGAGGGCTTTACCCCGGAACAGATAAAAGCGGGCCTTAATCTGTTTGAACATAACCCGGAAGGCTGTGGTAAATGTAATAAGGGCTATAAAGGCCGGGTGGGGGTCTATGAAACCATGGCGATGACTCCGGAAATTGCTCAGGTGATCATGGACAACGGTTCATCCCTGGATATCCTGGCAACAGCAAAACAGCAGGGGTTCCGCTCTCTCAGACAGTCAGGCCTGCGCAAAGTGATTCAGGGTGTCACCAGCCTGGAAGAGATGAACCGGGTTATAAAACTGTAAACTGCGGTTTAACAGACTGATTATTAAACGATTCTAAACCTGTAATACGGAAACAACCGGATGGCTAAGAAAGCAGCAAACAAAACGCCTCTCACCTTTAACTGGGAAGGTAAAGATAAGAGCGGTAATGCCAGCAAAGGGGCGATCAACGCTGAAAACCTCGCTGAAGCCAAAGCGATGCTGCGCAAGCAGGGGATTATGCCCAAAAAGGTTCGTAAACAGAGCTACAGCATGTTTAGCAACCATAACAAGCCGATCAAACCCCTGGATATCGCCCTGTTTACCCGCCAGACCGCCACCATGCTGAAGTCCGGGGTGCCATTGTTGCAGGGCTTCGATATCGTTGCTAACGGTATCGAAAAACAGAAGATGAAGCAGGTGATATACGATCTGAAAGCCGATGTCAGTGGCGGCACCAACTTTGCCAAGGCACTGGAGCGCCATCCCAAGTATTTTGATGATCTGTACTGCAACCTGGTCCATGCAGGTGAAAGTTCCGGCTCGCTGGAAACCATGCTGGACCGGATCGCAACCTATAAAGAAAAGATTGAAACTCTTAAAAAGAAGATCAAAAAAGCCCTGACCTATCCAATTGCGGTAATTGTTATAGGCTTTATCGTTTCTGCTATTCTGTTAGTTAAAGTAGTCCCCCAGTTTGAGAGTGTTTTTGCAAGCTTCGGAGCAGACTTGCCAGCTTTTACTCTATTTGTTGTACATCTGTCCAAAATTGCACAAAAATGGTGGTTCCTTGTTCTTATCGGTATTGTGCTTTCTGGCTTTGCTTTTACAAAAGCTCATGAGAAGTCACAGGGGTTCCGGGAGTGGCTCGATCGTACCGTGCTGAAACTACCCATTATCGGGAAGATACTGCATAACTCCGCTATTGCCCGCTTTGCCCGTACCCTGGCCACCACCTTTGCAGCCGGGGTGCCGCTGGTCGATGCGCTGGACTCTGCGGCGGGCGCTTCCGGTAATGTGGTCTACGAAAAGGCGATTATGCAGATCAAGAACGGCGTTTCTACCGGACAATCACTGCAAAACGCCGTCACCATGACCGGACTGTTTCCAGCAATGGCCACCCAGATGATCGCCATCGGCGAAGAAGCAGGCTCCCTTGAGATGATGCTGGATAAGGTCGCCAGCTATTACGAGGAGGAGGTGGATAACGCCGTCGATAACCTGTCGACGCTGATCGAGCCGATGATTATGGCCATTCTGGGTATTCTGGTGGGTGGTCTGGTGATCGCCATGTATCTGCCGATCTTCCAGTTGGGTAATGTAGTCTAGAGAACAAAGCCGAAAGCCCTGACTGAGAAAACCCAGATATTATGATGTTCGAACTGATTGCAGCCAATACCTGGTTGTCGCTGTTACTTACCTTTGTTTTCGCACTGATGGTGGGCAGTTTTCTGAATGTGGTTATTCACCGACTGCCGCTGATGATGGAGCGTGAATGGCAGCTGATGGCAACTGAAGCGGCTGAAACGGCTGAAACGGCTGAAACGGCTGAAACAAGAGATCCGGAGGCAGAGGAAACACCCGCAGAGCGATCCCCGCCCTTCAATCTGGCGCAGCCCGCGTCAACCTGCCCCAACTGTGGTCATCTGATCCGCTGGTATGAGAATATCCCTCTTATCAGTTACTTTGTTATCCTCAGAGGCAGATGCAGTGGCTGTAACACCGGGATATCACTGCGCTACCCGCTGATTGAGCTGGTCACCGCGCTGATATCGGCTTTTATTGTCTGGCAACTTGGTTTCAATCCGGTAGCCTTTGCCGCGGTCCTCTTCAGCTGGTGCCTGATTACCCTTACCGCTATCGACATTGATCATCAGCTATTGCCAGATAAAATCACTCTGCCGCTGCTCTGGATCGGCCTGATCATCAATAGCTTTGGTTACTTCACCACGCTGCCCTCAGCCCTTTGGGGAGCAGTGCTGGGCTACCTCTCCCTCTGGTCGGTTTACTGGCTATTCAAACTGGCCACCGGCAAGGAGGGGATGGGCTATGGCGATTTCAAGCTGCTTGCGGCACTAGGGGCCTGGGCCGGCGCCGATATGCTACCGTTGATTATTCTGGCCTCCTCGCTGATCGGCGCTATTATTGGCGGGATCATGATCGCTTTCAGCCGTCAGCAATCGCAAACACCGATCCCTTTTGGCCCCTATCTGGCAGGCGCAGGCTGGATCGCGCTGTTATGGGGAGATGAGCTGACCGGCTGGTATCTGCATCTGCTAAACTTATAAACCTGTTTATTGATAAATTTAAACTCATAAAATCAGTTCATTCAGAGAGTCTGATATGTTTGTAGTAGGTCTTACCGGTGGTATCGGCAGTGGTAAATCAGCCGTTTCGCAGCTCTTTGAACAGCTGGCTGTCGATGTGATCGATGCCGACCAGGTCGCCCGGGAGGTCGTTGAACCGGGAGAACCGGCACTGGCTAAAATTGCCCAGCGATTCGGCAGCGATATTCTGTTATCCGATGGCAATCTGGACCGTAAAGCGCTGAGAAAAATCGTCTTTGAAGCACCCCGTCAGCGGGACTGGCTGGAGCAACTGCTCCACCCCCTGATCAGGGAGCGGATTCTGCTGAAACTGGATAGCTCAAAGGCGGACTATACTATTCTCGCCTCCCCCCTGCTGCTGGAAACCGATCAGCATCTGCTGGTGAACCATGTGGTGGTTATCGATGTCGATGAAGCCACTCAGATCAGCCGTACAACCGCACGGGACAACACCGATGCAGCGCAGGTCAAAGCGATTATCACCGCTCAGATGCCCCGCTGTGAGCGTACCGCTAAAGCGGATGATCTGATCGACAACAGCGGCACGGTAGATGAACTGCCCCCCCTGGTGGAAAAATTACATAAAAAGTTCCTGCAAAAAGCACAACAGGAACGGGAGTCCGATCTTGGTTAATAAGCCTGACAACACTGATTCACACAAGAAAAAGCCACTGGTGGCCTGCCCTACCTGCAGTAAAAAGCAGGAGTGGAGCACAGAAAATCCATTTCGCCCATTTTGCAGCGAACGCTGCAAGCTGATTGATCTGGGCGCCTGGGCTGATGAGGCGTATCAGATCCCGGCAGAACCCAGCGTTGATGATTACAGCAGCAGCTTCGAAGATAGCGAAAGCGCAGACTATCTGGACCGGCCACTGCACTGACAATACGGTTCCTCTGAAGCATTTTCACTAGGGGGAATCACCTGAAAAAGCTAATTTATAGACTTCTGGCTTTAAGCTTTATCGCTGCAGGATGCAGCGCCTACTGATTCTGCGACCCCGGTGGCGAGCCAGCTTTATAGTGTAGGAGCCGCTTCCAGCGGCGAGGGTCTGCGCAACTGCAAAGCTCTATCGCTGCAGGATGCAGCGCCTACTGATTCTGCGACCCCGGTGGCGAGCCAGTTTTATAGTGTGGGAGCCGCTTCCAGCGGCGAGGGTCTGCGCAACTGCAAAGCTTTATCGCTGCAGGATGCAGCTCCTACTGATGCTGTGACCCCGGTGGCGAGCCAGCTTTATAGTGTAGGAGCCGCTTCCAGCGGCGAGGGTCTGCGCAACTGCAAAGTTTTATTGCTGCAGGATGCAGCGCCTACTGATTCTGCGACCCCGGTGGCGAACCAGCTTTATAGTGTAGGAGCCGCTTCCAGCGGCGAAGAACCGCACTGGTAGCAAGCTTTATCGCTGCAGGATGCAGCGCCTACTGATTCTGCGACCCCGGTGGCGAGCCAGCTTTATAGTGTAGGAGCCGCTTCCAGCGGCGAGGGTCTGCGCAACTACAAAGCTTTATCGCTGCAAGATGCAGCTCCTACTAAACCTGCGACCCCGGTGGCGAGCCAGCTTTATAGTGTAGGAGCCGCTTCCAGCGGCGAGGGTCTGCGCAACTGCAAAGCTTTATCGCTGCAGGATGCAGCGCCTACTAATTCTGCGACCCCGGTGGCGAGCCAGCTTTATAGTGTAGGAGCCGCTTCCAGCGGCGAGGGTCTGCGCAACTGCAAAGCTTTATCGCTGCAGGATGCAGCTCCTACTGATTCTGCGACCCCGGTGGCGAGCCAGCTTTATAGTGTGGAAGCCGCTTCCAGCAGCGAGGGTCTGCGCAAATGCAAAGCTTTATCGCTGCAAGATGCAGCGCCTACTGATTCTGTGACCCCGGTGGCGAGCCAGCTTTATAGTGTAGGAGCGCTTCCAGCGGCGAGGGTCTGTGCAACTGCAAAGCTCTATCGTTGCAGGATGCAGCGCCTACTGATTCTGCGACCCCGGTGGCAAGCCAGCTTATAGTGTAGGAGCCGCTTCCAGCGGCGAGGGTCTGTGCAACTGCAAAGCTTTATCGCTGCAGGATGCAGCGCCTACTAATTCTGCGCCCCCGGTGGCGAGCCAGCTTTATAGTGTAGGAGCCGCTTCCAGCGGCGAGGGTCTGCGCAACTGCAAAGCTTTATCGCTGCAGGATGCAGCTCCTACTGATTCTGCGACCCCGGTGGCGAGCCAGCTTTATAGTGTGGAAGCCGCTTCCAGCAGCGAGGGTCTGCGCAAATGCAAAGCTTTATCGCTGCAAGATGCAGCGCCTACTGATTCTGTGACCCCGGTGGCGAGCCAGCTTTATAGTGTAGGAGCGCTTCCAGCGGCGAGGGTCTGTGCAACTGCAAAGCTCTATCGTTGCAGGATGCAGCGCCTACTGATTCTGCGACCCCGGTGGCAAGCCAGCTTATAGTGTAGGAGCCGCTTCCAGCGGCGAGGGTCTGTGCAACTGCAAAGCTTTATTGCTGCAGGATGCAGCGCCTGCTAAATCTGCGACCCCGCCCCCCCAGCTTCAACAAAAACATCTAATCGCTGCGATCCCCTGGCCACCCGCCTGAAGGGTTTGCTCAAGATCTGCCAGCGATACACCACCCAGAGCATAAACCGGCAGAGAGGACAGACGCACCAGGCGAGAATATTCAGCCCAGCCCATAGGGGTGACCTCCGGATGACTGGCTGTTTTCTGCACCGGTGAAAGGGTGATGTAATCCGCGCCGATCTGTTCCGCCCGGCGGATCTGTTCCTCAGTATGGCAGGAAGCCCCCAGCCAGCGGCCACGATAGGTTTCCCGGCTGTTCAGTTGCATCAGCCGTTCTGAACTGAGATGAAGCGCTGTGACTTCAGCACGGTTTGCCGCGTCCAGCGATCCATTCCATATCACTAACAGCTCAGGAAACGCCTCTGCCAGCTGTTGATAGAGGTTTAACTGCTCTGTTTCAGCAAGGTGCTTTGCCCGCAGCATAACCGCCTGAGCCCCCTTCTGAAGGGCTTTATCGATATATTCACAGTATTGAACAGATAATAATCGGGGGGTGATGGCTAACGCTGTCGGCAGCTGCAGCGCATTGACAATCGGTGTGTTCGCTGCCGGAAACTGATAACCACTCAGATCCGCCAGCTTAACCCAGTTCAGCGGCTGCCCTTCCCGGCCATAGGGCTGCCCCATAAAGCGGTTAACGCGGAACACATCCAGCAATACCGATTTATCAGGATAGTGGAAGGGCACCTGTATCAGAGGAACGGTAGCAGACTGATCAATCTCTATGCCCAGCTCCTCCTGTAACTCTCTGGCCAGCGCACTGCGAACCTCTTCACCGGGTTCTACCTTGCCCCCGGGAAACTCCCACAGACCGCCCTGATGCTGCGCCTTATCGCGCAGCGCCAGCAGCAGCTCACCGGAATCATTAAAGATCGCCGCTGCCGCGACATGGATCAGTTTAGACAACACCTATACCCTGCATTGGAGGATGATCAGGAGCGGTAATCCGCATTGATGGCCACATACTCCTTACTCAGATCCGTGGTCCAGACCGTTTCCTGCTTATCACCCCGGTTAAGGATAATACGGATAGTGATCTCTTCACGATTCATCACCGCCTGTCCGGCGGCCTCGGTATAACTGGCAGCCCGGCCACCGTTTTCGACAATACAGGCCTCTCCCAGCCAGATCTGGAGAGTATCAACATCCAGATTTTCAATCCCGGCATAACCAACCGCCGCCAGAATCCGTCCCCAGTTAGGGTCGCTGGCAAACAGCGCGGTTTTAACCAGCGGTGAATGAGCAACCGCATAAGCGGTTTTCAACGCCTCTTCCGAGCTGGCGGCCTGTTCAACACTGATGGTGACAAATTTAGTTGCCCCTTCGCCATCACGGATAATCGCCTGAGCCAGTTCCAGCAACACCTTATCCACCGCGGCGCCAAACTGAGCCAGCAGTTCGCTGTTATCCTCTGTCACCTCTACCCCGCTGGCACCGGTCGCCACCAGCATGCAGGAATCGTTGGTGGAGGTATCACCATCGATGGTGATACGGTTAAATGACTGGTCTGCGGCACGGCTTAGCAATGATTGCAGCAGCGCAGGCTCAACTTTTGCGTCCGTCGCAATATAAGCCAGCATGGTTGCCATATTGGGCTTGATCATACCGGCGCCCTTTGAGATACCGGTCAGGGTGATCACCTGCCCCTGGTGTTCCAGCTGCATCGAATACGCTTTTGGCCGGGTATCAGTGGTCATAATCCCGCTGGCGGCTTCCAGCCAGCCATCATCAGACAGCGCATCAAACGCAGCAGGCACGGCGCTGATAATACGATCAGTGGGTAGTTTTTCACCGATCACCCCGGTCGAGAATGGCAACACCTGCTGAATAGCAACACCGCCCCGATCTGCAACCGCCTGACAGACATCCAGAGCATCCTGATGCCCCTGTTTACCTGTCCCCGCATTGGCATTACCGGTATTGATCACCAGATAGGATGGCATCCCCTGCTGCAGATGTGTCTTACAAATTCTCACCGGTGCAGCGCAAAACTGGTTCAGGGTAAAAACCCCTGCAGTGCTGGCGCCCTCTGCGATCTCCATCAGCACCAGATCTTTTCGCCCAGGCTTTTTAACCCCAGCCGAAGTTGTACCGATACGAAAACCTGCAACCGGGTGCAGCGTTGGAAGCGTGCCAGGACCTACTGCCATTACAGACTCCTTAAACCTTATTAATCTATAGACAAAAAGAAAGCAGCTTCGCTGCTTTCTCTGTATTAATCAATCACCAGATCAGGGTAAATACTCAATATTAGCGATCAGCTCAGTTTACCGTGACACTGCTTATATTTTTTACCGGAACCACAGGGACAGGGATCATTACGCCCCACTTTCTTACCTTCGCGAACAAAAGGCTCTGCGCCGGCAACGGCTTCCTCATCGCCGGCTTCATCAGCCGCCATCGCGGAGGACTGGTCGTGCTGGAAATTCATCTGCTGTTGCGCCGCCTGTTCACGTCGCTGACGCTCCATCTCTTCAATCTCTTCGGGCTGTCGCACCTGCACGTGACTGAGGATCTTAATCACATCGGTCTTGATATTTTCCAGCAGCTGCTCAAACAGGATAAAGGATTCACGCTTATACTCCTGTTTCGGGTTTTTCTGGGCATAGCCGCGCAGATGGATACCCTGACGCAGCATATCCATCGATTGCAGGTGCTCTTTCCACAGCGTATCCAGCACCTGCAACATCACCTGTTTCTCAAACAGGCGCATATTTTCTACCCCGACAATCGCCGCTTTGGCCTGATAATCCTCAACGATATCCCGCAGAATGCGCTCACGTAGCGACTCTTCATGCAAGGTATCATCTTTATCCAGCCATTCCTGCACCGGCATCTCCAGACCAAACTCAGACTGCAGATGCTTTTCCAGACCTGGGATATCCCACTGCTCTTCCAGACTCTGCGGCTTGATATAGTCACTGATCGCATTATCAACCACCTCAGCACGAATCGCCTCGATAGTCTCGGAAATATCATTAGTGGCCATCAGTTCATTGCGCTGATCATACACAGCACGACGCTGATCATTGGCAACATCATCATATTCCAGCAGCTGCTTACGGATATCGTAGTTGCGCCCCTCGACTTTACGCTGAGCTTTCTCGATCGCATTGGAGACCATCTTATGCTCAATCGCTTCACCCTTCTCCATTCCCAGGGCTTTCATAAACTGACGTACCCGGTCGGAAGCAAAGATCCGCATCAGATCATCTTCCAGTGACAGGAAGAAACGGGATGAACCGTTATCACCCTGACGACCGGCACGACCCCGCAGCTGATTATCGATACGGCGTGATTCATGACGCTCGGTACCAATAATATGCAAGCCACCGGCTTCCAGCACCGCATCATGCCGCGCCTGCCACTCGGCTTTAGCCGCGGCAATCTGTTCCTCAGTCGGGTTATCCATCCCCTCCAGAACGGACTCGAACTTACCACCCAGCACAATATCGGTACCCCGGCCCGCCATATTGGTAGCGATTGTCACCGCCCCCGCACGACCGGCATCCGCAATAATCCCTGCCTCTTTACCGTGATTTTTGGCATTCAGTACATTGTGGGGGATTTTTTTCTTCTTCAGAAATGCTGAGATCAGCTCAGAAGACTCAACCGATGCAGTACCCACCAGCACCGGACGTTTCTCTTCAACGCAGTGTTCAATCTCTTTGAGGATAGCTTCATATTTCTCTTCGATAGTGAGAAATACCAGATCGTTATAGTCGATTCGGGCCACCGGCACGTTAGTCGGAATAACCACAACATCCAGACCATAGATCTGATTAAGCTCGAACGCTTCGGTGTCCGCTGTACCGGTCATACCGGAGAGTTTGTCATAAAGACGGAAATAGTTCTGGAAGGTCGTCGACGCCAGCGTCTGGCTCTCCTGATTGATATGGACGCCCTCTTTGGCCTCCACCGCCTGATGCAAGCCTTCTGACCAGCGGCGTCCCGGCATAATACGGCCGGTATGCTCATCAACAATCACCACTTCGCCGTCCTGAACGATGTAATCTACATCACGCTGAAACAGGTTATGCGCCCGCAGTGCTGCGAGAACATGGTGCAGCAGGCTCAGGTTTTGTGGCGCATACAGGCTTTCGCCCTCTGCCAGGATCCCCTCTTTGGCGAGCATATCCTCAATCCGCTGATGGCCCCGCTCGGTCAGCTCAACAGTACGGTTCTTCTCATCAACCGCAAAATCGCCATCGATCGCTTCATCACTTTTAGGATCGATCTCACCCTCATACTTTTCCAGCCCCGGAATCAGAGTGTTCATCTTGCGATACATCTCTGAACTGTCTTCCGCCGCTCCGGAGATAATCAGTGGGGTACGCGCCTCATCGATGAGGATGGAGTCCACCTCATCCACCACGGCAAAATAGAAATCCCGCTGAACTTTATCCTCGACACTGAACGCCATATTGTCGCGCAGATAGTCAAAGCCAAACTCGTTGTTGGTGCCGTAAGTGATATCAGCATGATAGGCATCCCGCTTGGTTTGCGGATCCTGTCCCGACAGAACCACACCCACACTCAGCCCCAGGAACTCATACAGTGGGCGCATCCACTCAGCATCACGACTGGCCAGGTAGTCGTTGACAGTAACAACATGCACCCCCCGCCCCGCCAGCGCGTTGAGATACACCGGCAGCGTTGCCACCAGGGTTTTACCCTCACCGGTACGCATCTCAGCAACTTTACCCTCATGCAGGGTAATACCACCGATCATCTGCACATCGAAGTGACGCATCCCCATCACCCGCCGTGACGCTTCCCGGACAACCGCAAAAGCTTCCGGCAAAATCGCATCGAGGGATTCATTCTGTTCAAGACGTGACTTGAATTCCGCCGTCTTCGCCTTCAGGTCATCATCGGAGAGTTGTTCAACTTCGCTTTCATAGCTATTGATCTGTTTAACGATCTTACTCATCTGTTTGAGTACACGCTCGTTTTTGCTACCAAAAACCTTCTTTAACATCGAAGTGAACATAATCTGATTATTTACCTGTTAGAAGCGGCGGTCTTAGGCCGGTTAAAGTATTAAATTAACGCAACATTCTACCTCTATTGGGGCATCAAATTGAATCTCAATAGGGATATTTTTTTTGCGGATATATCGACCTTAAAAAAAGTAAAAAGCCGGACTCTGGAGTCCGGCTTTCAGCCTGTTAATGCGAATCAGCTTACCGCTGCTGGCTGCAGATATGAGATAGGCACTGCTTGCTCGCGCCCCTCAAAGGTTACAATCTCCCAGGCATCCTCTGTTTCCAGTAGTTTGCGCAGCAGCAGATTGTTCAGATAGTGGCCGGATTTAAAGCCGTGAAACTCACCAATCAGACTCTTGCCCAGCAGGTAAAGATCACCCACCGCGTCCAGCACTTTATGCTTAACAAATTCATCGTCATAACGCAGACCATCCTCATTGAGGATGCGGTAATCATCCACCACAATCGCATTATCCATGCTGCCACCCAGTGCCAGATTCTGAGCACGGAGGTATTCGATATCCCGCATAAAGCCAAAAGTACGGGCCCGGCTAACCTCTTTTACAAATGAGGTGCTGGAAAAATCCAGACTGGCTTCCATGTTTCGGTCAGCAAAAGCGGGGTGATCAAAATCGATGGTAAAGCCAACCTTGAAACCATTAAACGGTTTAAAGGTAGCGATCTTGTCCTCAATCTGAACAGTGACCTCTTTCCTGATCCGGATAAACTGCTTCGGCGCATTCTGCTCCTGGATACCCGCAGACTGAATCAGGAAAACGAATGGCGCGGCACTGCCATCCATAATCGGCACCTCTTCGGCACTCAGCTCTACATAGGCATTATCAATCCCCAGTCCGGCCATTGCCGACAGCAGATGTTCAACGGTGGAAACGCGCACATCGCCCTTCTGCAGATTGGTCGACAGTGTCGTATCACCTACATTTTTTGCCCGTGCGTGGATCTCTACAGCCGGCTCAAGATCCACCCGACGAAACACAATACCGGTATCCACAGGCGCTGGCTTCAGAGTCAGATACACTTTCTGACCGGTGTGAAGGCCTACGCCCGTTGCTTTAATGCTGTTCCGTAATGTACGTTGTCCGATCATATTGTCTGCCAAGGCTCTTTGGTGTGTCTCTTTGGTGTGTCGCGAATTAGCGCGCCATATTAACAAAAATACCGCTATATCAGCAATAACTGATTCGCGTAACCCCTGCAACATCAGGCTTTCCAGCGGACTGCTTAATCCGCCTGACGCCGCAGAAATGTCGGGATGTCCAGATAGGTCTCAGTTTCCCCTTGTGTGCCACTCTTCGACTCCTGATTTCCGGAAAGTTCCCTGTGTGGCACTCTATTTTTTTCAGCGCTGATATGGTCTGCCTTACGCCGGTGTACTGCGGGCAGCTCCAGCTGATTCAGATCAAGCTGACCATCGGGTTTACGGTTGTTGCTGACCACCTTAACCGTGGAATCTTCCTGCTTCGCTCTCTGCAGGCCGGTCGCCACGACGGTCACCTTAATATCATCCACCATTTCCGGATCGATAACGGTGCCCACCACAACAATGGCATTATCAGAAGCAAACTCTTCGATCACCTGACCCACATCGCTGAACTCACCCAGGCCGAGATCCAGACCGGCGGTGATATTCACCAGAATACCCCGGGCCCCCATCAGATCGACATCTTCCAGCAACGGACTGCGAACAGCCGCTTCAGCCGCTTCAATCGCCCGGTTTTCACCCCGTGCCATGCCGGTCCCCATCATCGAGGTACCCATCTCTGACATCACCGTACGCACGTCAGCAAAGTCGACGTTGATCATTCCCGGACGGATAATCAGATCAGAGATCCCCTGCACCGCCCCTTTAAGGACATCATTCGCTTCATCGAACGCTTTCATCAGGGTGCAGTTTTTGCCCAGTACCTGCAGCAGTTTTTCGTTGGGCACGATAATCAGCGAGTCAACATGCTCGGACAGCTCTTTGATCCCCTGATCGGCGATCAGCATCCGCTTCTTACCCTCGAACGGGAACGGCTTGGTCACTACAGCAACAGTGAGAATACCCAGCTCTTTAGCCACCTGAGCCACAACAGGCGCTGCACCGGTACCGGTACCGCCTCCCATGCCGGCGGTGATAAACACCATATCTGCACCGCTGAGCATCTCAACAATCTGATCACGATCCTCCAGAGCCGCCTGACGACCGATATCCGGATTGGCCCCCGCACCCAGCCCCTTGGTGATTTCGCCACCCAGTTGCAGAACACTGCGTGAGCCCATATTGTTGAGCGCCTGAGCATCGGTATTGGCACAGATAAACTCAACTCCATCAACATCCGATGAGACCATGTGCTGTACGGCATTACCACCGCCACCACCGACGCCAATCACCTTAATGACAGCGTTCTGTGCGATATTATTAACTAGTTCAAACATATCCCTTCCCTCCAGGTTCAGTGCCCAACCCGCACCTGTTTTTTTGTTGCGTTCTGTTTCATTGCTGTCTGTCACATCCTGTGAACACATCAATCACCGGGGTTAATACTCTGCCCCACTAAACTTGTCTTACGCGACCTCTCTGTCTGCGTCGAATTTCAGTTAGTAACTCATCAGAAGTTCCCCTGGAACCAGGCTTTCATCCGGTTCAGTACATTAGGTCGCTCTATCACATCTTCAACCACTACCGCTTCACCCAGATGCTGAATATCCTGTTTGGCGTATTGCAACAGACCGATGCCGGTGGCGTAGATCGGGCTGTTAAGGATATCCCCCATGCCCCGCACCCCTTTTGGCAACGCCAGTCGCACCGGCATATGGAAGATCTCTTCCGCCAGTTCCACCGCCCCTTCCATCTTCGCCGTGCCCCCGGTCAGTACTATCCCCGCGGCCACCAGATCTTCAAAACCGCTGCGACGCAGTTCCGCCTGCACCAGGGTGAACAGTTCGTCATAGCGCGGCTCAACCACCTCTGCCAGCGCCTGACGGGATAAGTCCCGCGCCGGACGATCACCGACACTGGGCACCTTGATGGTGTCCTCGGCACTGGCCAGCTGAGCCAGCGCACAGGCGTACTTGATCTTGATCTCTTCCGCATGGGGCGTCGGTGTGCGCAGCGCCATGGCAATATCGTTGGTCACCTGGTCACCGGCAATCGGGATCACCGCGGTATGGCGGATCGCGCCGCCGGTGAAGATAGCGATATCGGTGGTGCCGCCCCCCATATCCACCATGCAGACACCCAGCTCTTTCTCATCCTCGGTCAATACCGAATAACTGGATGCCAGTTGTTCCAGCACCGCGTTGTCCACCGCCAGACCACAGCGCTTAACGCACTTCTCAATGTTCTGCACCGCATTCACCGCGCCGGTCACCAGATGCACTTTGGCTTCCAGTCGCACTCCGGACATCCCCAGCGGTTCGCGAATGCCCTCCTGGTTATCGATGACATACTCCTGCGGCAGGATATGCAGAATTTTCTGATCCGCTGGAATCGCCACCGCCCGGGCCGCATCAATCACCCGCTCCAGATCATGCTCCATCACTTCACCGTCGCGAACGGCAACGATGCCGTGGGAGTTCATGCTGTTGATATGGCTGCCGGCGACCCCCACGGTCACCGAGTGGATCTTGCAGCCCGCCATCAGCTCGGCCTCTTCCACGGCCCGCTGAATGGAGTGCACGGTGGATTCGATATTCACCACCACACCCCGCTTCAGCCCCCGCGACTCATGGGAGCCAATACCAACGATATCGATCGTGCCATCCAGGCCAACCTCGCCCACCAGACACACCACTTTCGAGGTGCCTATATCCAGTGCCACGATCATATTATTTCCAGGCTTCATCGCCATATTCACAGTATCAACCTTTTTGTTGTTCATCTGTGGCCGCCTCAGGGCGCCACTTAACGGCAATGCCGTTGTTATATCGAATATCGATCTGTTCTATCCGCCCGGCGTCAGCTTCCGCCTGCAATCGCTGCTGATAGACCGTCAGAAACCGTTCCAGTCTGGCCACCACCTGGTCCCGTCCCACCACAACTTTAATGCCGTTATTCAGCATCAGGGTCCAGGCCCCCCGCGCTTCCAGTTTCAGCTCAACCAGCTGCAGGCCGGCGTTGCGCAGCATCTGATTCAGATCGTAATACTCCGACATCATCATCGCAGTATTACCGGAAGGCCCTGTCAATAGCGGCAGAGTGCTGTATCGGGCGACCTGATCGGGCCAGAAAATATCCCCCTCATGATTCAACAGAGCATCATCTCCCCAGCGGGCAACCGGAACCTCCTCTTTTATTTGCAGGTAGAGGGAGGCAGGCCAGCGCCGACTCACTCCCACCTGATACACCCAGGGGTTCTTCTGTATACCCGCCTTAACCGCGTCCAGATCGGCGCTCAGCAGCCCCCCCTTCATCAGGGCAACGGAGCTGGCCGCCAGCTGCGTCCGGTCCAGATGTTCTGTATTCCCCTCAAAAGTAACCCACTCTACCGGCTGATCCAGCCAGTGATAGAGCGAGCTGTAGCAGTAATTACCCAGGGCAATAAACACCGCCAGTGCCGTCAGTATGGTGGCGGGTTTGATCCACCAGTCACCATCAATACCATGCCAGCGCGCAGTCTCCTCTGTCGCGGCCAGCGGCTCACGTTCTGTCCCATCAGCGGACGCTTTGCTTTTCTGCTTCAGCAGACGCTCATCGGCAACCGCAGACCGTTCCGATCTCCAGAAGCGTTTTTTAGCGCCACGGGGTTCTGTTTTCCTGTGAACAGTGGCAGAAGCTCCCCTTTTAGGCGGCTCCGCTTGCTGTTCAGCCTGTGAAAACAGTTTTTTTAACATGCTTCAGAGGCTCCCCCGCAGAATGGTGACCACCAGCTCCTCAAAGCTGATACCCGCTTCCCGGGCAGCCATCGGTACCAGGCTGTGATCGGTCATCCCCGGAAGCGTATTCACCTCCAGCAACTGAAAGCCCCGTTGCTGATCAAGCATTACATCAACCCGTCCCCAGCCACTGCAGCCGACCATATCAAACGCCTGTTCTGCCAGATGTTTGAGCTCAGTTTCCTGATTCGCTGCCAGCTCGTTATCAAAGTGGTACTGGGTATCACTGGCCTGATATTTGGCGTCAAAGTCATAAAACTCATGGGGTGTTTCCAGACGAATAACCGGCAGCGCCTGGCCATTCAGGACCGCAATGGTAAATTCAGGACCACTGATCCAGCTTTCAACCAGTACAGCCCGATCGAACTGCCGGGCCGCACCAATCGCCTGTGCTAACGCCCCGGCATTGTCGACCTTACTCATACCGATGCTGGACCCTTCATGGGCAGGCTTAACAATCATTGGAAAACCAAGCTGATCTGCGATCTGCTGCAGATCTGAGTTTTCATCTGGTACGACATAGGCCGGGGTTGGCAGACCTGCAGCACTCCAGATCTGCTTACACTTAACCTTATCCATCCCCAGGGCTGACGCCATAACACCACTGCCAGTATAGGGTTTACCCATGATCTCCAGCACTCCCTGGATCGTGCCATCTTCGCCACCACGGCCGTGCAGAATCAGAAACGCCCGGTCAAATTCAGCGTTTTGCAACTGCTGCAGCGGGTCGGCACCCTCAGCACAGAGATCGATACCAAAGGCATCAACATTGGCCTGCAACAATCCTCGCAACACCTCTGCACCACTTTTCAGGGAGATACTGCGCTCCGCCGAAGAACCACCATAAAGCACCGCAACCCGGCCAAACTGGCTACGCTCCTGCGCACTAATCATAAAATTCGTCATCAATCTGCCTCCGCCGCCACAGTCAGATCAAGTTTGGAAAGCTCATGTGCCAGAGCGGTGATATTTCCCGCGCCCTGAGTCAGTAGCAGATCTCCCGGCTGCAGCAGGTTGTGTAACAGTCCGGGCACCGCAGCGACAGACTCAACAAACACCGGATCAACACTGCCCCGCTGACGGATACTTCGACACAAACTGCGACTGTCGGCCCCTGCTATCGGCTCTTCACCCGCAGCAAAAACCTCCATCAACAGCAGCACATCCGCTTCAGACAGTACCTGGACAAAATCCTCATAAAGATCCCGGGTACGGGTATAACGATGGGGCTGATTGATCATCACCAGACGCTTATCCGGCCATCCCTCTTTCACAGCACGGATCGTTGCCTGAACCTCACGGGGGTGGTGACCATAGTCATCCACCAGCATCGCCGTGCCGCCCTTAACCGGAATCTCGCCCAGCACCTGAAAGCGGCGACCAACCCCCTCAAACGTTTGCAACGCATGGCAGATCGACTGATCATCGATCCCTTCATCAGTCGCTACCGCGATGGTAGCCAGAGCGTTCAGGACGTTATGTCTGCCGGGCATATTCAGTGTCACCTGCAGATCGTCCCGTCCATCTGGCCGTTTAGCCGTGAAACGGGTTTTCAAGCCGTTCTGAACGATATTTTCTGCGCGGTAATCCGCCTCGCTATTAAACCCGTAGGTGACAACTGGCCGGCCGACATCGGCAATAATCTCTTTGACAACCGGGTCATCGGTGCACAACACCGCAAGTCCATAGAACGGCAGGTTATGCAGGAAGTCGATAAAGGTCTGCTTCAGCTTGCCAAAGTCCCCCCCATAGGTGTCCATATGATCGGCATCGATATTGGTGACAATCGCCACCATCGGTTGCAAATGGAGGAAGGAAGCATCACTCTCATCTGCTTCAGCGACCAGATAGCGGCTGCCGCCCAGCTTCGCGTTGGTTCCGGCACTATTCAGCCGCCCGCCAATCACAAAGGTAGGATCAAGGTTGGCTTCTGCCATCACCGATGCCAGCAAACTGGTGGTGGTGGTCTTACCATGGGTGCCTGCCACCGCAATACCATGACGATAGCGCATCAGTTCGGCCAACATCTCGGCACGACGTACAATAGGAATACGTCGTTCGCGGGCTGCGCTCACCTCCGGGTTATCATCCCGAACCGCCGTGGAGGTGACCACCACATTGGCGGCGGTAATATTCTCCGCAAGGTGTCCGATAAAGATCTCTGCGCCCATTTTCTGTAACCGTTCCGTGGCGGCTGAAGTTTTAATATCTGAACCGGAGATCTGGTATCCCTGGTTAAGCAAAACCTCAGCAATACCGCACATACCCACGCCGCCAATACCCACAAAGTGGATTCTGCGAATACGCCGCATCTCAGGTACTTCATAAACTTCTGTCGTATTCTCAGTCACTTTTTCATTACCTCCAGACAGATATCGGCTACCGTTTGACTGGCGTCAGGTTGTCCCAGTTGACGCGCTTTCTGCGCCATCTCTAACAGCACCTGCCGGTCATTCAGCTGCTCTGTCAAAATATTGATCAGCCGGTCCCGATCCAGATCTTTCTGCTGCACCAGAATCGCAGCGCCCGCTTCAGCCAGAAACCGGGCATTTCCCGTCTGATGATCATCCACCGCAAAGGGAAAAGGCACCAGTACAGAGGCCACCCCGGCAATGCTCAGTTCGCTGACTGTCAATGCGCCTGACCGGCACAGCACCAGATCTGCCCAGCCGTAAGCTTCATCCATCCGCTCAATGAAGGGCACCACCCGGATCGTTTCCCGCTCAGCAAGTCCAGCCGCCTGATACAGCGCCTGAGTCTGCGACAGATTCCGCTTACCCACCTGGTGCAAAACCTCCAGCTCACAGCTATCTGGCAACTGGCTTAAAACCGCGGGAAGCAACTCATTGATGGCGGTCGCCCCCAGGCTGCCCCCCACCACCAGCAAGCGAACAGGTCCCTGGCGTCCCTCAAAGCGTTGTTCGGGTGCGGGCAGATTGAGAATATCGCCGCGCACCGGATTACCCACAACGGTGGTTGTAAATTTGCCGCGAAATGCGCCGCCAAACGCCTCAAGCACCCGCCGGGCCATCCGTGCCAGAATTTTATTGGTCATTCCGGCACAGGCATTCTGCTCATGCACTACAACCGGAACCCCGGTCAGCCAGGCGGCCAGTCCGCCAGGCCCCGAAGCAAAACCACCCATCCCCAACACCATGTCAGGTTTAACCCGGCGCAACACAACCAGCGCCTGATATAAAGCGTGCAGCAACCGCAAGGGTGCCATCAGTAAGCTTAACTTCCCCTTACCCCGCAAACCTTTTACATCGATACAGTGCAAGCGGATATCCGCAGCGGGAACAACATCGGCCTCGATACCCGCTGCAGTCCCCAGCCACTCGACAGACACACCTTGATGACGCAGACAGTCAGCAGTCGCCAGTGCAGGAAACACATGACCACCAGTGCCGCCTGCCATAATCAGTACTGTGCGATTATTTTTCATCATCAGCGCCCGCTGTCTTTTTTCGCTGCTTTGCCGTAGCCGGAGCATCCGCCAGCAACCTTTTCAACTCGTAATCAACCCGCATCACGATAGCGATCATGACACAGCTGACCACCAGACTACTGCCGCCGTAGCTCACCAGTGGCAGGGTCAGCCCTTTAGTTGGCAATGCCCCCACATTAACTCCGATATTGATCAGCGCCTGACCTGTCAGCATGATGGCGAAGCCATAGGAGAGATAGGCCATAAAAAACTGCTGTAGTTTTTCCGCTCTGCGACCGATACGAAACATGCGCACGGCGATCAGGCCGTAAAGGCATACCACCAGCAGTGCAAACACCAGCCCCATCTCTTCGGCGAGAACGGAGAACACAAAATCAGTATGCGCTTCAGGCAGATAGAACAGCTTCTGAACGCTGTTGCCCAGTCCTTCGCCAAACCAGTCGCCCCGGCCAAAAGCGATCTGCGCCTGCGCCAGTTGATAGCCAGAACCAAACGGATCGGCCCAGGGATCAAGGAAGGTTTTCAAACGCACCACCCGGTAGGGCTGAAGCATCGCCAGTGAGGGGATCACAACGGCACAACCGATCACAATCAGGGCAAACTGACTGAACTTCATCCCGCCAAGAAAGATCATCCCCATCACACTGCCCATCAATACCACAGCAGCACCGAAGTCAGGTTCAAGAATCATCAGAAAGACAAAAAAAGCCAGTGGCAGCGCTGGCTTGGCTATCCCCTTCCAGCTGCTTCTGACCTCGGTCAGTCGCCGCACCAGATAACCGGCCAGATAGATCACCATGGCAAACTTGGCCACCTCTGATGCCTGAAGGTTTACCGGCCCCAGAGAGATCCAGCGAACCGAACCGTTGATCTCCCGGCCCACGGCCAGCACCAGTACCAGCAATATAAAGCCTACCAGCAACAACCAGGGGCCACTGCGCTGCCAGAAGCTGATTGGAATTCTCAGTACAACAATCGCCGCTGCTAGCCCCAGCAGAATAAATACACCGTGGCGAATCATATAGAAGAACGGATTATTGTTACGCACCGCGGCCACCTCAATCGAAGCGGAACTGATCATCACAAAGCCGATCAGGATCAGACAGAGCACCGCACTGACAAACAGCGGATCGAATGGCAGCACCCGGTTACGGGCAGTGACTGGGACAGTGGCAGCCATATTCATAGCGCCTCCACCGACTCAACAAAGGCATCACCCCGGGCCGGAAAACCGCTGAACATATCAAAGCTGGCGCAGGCAGGAGACAGAAGTACGATATCACCGGGCCGGGCCAGACGGGCAGCCAGTGAAACCGCCTCCGGCATCGTGGCAGCGTACTGCCCGGGCAGGCAACTGACCGCCTGATCAATCAGCCCACCATCCTGTCCGATCAGCACCAGAGCCCGCCCCGCTTGCTGCAACGGCTGGTTCAGATCACTAAAATCAGCCCCTTTGCCAACGCCACCAGCAATCAGCACAATTTTATTACCTGGGGCCAGGGTTGCCGCCAGCCCGTTAATTGCAGCGACCGTAGCCCCCACGTTGGTGCCTTTACTGTCATTAAAGAAGGCCACGCCCCCCTTATCATCAACCCACTGACAACGATGTTTCAGGCCGGTAAAGTTTTTCAGAGTGTGCAACATCGACTCCAGCGGGATACCGGCCGCCTCCCCCAGCGCCAGCGACGCCAGCGCATTGGCGATATTGTGTTGCCCCTGAATTTTCAGTTCACTGATCGCCAGCAAGGGTTTCAGGCCCCGGGCCAGGTACAACTCACCCTGCTGTTCCAGTAAACCAAACTGGTTAAGATCGGGGCGCCCCAGACCAAAACTGGAGACGTTAACACTGCTGCTCACCAGGGGGGATGTCAGCGGGTCATCACGATTGACAATAACGTTTGCGGCCCCCTTAAATATACGGTGCTTCGCCTGGTAATACTGTTGCAGGCTGTTGCTGTAACGGTCCAGATGGTCAGGGCTGACATTGAGCACCGTTGCCGCCGCTGCCCGCAGATCATTGACGGTCTCCAGCTGAAAACTCGACAGTTCCAGAACATAGAGCTGCTGTTCGCCCCCCACCAGCATATCCAGTACCGGCGTTCCCAGATTGCCGCCAATACCAGTATCAATACCGGCATCCAGCGCCATCTGCCCGACCAGCGTGGTTACCGTACTTTTGGCATTGGAACCGGTGATCGCAACGATCGGGGCGGTAACCGCCTGACAGAACAGATCAATATCACCACTGAGTTTTACCCCGGCGGCAACGGCAGCCTGAATCGCGGGCTGATCCTTAGCGACTCCGGGACTCAGCAGAATTTCGCCCGCCCGACACAGCAGTTGCTGATCCAGTGGGCCGCAATGCAACTCTGTCGCTGGAAACTCTGAGCGAATCAGGTCAAGATTGGGCGGCGCATCACGGGTATCAACCAGAACAAACGGAACACCTTTACGTGCCAGATAACGGGCGCAGGACAGCCCGGTCTGTCCAAGACCGATAATAATCCGCAGTTGATCTGTTGCTATCAGGCTCACAATCGCTCCGTTAACGTATTTTCAGGGTTGCCAATCCGATCAGAACCAGCACCACAGTAATAATCCAGAACCGCACAATAACGCGGGGTTCCGGCCAGCCTTTCAGTTCAAAATGGTGATGCAGCGGTGCCATGCGAAAGATCCGCCGTCCGGTCAGCTTGAATGATGCTACCTGGAGAATCACCGATACCGTCTCAATGACAAACACCCCGCCCATAATCATCAGCACCAGCTCCTGACGAACAATAACGGCGATAACACCGAGCGCAGCGCCCAGCGCAAGCGCGCCCACATCCCCCATAAACACCTGAGCGGGATAGGCGTTAAACCAGAGAAACCCGAGGCCGGCCCCGACAATCGAACCACAGATAATAATCAGCTCACCGGAGCCCGCGATGTAGGGTATATGCAGATAGCTGGCAAAATTGACGTTCCCCCCCAGATAGGCAAAGAACCCCAGCGCACCGGCAACCAGCACGGTGGGCAGAATGGCCAGACCATCCAGACCATCGGTCAGGTTAACTGCATTTGAGGTCCCCACAATGACGAAGTAGGTGAAGACGATAAAGAACACCCCCATCTCGATGGCAACATCTTTAAAGATCGGGATAATCAGTTGTGTCTCTGCGGGGCCATGGGCGGTGATATAAAGCACGATGGCGGCTCCCAGGCCACCAACCGATTGCCAGAAATATTTCCAGCGCGCCGGTAATCCCCGTGAACTCTTCTCGATCACCATCCGGTAGTCATCGACCCAGCCAACAGCGCCAAAGATAAAGGTCACCCCCAGAACGATCCAGGTGTATCGGTTACTCAGATCAGACCACAGCAGGCTACTGATCATAATCGCCAGGATTATCAGAGCGCCACCCATTGTTGGCGTTCCCGCCTTACTGAAATGGGATTCGGGCCCATCGCTACGCACCGTCTGACCAATCTGCTTGCTTTTCAGCTTGCGGATCAGCGCAGGCCCCAGCAATAGCGAGATCGCCAGTGCCGTCAGCACGCCAAGAATTCCGCGCAACGTCAGATAGCTGAATACGGAGAAAAAACTGTTATATTCAGCCAGCCAGTTGGCCAGAAGCAATAACATCAGTGACTACCCCCATCGGTAGAGCCTGTATTCGTCAGGCCAGTTACAATTTGATCCATCCCCGCACTGCGGGAGCCTTTTACCAGAACCGTGCGCGGACGCGATGGTAGCTGTTGCAGATAGCTGAGCAGAGCGGCTTTATCAGCAAAGTGTTCTGCTTTTTTGCCTCCGGCGGCATTAAACCCTGCATGGGTCGCGGCGCTGAGGGCACCGCACGTCAACAGCAGGTCAATTGGCCGACTAGCTGCAAACGCTCCCAGTTGCCGGTGTTGCTCCTCTGCGCCGTCACCCAGCTCGCCCATATCACCCAGCACCACCACCTTTTCACCAGTCAGCTCAGACAGCGTATTGAGTGCCGCCTTCACCGCATCAGGGTTGGCGTTATAGCTGTCATCAATAATCAGGGTGGAGCCGTCTGACTGAATCGGACGCATCCGCCCCGCAACGGCCTGGCATTGCCCCAGTCCCTGCGCCGCAGTCTCAGGCGGGCAGCCATCGGCCAGTACTGCGGCCGCGGCGGCCAGCGCGTTGGCAATATTATGCCACCCCATTACAGCCAGACTGACTGGATACTGTTGCCCCTGATAGTTCAGTTTGAAGGCATAACAGCCGTTGCTCTGTAAAAAGATATCTGAGGCAAACACAGACGCCTCACTGCGCTCTACTGAAAAGGTCATCAGCGGCTGCTGTTGCAACATGCCCAGCCAGATATCAGCATGGGGATCATCCAGGTTAACCACTGCCGTGCCACTATCAGATAGTCCTTCGAAAATTTCCGCTTTCGCCAGCACCACGCCTCTGAGGGAGCCAAACCCTTCCAGGTGAGCACCAAAGGCATTATTCAGAATCGCCACATCCGGCCGGGTCAGCTGGGTGCTATAGGCGATCTCATGGGCACCGCTGGCGCCCATCTCAATCACCCCATAACGATCACCGGCTGACAGCCTTAACAGCGTCAGAGGAACACCTATATCGTTGTTCAGATTGCCCTGGGTTGCCAGAGTCTGTCCCCGAAGCCGGTTAATAGACGCGAGCATCTCTTTTACGGTGGTTTTGCCACTACTGCCAGTCACGGCAAACATCGAACCGTTGAACCGTTGACGGTTATAGGCAGCGATATTGCCCAGCGCCATACGGGTATTACTGACCACCAACTGAGGCACATCAACATCGACCTCATGCTCAACCACTACCGCAACCGCACCCTCAGCGACCGCCTGTTTTACAAAGTTGTGGGCGTCAAAGTGTTCACCCCGCAAGGCGATAAAAAGATCACCACTGCCAATATGGCGTGTATCAGTGCTCACCCCCAGCACCTCGCAGCTTCCGCCAATCAGACGGGCTGACAGTGCTGGGGCCAGCTCACTCAGACTGAACGGACCGTTCATTGGGAACGCTCCTGTTTAGCAGCCGGTCTGGCTAATGCCTCTCTGGCAACCGCCAGGTCATCGAACGGCATCTTCACCCCTTGTATATCCTGATAGTTTTCATGCCCTTTTCCGGCGATCAATAAAATATCGTCTGGTTGCAGCAGCGCAATCGCCTGTTCAATCGCCCGTTTGCGGTCTGCTTCACAGGTCACAGAGGCGCTGCCGCTAAAGCCTGCCATAATCATTTGTATAATCTGCTGCGGATCCTCTGTGCGGGGGTTATCACTGGTGACCAGAATACGGTCAGCCAGTCGCTCCGCCACCTGCGCCATCTGCGCTCTTTTGCCGGTATCCCGGTCACCGCCGCAGCCAAACACACAGCAGAGCTGCCCCTGGCAATGACTCCGCAGGGCTTCAAGGGCTTTTTCCAGCGCATCCGGCGTGTGGGCATAATCCACTACCACCAGAGGTGTCTGACGGGATACCCGTTGCATCCGTCCAGCCACCGGTGTCAGGTGCTGCAATGCGCGCTCTATTTTCTCCTGCGGATAACCCATCTGCTCGGTGATAGCGATGGCCAGTAGCAGGTTACTCAGATTGAAGCGGCCGATCAGACCAGTATCCAGCGCAAAGGTTCCCTGCCCGGTCTCAATCCGGGCGACAATTCCGCTGGCCGACAATATCACTCCAGTGGCTCGTACTGCCGCCCGTTCAGACTCGCCAAAACCGATCCGGTCCTGACCATCTTTACGTGCCAGAATCGTTGCGCCAAAAGCGTCATCGGCATTCACCACCTGATGATCAATCTCCATCTCGAAAAACAACCGGGCTTTTGCCGCCCCGTAGCTGTCCATATCACCATGGTAATCCAGGTGGTCCCGCGACAGATTAGTAAACCCTGCCGCACTGAAGTGCACGCCGCTGATTCGCTGCTGATCCAGTGCGTGACTGGATACCTCCATCACGACGGCAGTTGCCCCTTCACTGCGCAGTTCAGCCAGCAGGCGATGCACACCAATAGCATCCGGCGTAGTATGGGTTGACTCCCTGAGCTGCCCCAGCAAACCATTCCCCACGGTCCCTATCAGGCCGCATACCTCGCCACAGCCCTGCAGCAACTGGGCGATATAGTGCGCGCTGGAGGTTTTACCGTTGGTGCCGGTGACACCCACCACCCGCATATGAAGAGAGGGTTCCCCAAAGAAACGTGAAGCTACCTCGCCAATCAGTGCCGCAACATCCGTTACACCGATCAGCGGGATAGTCACATCAATAGAGTCCGCTGCAGCCAGTTCTGCGTCATCAACAATCGCAGCAACTGCCCCTTCTGCTGCAGCGGAGCAAACAAAATCGATCCCTTTATGGTTCACACCATTACGGGCAAAAAACAGATCACCCGGTTTCACCTGACGGCTATCCTGACAGATACCGCCGATCTCCAGCTGTGCCAGATCACTACCAGCCAGTTGCGGCAACAACTCAGCCAGATGAAAACTGACCCGGCTCATTTCATCACCATCTGTGTCTGCACTGGCTGCCAGTTATCCGGCGCCACATTCAACATGCGCAGAGCGCCACCGACCACCCGCGAAAACAGCGGGGCGGCCACTTCACCGCCGTAATACTCCTGCCCTTTCGGATTATCCACCATGACCACTGCGACGATTTCAGGGTTATCCACCGGCGCGACACCGGCAAAAATGGATACATACTGATCATCCGCATAGCCGCCGGTGCCAACTTTATGCACGGTGCCAGTCTTACCCGCGACCCGGTATCCGTCGATGGCAGCCCGGCGTCCGGTACCACCAGCCTGGGTTACGGTTTCCATCATCTCCAGCACCTCCCGGGCGACCTTTTCCGGCATCACCCGGGTGCCGGGTTCAGGCCGGTCAAGCTTCAGCAGCGATACATGGCGCACCAGCCCACCGGTGGCGAATGGCAGATACGCCTGTGCCAGTTGCAATGGGGTTACAGAGAGACCATAGCCATAAGCCATCGTGGCACGTTCTACCTGCTGTCGTTCAGATAAATAGGGTAATACGCCCGGCTGCTCGCCAGGAAAACCGGTACCCGGCACCTGCCCCAGCCCGACATTCTGAAAAACATTACGCACAGCATCCCCATGCATGCTCAACGCCAGCTTAGTAACACCAACGTTACTGGATTTGGTAATAATCCGGCCCAGATCCAGCTCACCATAGTTTCGGTGGTCACGGATCGTATTCCCCTTCACCCGGATATAGCCAGGCGAGGTATCAATCACACTGTCAGGGGTATACTTACCACTCATCAATGCCGCCGCGATGGTCAGCGGTTTCATGGTAGACCCCGGTTCAAAGGTGTCGGTCACCGCCCGGTTACGCAGCGACTTCATATCACTGCCGAGATTGCTGCGATCATTCGGGTTGTAAGAGGGCTGGTTGACCATCGCCAGCACTTCACCGGTATGCACATCAAGCACTACCATCGCCGCTGAATCTGCTTTATGGGCCTGCACTGCAGCTTTCAGCTCCCGATATGCCAGATACTGCAACCGCAGATCGATACTTAGCTGCAGATCTTTACCCTGCACCATCGGTTCCAACTCGCGGATATGTTTAACCGTCCGACCGAGCAGATCCCGCATCACCAGTTTTTTGCCCGGTACACCCTGCAACCAGTCCTCAAACGCCAGTTCAATGCCTTCCTGACCAACCCCGTCAACACTGGTAAAGCCCACCAGATGCGTGGCAACCTCTGCAGCAGGGTAGAAGCGTTTATATTCACGATCTACATAGACACCTGGCATGTGCAGATCTTCAATCTGCTCAGCCTGAGCAGGCGTCATCTGCCGTTTCAGATAGATAAACTGCTTGTCTCGAGACTGTGCTACCCGCTTCAACAGGTCGGTTTTAGTGCTGTCGATCAGCGTCGTCAGTTTACTGATCGAAGCGTTATGCAGATCAAACTCTTTGGGGTTCATCCACACCGTTGAAACAGGTGCACTGACAGACAACGGCAGACCGTTGCGATCACTGATCATCCCCCGGTGGGCCGGAATCACCGCAGTACGCAGAACCCGGGCATCCCCCTGCTGCTTCAGAAACGCTTGCTCCTGCACATTCAGTGACAGCATCTTACCCGCCACCGCAGCCGCGATCAGCAACAGCAGCAAAAACACCAGCCATAAGCGCCAGCCCCTTGCAGCACGAGCTTGAAAGTCCTGCTCATCGCTCATCTCTGATCACCTCAACCTGCTCAGGAATACGCATTCCCAGGCGTTTAATTGCCACTGACTCAACCCGGTTATTCGCGGCCAGAGTCCCCTGTTCAAGTAGTAGTTGCCCCCATTCAACCTGCAACTCATCCCACTGCTGTACCAGCTCCTGCTGCTGGTTAAATAAGACCCGGTACTGATGTGCCGACCAGATCACCATCAACGATGACACCACCACCAGAGCAATCATGCAGAACAACATCAGCCCTGGCTTAACCAACTCGACAGGCGCTATCACATCATCAATCGGTTGCTCATCCCGGGTTCTCAGCCATCCAGGCAGCGTCACTCCCAGTTTCATCGTACTTTTTTCGCTACCCGCATAACGGCACTGCGTGAACGGGGATTATCCGACACCTCTTCCCGCCCGGCTTTGACCGCTTTACCCACCGCTTTCAGGCGGATATTCAACATATCATCGGTCACCGGAATACCCGGCGGCAGATGCTCATCGCCCTTGACATACTTGCGGATAAAGCGCTTTACAATCCGGTCTTCCAGAGAGTGAAAACTGATTACTACCAGTCGCCCACCGGGCTTTAACACCTCCAGCGCCTGATCGAGACAGTCTTCCAGGTCTTCCAGCTCCCGGTTAATAAAGATCCGGATCCCCTGAAAAGCACGGGTGGCTGGGTTTTTCCCTTTTTCCCATGCGGGGTTAGCCTCTGTAATAATTTTCGCCAGCCGGCCGGTGGTCACGATCGGTTCCTGCTCCCGCTCATTCACAATAGCCCGGGCCATCCGTCTGGAGTGACGCTCTTCACCGTAGGTATAGAGCACATCAGCAATCTCTTTCTCTGCGGCATGCGCAAGCCACTCGGCCGCGCTCTCGCCCACATCCGGGTTCATCCGCATATCCAGCGGACCATCAGCCATGAAACTGAATCCCCGATTCGGATCATCAAGCTGGGGAGATGAAACCCCCAGATCCAGCAATACACCATCAACCTTTCCCGCCAGCCCACGCTGACGAACAAACGCCTCCAACTGAGCAAATGAGCCCCGCTCAATACTGAAACGCGGGTCATCACCAAATCGTTCTGCGGCGCAGGCTATCGCTTCAGGATCCTTATCAATCCCCATCAGTTGCCCCTGCGCTGACAAGCGGCTCAACACCAGTGCAGAATGACCACCCCGGCCAAAGGTGCCATCGATATAAAAGCCATCCGGATCTTCAACCAGGGTATCCACAGCCTCATTCAGCAGCACCGTGATATGTTTATACTCTGCACTCATGTGCTAACCCCTGTCGGTTTAAAGTGATAAATTCTGTAACTCTTCTGGCAGTTCAGCACCACCATCGGCTTCTGCGAGATACTCTTCGCGGGTCGCCATCCAGCGCTCTTCGCTCCATATTTCAAACTTATTTCCCTGCCCCAGCAGGACGATCTTTTTATTAAGCTCCGCGTACTCGCGCAGTGGGGCTGGCAATAGCAACCGGCCATTACCATCCATATCCAGATCAGTCGCATGGCCTATCAGCAAGCGCTGAATACGCCGGGCAGCGGGATTAAAACTGGGCAAAGCCTCTATCTTCGCCTGAATCTCCTCCCATTCAGCCAGCGGGTAAAGCAACAGACAGCGCTCTTCGGTGTCAATCGTAGCAACCAGATGCCCACAGCAGTGCTCCGTGATCGCTTCACGGTAGCGTGCCGGTATGGCCATACGGCCCTTGGCATCCAGATTGATTGGATTAACACCCCTGAAAAACAAAAATAGCGCTCCCGGAAACCAGATTAATCCACAATTACCCACATTTTCCCACTAGTGCACACTATAGAAATTAACCTACAGGTTTGCAAGGGAGAAACTCCCCGAAACAAGCTTATAAAGCGACGGATTATTAGTGAGGCAAATACAGAAAAGCGGAGAGCGAAAGTGCCGGATAAAAACCGTTTGAATAACAGAGAGTTAAAAAATTGAACACCTACCAATCACAAACGAGATCACTGGCAAGATGAAAAAAAAGAAATAAACAGGAGACACAACAGATCAACGATAGAAATGCGGAACAAAGGACAACCCTCCCTTAACAGGAAGGAATATAAAATGTAGCGCTCGACGATAAGCCCTGAGCTTTTCTTGAGAGTTGTCGTGGACAATCATTCATCCATGAAAAAATTGTAGCGTTCGCCGATACGCCATGAGCTTTTCTTGAGAGCTGTCGTGGATAATCATTCATCGCATGAAAAAATTGTAGCGTTCGCCGATA
>NZ_JAFFZO010000022.1:0-47357 GCF_016924145.1 Amphritea pacifica | reverse complement strand
TATAAGCCCTGAGCTTTTCTTGAGAGTTGTCGTGGACAATCATTCATCCATGAAAAAATGCAGAACTCGCCGATAAGCCCTGAGCTTTTCTTGAGAGTTGTCGTGGACAATCATTCATCCATGAAAAAATGCAGAACTCGCCGATAAGCCCTGAGCTTTTCTTGAGAGTTGTCGTGGACAATCATTCATCCATGAAAAAATTGTAGAGTTCGCCGATAAGCCGGGTTTTGTCGTGGACAATCATTCATCTAGGACCTGCGTCGCCACAGGCCTCAAGCGACCTACCCGAATCCAGCATGGGCCATGCCTCAAGGATTCCTATTTGGTCTTGCTCCAGGTGGGGTTTACCTTGCCGTAACGTGTTACCACGTACGCGGTGCGCTCTTACCGCACCCTTTCACCCTTACCGGCTTCCTGTAAACAGGAAGCGTAGGCGGTCTTCTCTCTGCTGCACTAGCCGTAGGCTTACGCCCCCCAGGCATTACCTGGCACCCTGCCCTATGGAGCCCGGACTTTCCTCCCCTCCCATACGGGAGCAGCGATTGTCTGGCGAACTCTACGGCGCACAGGATACCAGCAAGCCCATCATAAGCAAGCAGAACCATAACCCCGGAGAGTATTATTTTCGATCCAGCGCAGCCTGATACAACACTTTCTTTTTGACTCCGGTAATTTTTGCGGCAAGGGCCGCCGCCTGCTTAAGAGACAACTCTTCAAGCAGAATATCCAGCACCTCGCTGCTACGAGGATCAAGCAGACCCGCATCCTGCTGCGGCGCCCCCTCCACCATGACCACAAACTCACCTTTGCGCTGATTCGGATCGGCCTCCACCTGCGCCAGAACCTCCGCCGCAGAGCCGCTGATAAAGGTCTCAAACGTCTTCGTCAGCTCCCTGGCGATCACCACAGGACGACCGGCCCCAAAAGCCGCCACGATATCCTTCAGACTATCGACAATCCGGTGGGGTGATTCGTAAAACACCAGGGTCCGGTTCTCGCCCGCCAGTGCAGTAAAAAAATTCAGCCGCTGCTGCGACTTAGCTGGCGGAAAGCCCTCGAAAATAAAACGGTCAGACGGCACACCTGAGGCACACAACGCCGCAATCAGGGCACAACACCCCGGCAACGGCACAACACTGAATCCAGCGGCCCGAACCTCACGTACCAGAATAAAGCCCGGATCCGATATCAGCGGCGTCCCGGCATCAGAAATCAGCGCGATATCACTCCCCTGCTGCAACTTTTCTATAATTTTTTGCTGCTGCTGGCGTTCATTGTGGTCATGAACTGCTATCATCGGCGTTTTGATATTAAAATGTGACAGCAAACGACCACTATGGCGGGTATCTTCAGCCGCAATTAATGCAACCGACTCCAGTATACGGAGCGCGCGCGGCGTCATATCTTCTAAATTGCCAATCGGCGTTGCGACTACATACAAAACTGCTTCGGACATCGGTATTCGAGCCATTTATTAATTCAGGATGTGAAAGTATATGACGTTTCCAAGCCGCCTGTCTCTGGTGCTGACCGCCAGCATGGTACTTTTTCTGCACGGCTGCGGTTCCCAACAGGGCAATATTCCAACACAGATATCGGGCGACCCGATGCAGCAGGTTGCTGAACTGATCCAGCAAGCGGAAACCGCAGCTCCGGTAAAAAGTGCCCAACTCAAAGCGGAGGCCGCCCGTATTCTTATCATGCAGGAGCGACAAGAGGAGGCTTCTCGCCTGCTGGATGAGATCGACATGTCAATCCTGACCCCCGCCCTGCAGTTCGAGATATCTGAGCTGAAAGCACGCACAGCACTGGCGCAGCAGGATGGCCAGAGCGCTCTGCGTTATTTGCAACAACTACCTCCCGAAACCACCAGGAACCTGCCTCCTGAACAGCAATATCAGATAGGTGAAATGCAGGCTGACGCTTACCATTATCAGCAAAACACCCTCAGCGAACTTCAGCAACTGATACAGCTCAGCAGCTACAGTCCCGCCGATAAAGCCCAGACCCTGCATAACCGGATCTGGACCCTGCTTACCCAGATACCAACAGAGCAACTCAAACAACTGAGCCAGCGTCCAGACAACAGCTATTATCAACAGGGTTGGTATGAACTTGCCCTGAGTGCCATGACCGCGCAGGATCTGAGTCAACAGAACAAACAGATGCAGCAATGGGAGATTCTGTGGCAATCACATCCGGCCCAACAGACGCCACCGGAAGCGCTTCTGGCGGTTACCGCAACCGACACCCTCAGCGCCGAACATATTGCCCTCTATCTACCCATGAGTGGCAGCCTGGAAAAACCTGCTGAAGCGATCTCCACAGGCTTCATGACCGCCTACTACAATGCGGTAAAAGCCGGCAGAACCCACGCCAGAATAACCCTGCTCGATTCCACCAGAATCACCTCCCCCGAACAACTTTACCAGGTAGCCTCAGAGAAAGGTGTCGACCTGATTATCGGCCCCCTGGAGAAAGAGATGGTTGAAAGTCTGCTCAATTACGGCTCAGCCCCCATTCCGACACTGACACTTAACACCGTGCCCGGCAGCCAGCAACCGAATATATATCAGTTTGGCCTTGCCATTGAAGATGAAGCCATCCAGGCCGCCAACCAGGCCTGGCAGGACCAGAAAAAGCAGGTACTGATCTACACCCCCGATACCGACTGGGGGGAACGCGCCGCCATCGCCTTCAAACAGCAGTTTATGGCCCTGGGCGGCACCGTTCTTGATAGCTATACCTACGGCAACAATGCCAACTATTCGGAACAGATTGCAACACTTCTGGGTACAGAAAAAAGCATCGAACGGGATAACCAGCTAACCCGGATCATCGGAGAACGCCCCGAATTTGAGAGTCGCAGACGCCAGGATGTCGATGCCATATTCCTGTCAGCACTGCCACAGACCGCACGTCAGATCAAACCCACCCTGGCATTTCACTACGCCGGCAACATACCAGTTTATGCCACTTCTCAGATCTACTCAGGCTCAGAGGCCCCCATTGAAGACCAGGACCTGAACGGCATCCGTTTTGTCGCAACCCCCTGGTTAAGCGCGCCCCCCTCCTCAGAACACCTGCAGTTGGCACAGCTGCGCGACAACACCAACAGCCGCTTTGGTCGCCTGTATGCACTGGGCATAGACGCGTTTAACCTGTTCCCCTACCTGGCTCAACTGTCGGTGTCATCATCCGCCATTATCGAGGGCGAAACAGGGACGCTTTCCATAGGCGAAAACAATCAGATTGTCCGCACCCTGAACTGGGTCACCTTCCAGCAGGGCGTCGCGCAGCCGATCAACGGAAGCAACTAAACCGAGTTAACAATGGACAGACAACAGATCGGCAGGGACGCCGAACAAAGAGCACTCGACTTTCTCAGGAAAAACGGCCTGAAACTGATCAACAGAAACTATCACTGCCGCTTCGGCGAGATCGATCTGATTATGCTGGACCGTAAGCAACTGGTATTTATTGAGGTTCGCAGCCGGCGTCACAGCAACTGGGGCGGTGCCGGACTCTCTGTTGATTTTCGCAAACAAAAGAAATTAATAAAAACAGCCAGTTACTATCTCAGCCAGCAGAAAAGCGGTAACCTGCCCGTATGCCGCTTTGATGTGATAGCATTTGAAGCCAATCGGGATAACGGGAGTGGAGATTCCTGCCCCATATGGTATAAAGACGCCTTCAGACCTGAAGCCACTTTCTGACAGGAGCACCGATGGTACTTCAAGACCGCGTTATTAGCCTGTTCCATCACAGCATGGAGGTTAATGCCCAAACCATCGAAGAATACACACCACTGATCTCTCATGCCGGAGAGCTGTTGCTCAGCTGTCTGATGTCTGAAAATAAGATCCTCTGCTGCGGCAATGGCGGCAGTGCCGCACTGTCGCAGCACTTCAGCAGCCTGCTGATGAACCAGTTTCGCCATGAGCGCCCTGGCCTCCCCGCCATATCCCTCAGCGCCGACGGCTCAGCGCTGACCGGTATCGCACACGATGGTCAGTTCAATGAGATCTTCTCGAAACAGATCCGTGCACTCGGCCAGCCTGGCGACCTGCTATTGATCCTGTCAAATGACGGCCGCGCAGCAAATCTGGTACAGGCCATTCAGGCTGCCCATGATCGTGATATGCTGGTCATTGCACTGACCGGGGGAACTAATAACAGCATTCACTCTCTATTACTCCCGGACGAGGTCGAATTTTGCGTCCCTGCGGATGACCCGGCGCTTATATTTGGCGCCCAGACACTCATTCTGCACGCCCTGTGCGACCTGATAGATTATCAACTTTTTGGCGGAGAATAATTGATGAAACGGATAGCAATACTGATCCTGGCAGGCCTTCTAAGCAGCGGCTGCTCTACGGTTGTCAGCAGCTTCAAAGAGGAACCTATAAAAGAGGATCCCACCGACCGCACCACCGGCAGCTTTGTCGATGATGAGCTGATTGAGATTAAATCCAACGTCAATATCAGCAAAGGCTCTGTAGAGCTCAGCAGCAGCCATGTCAACGTTACCAGTTTTAACGGCATCGTTCTTCTTACCGGACAGGTCGCCACCGAAGAAAGCCGCATGGAAGCTGAACAGATAGTCAGCCAGGTGCGCAAAATCCGCCGTATCCACAACGAACTGACCGTTACCAGCCCAACCTCGACTCTGACCCGCGCCAGCGACACCTGGATTACCGCCAAAATCAAAGCCAATATGATCGGCGATAAACAGGTTGATGCTACCCAGATCAAGGTTGTCACCGAGAACGGCGTCGTCTATCTGATGGGTCTGGTAACCCGTGCCCAGGCAGACAGAGCAATCCAGGTTGTACGCAGTGTTAACGGCATTCAGAAAATCGTTAAAATATTTGAGTATATCGATTAAGGGCAGATGCCCTCTTGTAGGAGCCCCGTTAGCATACCCTCTGGGTACCCGGGGCGATAAAGTCTATCGCGGCTGGAAGCCGCTCCTACAATACATTCCACCTCGTAGGAGTCCCGTTAGCATGCCCTCTGGGTACCCGGGGCGATATAATCTATCGCGGCTGGAAGCCGCTCCTACAATACTTTCCACCTCGTAGGAGTCCCGTTAGCATGCCCTCTGGGTATCCGGGGCGATAAAAATCTATCGCGGCTGGAAGCCGCTCCTACAATACATTCCACCTCGTAGGAACCCCCGTTAGCATGCCCTCCGGGGACCCGGGGCGATATAATCTATCGCGGCTGGAAGCCGCTCCTACAATACTTTCCACCTCGTAGGAGTCCCGTTAGCATGCCCTCTGGGTATCCGGGGCGATAAAATCTATCGCGGCTGGAAGCCGCTCCTACAATACATTCCATCCCGTAGGAACCCCGTTAGCATGCCCTCCGGGGACCCGGGGCGATAAACAAGCGCAGTGTTCGGATTTCAGACCCCGACTCTTACTTAACCACCTTCAACGCAGGCCGCTTATTCGGCGTAGGTGATTCCGGCGGTGTGGGGTCATTATCAGGTTCATTGTCGTGCAGGGCCTCTACGCCTGGCTCAGCACCAAATCCCATCCCCTGTCCGTTTTCACGAGCATAGATCGCCATAACAGCGGCCATCGGGGCAAACACATTCATGGGCACTCCGCCAAAACGGGCATTGAAACTGACAGCATCATTCTCAATCAACAACCCCTGCACAGCGCCTGGAGCGATATTGAGAACGATCTGACCATCACTGATAAACTGCTGAGGAACCATCACCCCCTGAATCTCAGCATCAACCACCAGATGCGGCGTCCAGCCACTATCCAGAATCCACTCATTCAACGCACGAAGAAGATATCCACGACTTGATTGCATTTCACACTCCCAAAAAAAAGGATGAGTAACAACTCATCCTTTAGTCATTATTCGCGACAGAAAATCAGTCGCGCATTTCGCGCTCTTCTTCGGACAGACTGATCTGGAATGCCTCGCGTTCGAACAGACGATTCATATACTTAATCAGATCTTTACACTGCGCTTCCGGTAACTCAACACCGAGAATTTCCAGACGCCACAGCAAAGGAGCGATACAGCAGTCTACCAGAGTAAACTCTTCGCTCATGAAATAGTCTTTTTCACCAAAGATAGGCGACACTGCAACCAGACTATCACGCAGTGCTTTACGGGCCTCATCAGCCTCATCTGCATCTTCAGCAGTCAGAATCACATCCGCCAGCGAGCACCAGTCGCGCTGAATACGGTACATATACAGACGACTTTCAGCACGCGCAACAGGATAAACAGGCAGTAGTGGTGGATGAGGAAAACGCTCATCCAGATATTCCATCATCACATTTGGCTCATACAATACCAGCTCACGATCCAGAAGGGTCGGCAGGTTATTGTACGGATTCAGTGACGCCAGATCCTCAGGCAAATTGTTAGGATCACAATCGTTTATCTCAACTGCAACACCTTT
Source organism: Amphritea pacifica (assembly GCF_016924145.1). Lineage (GTDB taxonomy): Bacteria > Pseudomonadota > Gammaproteobacteria > Pseudomonadales > Balneatricaceae > Amphritea > Amphritea pacifica. The sequence continues at coordinate 40,921 of NZ_JAFFZO010000022.1, read as the reverse complement.
TTCTGCCAGAACGATACGTACCCGATGGCTGTAATGATCATTACCATCGGAGTAAAAAGTCATAGAAGAACGCTTGGCCACTACACCCATTAAATCACCCCGTTTCACATGTTGCATAAAAAAAATATACGCGGACCAACTTTATTGGACCGCGTATCGGTATTACTGACCGGCAGACGTTTAGTGCACGTCTTTCCAGTACTCTTTCTTCAGCGCGTAAGCAAAGAAGAAGAAGATAAACAGGAAGATCAGTACTTTATAACCAATGGCCTGAGACTCCAGCTTAACAGGGTTACCCATATAAGACATGAAGTTCACCAGATCATAGATCGTTTTGTCGAACTCTTCTTCAGAAAGGGAGCCTTTCTCAGCTACGCTCAGACAACCACCCATCTCCAGCCCGGTCAGAGGATCGATAGTCTTCTCGTGATGAGCCATCTCCTCTTTAGTGCAGTGATTTACCTGCAGCCCCTGAAGACCCTCAAGAATGTTCGGCATACCTACATCCGGGAAGACAACGTTGTTGACACCCCAGGGACGTGCAGGATCCTTGTAGAAGCTACGCAGATAGGTATAAACCCAGTCCTCACCACGCAGACGCGTTTCCAGCGTCAGATCTGGTGGTGGGTTACCAAACCAGGCAGCCGCATCAGCCTTTGGCATAGCGATAGTCATCTGCTCACCGACCTTGGAGTCACCAAAGATCAGGTTCTCCTGAACCAGCTCATTTGGAATACCCAGATCGGTTGCTGCACGCTCATAACGCTGATAGTTAGCAGAGTGACAACCCATGCAGTAGTTGACAAAGGTCTTCATACCACGCTGCAGTGACTCTTTATTGGTTGGGTCTGGAGACATCTTGTCCAGGTGAACCCCACCGGTATTCGCACTGGCAACTACAGGCACCAGCACCAACATGATTGCGATAAAAAACTTTTTCATTAGCCTGTCACCCTTTCCGGTACCGGTTTAGTGCTTTCCATTCTGGTGTAGAACGGCATCAGGAAGAAGTATGCGAAATACAGTGCAGTACAGATCTGCGCGACCAGAGTACGGCCCGGAGAAGATGGAACAACCCCCAGATAACCCAGAATCACGAAGCTGATCGCAAAGATAACCAGCATCACCTTGCTCATCCAGCCTTTGTAACGCATGGATTTAACCGGACTACGATCCAGCCATGGCAGAACAAACAGGATAGCAATCGCACCACCCATCACCACAACGCCCGGGAACTGAGATGCCGCAATTGGCGGAATCGCACGCAACATGGCGTAAAACGGCGTGAAGTACCATACCGGAGCAATATGCGGCGGAGTCTTCAGCGGGTTAGCAGGCTCAAAGTTCGGCTGTTCGATAAAGTAGCCGCCCATCTCCGGGAAGAAGAAGATGATCAGGCAGAATACGAACAGGAAGACCACAACACCGACAATATCTTTAACGGTGTAGTAAGGGTGGAATGGGATACCGTCCAGCGGCACGCCGTTCTCATCCTTCTTCTCTTTAATTTCGATGCCGTCCGGGTTGTTTGACCCCACTTCGTGCAGCGCAATAATGTGCATCACAACCAGTCCCAGCAGGACGATTGGCAGTGCCACAACGTGCAGCGAGAAGAAACGGTTCAGGGTAATACCAGAGATCAGGTAGTCACCACGAATCCACTCAGCCAGATCAGGGCCAATAACAGGTACTGCAGAGAACAGAGATACGATTACCTGAGCCCCCCAGTAAGACATCTGTCCCCATGGCAGCAGGTAGCCCATGAAGGCTTCAGCCATCAATGCCAGGTAGATCGTCATACCGAAGATCCATACCAGCTCGCGAGGCTTACGGTAAGAACCGTACAGCAGACCACGGAACATATGCAGGTAAACAACCGCAAAGAAAGCAGAAGCGCCGGTAGAGTGCATATAGCGCAGCAACCAGCCGTAATCCACATCCCGCATGATATATTCAACAGAAGCAAAAGCGCCTTCTGCCGTTGGGTTATAGCTCATTGTCAGCCAGATACCGGTCAGCAGCTGGTTAACCAGAACCAACAGTGCCAGTGAACCGAAGAAATACCAGAAGTTAAAGTTCTTCGGAGCATAGTATTTTGCTAAGTGATCATCCCACATCGCCGTCAGCGGGAAACGATCATCGATCCAGCCCATGAAGCCTGGATTTCCTTTATTACGTGCGCCAGCCATTATGCAGTCTCCTGATCCACACCAACGATGATCACATTGTCGCTCTCATAATAATGAGGCGGAATCACCAGGTTCTTAGGTGCCGGAACACCCTTCATTACACGACCAGACAGGTCAAAACGGGAACCGTGACATGGGCAGTAGAAACCACCAACCCAGTCTTCACCCAGATCTTCCGGAGCAATTTCAGGACGGTAAGTCGGAGAGCACCCCAGATGGGTACAGATACCAACCATGACAGCGATATCATCGCGCAGAGCACGAGCATCGGTGTGTGGTATATAGTCAGGTTGCTGCGGTACTTCGGACTTAGGATCAGCCAGCTTGCCATCCAGCTTAGCCAGGTTAGCCAGAGCTTCCGGACCACGACGGACAATCCATACTGGCTTGCCGCGCCACTTGACGATCATCTGCTGACCATCTTCCAGCTTGCTGATATCAGCTTTAACCGGAGCGCCAGCGGTTTTCGCCTTTGCACTCGGATTCCATGAAGCCACGAACGGAACTGCAGCTCCTACGGCACCCACTGCCCCAACAGCAGAGGTGGCACCGATCAGGAGACGTCGCCGCCCCTTATTCACGCCGTCATTACTCATTAAGATTATCTCCCCTCACTCAACCTTTGACCCCTGCGCTATTGCAGCGCAACAATTTTCCGGTTGCTCAGTAATGAATACCGAATTAACGGATTTTTAAAATGGCACAAATAGTAATGAAATTCACCCCTTCTTACAAGGCTAATTCCAGCCAAAACCGCCTTTTTACGCCTATAGTCGACCGACTCTTGACCTCATCCCACAGCAGCACAAAGGAAAGCAAAAAAAACGCCCGGACCATTTCTGGCACGGGCGTTTCTCTGGGCGATACAGATACTGTATCGCAGCGAATTAACGCTTGGAGAACTGTGGCTTCTTACGTGCTTTACGCAGACCCACTTTCTTACGCTCAACTTCACGGGCATCGCGGGTAACAAAACCAGCAGCACGCAGTTCTGGACGCAGAGTTTCATCATACTCCATCAGCGCACGGGTAATACCGTGACGGATCGCACCAGCCTGACCGAAGCCACCACCGCCTTTAACGGTAATGTAAACATCGAACTTTTCAGTGTTACCTGTCAGCTCCAGAGGCTGACGAACGATCATGCGAGCAGTTTCGCGACCGAAGTAAACATCAAGTTCACGCTGGTTAACGGTAATTTTACCTGTACCTGGACGCAGGAATACGCGTGCAGTTGAGGACTTACGACGGCCTGTGCCGTAATACTGAGTTGAAGACATATTGACCTGCCCCTTAGACGTTCAGTTCTTGTGGCTGTTGAGCCGCATGCGGATGTTCTGCACCAGCGTACACTTTCATCTTAGTGTACATAGCACGACCCAGGGGACCTTTAGGTAGCATACCTTTAACGGCCAGTTCGATGGTGCGTGTTGGATGAGTTTCAACCATCTTCTCGAAAGAAGTTTCACGCAGACCACCCGGGTAACCAGTGTGGCGATAGTACATTTTGTCCTTACGCTTATTACCGGTTACGTTAACTTTTTCAGCATTGATAACGATGATGTAATCACCAGTATCAACGTGAGGAGTGTATTCTGCTTTATGCTTGCCACGCAGGCGACGAGCGATTTCAGTAGCCATACGACCCAGAGTTTTACCCTCAGCGTCGATAACATACCAGTCGCGTTTAACCTCTGCAGGCTTGGCGCTAAATGTAGTCATGATAAATTTACCTATACATCAGTCTGATCCCGCTATAACAAAGCGTTAACGGTGATCGACGACCTTATAATTATTGGTTGCAAACCACAGTCTGCAACGTCAAAAATCCCCGGACCTATCCGAAGGAGCGCGGATTATACTGCAAGTTAAAAAAGATGCCAATAAAAAATAGTTGTTAGTTGTTAGAACGCGACTTCGTCGCTTGCTAGAAAAAGCAAAAGCAACAAAACCTGCACTTCACGTGAGAGCGACGCTAGCACCCCCTCTGAGTACCTCGCCGCGATTAAACCTCGAACACCCCATCGGCGTGAGGGCACACCTCCTACACATTCATTCAACACCGCAGAAGCCCCATTCCCAATCACGGCCAGATGCCACTCCTACAAAAAAGCCACCAACGGTGACTTTTCTTATCTAACAAGTCGCGCAGCGACGTCTAACCACTAGCAAGCGGCGAAGCCGCGTCTGACAACTACTCTTAAGCCCGGTGCTCTTTCGCCAGATATTCGTGAGATTGCATCTCTAGCAGTCGACTCTGAGTACGCTGTATTTCAAACTCAAGCCGGCCTTCACTGTAGATCTCATGGATCGATTTTTCCGCCGAGAGGATCAGCTTAACCCCACTGTCATAAAACTCATCCACCAGATTGACGAAACGGCGGGCGGCATCATCATTACTACGCCCCAGCTGAGGCACATTACTGATCAGCACCGCATGAAAGATCTTACCCAGCTCGATATAGTCATTCTGGCTGCGCGGCCCTTCACACAACTCTTTAAAATCAAACCAGACCACATCTTCACAACAGCGGCGCGCTTTGATATCACGACCATTAATCTCCAGTGTACAACCCTCCACAACCTCCTGAAGGTCCGGCGCCAGGCTCTCGAAACTTGAGTTCAGACTCAGATCAGCAGCTGTATCAAGCGGATAGTGGTAGAGCTCCGCCTGTTCCAGAGTACGCAGGCGGTAATCAACACCGCTATCAACATTCACCACCTCGGTATACTTATTCAGCATATCGATTGCTGGCAGAAAACGTGCGCGCTGCAGGCCGTTCTCGTACAGCCCGTCAGGTACAATATTCGAAGTGGCCACCAGGGACACACCGTTCTTAAACAACTCCTCCAGCAAGCCACCGAGAATCATTGCATCGGTAATATCGGTAACAAAGAACTCATCGAAGCAGATAATCTGAAACTCACTGGCATACTTCTTACCGATGGCCACCAGCGGGTTGGATGTACCATCCAGCAGTTTTAACTCTTTATGCACCCGCTGCATAAAACGGTGAAAATGGGTCCGCTCTTTATTCTCAAACGGCAGGCTGTCATAAAAGGTATCCATCAGATAGGTTTTACCCCGCCCAACGCCACCCCAGAAATACAATCCCTTTACCGGCTCAACCTGCGTTTTTTTCAGCTTAGTGGATAACCGCCCCATCAACCCCTTCGGTTTTGGCTGAACCTGCTTAGCCACCAGATCATCATAAAGACGTTGCAGATGCTTTACCGCCAGTTCCTGAGCCGCATCATAGGAGAAATCTTCACGTTCAAGATCTTTTTTATAACGATCAATAGGGGTCATACCGAAACCGTACCATTCAAACTAGTTCTGATTTAAAGAGGTAAAAGAAGGTTGGGCACTTTACTCCCAGCCCACGGGTTTTGCAACGCAACAAAGGGATAAGAGCCGAGGTCTGAAGTCCGGTTGCTTCGCGTGTCCGAACGCTTCGCTTGTTCGACGCCCGAAAAAGCAGCCATTGCAGGAGGCGCACCCTCGCGGCGATCGATTTACCCGGTGCTTGCTGATGATTTTATCGCGGCAGGTATCCAAAGGGCATAGTAATGCCGCCCCTACAATCCATTTCGCCCCGTAGGAGCCCCGTCCCGGGGCGATAAGCCTAAAGAGCCGAAGTCCGCTGTCCGAGCACTGCGCTTATCCGCAGTCCGAAAAAACTGCCCTCGTAGGAGGCGCGCCCTCGTGGCAAGCGATCTGCCACGCTGCCCGCTGATGATTTTATCGCGGCAAGATGCCGCTCCTACCATACATTCCGCCTCGTAGGAGCCCCTTTAGCATGCCCTTTGGGCACCAGAGGCGATAAACCTGTAAAGCAGGAGCCCGTTGTCCGAGCGCCTTTACCCTATCCCCAGCAACGACACCAGCAGGGGTAGCATAAACGCCGTAAATGCGCCGGTCATCCCCATGGCCAGCCCACCAAAAGCCCCCGCCATCAAGCCGTACTCAAAGGCAAAGGCGGTGCCCATCCCGTGCGCCGACACCCCCAGGGTAAACCCCTTAACCGCCTCATCAGTAATATTGAGAATGCGATAGATCGGCGGTGCCAGCATACATCCCAACGCTCCGGTAATCAGCACCAGCCCCGACGCCAGTGATGGATACCCTCCCAACTTTTCCGCCACGCCAATGGCAATGGCAGAGGTAACCGACTTAGGCGCAATAGACAGCAAAGTGCCAAGCGAGGCATCAAGCGCCTGAGCTACCAGCAGCGCAGAGACTGCTGCGGTCACAGCACCTGCCATACACGCCAGCATTAACGGCAGCAGCAGCTTTTTCACCCGCTCAAAATGATCAAACAGCGGCACTGCCAGCGCCACTGTCGCAGGCCCCAGCAAAAAGTGGATAAACTGTGCCCCCTCAAAGTAGGTTTCATAGGAGGTCCCGGTGAGCAGCAGAAACACAATAATCAGGAATAGCGACACCAGCACCGGATGCAGCAATGGCGTGCCTCCGAGGCGACGGTTGAGCCAGGAGGTGGCGATAAAGGTGGTAATCGTCACGATCAGCCACATCAGCGGCCTGGCCGCAAAGAAGGTCCAGAACTCCATTAGCAATCACCCTCGCCAGGTTCACTCTGACTCAGTGCCTGCAGCTTTCTGGCCGAAGGATTAAGAATCAGCGCGGTGACAACGATTGTCAGCGCAGTACTGATAATCAGGGCAGCCAGAATCGCCAGCCAGTCCTGCTGCAGCAAGCCCAAATGGGTCATCAGCCCCACCCCCGCTGGCACAAACAGCAGTGCAAGATGTTTCAACAGCGCCTCACTGGGAATCCGCAAATAGTCAGGCACATCACCTTTGGCTATCAATCCTGCCAGCAACAGTACCATCCCCACCACAGGCCCGGGCACAGGCAAGCCGGAGACAACTACAATAAGCTCTCCGGCAAACTGAAACAACAGTAAAATCAGAAAACCAATTAACATCTCAAACCCCGAGCAGACCGCTCCGCCCTATCCTGCCACCAACAATACAGCTTCCGTACCAGCATACAGGGCAAACACCACAAACAATCCCCCCGATGCCCGGTGCAGCCAGGTGATCGAGACATAACGCATCAGCGCTCTACCCGCCAGAATCCCCAGCGCAGAAGTCGATACCAGCGCCAGGGTCGCACCGGCCCAGACCGGCAGAGCAGGCTCAGCACTGGCCAGCCCCATCACCGCCAGCTGCGTTTTATCACCCAGCTCTGCCAAAAACAGCATCAGCAGCACCGATATAAAAACGCTCTTAACAGAGACTGAAACACTGCCATCCTCGTCATCCTCGCCGTTTCTGAACGACTGAATACCAAACCAGAGAAACAACAGCGCAACCACCGCCAAAACAAGCGGACGAGGCAACCAGGTTGCAGCCACTGAACCGACCAGTACAGCCAGCAGATTCAGAACAGCAAAGGCAACAACAGCCGCAAGCAGCACAGGTAAAGCGCGATAACGGGTCGCCAGTGTCATACAGACCAGTTGACTCTTATCACCAAATTCAGCCAGAAACACCAGCAAAAAAGCCCCGGCCATGCTTACCAACTGATCCATCCAGTTAACCCCTTAATTATCAAAATGCCGGCGATTATACAGCGTTCAGACAGAAAATCGCCCGCTTATCGTACCGACTTTAACGCCTCAAGAGATTTAAGCTCCTGAATGGTATTGAGATTACATAACTGCTCAGACAGATCGGAAATATCGATTAGCTGCAACGGATGATTACGCATCCAGCGCTGCACCGCCCGCTGCCCAGCGGTCAGCCAGCGCTCAAGATCATCTGCAAGCCTCCTGGGGATCACCGCATGCAACGGGTGCAGCTTATCACCTTCAGACAATACGATAATTGATTCAGGAGAGGCCGCTGCAGCCGTCAACAGACGCTTTATCAACGCCGCCTCCAGCAACGGGGTATCACAGGGCAGCACCAGCACCTGATCCGAGTGACTCACCCTGAGCCCCGCCAGAATTCCCGCTAAAGGCCCCTGAAAACCCTCCAGCGAGTCTTCCACCACCTGATCAGCGAGCGCCGCATATTCAGGCAGGTGCCGGTTACAGCTGATCACCACCCTGTCCGCAACCGGCCGCACCAACTGAACGGCAAACGCCACCAGTGGTTGCGACTGAAACGGCACCAGCCCCTTATCACGCCCACCCATACGGCGACCTTCGCCGCCTGCCAGAATCACAACATCCAACAGCATCAACCGCCGGTCACAGGTGGGAAAAAAGCGACCTCATCGCCATCAGAAACAATCGTGTCTAACGGCACAATGTCCTGATTAATTGAGCAGAGCAACTGACCATCCAGCGCCTTTTGCCACTCAGCATCCTGGCCCTTCAACTGCTCAAGAAGCTCTCCTGCAGTCACTCTCGTGTCCAGCGGATGACTCAGCTGAGCAACGCCCAGCGTTTCACGCAGGGACGCAAAAAAAAGCACATTTACCATTTAAAATACCTGCACACACACCAACCTGAGCAACTCAAACGCCGTCACTCAGGGTTAATTCATAACGTCACTAAAGGGAATAAAGATCAGATAATCACCTTCAACAACAACCGTACCGGGCGGCACCACAAGATAACCGGCCGCTGTTACAGAGGAGCTTAACACACCGGAGCTTTGACTAGACCCCAGCACAGCCCTGCCATCACTTAGCTGAACCCGCAGATACTCCTGACGACCGATGGGCCTTGCCCGGTTGAAACCGGCCGCTACAGGAAAACTTATAGGTGTCACTGAGGCAACCCCCATCAACCGCAGCAAAAATGGCCGCGCCAGTATACAGAATGTCACCAGAACGGCCGCCGGATTACCCGGCAACCCCAGTATAGGTTTGCCATTAACATAGCCAAAAGCCATCGGCTTCCCGGGTTTGATCGCCATTTTCCAGAGTCTGAGCTCGCCCTGCGATTCAACGGCAGCTTTAACATGGTCCTCTTCACCCACCGAAACGCCGCCACTACTGATGATGCAATCCGCCTGTTCAGACGCCTGCTTCAGTGCCGCCTTTGTCCCCTCCAAAGTATCTTCAACAATCCCCAGATCAATAATGTCGCACCCCAGCGCCTGTAACAATCCGTGAAGAGTATAGAGGTTTGAATTATAGATCTGTCCCGGCTGCAGCGGGTTACCGGGAGTTACCAGCTCATCTCCCGTTGCCAGTACAGCCACTTTCAAACGACGGTAAACCTTAACGGAGGCAATACCCACCGAGGCCAGCACACCGATATGGGCAGCCTGAAGCCGCGTACCCGCAGGCATCACCACCTGACCGGTTTGAATATCCTGCCCCTGTGGCCGGATGTTATTACCCGCAGCAGGGACCTCATGAACCTCAACCCAGGACTGACCATCACCTTCCCCTGCGGTGGTATTTTCCTGCATCACCACAGCGTCAGCGCCTGGCGGAATCTCAGCACCGGTAAAGATACGGGCAGCCGTACCCGACAGCAACGGCACCGGCGCAGTCCCCGCCGGTATCCGCTGCGAAACTATCAGCCGCGAACTTCCGGCAAGATCAGAACGCTTCAGTGCATAACCATCCATCGCGCTGTTGTCTCTGGGGGGGACATCAACAACTGAGCGCTGATCTTCAGCCAGCACCCGACCCAGCGCATCGGCAATACCGACCGTTTCAACCGTCACCGTTACAGCCGCCTCTGCCAGCAACTTTTGCAGCGCTTCAGCAACCGGCATCAGGGTTTGTGCGGGTGCGTCACACCCCTTACTCCCAACACTCATCCGCGCGGCCCACACGCGGTATCTACCGGCCTGGCGGTCATCACCATCTCAACAAAATTACAGGGGCGATGACGGGCATCCAGCTGTTCACGGATAATACCGTTCCAGGCGGTTTTACAGGCGCCGGTTGAGCCCGGCATACAGAAGATCACCGTCCGGTTTGCAACACCGGCAAACGCCCGGGACTGAACGGTTGAAGTACCGATCTCTTCATAGGAAAGTTGACGAAACAACTCACCATAGCCCTCGATCGCTTTATCAAACAGCGGGGTGAGTGCTTCAGGTGTGGTATCCCGCAGGGTAAAACCCGTCCCGCCGGTCACCAGAATCGCCTGGACCCCCTCATCAGCGATCCATTTAGAGACTACCGCCCGCAACTGATACACATCATCTTTGCAGATTACCCGCTCCGCCAACCGATGCCCGGCGTCAGTTAACCCCGCGACCAGCGCATCCCCCGAGGTATCGGTCTCCGGGGTGCGGGTATCAGAAACGGTCAGCACCGCGATCTGTAACGACTGAAAAGCTACATTTTTTTTTGCGTGAGCCATAGAATTTCCCAACTAAAACGTTTTAATCACTCGTTCTTTTTACACAACTCTGTAACGAAAAACCAAGCATAATAGATTCCGCACACTGAAACTGACGCAGAATAAACCCAATTCAACTGTATATGACCTATAAGCGTCAAACCCGGTTGCTGCGCACTTTATTTCGCACTGCAACAAATAAATAGCAAAATGTCGCTGTTTGGCTGCATTCACTGGTACCACTGAAAAAAAAGCCATGCTAACATTGACGCTTTGAAAAGCTCCTGTTCATTTTCTGCCTGCTAGTACGCAGGCACTGAACGACAATGGCAATGCATGGACACATATAAGGATATCCGCCGATGAAAAACCGGACTTTGGCAAGCATACTTACCCCTTCTGCGCTGATTCTTTCTACGCCTGCATTCGCTGCTATTGAGCCTGCCGGCATAGACGCAGGCGCTATCAGCATTGTCCCGATGGTGACAGTGCAAACCGGCTATGATGATAACTTTTTCAGTACCTCAGCAAACGAGCAAGATGAGACGATTACGGTTCTGTCACCGTCAGTTCAGCTGATTGCTGAAGATGGCCTGAACGCATACCGCCTGGCCTACCAGATAAACCATGGTATTCACCAGAACAGTTCAGCTGACAACTATACCGATCATGCGCTATCAGCCGATGCCCACCTGGAATTCAGTCAGCGCAGCATCCTCGACCTCAAGGCGGCATACAACAAGGGCCACGAAGCCCGGGGTACCGGCCTGAGCGCAACCGGCGGTATAGCCACCAGCATCGACGCACCACTGGAATACGATACCCAGGTCCTCAGCTTTAACTATGTGTACGGCGCCCAGGATGCAACCGGACGACTGCAGTTCTATGGCGAGCATCTGGATCGCGAATATCAGAACTTCCGTTCAATCACTGAGGGGCGGGACGATACCGAAGTCACCCTTGGGGCGGTCTTCTATTATCAGGTGATGCCCAAGACTTCACTCCTGTTCGAAGCCCGCAACAAGGATATCGACTACGATGTCGATCCGGCTAACTCGCTTGATAGTAACGCCTGGAAATACCTGGTGGGTGCCACCTGGGAAGGCACAGCGAAAACCACCGGCACCATCAAGCTGGGTATCACCGAAAAAGACTTTGACTCCGCCAGTCGTAAAGATTTCACTGGCGGTAGCTGGGAGGCTGCCATACGCTGGGCACCCCGCACCTACTCTGTGGTTGACGTCAGCACCAGCCGGAACGCTGCTGAAGCCAACGGCAACGGCGACTTCATCGACACCAAGAGTTACAACATCAACTGGAACCACGCCTGGACCGATATTGTCAGTACAGACGCGGGCATAGGTCTCATTAATGAAACCTATGAAGGCGCAGCAGATGGCCGGAAAGATGACACAACAACTCTGAACCTTGGGCTGAATTACGATATGCGTCGCTGGCTGACGTTTGCCCTGAACTATCAGTACAGTGACACTGATTCAAATCTGGCAAATACTGACTACAGCAAAAACATCGTTATGCTGACCGTCAACGCATCGCTCTAAGCCAGATAATTCGAGAGAACGATATGATTTTCGGTTCACAATCAATCAGAGTAGCGCTGACCGCGATTATGATTTTCTTCTGTTCAGCGGTCTCAGCAGAATCAACCACCCTGTCTGATTACCGGCTTGGTTCGGGAGATCTGCTTAGCATTCAGGTATTTGGCGAAGAGGACCTGAGCATGGAGATCCGCCTGAGTGACGCAGGCACCATCGCTTATCCATTCCTGGGAGAGCTGCGGGTGCTGAATATGACCATAGGTCACCTCAGTACAATGATCGAAGAGGGCCTGGCGGATGGTTACCTGCTCGACCCCCACGTCAGTATTACCGTGAAAGAGTACCGACAATTCTTTATCAACGGCGAGATCAAAGAGCCTGGTGGCTACCCCTATCAACCGGGGCTGACCCTGCAAAAAGCGGTGGCACTGGCCGGAGGATTTACAGAACGGGCATCCAAGAGCAAGTTATTCATCGCTCACGATGGCGAGACCAGCGATCCCCGTCTGGCTGACCTGAATACCCAGATCCGCCCCGGCGATATCATTACCATTGAACAGAGCTTCTTCTGAGCAACCGAAGCACACGTCGCCACCCACAGTAAGCAAACCCGCTCAGTATACACATTGACAGAGACAGACCGGAAAGTATGGATACGAATAAATCTCAGGAAACCACGTCCCGCCTGATAAGCGACGACGTTATCGACCTGCGCCAATACTGGAACACCATCAACCGGCATAAATGGGGCATTTTTGGCTTCGCCACCGTCATCACCATGCTGACGACTCTGGTGGTATTCTCAATGAAACCGGTTTACCGGGCCGAAGCGACACTGCTGATCGAATCGAAAAATGCCAATGTGGTATCGATCGAGGAGGTCTACGGCCTCGATGCGGGCAACAGCGAGTATTTTCTCACCCAGTTCGAAATTCTCAAGTCCAGACAGCTGGCGGAACGGGTTATCGAGAAGCTGAATCTGATCGATAATCCTGAGTTTAATCAGCCACCAGGTGTGATCGCTTCCACCCTCAGCTCGGTCAAAGCGCTGCTCCCATTAGGGGTCCAGCCCGAGGTTAGCGAGGAAGAACAGGCGCGGATAAAGCTGCAGCAAGTCACCAGCCAACTGATTGAGAACCTGACAATCTCCCCAATCCGCAAGACTCAGCTGGTTAAAATCAGTTACGACTCTTTCGACCCACTGCTTTCAGCGCAGATCGCCAACGCTATTGGCGATGCCTATATCGAAAACAACCTGGAAGCCAGGCTACAACTGACCTCCAAGGCCTCTGAGTGGCTCATGGAACGTCTGAGTGGCCTGAGAGATAAACTCAAAAACTCTGAGCAGCGGTTACAGGAATACCGGGAACAGGAACAGATTGTTGGCAGTGACGGAGGTTTCGATATCGCCAACAGCGAACTGGATCTGGTCTCTTCTAAACTGGTAGAAGCCCGTCGCGAGAGAATGGCCCTGGAAAGTCTGAATAACCAGATTAAACGACTCGATAAAAGTAACCCTGAAAACTTCGAACTAATCCCAGCAGTGTTGCAGCACCCGCTGGTGCAGAGCCTGAAAGGCTCTGTGCTTCAGGTTGAACTGAAAAAGTCGGAGCTGGCCAAGCGCTATGGCCCTAAGCATCCGAAGATGCAGGCAGCCCAGTCAGAACTGGAAAATGCACGTCGCAGCCTGAATACGCAGATCCTGTCTGTCGTCAACGGAATCGAAAACGAATATAAGCTGGCCCTGTCAGCAGAACGCTCGCTGCAGGCAGCGGTTAACAAGACCAAGCAAGACCTGCAATCGATCAACCGCAAAGACTACCGTCTGAAAGAGCTGGAAAAAGAGGTCGACGCCAACCGGCAGCTGTATGACACCTTCTTCACCCGTCTGAGTGAAACCAATGCTACCGGTGATCTGCAATCAGCCAATGCCCGGGTTTCCGACCCGGCACAACCTCCCCAGAAACCCGCCAAGCCTAAAAAAGGCCTGATTATGGCCCTCGCTTTTGTCGTCAGCATTATGTTTGGTGTGATGTTCTCGTTCCTGCTGGAAGCCCTGAACAACACATTGAAGAGTGCTCAGGATGTCGAGAATAAGCTTGATGCAACCATGCTGGGATTACTGCCAAAACTAGCAAACAAAGGCAAAAATCACCACCAGAGCTATACCGCCTATCTGCAGGAGCAACAGTCCGCCTTTGCTGAATCGGTCCGAACAATCCGCACCGGCATCGTTCTTTCAGCACTGGACAGCCCCCATAAAGTGCTCTGCTGTACCTCTTCGATACCTGGTGAGGGGAAAACCTCGCTGGCACTCAACCTGGCCTTCTCTCTGGGCCAGATGGAGCGGGTACTGCTGATCGACGCCGACATGCGCCGTCCCTCTATCGCACGGGCATTCGGGCTCTCCGGTAAAGCCGCCGGGTTGTCCAATCTTGTTGCCGGTACAGCGAAGCTGGAAGACTCGATCCATCATGACGAGAACTCCGGAATCGACGTACTGCCCTCGGGCATTATTCCGCCCAACCCACTGGAACTGCTGTCCTCTCGACGCTTTGCCAAGGTGCTGGAGATTCTCGAAACCAAATATGACCGTATCGTTATCGATACCGCGCCGACACAGGCGGTCAGTGATGCTCTGGTGCTGGCCCCCCATGTCGGTGCCATGATCTATGTGGTTAAAGCAGACTCAACCAACCACCAGTTGGCAAGGAATGGTCTGAAACGGCTGAAAGAGGTTAAAGCCCCGCTGATCGGCGTGGTGCTGAATCAGGTCGATATGAAGAAAGCCGCCAAATATGGCGACGACTACAGCGGTTACTACGACACCTATGGCTATACCGCAGAGGAACAGACCGCCTGATGTACGATCTGCATAACCATATACTGCCCGGCATTGATGATGGTCCGGCGACTCTGGAAGAGTCGCTGGAGCTGGCGCAGATAGCGGTTGCAGATGGTATACGGCACATTGTCGTCACCCCCCACATCCATCCCGGCCGCTACGAAAACCAGATTGCCACCATCACGCCGGTGCTCGAAACACTCCGGCAGGCGATCACAACAGCCGGTCTGCCCCTGACCCTGAGCATGGGCGCAGAACTGCGTATCTCTGCAGAGATGATCAGCATGATACCGTCCGGTAAAATTCCGTTTTTGGGGCACTGGCAGGGTAAAAAGGTACTCCTTCTGGAACTGCCGCACAGCCATATACCTCCGGGTACCGACAAGCTTATCACCTGGCTGAAGGCACAAAACATTCAACCGATGATTGCTCACCCCGAACGCAACAAAGAGGTGGCTGGCAACGTCGACAAAATCAATCCGTTTGTCGAACAAGGCTGCCTGCTGCAAGTGACCGCAATGTCAGTGGCAGGCCGCTTTGGTGATGCCGCACGCAACACAGCCGAGATTCTGTTACAACGGGACTGGGTCACCCTGCTGGCCAGTGACGCACACAACAGCAAGCACCGCCCGCCAGTCCTATCGGAAGGGATGCAAGCAGCAGCGGAGATCATCGGCGAACAAGCCGCCAGAGCACTGGTCTCCTCCATTCCTGAATACATTATCTCCGGCAATGACCACACTTAACCGACGCAGACTCCTCTTCGTCGCACCGCTCCTGATCCTACTATTGGCAGCCAGTATCGCCGCCATCAGTGCCGGAGTGGCAGACCTGTACGCCTACTTTCCCAGACAACATCTGGAACACTGGCAAAACACGGGAAAATCACCTTCTGAGACGCAGTTAACCCAGGCGCTTGGTAATATCGAAACAGCCCGCCGCTGGCAACCCGATAACGCAGAGTATAGTGATATGCAGGCACTACTGCTCTATTATCAGGCCGTGACACAGTATCAGCGTCAGGATCAGTCAGGCTTTACCGCCACCACCCGGCAGGCTATCGATCATTATCGCCAGGCAACCCTGAAACGCCCTAACTGGCCATACAGCTGGGCAAATCTTGCGTTGATGAAAGCCGCAATCCAACAATTTGATCAGGAATATCTGCACGCACTGCAAAGGGCAACCGAACTGGGCCCCTGGGAGAATGCAGTGAATACCAGCGTAGCCGAAGCAGGACTGCTCGGCTGGCCCCATCTGGACCAGACAACACAGATGGCGGTGATCAAAAATATTGAGCGTGGCATTAAACGTAACAAAAAAGCCTTAAAACAGAGGCTCGGCGCGATCAACAAGCTCACGATCGCCTGCATCAATCTGCAAGCCAGCATCGACCGCAAACAATTTTGCGGCTTTTGAGCGATACATTAAAGCCATATTTTGGTTTAATTGGGACAACATCAGGACGATGAACCAGTCTGGAGAATTTATGACCACTGTACGTAAAGCTGTAATCCCGGTTGCGGGTCTCGGAACACGGGTACTTCCCGCCAGTAAAGCTATTCCGAAAGAGATGATGCCGGTAGTCGATAAGCCGGTTATCCAGCATGTTGTTGAAGAAGCGGTGAAAGCAGGCATTAAAGAGATCATCCTGGTAACCCGCAGTGGCAAGTCGGCCATTGAAGACCATTTTGACAGCCATTACGAACTGGAACACCAGCTCGATATGAAAAATAAGACTGAAATTCTCAATTCAGTCAGCAAAATAATCCCCGGCGATGTCACTATTATTTCAGTCCGCCAGCCCGAAGCTAAAGGGCTGGGGCACGCAGTCTATTGCGCAGCAAGAGCGGTAAATAATGAACCCTTCGTGGTGATTCTGCCCGATGTACTGGTAAACAACTATCAACAGCAAGAGAACGATCTGCAGAAGATGGTGCGCGCATTCGATGACAATAATGCGGCTCAGATCATGGTTGAGTCCGTTCCTCAGGACAAGGTACATCTCTACGGTGTGACTGACTGCAAAGGGATTAAACCCGCTGCCGGAGAATCAACACCGATCTGCGCCATGGTCGAAAAACCCAAAGCCGAAGATGCCCCTTCCGACCTGGCCGTTGTAGGCCGCTATGTGCTGCCTGCACGCGTAATGGAACTTCTGGCGGATACCAAACCCGGTGCCGGCGGCGAGATTCAGCTGACCGATGCCCTCGATGAACTACTTAAAGAGCAAACCGTCGAAGCCTATCGAATGACAGGAAAAACATACGATTGTGGCAACAAGCTAGGCTTCCTGCAGGCCAATGTTGCCTACGGACTGCAACACCCGGAAACCGCTGAAGGATTTAAGCAGTTCCTCGCACAACAGGACTGAAATTATGACGGTTGACCAATCACCGGCCTGGCAGGCACTGAAGAGCCACGCGGAAAGCGTAAGCAACAGACACCTGAAAGAGATGTTTGCCGAAGATCCACAACGCTTTGCAAAACTCAGCTTCAGTGCGGCTCACTGCCTGGCAGATTTTTCCAAACAGCGTATTACCGATGACACACTGCAACTGCTTATCGGGCTGGCAGAACAGCAACAGCTACCGCAAAAAATTGAGGCGCTTTTCACCGGCGAACATGTCAACACCTCGGAAAACCGCCCTGCTCTGCATACCGCATTGCGTCAGCCCAAAGAGACACCGCTGGTATTACAGGGCGTAGACATCTCCAAGGAGATCCACTGCTCACTGGAGCGGATGGAAGCACTGGTCGAGCAGATCCATAACGGCCAGTGGCGCGGTTATGATGGCAGTCCGATAAAAACCGTGGTGAATATCGGCGTTGGCGGTTCTGACCTGGGGCCTTTGATGACCTGCCGGGCATTAAATCTGTTTACCACCGATGATATCCGCGATATCGAGTTGCATTTTGTCTCCTCAATGGATGGCAGCCAACTGGCTCGCCTGCTTAACCAGATCGATCCGGCATCAACCCTGTTTATTGTGTCGTCGAAATCCTTTTCCACCATCGATACGCTGGCAAACTCCAATACCGCCCGGGAGTGGCTGGTCAACGCCAGTGGGCTCCCGGTAGAGCTGATCAGTCAGCACCATTTTATTGGCGTTACCGCCAGTCCGGCCAAAGCCACTGAGTGGGGGATTCCCGAAAAGAATCAGCTGCACTTCTGGGACTGGACCGGCGGCCGCTATTCCATGTGGTCTGCAATCGGTATGGCCATCGCGCTGCAAACCGGCAATCAGAACTTCCGCCGATTTCTGGCCGGAGCCAACCTGATGGACAACCATTTCCGTACAGCACCACTAACCAGCAACCTGCCGGTATTGCTGGCGATGGTGGGCATCTGGAACATTAACTTCCTCAACATTCATGCCCATGCGATTCTCCCCTATGACGGACGTCTGGAACACCTCCCCGCGTACCTTGAACAGCTGGAGATGGAAAGTAACGGTAAGTGTGTCACCCTGACAGGGGAAAAACTGAACTATGCCACCTGCCCGATTCTCTGGGGTGAAGTAGGCCCCAATGCACAGCATGCGTTCTATCAGCTATTGCATCAGGGAACCGAATCGGTGATGTGTGACTTTATTGCTCCCGCGCTGCGCTATCAGGGCCACGGCGACGAACTGAAAGCGCAACATCAGTTAGCGCTGGCCAACTGTCTGGCACAATCACGGCTACTGGCACTTGGAGACAGCGTGCTTGAAGATGCCGCCAACGCGCCGTCGCATAAACGGTACCGGGGCAACCAGCCAAGCACCACCATTATGATCGATGAGCTCACGCCGGAAAGCTTTGGTGCCCTGATCGCCATGTACGAACATAAGGTCTATGTCCAGTCAGTCATCTGGGAGATCAACCCATTTGACCAGTGGGGTGTAGAGCTGGGCAAACAGGTAGCAACCTCGTTACTGGACCAGTTCAGCAATCCAACCACCACAACTGACAGTTCAACCGAGGGGCTGATCCGTTTTGTCCAGCAGCAACGTCAGGAGGCCAGGTCATGAAAGTTAAAGTCTATGGCGCCGACCTGACCGCCTGGGTGGCGGCGGCGTCGCTGGCAAGAGCGGGTAATGATGTATTAATAGAGGGCCCTGACACGCAGCTGGCAAAACCGCTTCAGGAGATCTCAGCACTGCGTGATGAGCCCGGACTGCTGTATCAGATAGAACTGCAGATGCAGGAGGGCCGGCTGAAGCGCACCAGTTCCCAGGACTGTAAGACCAATATCCATTGGCTGGCTCTGGAACATAATGAATTTCACCTAGCCCAGTCGATTATCTCAGAACTGGCGAGCGACGTGACTGAAAATCTGTTGATCGTAAACCAGTGCAATTTCGGCGTTGGCGCGACCGATAAGTTGCAGAGTCTTCTCAATGAAGCAGCTAACCAGGTCGTGGTATATATCCCCAACAACCTCCAGGAAGGTAAGGCACTGCAGGGTTTCAGCCAGCCCAAAAGAATCACCATCGGCAGCGAGAATAGCTGGGCGATCACCATGACCCGCTCACTGATCAGGCCGTTTTTGCAAAATATCGAGCACCTGCTGTTGATGAGCAGCCGGGAAGCCGAATTCACCAAGCTGGCAATCACCGGCATGCTGGCGATCCGCATTGGCTATATCAATGAGCTGGCCAACCTTGCTGATCAGATGGATGTCGATATCGATACTATCCGCGAAGGCATGGGAGCCGATCCACGGATCGGCAACCACTATCTGTCGCCCGGCTGTGGTTTTGGTGGACAAAACTTCAATCAGAACATCTCCCGCTTCTCCGAAATTTTTGAAAAGCGGGGACAGAACTCGCTGCTGAAAACCGTTATTTCTGAGAATGAAATACAGAAAGAGTTGCTATTCAAAAAGTTATGGCAGCACTACCAGTGTGATCTGGCTCATAAAACCGTCTCCGTCTGGGGTGCATCATTTAAGCCCGGCACTGCCAGTATCGATAATGCCCCCAGCCTTAAGGTTATCGATGCTCTGCTGGCGCAAGGGGTTCATGTCAGAGTGCATGACCCGGAAGCCCTGGGCAATCTGCAGCAGCATTATGATGATCACCACGACATAGCTTTTTGTAACGACCCCTATGATGCGATTACCGAGAGCGATGCTCTGCTGCTGGTGACCGAGTGGCCGGAATACTGGTCGCCGGATTATGAGCGACTGTTACAACAGATGCGCATGCCGCTGATTATCGATGGCCGGAACATCTTCGACCGCGAAGCGCTGGAGATGTATGGCTTCACCTATATGGGTGTTGGACGCTGATGCTGAGAAATATCCTGCTCAGTCTCTGTGGCGCGGCGCTGCTCTACGGACTGTTTCGTCAGACACCGCCGCCACAGCTCTTTGATCAGTCTGACAAATTCGGCCACCTGAGCGGATTTGCTGTGGTAACCTTCGCAGGCATCTGGGCGCTGTCCCGTAAACATGTCCCGCTATTTATCGCCGGTCTGATCGCACTGGCCTGCAGTGCCGAGTATATCCAGCAGTGGCTGCTGCCTCACCGGCACTTTTCACTATACGACATGTACGCCAACCTGACCGGTATCGCCATCATCCTGCTGCCCTGGCTCGGCTGGCGTGCCGCCCGACATTTTTTTTTAGCCCCATCAAATTTACAAACGTCAGAGAAGCACCAATGAGCAAACTCGCCTGTTTCAAAGCCTATGATATTCGCGGCCAGCTGGGCACTCAGCTGGATGAAGATCTTACCTATCGCATTGGCCGCGCCTATGCAGAGTTTCTGAAACCTGAAACCGTTGTGGTTGGCGGCGATATGCGCCTGTCCACCGAAGCGCTAAAACTCGCCCTGGCCAACGGCCTCAGAGACTCGGGCGTCAACGTTCTGGACATCGGCCTGTGCGGTACTGAAGAGATCTATTTCGCCACCGCTCACCTGAAAACGGATGGCGGCATCGTGGTCACCGCCAGTCACAACCCCGAAGATTACAACGGAATGAAGCTGGTTAAACAGGGCTCCCGCCCGATCAGCGGCGATACCGGGCTGAATGATATTGAGCAGCTGGCACGCGAAAATAATTTTGCGCCTGTCGATGCAGCCCAGCGCGGCAGCTACGAAAAAGTAGATACCCTGGCAGCCTATATCGAACACCTGGAAGGCTATATCGATCTGCAGGCCCTGAAACCAATGAAACTGGTTGTAAACGCCGGCAATGGTGTTGCCGGACATGTGATTGACGCCCTGGAGGCCCAGTTTAAAGCGGCAGCCGTGCCGGTCGAGTTTATTAAAGTTCACCACCAGCCCGACGGCACCTTTCCCAACGGCATCCCCAACCCGATTCTTGAAGAGAATCGCGCCGACACCATCGCGGCCGTGCTGGAACATAAAGCCGATATGGGGATCGCCTGGGATGGCGATTTCGACCGCTGCTTCCTGTTTGACGAAAACGGCCGCTTTATTGAAGGCTACTATATCGTTGGCCTGCTGGCTGAAGCGTTTCTGGCAAAAAACCCCGGCGCTGCTATTATCCACGATCCACGTCTGACCTGGAACACTCTGGATATCGTTGAAGCCAGCGGCGGAAAAGCGATTCAGAGCAAAACCGGGCATGCCTTTATCAAGGAAAGAATGCGTGAAGAAGATGCAGTCTACGGCGGTGAGATGAGCGCCCACCACTACTTCCGCGATTTCTTCTACTGCGATAGCGGCATGGTGCCCTGGCTGCTGGTTGCCGAGCTGATCAGCAACAAAGGCCTGTCATTGTCACAACTGGTCGACGACCGGATAACTAAATTTCCTTCGCCAGGCGAAATCAACAGCAAACTGGAAGACCCGAAAGCGGCTATCGACCGAGTGCTTGAAAAATACAAAGACGCGGCAGTATCCATCGACTACACCGACGGTATCAGCCTGGATATGGGCGAATGGCGCTTCAACCTGCGCTCATCCAACACCGAACCAGTGGTCCGCCTGAATGTCGAAACCCGTGGTGATGAAGCACTGATGAAAACCAAAACAGATGAGCTTCTGACCCTGCTGCGGGCATAAGAACTAACCCCCTAGGAGCCCCTTCCAGGGGCGATAAACCATCGCGACTGGAAGCCACTCCTACAAAACATCACACCCCGTAGGAGCCCCTTCCAGGGGCGATAAACCATCGCGGCAGGATGCCGCTCCTACAAAACATCCTACCCCGTAGGAGCCCCGTTAGCATGCCCTCTGGGTACCCGGGGCGATAAAACATCGCGGCGGGACGCCACTCCTACACCTACAATACATTACACCCCGTAGGAGCCCCGTTAGCATGCCCTCTGGGTACCCGGGGCGATAAACCATCGCGGCGGGACGCCACTCCTACACCTACAATACATTACACCCCGTAGGAGCCCCGTCCCGGGGCGATAAACCTCGCGGCGGGACGCCACTCCTACAAAACATCCTACCCGTAGGAGCCCCGTTAGCATGCCCTCTGGGTACCCGGGGCGATAAAACCTCGCGGCGGGACGCCACTCCTACACCCAAACCGCATCCCACAACGCATACTCTCTGCAACTTTTCACCAACCCTGCCCGAATGGGATTCATAACAATATAACGTGCGATCTCCGTTAAATCCTCTTCATCCCTGATAGCATGATCATGAAAACCTTTTTGCCAAATATGCCCCGACCACCCGAGCTTTTTATTGATCTCTTTCGCTGAGAATGATTTGAGGGAATGGACTGAACGCTCAAGAGAACCATCACGCAGTTCCACCAACCAATGAACATGATCCGGCATAATTACATATGCCAGGGTATCTGATAATGTCGTCAAAAAGCGCATTGAAGACACAACAATCCGGCCACAACCGAAGTCATGAAAGATTGGGGTTCGCTGATAGGTTACAAATGTAACCAGATAGATTCGGCCAGATTCAGAAAACCGGCCTTTTCGCAAAGCAGATGAATTCCCTTTCATCGTATTTACCTATTTTTGGATTAATCGCCATGGACATCGCGGCTGGAAGCCACTCCTACAACTACAATACATCCCCCTGTAGGAGCCCCTTCCAGGGCGATAAAACCTCGCGGCGGGACGCCACTCCTACAAAACATCCTACCCCGTAGGAGCCCCGTTAGCATGCCCTCTGGGTACCCGGGGCGATAAACCATCGCGGCTGGAAGCCGCTCCTACAACTACAATACATCCCACCCCGTAGGAGCCCCTTCCAGGGGCGATAAAACCTCGCGGCGGGACGCCGCTCCTACAAAACATCACACCCCGTAGGAACCCCGTCCCGGGGCGATAAACCATCGCGGCGGGACGCCGCTCCTACAATACATCCCACCCCGTAGGAGCCCCTTCCAGGGGCGATAAACCATCGCGGCAGGATGCCGCTCCTACAAAACATCCTACCCGTAGGAGCCCCGTCCCGGGGCGATAAAACATCGCGGCTGGAAGCCACTCCTACAATACATCCCCCTGTAGGAGCCCCTTCCAGGGGCGATAAACCATCGCGGCAGGATGCCGCTCCTACAAGAGCGAGGGTTATCTATACCCCTCCGGATTCTGCGATTGCCACTTCCAGGTATCCTGCATCATATCCGCTAGCGAATAGCGGGTGCTCCAGCCCAGCTCTCGTTCAGCTTTACCGGCATCGGCCCAGAAGGCAGGCAGATCGCCATCACGTCTTGGCGCAAACTGATAGGGAATATCCACCCCGGTTACCGCAACAAAACTGTTAACCATCTCCAGTACAGACAGCCCGTTACCAGTGCCCAGGTTATAGATATGGGTACCCGGCTTATCCAGACAGCTCAACGATTTGAGATGCCCTTCCGCCAGATCCATCACATGCAGATAATCACGCACACAGGTGCCGTCAGCGGTATCATAATCGTTACCAAAAATAGATAGCTGCTCTCGTTTACCGACTGCCACCTGGCTGATAAACGGCATCAGATTATTGGGAATGCCCTGAGGGTCTTCACCGATCAGGCCACTGGAATGGGCACCGATAGGGTTAAAATAGCGCAACAGAGCAACCGACCACTGCGGATCGGAAAGTGTCAGATCAGTCAGAATCTGCTCTACCATCGCTTTGGAGGTGCCATAGGGATTAGAGGTTTTGCCCCTTGGCATAGTCTCAATATAGGGCACCGGGGCATCTTCACCATAAACCGTCGCAGAGGAGCTGAACACCAACCGCTTAACCCCCGCCGCAGCCATTGCTTCACACAGGACAACAGAACCATGAACATTGTTCTGATAATACTCAAGCGGTTTGGCAACCGACTCCCCCACCGCCTTCAAGCCGGCAAAATGGATAACCGAATCAACCGTATAATCAGCAAATAGGGCATCCAGACAGGCCCGGTCCCGGATATCGCCCTTAACAAACGCAGGTCGTTTACCGGTAATGGTCTCAATTCGATTGAACACCTCAGGGTGGCTATTGCAGAGGTTATCCAGCGCCACCACCTCATAACCCGCCTCAAGCAACATCACTACGGTATGCGAACCGATATAACCGGCTCCGCCAGTGACCAGAATGGCCATATAAAACTCCTTTCTCCTCGCGTGAGGTCCATGCCTGCACGCCTAACACAAAAGCATATTGCTACCGCTCCACCTCTGGGAGAGACGCTAGCATGCTCTCAGGATGTCCCGTCGCGATAAAAACCAACAAAACTAATAACCTATCGCCCCTGGAAGGGGCTCCTACAACCACATCATCCTACCGCACCACCTGTGGGAGGGACGCTAGCATGCTCTCTGGGTACCCGGGGCAATAAAACCATCAGGTGACACAAGACCCCAGTAATCGCCGCAATTAGCTTATTTTAAGCCCACTTATCCGACTTATCGGCACAGACGATGAAGAACGGGTTTAGCAGTGTCTCAGGCCTAGTGTTGTATAACAGCGGCGTCAGTTCTGGATATTGCAGCACCTGCCCTCCTGCAGCGCTAACCACCGCATGCGCTGCAGCAGTGTCCCACTCGCTGGTTAAGCCCAGACGGGGATAAATATCAGCCGCCCCCTCAGCCACCAGGCAGAGCTTCAGTGAGCTGCCCATCGACACTACTTCGGTTTCCGGAAGCCCCTTAACAAACGCTTTAAACTCATCAGACTGATGGGAACGACTGCCAACAACACGCCATACAGCGCCTTCAACGGGGATCTCTGATACCTGGATCGGTGTCACCTGCCCATTACTCTCTTTGAATGCGCCATCGGCATCACCCCAGTAGGTCACCCCCAGAGCCGGGGCATAAACCACACCAAACACCGCTTTACCCTGATCGATCAGGGCGATATTGACCGTAAACTCACCGTTTTTCTTAATAAACTCTTTGGTACCGTCCAGCGGATCGATCAGCCAGTATTTCTGCCATGCAATCCGGTCCTGATGTTCACTGCCACCGGACTCCTCCGACAACACCGGTATCTCTGGTGTCAGGGTTTTCAATCCATCAACGATACAGTGATGAGATGCCAGATCCGCTTCGGTTAACGGGCTTTCGTCACTCTTTTCAGAGATCGCAAAATCCCGCTGATAGATCTCCATAATGGCGGCACCAGCACTCTTTGCCAGCGCGATAATATCTTGGTTGTTAAACATGGCATCCTTCTCACTTTAAGATAATGAAGCGACGAAACAGCTATACTGTTAAATCGCCAGGCCTTCGTATAAAAATACATTAAATAAACCGGCCTTAAATAAACACTTCAAAACGGCCAGATCAGCGGAATCAAAATCAGCGATACGACCCCGGCGGTAATACTCAAAGGTATCCCCAGACGGGCGTAATCGGTAAAGCGATACCCCCCCGGACCGTAGACCATCAGATTTGTCTGATAACCCAATGGGGTGATAAAGCTGGCAGAAGCGGCAAACATTATAGCAATAACAAAGGGCATATAGCTCACCCCCAGTTGCTCTGCCAAAGACATCGCCACCGGAAACATCAGCACCGCTGCCGCATTGTTGGTGATCAGCTCGGTGACCAGAACCGTAATCAGATACATCAGAATCAGTGCCTGCCAGGGTGTGATTGCATCACTGAACAGCAACCCCTCAGCAATCAGGCGGGCATTGCCGGTTTTCACCATGGCAGCCCCCAGGGCAAAGGATGAAGCGATCACAATCAGCACCGACAGATCAACGTTACGGCGCGCCCGGGAAACCGAGACACACCGACTGGCCAGCATCATTCCCGCAGCGATAATCGATGCTTCAAGGATAGACACAAGGCCCGCAGCACTGGCCAGAACCATCAACAACAGCGTCCCGATTGCTACCGGAGCCTTATCAAAGTCCGGCGGTGTAGACTCATTCAGCGCACTGACCAGCAGAAAATCCCGACGCGAACGGTATTGGCTGACAAAGTCATCGCTGGCTTCCATCAACAGGGTATCCCCCATCTGCAAACGGATATCACCGATCTTACCATCCAGCCGGTGCCCCTGACGGCACACCGACAGAATCGCCGCCCGGAAACGACTGCGAAACCGCGATTCGCGAATGGTCTGGTCAAGACCAAAAAACTCAGGGCCGACCACCGCTTCCACCAGGCAACGTTCCTGCACGGCAATATCCAGCTTGCCAAGATCACCATGGGGCGGCACCAGCCCGCGAACACCACGCAGCTCATGCGCACTTTCCGGGGCACCAATAAACACCAGCACATCATTGGCTTCCAGCTCGACATCGGGTGACACTGCTGTTAACAACTGTCCCCTGCGTTTGATATCCACAAGATAGCCATAGGTCAGTTGCCGCAGACCGGCCTGAGCAACAGTCTTCCCGACAATCGGTCCGCCAGGGCTAACCAGCAATTCAACGACATATTCCCGGGCAGACTCCAACTGCTCAACCACCCCTTTGCGATCTGGCAGCACCAGAGGTGCCAGCACTACAATCAGTCCGCCGGCAATCAGCAACACCGGCACGCCTACCCAGGCCAGATCAAACATCCCCAGCGCGACACCGGTTTTCGCCTGCAACAGACCATCGACCACCAGGTTCGTACTGGTACCGATCAGCGTACAGGTGCCACCAAGAATCGCAGCATAACTTAAGGGTAACAGCAGCTTTGAAACCGGAATTCTGATCCGGCGTGCCCAGTCCTGCACCGCCGGAATAAACATCGCCACAACCGCTGTATTGTTCATAAATGCACTTAACAGCGCAGAGGGCAGAATCACCCGGGAGAGCGCCCGCTTTTCACTTTCAGGCGAACCCAGCAACAGCTGACCAATCCAGCGAACCGCTCCGGTCTCTTTAAGGCCGGCGGCGATGACGTAGAACGCCGCGATAGTGATAACGCCAGGGTTTGAAAAACCTGCCAGGGCTTCAGTCGGCGTCAGCACTTTTGAGACAATCAGCACACCCATTGCTGCCATCAGAATCATATCGGCAGCTATATGACTAAAAACCAGCAACAAAAGCACTGTTACAAGAAGAAAGAGGGTTAACCCGGCTGAAAAATCCATATTCTGACTTTTAGTTCGTGCCATCTCATGCCAATTGCAACAATTGCCGCAAAAATATGATTAAGACACTTAATGTTTAACAAGAATGTTTGTCAGCATACCGCCAATTTTGTATGATCACAATTCTTACACGGGATATTCATAATGAATGGCAAGAAACTCTCTGCTACAGCGCTGAACAAACTGAGAAAAGAAGCGGTACAGTTGCGTCTCAGCGGAGCGACACTTGCCGTCATCAGGCAGAAGACAGGCCTGTCTCACCCAACCATAATTTCAGCCCATAAACGTTTTATAGCGGGCGGTTGGGAAGCGATCAATATCGGTAAACGGGGCAGACCCCGCAGTGGGACATCCGGCCCGGGGACGGCAGACGAATGTCTCAAATATATGCTGGCAGGTCTGCCGGAAGATGGCGGATTATGGACCACACAAGCCGTGCAGGAGTGGTTTGGTAATCGCCAGCATCCGTTATCGACGAAAACCATCAGCCGTTATCTTAAAGAGTGGGGAATTGCCCCTCCCCCTTCGACGGAAACCACTGAATCTGCAAGTGAATGGCTGGTTCAGCACCACCCTGATTTTGTCGGCTCTCCGGCAGAATCCGACGCCCAGATAAAAAAGCGGAAAATACTGAAAGGCGGTATCGCCTCCCTGAAAATCACTGATACTGAAAACGTCTCAGGCATTTGCGGTTATGCGATCTATGTGCAGGATTTCAGAGGCAAACTATACTGGCTGGCAAACGCTGGCAAACCAGACAGCCGCTCAATCATCCACTTCCTGGAGCGCCTCAGTGCACAACTGAAGCAAGAGATGATCGTTTCGTTTCACAGTGCACCACTGACACGATACCAAGATATCCAGCAATGGCTGGCAAGCCAGTCACAGATCACCCTGTTAACGTATGCAACATCACCGCGCAGCGCTAAACCGGCCGCAACGCCAGCCGCTGATAAACACGAACACACTCAGTCATATGTGAGGAACACGATGGCATTAACACACCTAGAGAGACTGGAAGCAGAAAGCATTCAAATAATGCGCGAAGTGGTTTCCAAAGCCGACAACCCGGTCATGCTATATTCCATCGGTAAGGACAGCGCTGTGATGCTGCATCTGGCGATGAAAGCCTTCCACCCATCCAAGCCACCGTTTCCTCTGCTGCATGTAGATACCGGCTGGAAGTTCCGCGATATGTACACCTTCCGGGATGAGCTGGTGAAAAAGCTGGGGGTCGAGCTGATCACCTATATGAACCCGGAAGGGGTTGAAAAAGGTATCAACCCGTTTACCCACGGGTCAGCACTGCATACCGACATTATGAAAACCGAAGGTCTCAAACAGGCCCTGAATAAATTCAAATTTGATGTGGCCTTTGGCGGTGCACGCCGCGATGAAGAGAAGTCCCGCGCTAAAGAGCGTATCTTCTCTTTCCGCACCGCAGACCACCGCTGGGACCCGAAA
This sequence comes from Amphritea pacifica, assembly GCF_016924145.1. Classification (GTDB taxonomy): domain Bacteria; phylum Pseudomonadota; class Gammaproteobacteria; order Pseudomonadales; family Balneatricaceae; genus Amphritea; species Amphritea pacifica. The sequence continues at coordinate 12,133 of NZ_JAFFZO010000022.1, read as the reverse complement.
AATCAGCGCCCGGAACTGTGGAAAAACTATAACGCCAATAAGCGTCCCGGCGAGTCGATCCGGGTGTTCCCACTGTCAAACTGGACCGAGCTGGATATCTGGCAATACATCTATCTGGAACAGATTCCAATTGTGCCGCTCTACCTGTCCGCCGAACGCCCGGTAGTAGAACGGGATGGCACGCTGATTATGGTGGATGATGAGCGCATGCCGCTACAACCCAATGAAGTCCCGATGATGAAGAAAGTCCGTTTCAGAACGCTCGGCTGTTACCCACTGACCGGTGCTGTTGAGTCTGAAGCTGACACCCTGCCAGCGATCATCCAGGAGATGCTGCTGACCAAAACATCTGAACGTCAGGGCCGCATGATCGACCACGATTCCGCCGCATCAATGGAGAAGAAAAAGCAGGAGGGCTACTTCTAATGGCACATTCATCAGACATGATATCCGAGGATATCGTTCAATACCTCAAAGATCACGAACAGAAAAGCCTGCTGCGTTTTATCACCTGCGGTAGTGTAGACGATGGCAAAAGCACCCTGATCGGTCGCCTGCTGTATGAATCAAAGCTGCTGTTTGAAGACCAGTTGGCAGCGGTTGAAGCTGAGTCCAAAAAGTTCGGCACCCAGGGCGATAACATCGACTTCGCCCTGCTGGTTGATGGCCTGGCAGCAGAACGGGAACAGGGCATCACCATCGATGTCGCTTACCGCTTTTTCTCCACCGACAAGCGCAAATTTATCGTGGCTGACACTCCCGGGCATGAGCAATACACCCGCAACATGGTCACCGGCGCATCCACGGCCGATGTGGCTATTCTGATGGTCGACGCCCGTCGCGGCATCCTCACCCAGACCCGTCGTCACACCTACCTGGCATCGCTGATCGGTATTCCTCACATTGTGGTCGCGATCAACAAAATGGATCTGGTGGATTACTCCGAAAAAACCTACAACCAGATCATGGATGACTACACCGCATTTGCCAAACAGATCGGTATTGAAGAAACCACCTTTATCCCGATGTCAGCACTGGCCGGTGACAACATTACCGAACCCAGCAACAACATGCCCTGGTATCACGGTACAACCCTGATGGGGTATCTGGAAACAGTTCAGGTCGATGATGAGCTGATGCAGAAAGCCCCCTTCCGTATGGCAGTCCAGTGGGTTAACCGGCCCAACCTCGACTTCCGTGGTTTCTCAGGCCAGCTGGCCAGCGGTATCGTGAAGCCTGGAGACCGCATCCGTGCCCTGCCATCGGGTAAAGAGAGCACCATTGCCACTATCTCCACCTATGATGGCAATCTGGAGCGGGCCGTGGCAGGCCAGTCCATCACTCTGACACTGAATGATGAGATCGACATATCCCGGGGCGATATGATCACCTCGGCGGAAGAACCTGCCTCCATCGGAAAACAGTTTGAAACCACTGTGATCTGGATGCATGAAGAGCCACTGATGCCGGGCCGTACCTATCTGATGCAGATCGGCACCAAAACCGTTACCGCCTCTGTCACCGGTATCAAACACCAGGTAAACGTCAATACCATGGAACACCTGGCGGCCAAAAAACTGGAACTCAACGGTATCGGCGAGTGTAATATCAGTCTGGACCGGGATATCGCCTTTGACCCCTATAAAGCCAACCGCGATACCGGCAGCTTTATCCTCATCGACCGGATGACCAACAACACCGTCGGTGCAGGTCTGATCAACTTTGCCCTTCGCCGCAGCACCAACATCACCGTGCAGCATACCGAAGTAAACAAAGAGGTCCGCGCCGCGCTGAAAACCCAGAAACCGTGCGTTATCTGGCTGACAGGCTTATCCGGTTCCGGCAAATCCACCATCGCCGATCTGGTGGAACAGAAACTGCTGGCCGCTGGTCACCACACCTACCTGCTGGATGGGGATAACGTGCGTCATGGTCTCAATAAAGACCTGGGCTTCACCGATCAGGACCGGGTGGAAAACATCCGCCGTATTGCTGAAGTCGCCAAACTGATGGTTGATGCAGGCCTGATCGTCTTGTCCTCGTTCATCTCACCTTTCCGTGCAGAAAGAAAGATGGCCAGAGACATGCTGGAAGAGGGCGAGTTTATCGAGATCTACGTCAACACGCCGCTGGAAGTTGCAGAAGACCGTGATGTTAAGGGCCTTTACAAGAAAGCCCGTCGGGGAGAACTGAAAAACTTCACCGGCATCGACTCTCCATACGAAGCGCCACAACAGCCAGAACTCGACCTGAAAACAGTTGAGATGACACCTGAAGAGGCTGCCGATAAAGTCATCGAATTGCTTAAACAGAAGCAGATGATTTAGCACTTATCGCCGCGAGGGCGCGCCTCCCACAACAACACCATGCTATAGCAACACCTGTGGGAGCGACGCCCCCGTCGCAATAAAACTATAAGTTGACACCAACTTCAATAATCGCCGCGAGGGCGCACCTCCCACAATCACATCATCCTACCGCACCACCCGTGAGAGCGACGCCCCCGTCGCGATAAACTATAAGTTGGCACCAACTTCAATAATCGCCGCGAGGTACCCAAAGGGCATACCAGCACCCCTCCCACAACAGCACCATGCTATAGCAACACCTGTGGGAGCGACGCCCCCGTCGCGATAAAACCATCAGATGGCACCATGCTATAGCTAAACCCAAACAGCATCCCAGAGTGGATATTCCTTTACACTGCTCACCAACCCCGCCCTGACCGGGTTCATCACAAGATATCGGGCAATGCTGGCCAGATCATCCCCATTTCTGACGGCATGATCATGAAAACCATCCTGCCAGACCGGCCCATTTGAAATTATCTGTGATTTTATCTTGCGGGAAGAAACAGACTTAACCGACTGCACCGTGCGGCTTAGCAGTTTTGATTTTAACTGCACCAGCCAATGCACATGATCAGGCATTACTACAAATGCCAGCGTTTCAGAATGCTCTGACTCACGCCGGAGGACATCAACAAAAAGCCTGCCCAGCTCAAAGTCTTTGAAAACAGGCTTTCGCTGAAGTGTTACAAAAGTAACCAGATAGATTTGACCGGCTTCCGAAAACCGGCCTTTACGCAAAGCAGATGAATTCCCTTTCATCAAATTCTCCTTTTTGAATTAATCGCCGCGAGGTACCCAAAGGGCATACCAGCGCACCTCCCACAATCACATCATCTTACCGCACCACCTGTGGGAGCGACGCCCCCGTCGCGATAAAACCATCAGATGGCACCAGATTCAACAATCGCCGCGAGGGCGCACCTCCCACAATCACATCATCCTACCGCACCACCCGTGGGAGCGACGCCCCCGTCGCAATAAAACCATCAGATGGCACCAGCTTCAACAATCGCCGCGAGGGCGCACCTCCCACAATCACATCATCTTACCGCACCACCTGTGGGAGCGACGCCCCCGTCGCGATAAAACCATCAGATGGCACCATGCTATAGCTAAACCCAAACAGCATCCCAGAGTGGATATTCCTTTACACTGCTCACCAACCCCGCCCTGACCGGGTTCATCACAAGATATCGGGCAATGCTGGCCAGATCATCCCCATTTCTGACGGCATGATCATGAAAACCATCCTGCCAGACCGGCCCATTTGAAATTATCTGTGATTTTATCTTGCGGGAAGAAACAGACTTAACCGACTGCACCGTGCGGCTTAGCAGTTTAGATTTTAACTGCACCAGCCAATGCACATGATCAGGCATTACTACAAATGCCAGCGTTTCAGAATGCTCTGACTCACGCCGGAGGACATCAACAAAAAGCCTGCCCAGCTCAAAGTCTTTGAAAACAGGCTTTCGCTGAAGTGTTACAAAAGTAACCAGATAGATTTGACCGGCTTCCGAAAACCGGCCTTTACGCAAAGCAGATGAATTCCCTTTCATCAAATTCTCCTTTTTGAATTAATCGCCGCGAGGTACCCAAATGGCATACCAGCGCACCTCCCACAATCACATCATCTTACCGCACCACCTGTGGGAGCGACGCCCCCGTCGCGATAAAACTATAAGTTGGCACCAGCTTCAACAATCGCCGCGAAGGCGCACCTCCCACAATCACATCATCCTGCCGCACCACCTGTGGGAGCGACGCCCCCGTCGCGATAAAAGCATCAGATGGCAGCAGCTTCAACAATCGCCGCGAAGGCGCACCTCCCACAACAGCACCATGCTATAGCAACACCCGTGGGAGCGACGCCCCCGTCGCGATAAAACTATCAGATGGCACCAACTTCAACAATCGCCGCGAGGTACCCAAAGGGCATACCAGCGCGCCTCCTACAAAAGCATATTGCTACCACTACACCCGTGGGAGCGACGCCCCCGTCGCGATAAAACCATCAGATGGCACCAGATTCAACAATCGCCGCGAGGGCGCACCTCCCACAATCACATCATCCTACCGCACCACCCGTGGGAGCGACGCCCCCGTCGCGATAGAACTATCAGATGGCACCAGCTTCAACAATCGCCGCGAGGGCGCACCTCCCACAATCACATCATCCTACCGCACCACCCGTGGGAGCGACGCCCCCGTCGCGATAAAACCATCAGATGGCACCAGATTCAACAATCGCCGCGAGGTACCCAAAGGGCATACCAGCGCACCTCCCACAATCACATCATCTTACCGCACCACCTGTGGGAGCGACGCCCCCGTCGCGATAAAACTATCAGATGGCACCAGCTTCAACAATCGCCGCGAGGGCGCACCTCCCACAATCACATCATCTTACCGGACCACCTGTGGGAGCGACGCCCCCGTCGCGATAAAACCATCAGATGGCACCAACTTCAATAATCGCCGCGAGGTACCCAAAGGGCATACCAGCGCGCCTCCTACAAAAGCATATTGCTACCACTACACCTGTGGGAGCGACGCCCCCGTCGCGATAAAACCATCAGATGGCACCAGCTTCAATAATCGCCGCGAGGTACCCAAAGGGCATACCAGCACCCCTCCCACAACAGCACCATGCTATAGCAACACCCGTGGGAGCGACGCCCCCGTCGCGATAAAACTATAAGTTGGCACCAGCTTCAATAATCGCCGCAAGAGCGCACCTCCCACAATCACATCATCCTACCGCACCACCTGTGGGAGCGACGCCCCCGTCGCGATAGAACTATCAGATGGCACCAGCTTCAATAATCGCCGCGAGGGCGCACCTCCCACAATCACATCATCCTACCGCACCACCTGTGGGAGCGACGCCCCCGTCGCGATAAAAGCATCAGATGGCACCAGCTTCAACAATCGCCGCGAGGTACCCAAAGGGCATACCAGCACCCCTCCCACAACAGCACCATGCTACAACAACACCTGTGGGAGCGACGCCCCCGTCGCGATAAAACTATCAGTTGGCACCAGCTTTAATAATCAACTAAGCCCTCCCATACTGATCTTCCAGGCGCACGATATCATCCTCTCCCAGATAGGAACCAGACTGAATCTCAATCAGCTCAAGCTCGACTTTGCCCGGGTTTTCCAGGCAGTGGATCTCACCTAACGGGATGTAGGTGGACTGGTTTTCAGTCACCAGGAAGGTTTCCTCCCCTTTGGTGACCCTGGCTGTACCACTCACCACAATCCAGTGTTCGGCTCGGTGATGATGCTTCTGCACAGATAAACGCGCACCCGGCTTAACCGTGATACGCTTCACCTGATAGCGGTCACCCAGATCGATCGAATCATACTTGCCCCAGGGGCGGTACACTTCGCGGTGCTGGAAGGTTTCATTACGACCAGCGCCCTTAATCTCAGCAACGATCTTCTTCACATCCTGAATCTTGTTTTTATCCGCCACCAGCAGCGCGTCGGGGGTATCAACAACAATCAGGTTATCCACACCAAGGGTGGTTACCAGACGGTTTGAAGACATAACAAAAGAGTCGCTGGTGTCCTGAGCGATAACATCCCCATCCAGCACATTACCATTGCAGTCTTTAGCCTTGATCTCCCATAGCGCAGCCCAGCTACCGACATCGCTCCAGCCAGCATCCAGCGGCAATACTACGGCACGGTCGGTCTTCTCCATCACCGCATAATCCACAGACTCATCGGGACAGGCTTCAAAGGCCGCTGTATTTACCCGGACAAAATCCATATCCGCAGACGTATCAGCCATCGCCTTTTGACAGGCTTCAAGAATATCGGGACGGAACTTACCCAGTTCTTCCAGATAACGGTCGGCCCGGAACATAAACATACCGCTGTTCCAGTAATAGCCACCCTCAGCCAGATAAGACTCAGCCGTTGCCAGATCAGGCTTCTCAACAAACTCTGATACAGGGAAAGCCTCAGATAATACATCCTGCCCTTCCCCGCCCGCAGGCATCGGCTGATTAACCTCGGCTTTGATATACCCATAACCGGTTTCAGGATGGGTTGGCACAATCCCAAAAGTCACCAGACACCCTTCCTGAGCCAGAGGCTGAGCCTTCGCGATCATTGTCTGAAAAGTCTGTTCGTCCTCAATCACATGATCCGCCGCCAACACCAGAAGGCATTTACGCCCCTGGCCTTTATTCACCGCCTCAATGGCCGCCAGGGCAATCGCCGGGGCGGTATTGCGGCCAACCGGTTCGAGAAAAACGGAACAGGGCTGGTTCATCACCCGCATCTGCTCTGCAGCCAGAAAACGGTGCTCCTCATTACAGATCAGGCTCACCTGATCAACCGCACCCAGACGCTTAACCGTCTCCTGCAACATTGAAAGCTTGCTGTTCAGCTGTAGAAACTGCTTAGGATACTGAGTACGGGAGAGGGGCCACAGGCGGGTACCGGAACCACCGGCCATAATTACAGGGATCATACGGAATATCCTTTTTCGTTCATGAAATACCACTTTGAATGCATATGTACATCATCAGCACCTAAAAGTTCGGTTTCGCTTAACCATTGATAATCACTGTGCTGTTCAACAGGCAGCGCTGATACAGACTCGCTCAATTCTATTACAAATGCGTTAACAACGTAATGTGTCGACACCGCATCACTCAAAGCACTGTCATCATAAAAATGTTCATACAACCCCAGATATCGGGCGCTCTGAATCGGCACCTTAATGCCAAGCTCTGTCTCAGTCAGGCGCAGAAACGCATCCGCCAGGGTTTCATTCTTCAACACCCGACCACCCGGTACAAACCAGTAATCTTTAGCCGGTTTATTCAGCCTTTTACCCAACAGCACCCTTCCATCGGGCGATTTAACCACCAGATCGATAGAGATCAGCGGGGTAGAATCCACCACCAGCCTGAACGCTTCAGGCGCTAAAAAGTTATTACCCATTATCACTCATCTTTAAAATCTTTCTCACCAAAGAAGACACAGAGATCAACGAGGGAAAGATATCTCTAACAAAAGCCCTTCTCTGTAAATCTCTGTGCCCTTAGCATGCCCTTTGGGTACTGTGGTAAACCAACCATTCTTAAAAGATTTATCACCACCGAGAACACAGAGAGCACCGAGGAAAAGATATCTCTAACAAAAGCTCTTCTCTGTGGCCCCCTGTGTCCTTAGCATACCCTCTGGGTACCGTGATAAAACCGCCCCAAAAGATTTATCACCACCGAGAACACAGAGAGCACCGAGGAAAAGGTATCTCTAACAAAAGCCCTCCTCTGTGGACCTCTATGCCCTTAGCATGCCCTTTGGGTACTGTGGTAAAACCAACCATTCTTGAAAGATTTTTCACCACCGAGAACACAGAGAGCACCGAGGAAAAGATATCTCTAACAAAAGCCCTTCTCTGTGTGTCACTGTGCCCTTGGCATGCCCTTTGGGTACTGTGGTAAACCAACCATTCTTAAAAGATTTTTCACCACCGAGAACACAGAGAGCACCGAGGAAAAGATATCTCTAACAAAAGCCTTTCTCTGTGGAACTCTGTGCCCTTAGCATACCCTTTGGGTACTGTGGTAAACCAACCATTCTTAAAAGATTTTCCACCACCGAGAACACAGAGAGCACCGAGGAAAAAGTATCTCTAACAAAAGCCCTCCTCTGTGGACCTCTATGCCCTTAGCATGCCCTTTGGGTACTGTGGTAAACCAACCATTCTTAAAAGATTTCTCACCACAGAGGACACAGAGAGCACCGAGGAAAAGATATCTCTAACAAAAGCTCTTCTCTGTGTGTCTCTGTGTCCTCTGTGGTAAAACGCTCTTACCAAAAGCCCTTCTCTGTGGACCTCTGTGCCCTTAGCATGCCCTCTGTGGTAAATTGCTTTTACACAAAAGCGCTTACAGAACTATCCGTTTCAAACCGTTCGTCAACTTATTAACATTAAAGTTAATCAAAAGGCCTTTTCGAACTCCTGACAATTTCAGATATGTAAGCATCTGAGCCGTATGTATTGGCATCAGCTTATCAACAGACTTCAACTCCAGTACTAGTCGCCCAGGAATCAGAATATCAACTCGATAACCCGCCTCTATCATCATTCCTTTATAAGCAATCGGCAACGCAATCTGGGCTTGAGCATTAATTCCGGCCTGGGCCAGTTCAAACATCAGACATTGTTCATAACTCGACTCAAGTAACCCTGGTCCCAACTGTCGATGAACCTCTATAGCACAACCAATAACCTTCTCTGTCAGATAATCCGTATCCATACGACATCCTGTCGAACTAACTTCAAATTAATAAAAACACTACTCACCACCGAGTACACAAAGGCAAACCAACCATTCTTAAAAGATTTTTCACCACCGAGAACACAGAGAGCACCGAGGAAAAGATATCTCTAACAAAAGCCCTTCTCTGTGAACTTCTGTGCCCTTAGAATGCCCTCTGTGGTAAATTGCTTTTACACAAAAGCCCTTCTCTGTGTTCCTCTGTGCCCTCTGTGGTGAACCGCTCTTAGCCTTTAAGCCCTAAAGCTATCCTGATTAGCGAGGAACCACTCGTAGGTCATCGTCAGGCCCTGTTTCAGGCTGATTGAATGCTTCCATCCCAGAGCATTGAGTTTACTGACATCCATCAGTTTACGGGGGGTGCCGTCCGGCTTGGTTGCATCAAACACAACCTCTCCATCAAAGCCAACCACCTCAGCCATGGTCAGTGCCATCTCAGCGATGGTGCAATCCTCTCCAGTGCCTACATTCAGATGGGACAGCATGGTTTCGGTGTTGGCTTTATAAGTCTCAACATCCGCATTCATCACGAATACAGACGCCGCGGCCATATCATCCACATGCAAAAACTCACGCATCGGTTTACCGGTGCCCCAGACAACCACTTCCGCATCACCGGCAAGCTTCGCTTCATGAAAACGGCGCATCAGTGCGGGGATAACATGGGAGTTTTCCGGGTGGAAGTTATCGTTCTCACCATAGAGGTTAGTGGGCATCACACTGCGGTAATCCACACCATACTGGCGATTATAGGATTCACACATCTTAATACCGGCAATCTTGGCAATGGCATAGGGCTCATTGGTGGGCTCAAGTACACCGGTCAGCAAAGCACTCTCCTGCATCGGCTGTTGTGCCAGTTTTGGATAGATACAGGACGAGCCAAGAAACAACAGCTTCTTAACACCTGACTGATACGCTGAGTGGATAACATTGTTCTGTATGGTCAGATTCTGGTAGATAAACTCAGCCGGATACTCATTGTTCGCCCAGATACCACCAACTTTAGCCGCAGCCAGATACACCTGATCAAATTTATGCTCATCAAAGAAACGGGCAACATCGCTCTGAGACAACAGATCCAACTCCTGCCGGCCGGCGGTTATCACCTCAACCGAAGCATCAGCCGCCAACTGACGGCAGATAGCAGAACCCACCATACCGTTATGGCCCGCTACAAAAACTTTAGTCATTAAAAACTCCTAACAAAACCATAAATGCATAGACCGAAAAGGTTCACCACAGAGAACAGAAAAGATATCTCTAACAAAAGCCCTTCCCTGTGAATCTCTGTGCCCTTAGCATGCCCTTTGGGTACTGTGGTAAACCAACCATTCTTAAAAGATTTATCACCACCGAGAACACAGAGAGCACCGAGGAAAAGATATCTCTAACAAAAGCCCTTCTCTGTGTGTCTCTGTGTCCTTAGCATGCCCTTTGGGTACTGTGGTAAAACCAACCATTCTTAAAAGATTTATCACCACCGAGAACACAGAGAGCACCGAGGAAAAGATATCTCTAACAAAAGCCCTTCTCTGTGAATCTCTATGCCCTTAGCATGCCCTTTGGGTACTGTGGTAAACCAACCATTCTTAAAGGATTTTTCACCACCGAGAACACAGAGAGCACCGAGGAAAAGATAACTCTAACAAAAGCCCTTCTCTGTGTTCCTCTGTGTCCTCTGTGGTAAAACCGCTCTTACACAAAAGCCTTTCTCTGTGGAACTCTGTGCCCTTAGCATGCCCTTTGGGTACTGTGGTAAAACGCTCTTACCAACAGCCCTTCTCAGTGCCATCTGTGTCCTTAGCATGCCCTTTGGGTACTGTGGTAAAACCGCTCTTACCAAAAGCCCTTCTCTGTGTTCCTCTGTGTCCTTAGCATGCCCTTTGGGTACTGTGGTAAAACCGCTCTTACACAAAAGCCCTTCTCTGTGGACCTCTGTGTCCTCTGTGGTGAAACGCTCTTACGAAAAGCCCTTAACCCTCCAGAGCAACGCTTACATCATAACCATGCTTTTTCAGCAGGGCGTGTTGCTTGGCGTTGGTCAGGTCATTCTGAACCATCTCGGCGCACATCTCTTCAACGGTGATTTCCGGTGTCCAGCCCAGTTTCTGTTTCGCTTTCGTAGGATCACCCAGCAGGGTTTCCACCTCTGCAGGGCGGAAGTATTTAGGATCAACCCGTACAATCACATCCCCGACGCTGACAGCCGGTGCATTGCCACCCTCAACGGCAACCACTTCAGCATACTCATCAACGCCTTCCCCTTTAAACTCAAGGGTAATGCCCACTTCAGCAGCAGACATACGCACAAACTCACGCACCGAGATCTGCTTACCGGTGGCAATAACAAAGTCTTCCGCCTGATCCTGTTGCAGCATCATCCACTGCATCCGCACGTAATCTTTAGCGTGGCCCCAGTCACGCAGCGCATCCATGTTGCCCAGGTAGAGACATTTCTCAACGCCCTGCGCGATATTGGCAACAGCACGGGTAATCTTACGGGTAACAAAGGTTTCACCCCGGCGAGGGGATTCATGGTTAAACAGAATACCGTTACAGGCGTACATCCCATAGGATTCACGGTAGTTTACAGTGATCCAGTAGGCATACATCTTGGCGCAGGCATAAGGGGAGCGGGGATAGAAGGGCGTGGTCTCCTTCTGCGGAATCTCCTGCACCTCACCAAACAGTTCAGAGGTGGATGCCTGATAGAAGCGGGTCTTTTTCTCCAGCCCTAAAAAGCGGATCGCCTCTAACAAACGCAGAGTACCAATCGCATCCACATCCGCAGTATATTCCGGTGATTCAAACGACACCGCTACATGGGATTGAGCGCCCAGGTTATACACCTCATCCGGCTGAATCTGCTGAATAATACGGGTCAGGTTTGAGGTATCGGTAAGATCACCATAGTGCAGATGAAAATTAACATTCGCCTCATGCGGGTCCTGATACAGGTGATCAACACGCTGGGTATTAAATGAGGACGCCCGGCGTTTAATCCCGTGTACTTCATAGCCTTTTTCCAGCAGGAACTCGGCAAGGTAAGAGCCATCCTGGCCGGTGACACCGGTGATCAATGCGACTTTTTTGGTATTTGACATATCTGACCTTGAACTAAATTTTAGTATCTACTTGGGAGTTCTATAAAGTTCTTCCCAAGAATATGTTCAATTTTCGCGTATAACTCGTAGAATTGAAACCAATAGCTCAGAATCAGCAAGATAGTTAAATCATGTTAGAGGCTAGATGACCACTGGAAAAATAGTGATGAAGACTTAACAATAGTCAAAATGGACAAACCTAAAGTATGCAAATAAAGCTAAGTTCAGCATCGCCACAGACCCTGTACATAGAATTGTGTAACTGCCTATCATAGAGCCAGTAATGGCTAAGGATAGGCAACATGGACAAGAAACAACTCGAAGCCTTCGCTCGCGAAGCGGCTAAAAGCATCAAAACTGAAAG
>NZ_JAFFZO010000218.1 GCF_016924145.1 Amphritea pacifica | reverse complement strand
TCCTACCTTCAGGCCTGATCTGGGGCTACGCTGAAGCGTCTGAGCATGGCTACCTCCCCATGCCCTGGTTTATGAAAGCGGTCAAACATTTTTCGTTCAGCCGCAGCACCGGCATGGTCACCCGCTACAAAAACAATAAAGAGCTCTATAGCCATCCTTTTCCGGAGTTCGACTGCTATCTGGTCAGCAGCCCCAGCCATCAGGGGATTCTCAGCTATCAGCTGCATCTGGTACACCGCTATCATCGATACTTCGACAGCATCCCCC
>NZ_JAFFZO010000217.1 GCF_016924145.1 Amphritea pacifica | reverse complement strand
TACTGAGCTGCATGGCGTATGTTGACCTTAACCCGATACGAGCAGGCATCGCCGAGACGCCCGAGCAATCGGCATTTACCTCAGTCAAACAGCGGATAGATACCCCGCAGGAGCAAGAAGCCACCGCGTTAACACTCAAGCGCTTTGATCCCCGGCAGGCTGAAACAGCGGCGATCAGCTATGAACTGCATGACTATCTGGAGTTGGTTGATTATACCGGGCGGGCGATTCATCCCACCAAGCGGGGTTATATTACAGCGGATACCC
>NZ_JAFFZO010000216.1 GCF_016924145.1 Amphritea pacifica | reverse complement strand
ACAGTGATAATAGGGAGTATCTGCGGTAGAAATAATCTGATGACGGGCACGGGTCATATGATTTCCTTAACATCCTTGTTTGAGGTATCAGCAGTATAGATCAGGCTTTTAGAATATGCCTGTCCCTGTTTACCGCTCGTATTGGGTTAAGGTCAACATACGCCATGCAGCTCAGTAGTGCCTGCTCGTCCAGCAAGGCCTGGCTCTTAAAACGCGCTTCCCAGAAATGCCCCCGGCAGCTATCCTCCTGATTGGCTCTACGGGCGATAT
>NZ_JAFFZO010000215.1 GCF_016924145.1 Amphritea pacifica | reverse complement strand
ATGGGAAAAGTGGGCCGAGGAAGACGCAAAAGCCTTTCGCAAACATAGTGATGTAAAAGTAGATTAATCCCCAGCGATTAAGCGAGCCTATGGTGCACTGATTTTCATCCCAATAGGTCTCGCCTTTTTTGTCTTTAATGCGCTGTTTGATCTCTGCGGGTGTTGGCTCCTGGATCATACTGACGGGAACGGTTTCGTTGGCTCGGGTCCAGGGCAGGGGATCACCGCCCTGCAATAATTTAACCAGTGTGCCCTGTTCCGGGCGTGGCT
>NZ_JAFFZO010000214.1 GCF_016924145.1 Amphritea pacifica | reverse complement strand
GCTCAGCCTTTTCTTCTTCAGTAAGCACAATAGGGGTGGCAATTCGCATGCGATAAGTCCGATTCTCTCAGGGTATTTGAGCTGAGGATACATTAAGAATCATCAAGAGTGAAACACTACACTAGTGTAGTGTTGCATTCTGTTAAGAGCTTAAGCGACTGTTGGCACGAATAACTTTTTCCAGAATGTCTCGGGCACTTTTAGTCCAAATAAATGGCTTCGGATTGCTGTTATGATGGGCAATGTATTCATCGATAGTGCCGATAAGATCT
>NZ_JAFFZO010000213.1 GCF_016924145.1 Amphritea pacifica | reverse complement strand
CCAAATAAATGGCTTCGGATTGCTGTTATGATGGGCAATGTATTCATCGATAGTGCCGATAAGATCTGGGACACTGGCAAATACTCCACGCTGTAATCTCTCCACCGTGATGTCACGAAACCATCGCTTTTTCTGGCAAGTGCCGAAGTCGCGTCGAGCCACTAACCAACTGTGTAGCGGCGGTCGGGCTAAGGCTTTTATCTGCGTCAGAGAGATCAATCAGGATTTTCATGGCGCAGTTATTCCACGCGAACCGCAGCTTAGTCTCAAAGGTGCCG
>NZ_JAFFZO010000212.1 GCF_016924145.1 Amphritea pacifica | reverse complement strand
CAGGCATATTTTAAATCAAAAAAATCAGGGCCATTTATTCCTACTATATCTGGGCAAGATAATCGCTTTATTTGTATTCTGACGTTATAGCGAGCTGTATCCTGAATATCCATGCCTGACAAACAAAAGTATTCCATCGCCTATGAGCAGGCTGCTTGTCTGTCTGAATAGTTGGTATAGATTGCTATTGTAAAAGTCGTTTCAGCTGGGTTGCTCCGGCGATATGCCGTTGTTGGTGCCGCTTCAGGTAGTCTTCAATACGCGTGCTATGGCCGATAA
>NZ_JAFFZO010000211.1 GCF_016924145.1 Amphritea pacifica | reverse complement strand
AGCGGGTGACCATGCCAGTACTACGGCTGAACGTAAAATGTTTGACCGCTTTCATAAACCAGGGCATGGGGAGGTAGCCGCGGCCTGAGGCTTCGAAATAACCCCAGATCAGGCCTGAAGGGAGGAACACATAAACGCTATATATATATAAAGTCGAATAGTCCATTTAGATCTTCAGGATCATCAAAATATAGATATATGGAAATGAATGGGAAAAGTGGGCCGAGGAAGACGCAAAAGCCTTTCGCAAACATAGTGATGTAAAAGTAGATTAATCCCC
>NZ_JAFFZO010000210.1 GCF_016924145.1 Amphritea pacifica | reverse complement strand
AAAACTGTATGTGGCGAGTAATATCATGCCTCACAACAGTAAATTGAAGACTACCTGAAGCGGCACCAACAACGGCATATCGCCGGAGCAACCCAGCTGAAACGACTTTTACAATAGCAATCTATACCAACTATTCAGACAGACAAGCAGCCTGCTCATAGGCGATGGAATACTTTTGTTTGTCAGGCATGGATATTCAGGATACAGCTCGCTATAACGTCAGAATCGCGGACGATCGTCTGATGCAGCGGGATGTTGCAGCGGATCCCCTCGATCACCAT
>NZ_JAFFZO010000209.1 GCF_016924145.1 Amphritea pacifica | reverse complement strand
AAACCGGGCATGAAAACTATCATCAACCCGTTTAGCCCAACGGATAGCAATATCATCCGGGAGTTTGGTATTGCCTGCGCCAGAGACTATGTATCACTGGCGCAAAGGTTTATCCCGGCGGATATTCTGGCCTTTATCAGCGGTGGCAGCGGCCAGGATATAACCCTGCACAACAACGAAACAGCATTTCATCGCTGGGCGATTACCCCGAGAGTAATGCCCGCCCCCGAAAACGCCACTACCGCCCGTTCAATCACCAGGCGGTGTTCCCGCTCGATGCGG